>DATJBB010000001.1:0-50030 GCA_035515635.1 Nitrososphaerales archaeon
GGGGCATTCTCATCGCTCGCAAAGGCCGTCTCTGAGAAGAAGCTCTCCGAGAAGGACCTTGACGACTCCCTCTTCGAGTTCCAGCTGGCGCTAATGGAGAGCGACGTCGCCCAGAACGTGGTGGACAAGGTGAGCGAGGACCTCAAGAAGCAGCTCCTCGGCCTCTCCCTCGAGCGCTCCAAGGACGTCCAGGACTACGTGAAGGAGAGGCTCAGAGGCGAGGTGCTCTCGATCTTCACCCAGGCGGGTGACATCGACGTGCTCCAGAGGGTCAGGCAGAGCAAGGAGAGGGGTGAGCCCCTCAAGATACTCTTCCTGGGGATAAACGGGACGGGGAAGACGACCACGGTGGCAAAGTTTGCAAACTACCTGAAAAAGAGCGGGTTTTCAGTCGTGATCGCCGCAGGCGACACCCATAGGGCTGGCGCCATCGAGCAAGTCTCCGAGCACGCCGAGCGCATCTCCGCGAAGGTGGTCGCCCAGAGGTACGGGGCCGACCCCGCCGCCGTCGCCAGGGACGGCGTCCTCTACGCGAAGTCCCACCACGTCGACGTCGTGCTGATCGACTCGGCGGGCAGGATGCAGACCAACCAGAACCTGATGGAGGAGATGTCCAAGATAGTCCGTGTCCTCGGCCCCGACCTGAAGATATTCATCGGAGACTCGCTCGCGGGGAACGACGCGGTCTCGCAGGCCGAGCTCTTCAGCAAGTACACCGGATTCGACGGCGCCATCCTCACCAAGGTCGACGCGGACAGCAAGGGCGGCGCCGCCCTGTCGATAGCCTTCACGACCAAGAGGCCGATCCTCTTCGTCGGCGTGGGGCAGGGCTACGATGACCTGGAGCGGTTCGATGCCAAGTCGTTCGCCGACTCGCTCGTGAACTAGAGAATCCCGCTAGAAGTCTGTGAAGAGGTACTGGTCGAGGCTTACCCTGCCGGCAGAGACCCTGACTCCCTCGCGGCCGAGGAGCTTTGCCTTGGTCGCGGGCCCGTCGCCGCCCGAGTACCCGCCGAGTCCCCCGTCAGCCCTCACGACTCGGTGGCAGGGAACGACGATCGGGTTCGTGTTGGCGCCGAGGGCGTTCCCGACCGCACGGGCCGCCCTTGGGGATCCTATCGCCTTCGCGATCGCCCCGTAGGTGGTCACCTTCCCCATGGGGACGAGTGCGGCCATAGCGTACACAGACTGGTTGAAACTGAGAGGCTTCATACACGAACCACTTCCAGGGCGAACTGCTTGGAGAGCAATATTATCTTTTCCTTGTGGGGGCCTGCACCCTTCCAGTCCACCATGACCTGACTGGGGAACCTCGACGTCCTCTGAATGAGCTGTCCGAACATCTCGCCGTCGATCCACTCCAAGGAGTGCTTGGCCACTACCGCAGACAGCGCACAGTCTCCCTCGAGGAGGACCTGGTTGAACTTCTGGGGGTAGTGGGTCCCGCCGAACGCTAGCGCCACCCTATCCCACCTCTTCCCCGAGGCCAGGGACGCCATGAGGGCGTCCGCGATGACGCCGCCGGCTTGCTCGTCGCCCCACTGCCTCTCGGTAGATCCGAGCTCGACGAACAGGACGGGCCTGTGGAGCGAGGTCGGGCCGTGGTGCGTCGCCTCGATGGTTATTTCGTAACCTTCGAGCTGCGACCTCCGCTCGTTCAGCGCGATCAGGTAGTTCTTCTGGAGGTCGGGGTCGATCACCCCCACCTCCCTCGGCCTCCCGCCAAGCACCTCCTTGTCGGTGAAGTTCCCCGTGGTGTGCACCGTCAGTGAGGGGATACCCGATTCGGCCCTGTGGGTGGAGAGGAAGACGTACGCCTGCGGCCTGAAGTAGGCGTCGAGGTCGGGCGGGTAGATTATCTCTGTATCGATCGTGGCGAGGATGACCGAGCCGCTCTGGTAGAGGTCGGTCGACTGGAACCTCACACCTGTTGACTTGAAGCCGTGCTCGCGCAGGAGGGCCGAGGCTATCGTCCTCGAGGCCGGGTTCTTCGAAGACGCCACTAGGACGAACGTCGGCGAAGCCGCTCCCTGGGGTGTCATTGGCTCGCGTAGTCCGCCCTCTCCCCCCGTCGAAAATGCTTGTCGGGGTAGCCTTCCTCGGAGGGCAAAGCCCGACTTGGAATCCGCACGAATCTCCACGGTGAGGTCAGACCAAGATTCGCGCATATTCTAAAATCTCACTACCCTCGGAAGTACCAAGGTTGCCCTCCCGAAGGACGGTCCTCATGGTCCTCGTCCTGGGCCTCCTGATGGGGGTGCCGCTCTACGGAATCATGTCAAGCCTCGATGCCGAGTCGGCGACGGCCACCTCCTCGGCCACCTCCGCAACGGCAGGGGACTCTCCCTCGAGCAGCGTCCTTCCGCCAACGTCGTCCACGGCCAGCCAGAGGTCTCGCGCGACCAACTTCTCCACATCCTCGGCCGCCAGCACGACGGCGGTGGGGGATTGCTTCAGCGAGAACGACGTCGACGACTCGCTGATCCCCGGCGCGGCCAAGCTCGTCCAGACGGCGGTCGTCAAGCCTGTCTTCACGACGACTCCATATTCGATGGGAGGCAACAACTCGTTCTACGATTTCTACCGGCTGGATGGGAATGTCACCGGCAACACGACCGCCAACATAGGGATGCTCAGCTCAAACATCTCGAGGGCGCAGAGCTACAACGACGGATGGGGGTTAAGCTACTGGCTTTACCTGTTCCTCACCTCCCAGGTCGCGAGAAACTGCGGGCTGGTCATGGGTGAGAACCTCCACGTCCTGGACGACCCTGAGGTGTCCAGCGGCGGTCTGTTCTATCCCTCCAACGGGTCTGCGAGATTCGACGTTGTCATCATGCCGTTCTCCGAGTACGTCACCGTCGACGAGTACACCTCCTATCAGCGGTTCGTGGCGGAGGGCGGGACACTGATCATGACAGGCGGGGGGAGCCTCCTCGTGAGAATCTCCTACAACGCGACTACGGGCATGGAGACGCTCGTGAAGGGGCACGGCTGGGATTTCGACGGTGTCTCCGCCCGCCCTGACGTCTTCGCTGCCTGGGAAGAGAACAACACCAACTGGGTGGGCAGCTCTCACGCCCACTGCTGCTACGGCCGCACCTACTCCGGGGCATCGCCGAGCACCACAAACGCGATGGGCAGGGCGCTTTACGCCGAGTTCGGGGACAAGGTCTTCAAACAGTACTTCTCCGGAGAGGAGGACGAGCTGACGAACACGTCCAAGACCTCGGTGGTCGCCACATTTACCAACGCCTCCGGGGTCGTCGTCGCCTCGTACGTCCACCAGTACAAGAAGGGCGTGGTGGTCTGCATGTGCATCCAAGCAGACGTCTACATGACGACCAGCAAGAGCCTTGAGTACTTCCTCCTCCTTGGAATAGTGTCGGCCGAGCTCCACACCGCAATCTCGTGCTCCCCCTCGCCCGAGGCGGCCGGCTCGCCGCTCGGTTGCCCGACCACTCCCTCCCCGACTTTGAGCGGCGACAGAAGGTCGCCCATGATTCGTGAGGAAGGGTGGCCCCAGACCCGGGCCCGGAACCCGTTACCTTTACGGCTTCAACAAGCCATATAAACACCTCAGGAGCCGTGGCTCCCAGTAACCAACTTGGGTACTCGCGACTTTATCAGGTCGATGGCCTCAGTGATAAAGCTCTCCAGGAAGAGCGACAGGGAAGAGTTCTTCCTCTACCTCAAACTGGTGATCCTGGGCCTCGGCGTGGTAGGCATCATCGGCTTCCTCGTGAAGCTGATCTCCACGGCGCTGCCGACGATATTCGGCTAGGAGAGTGGGAGAGATGACCGCGACAACAGAGCAGAGGCAGACATCGATTTACCCCGTCAAGACCACTGGCGGGCAGGAAAGGACGGTCGCTACCTTCGTGGCAGAGCGGGCCAAACAGAAGAACAAGCCCATCTACTCGATACTCGCCCTCGACACCTGGAAGGGCTACGTCCTCTTCGAGGCCCCCAACTCCCAGGTCGTTGACGAGAGCATCCAGGGGTTCAAACACATCAGGAGCAAGATTCCAGGCATGATGCAGTTCTCGGACATCGAAAAGTTCCTCGTGACAAAGTCGATGGTCGCCGAGCTGGGTGACGGCGATACCGTCGAGATAGTCGCAGGGCCGTTCAAGACCATGCGCGGCAAGATTACGCGAATCGAGCAGGCCAAGCAGGAGATCACCCTCGTACTTGTGGACACTCCCTACCAGATGCCGATCACCCTTTCGGCAGCCTACGTCAAGGTGGTCGAGAAGGCCAAGCACGCCCCGACCGACGAAAAGGCCTGAGCGACCTAGCGGCCTTCCCTAGGCTCTAGGAATATCCCCTTCCGCGTCCCTGGCGCCAGCGCAGACATTGATACAGGCTTGATCAGCCGGGGCGACTCGACGAACTCGTAGACCCGGTACAAAGAATACAACCATTCGAGCAGTCCGGTGAAGTCAGACCACCTCGGCGACCCGAACCTGGTGAGGACCATCGGCCTCTCGTCCTCGAGGACCCTCCTCCCGCCGCTCAAGACCACGGGCTCATCCCCGAAGACATGCACCTTGAGCAGGTCCAGGCGCCCCGAGCCCCTCGACCCCCAGAACTCGTCCAAGGTCGTCGTCTGCGCCTCCACGGAGCCCATCCCCCTGTCTGCGCTGAGCGTATGCGCGTTTGGTTCGGAATCGGGAGCAAGGAACAGCTCCTTCGTGCCCCGTTCGTCCGCGACGGCCATCCTCAGCGCCTCGACGTTGCCGAGACCGCTAGCCCGGATGGACCTCTCCAGATATTGGAAGTTGCGGGGCTCGGGCTCGAACGACAAGACCCGCCCTGACGCCCCCACTAGTTTGGCCGCGAGGAGGCTGTAGTATCCTAGGTTCGCGCCGACGTCTATGACGGCCATCCCCGGCCTCAGCCTGGCCATCATGAGGCAGGTGACCGGCGGGTCGAGCCACCCGGAAGTAGCTATCATCGCGGAAATCTGCGACATGTCGTCCGGGTTGAGGTAGATCCCAAAGCCAAGGGTCCGCCTGGGCTTCCCAGCGTACTCTTGCCGGGTCTTGGCCCACCGCGACATCCTGCTGTGGTTGATTGCCGCCCCGGGGCTTCCGCCCCTCAGGGACGAGAAGACCGCCCCGGGGTTCGCAAGCGCGGACGTCAGGGCGTGCCTCGCGTACCTCCAGCTGAACATCGAGCCCGAGCGGACGAAGCAAACCCTTTAATCCTCTGGCCCAACGGCGGGGCGGAACAAGGTAGCGGAGTTTGCCAGAGAAGAAGGTCGTGTCGGTCCTGGTCATGGGCGGGGAGGCGACCGCGGGAGCTCCGCTCGGCCCCCAGCTCGGCCCACTCGGCGTCAACGTGCTGGGCATAGTCAACGAGATCAACAAGGTGACCGCCGACTTCAAGGGGATGCGTGTCCCCGTCAAGATCGAGGTAGACCAAGAGACCAAGGCGTTCGCCGTCTCGGTGGGGACGCCCACCACGTCCGCCCTGGTGGTCAAGGAGGCGGGCGTCCCGAAGGGGTCCGGCAAGCCCAACACCGACCTCACCGGCAACGTGACGTTCGACAAGGTGCTGAATATAGCGAAGATAAAGATGGGCGACTCCTACGCCAAGTCGATAAAGTCGGCAGTCAAGGAGGTCGTAGGGAGCTGCGTCAGCATGGGGGTAAGGGTGGAGAACACCGACCCCCGCCTGTTCATGAAAGAGGTCGAGAGCGGCAAGTGGGACAAGCCGATAGCGGCCTTCGAAGCCAACAAATAGACCCTCAGGCGATTCCCCAGTGATGGCCCGCTCGGGCGTCGTCGATCAGCTCTGGCGCTACCCCGTGGTGGGTCTGCAAGGCGAACCCCTCAAGACGGCCCAGATTGTTGAGCAGGGTGTAGTGGGAGACCGGGCATACCATCTGCGGGACACCGACGGCAAGATCATCGGCTCAATCCCCCGCCACTCTGAAAATGGCGCCCTCAACCTCCGGGCGTCCACGCGCGACGGCGCCGTGGTGATAGAGTCCGAGGGCATGTCGACCTCCTCAGACGACCGCCACTTCTCTCAGACACTCGAGGCCGCGATCGGAGTCTCCGTCAGGCTCGAAGCAAACCCCAAGCTGGCCACGAGGGCCCAGAACGGCAGGGCAATCCACCTGATATCCCGGCAGTCCCTACGTGCAATGAAGGAGTCGTACCCCGGAGGGGACTTTGACGTGAGGCGGTTCCGCCCCAACATGGTCCTCTCGCTCGCCGACCCGCAAGGCTCGGAGGAGAGGTGGACCGGCCGGTCGCTGAGGGTCGGGACCGCCGTCCTGAGGGTCGAGGAGCCCAACGATAGATGCGTGGTCACCACCTTGCCCCAGCTCGGACTCGGGGCCGATGAAAGGATCCTAAAGACCATCACCGAGAAGAACGGGGGCAACCTGGGCGTGATGTGCAGCGTGGAGAGGATGGGCGTCGCGTCCGTCGGGGACCCCGTCTTCCTTGCCTAGGCCGGCCCCCAAAACCGGCCCTGCGCTACGAAACTCTTTTAAGAAGAACCCAGAGGCTCGTGCAGGCTCCAGGGATACGGTTTGCTTTCGAACCAGCAGATAGCGGAGTTGGTCAAGAAGGGGAAAGAGTCGAAGGAAAGGAAGTTCCCCGAGTCGGTGGAGGCGTTCCTGACGTTCAGGGACGTCGACCCCAAGAAGACCGACCTGAACATCAACGAGATGGTATACCTCCCGCACCCGGGCGCGCACAAGGCCTCGGTGTGCTTCGTAGGATCAGGCGACCTCCTCCTCAGGGCGAAGAACGCCAAAGTGGACGGCGCTATCGAGCCGGCCCAGCTAGAGAGCTACGCCGGTAACAAGAAGGAGGCCAAAGACCTCTCTAGGCAGTATGACTTCTTCCTAGCCGACACCGCGCTGATGCCAAGAATAGGCAGGATACTCGGCCAGTTCCTCGGCCCCAGGGGGAAGATCCCCCAACCGGTCCCTCCCAACGCCCCGATAGAGGCGATGATCAACAGGACGAGGACCGCGGTGCGCGTGAGGAGCAGAGGGTCGCTAGGAGTGGGCGCGAAGGTGGGCGACAGGAAGCTATCCGACACAGACATCGCGGACAACGTTGCGGCGATGATAGCGGCCGTCCAGAAGAAGCTCCCCAACGGCGACAAGAACATCAGGACGGTCGCGATAAAGACGAGCATGGGCAAGCTGACGAAGGCCAAGGTCGAAGAGAGTTGAGCAAGCAGGTCCAGGTCCATAAGAGCGAGCCCAGCCCGGAGAAGGTCGCGGCCGTCGAGAAGATCACAAAGCTGTCGAAGGCCTACCCCGTCCTCGCGATAACGAAGCTCTCCAAGGTCAGGTCGGCCCAGCTCATGGCCGTGCGCAAGGTCCTCCGTGGCCAGGCCGAGATAGTCGTCGTCAAGAACAAGCTCGCCATAATCGGGCTCAAGCGCTCGGGCATCAAGAACGCTGACGAGCTCCTGAAGAACCTCGAGGGGCAGAACGCGCTGATATTCTCAAAGCTCGACCCCTTCAAGCTCTTCCTCCTCCTTGAGAAGAACAGGGTCAACCTCGGGGCCAGGGCTGGGGACATCGCCCCCTCCAACATCGTCGTCCCCGCGGGCAACACCGGGCAACAGGCAGGGCCGGTGCTCAGCGAGTTCAGGGAGGCCGGTATCAAGACCAAGATCGAGGCGGGGAGCATCCAGGTCGTCGAGGACTCGGTCGTCGCCAAGACCGGGGCGGTCATCTCGCCCAAGTTGGCCAGCCTTCTTTCTAGGCTTGGAATCAAGCCGATAAGGGCGGGCCTCGCCATAGCGCTCGCTCTCGAGGGCGGCCTAATCTACGGGGCCGAGGCTGTCGCGATCGACCTAGACAAGTACCGCGAGAACCTTGTGCAGGGCTACGCCTCGGCAAGGGCGCTCGCCGTGTTCGTCGGGTACCTAACAAAGGACACGGCGCCGGAGATAATCGCAAAGGCCTACAGAGAAGCTCTCGCCGTCTCTGTCGAAGCTGGAGAGGTCACGAAGGAGAGTGCGCCCGTGATCTTCGGGAAGGCCGAGGCGGAGGCCGCCGCGGTGATGATGAAGGCCAAAGAGAAGGGCTACTCAGACAAGCCAGCCTAGGCCGCTCCCAAGCGGCCGACACGGGGGCCCTTAGTACGGCTGCAAACCCGTGAGGTACCAGGGAAGATTTGTGAAGTTTGACTCGGAGGGCGCGGGGCACGCCCCGCTGACAGATTGGCCGATTGGTCCCACGGGAAAATACGAAGTCAGCGCCAGGTCGGCGTAGGTGGCCGATTCCCCCCAGTTAGCGTACGCGCTGAATAACGCCGCATAGTATCCGCCGATGACATACTTGGTGCTCCCTATCCCCCCTGCGTAGCCTTGCGTCAGATTGTCAACCAACACCGAGAAGGTGAATGTGCCGTTTGAGTAGGGCTGCAGGTTGAGCGTGGGCGCGCTGACCGTCACACCGGATAGAGGGACGGAGAGCTCGTTGTCGGGATTTAGGTTGCTGCTGCTGTTCCAGTCGCAGGGGTCGCCCGTCACCGGGCTCTCCTGAGGGTCGTTGGCCCACTGCACCATGTAGGCGTAGTCCTTGAAGGGGTTCGTCAGGAACTCCACCGTGACTGGGATGCCAAAGCTCTCGATTCCCAGTTTCACGGTGATGTTTTGCTCGGTGGGGGACAACACAGTGCTCTGGATCGTCCTGCTCGTCTCGTGGAACGGGATGGAGAACCGCATATTGTACTTGAGATAGAGCATGCTCATGCCGCCGAACCCGGTCAGGTTCGCTGAGATCTGCGGTGCGGTGGAGAAGCAGAAGGGGCCGGGAGGTTCCTCGGTGATGGTGCCAAAGAGATCCGGGAAGTCAGAAAAGCTTGCGGATGACGAGTTGGTCGTGACCAGCAGCTTCTGGTAGCACTCGTCATTCTCACCGAACATGAGGTATGGCCCGAAGTCGTACGCACCTGCAGCCGAGTCCGAGACCTTCATCGTATAGACAGCCGTCGCGTTCGAGTGAGGAGGGATGCTTTGGTTTGAGAGGTTCTCAGATATCGAGATTTGGTTCGATGGAATGGGCGTGTTCTCCCAATTGTAGGCCGTAACTGGGAAAGCGGAAAGAGAAGCGTTCGAAGTGTTCACGTAGCTAAAGCAGACGGTCACAGTCGACCCAGGCGCGACCGCGAACACTGGGTAGTCTATCTCGGCTGAACCCGTCCCGTTCGGAAGCACCGAGTTGCGGCTGCTCTGGCGCAGAGGAACCTGCGAGCAAGGCGAGGCGCTGGTTGGGGTCGTCGTGGACCCCGACGAGGAAACGGCCGAGGTAGGTTGAGTCGTGCTCGTCTTGCTTCCAACTACGTCGCCGAAGTAAATCACGCCGGCCCCGACCAACAGCGCCAATACGAGCCCAGCCGCCAGCCTTGTCCGCTTCAGTTTGCTATCGGAAACGTGGGCATGAACCGAGATTTGAGGCTAGCGGAAGCCCGCTTGTGACATGAACAACAACTAGGAGATCTCGAACTCGTTCCCGTCCAAGTCCCTCAGGATTGCCATCTTCCCCCAAGATGTCTTGGTGAGCTCCTGAGAGAACTCGACGCCCTTCCGTTTCAACTCCTTGTAGGTCCTCTCCACGGCCCGAGGATTGCTCGACGGCAATATCCTGCCAGACTTCTTGTCCCTTCGCAGCCTGACCTTCCCCGACGCGAGCCAGATTCCGGTCCGACCGCCGGGCTTGTCGTCCCCCCAGTCGTCGCACCTTTCGCAGAGGTGAAGCAAAGGAGTTGTGGTCCCCTTCGGCCTGACCCAGACTGCGTGACCCTTGTTCTCCACAATCTCGAAGCCCAGCTTGTCCCGATACCATCTCGCCGCCTTGTCGGCGTCGTTCACGAGGACCGCAACAGAACCGACTCCGATTAGCATGCCTCCTAAATGGCGAAGCCGGGTAATAACCGGCTCGCCGAATCGCTTACGCTAGCATCGAGAAATTGCCGTGCAGGTGATTTGCTTGGAGTCTAGCCGAAGAGCGATGCCAGCCCTGCTAGCGCCTCTTCCTCTTTCTTCTCCTCTACCTTGGGCTTCTCTTCCGCCTTGGCCGCCGGGGCTGCCGCCGCAGGCGCCGCTGCCGCCATCTGCATCGAAGCCGCGTTCTTCAGGGCCTCGTCGATGTTTACCTCGCTCAGGGCCGAAGCCAACGCCTTGACCTTGACCTGGTCCACGTCGACGCCCGCCGCCTTTACCACGCTGGTAAGGCTCGCCTCATCGACCTTCTTCCCCGCCTTGTGAATCGCCAAAGCCGCATACATGTAACTGTCCGTCATCGCTAATTCGCAGGCCCGCCGCCCCTTTACCGCTTTTATACCTTTCGAGAATTCGAGGGCGTTCGCCGGGCCCCGCCGTCCCCGGTCGCGGGGGCCAAAATTCGTTTATTACCTTCGGACAGAGGTAGCGGGGCAGAAACGCTTGCCGAGCCCCAAGGAGATACTCCAAGAGAGGTTCTCAGGGGACTATGAGAAGTACTATACGGTCGACCTCTTCCGGCGGAAGGGCTTCATCAGGAAGACATGCCCCAACTGCGGCAAGCACTTCTGGACCCTCAAGCCCGACCGGAAGCTCTGCGACGACTCGACCTGCTCGCCCTACGCGTTCATCGGCGACGCGCCGACCAAGAAGAGGCTGGACTATACCCAGGCGTGGGACGTGGTCGAGAGGTTCTTCGTCAAGAACGGCCACGCGAGCATCCCCAGGTACCCCGTGGTCGCCAGGTGGAGGCCCGACCTCTTCTTCACGGTGGCCTCGATCGTCGACTTCCAGCGGATCGAGAACGGCAAGGTCGTGTTCGAGCTCCCCACCAACCCCCTGGTGGTGCCGCAGATGTGCCTCAGGTTCAACGACGTCCCCAGCGTCGGGGTGAGCGGGAAGCACGGCACCTCCTTCTGCATGATAGGCCAGACGGCGATCGCAAACAAGGATGGCTACTGGAAGGACAGGTGCATCGACCTCGACTTCGAACTCCTCACCAAGGAGTTCGGGATCCCCGAGCAGGAGGTCTCGTTCATCGAGAGCGTCTGGGTGGGGGCCGGGGCCTTCGGCTACTCGCTCGAGTACTTCGTGAGAGGCCTTGAGGCAGGGAACGCCGTCTTCACGGCGTTCGAGGGCGACCCGGCCAGCTACCGCGATTTGCCCGAGAAGGTGGTCGACATGGGAGCGGGCCTCGAGCGCCTCTCGTGGATCACGACCGGGACCCCGACCTACTACGACACGTGCTTCGCGCCCGTCCTCGCCCAGATGACAGAGAGGTCGAAGGTAGAATACGACAAGAAGCTCTTCGAGAGGTACTCCAAGCTCGCCGGCGCGATGAACCTCGACGAGTACCCGACTCTCTCGGACGCCAGGAAGGTCATCGCCAAGAGCCTCGGGGTAGACGCCGACTTCCTGGCAAAGGCGCTCGGCCCGATGCAGGCGATGTACGCGGTGGCCGACCACGCCCGGACCCTGCTGTTCGCGGTCACCGACGGCCTTCCCCCGTCCAACGTGGGCGGCGGGTACAACCTCCGCGTCCTCTTCAGGAGGGCCCAGTCCTTCATCGACTATCACGGGTTCAAGTTCCAGATTGTCGACGTGGTCAACTGGCACATCGACCAGCTCCAGAAGATGTACCCCGAGCTCAAGGAGCATCGCGACGACGTCTCGAAGGTCCTCGCCGTCGAGTCGGCCCGCTACTCCGCCACAGTCCAGCGCGTCTCCAGGACGGTCGCCTCACTCGCGGCGTCGAGGAAGGAGATCACGGTCGCCGACCTCGTCAAGCTCTACGACTCGGACGGGATAACGCCCGAGCAGCTAGTCGAGGGCGGCGCGAGGGTCGCAGTCCCCGAGGACTTTTACCAGAGGGTCGTCGCGAAGCACGTCTCCCAGAAGGTCGAGGAGAAGCGCCAGGAGTTCGAAATCGCCGGCCTCCCGGAGACCAGGCCGCTCTACTACGAAGACGGCGAGCTGTTCGAG
Organism: Nitrososphaerales archaeon; assembly: GCA_035515635.1. Lineage (GTDB taxonomy): Archaea > Thermoproteota > Nitrososphaeria > Nitrososphaerales > Gagatemarchaeaceae > Gagatemarchaeum. Next base: position 11,971 of record DATJBB010000001.1, read on the forward strand.
TTCGAGGCCAAGGTCCTGAAGACCTTCCCCGGCGGCTACGTCGTCCTCGACCAGACAGCCTTCTACCCGAGGGGCGGAGGGCAGGAGCCCGACCATGGGACGATTGCGGACAGGAAGGTGGTCGATATCGAGAAGGACAGCGGCGTGATACTCCACAAGGTCGAGGGCCTCGTCCCCAAGGAAGGCTCGAAGGTCGTGGGCCGGGTCGACTCGAGGCGGAGGCAGAAGATACGGCGCATCCACACGGCCACCCACATAGTCAACGGGGCCTCGAGGCAGGTGCTCGGCCCCTGGGTCTGGCAGCACTCGGCCTTCAAGGAGGAGGACTACGGTCGGCTCGACATCACCCACTTCGCGAAGCTCACCGACGAGGAGGTCAGGAAGATAGAGGACGTCGCGAACGACGTCGTGATGAAGGACTACCCGGTCAAGATCTCCCTGATACCCAGGAAGGAGGCCGAGGCCAAGTACGGGTTCAGGCTGTTCCAGGGCGGGGTCGTCCCCCAGAGGACCCTCAGGATAGTGAACATCAACGACTGGGACATCCAGGCCTGCGGGGGCACCCACACCGACACGACTGGCCAGGTCGGATTCATCAAGATCATGCGGACCGAGAGGATCCAGGACGGCGTCGAGCGCCTCGTCTTCGTGTCGGGCTACCCGGCCGTCGACTACGTCCAGAAGATGGACTCCACAGTGGAACAGGCCTCCGCCGTCCTTGGGACCCAGAGGGAGAACGTGGTGAAGGTCATCTCAACGATGAAGCAGGAGCTAGAGGACGCCGAGAAGAGAGAAAAGGCCCTTGGCGAGAAGCTAATCGAGGCCTCCGTCCCGAGGCTGGTCTCCTCGGCCACCGCGCTCCAAGGGCCGCGGGGCAAGGCAATGCTTTATGTGTCGGTCGACGGCGACCTGAGCGACGAACTTATTGTTAGCCTAGGGGAGAAGCTGGTAAAGGCCGAGCCCTCCCTAGTGGACGTAACAATCTCTCCTCGAGGTAACTCCACAAGGATAGTCTGCTTCGTCGGCCCCAAGGCGAAGGAGGCAGGGGTTGCGGCCGACGCCCTGGTCAAGGAGCTGTCCAAGGCCCTCGGAGGCTCGGGCGGGGGGAGCAAGGACTTTGCTCAGGGAGGCGGCCCCAAGCCGGTGGACGGCGCCGCGGCCAAGGAGATGGTAGCGAAGTCCGTCTCGGGGATGCTCGGGAAGTAGGGGAGCGGCTTGGCGTCTTACGAGAAGCACTGGCTCAAGGCATGGAATGAAAAGCGGGTCTTCGAGTCGGAGGCCGTCCAGGGCAAGAAGAAGGTCTTCGTCACCTTCCCCTTCCCCTACATGAACGGCCCCCTCCACATCGGTCACTGCTTCACCGCGACCCGCGTCGACATCTACGCGAGGTTCAAGCGGATGCAGGGCTACAACGTCCTCTTCCCCTGGGCGTGGCACTGGACAGGCGAGAGCATCCCGGGGATGAGCTACCGCCTCTCCCAGGGGGACGAGGGCGTGAGGAAGGCCTTCCTCGAGATAGACGGCGTCCCCGAGAAGGAGGTCGAGCGGTTCGTCGACCCCGAGTACCTAGCCTCCTACTACACCAGGGTGAGCAGGGAGGCGGTCAAGGACACAGGCTTCTCGATCGACTGGAGGAGGGAGTTCAGGACGGTCGACCCCGGGTTCAAGAAGTTCATCGAATGGCAGTACCTCAGGCTCCGCGAACTGGGCTACGTCGTCCAGGGCACCCACCCCGTGGTCTGGTGCAGCCACGACCTCAGCCCCACGGGGGACCACGACAGGATGGAGGGCGAGGGCGTCGCCCCGGAGGAGTTCAACCTCCTGAAGTTCGAGGTGGAGGAACCGGGAGCGGAGGACCAGCCCACCATCAAGAAGAAGTTCCTGGTCTGCGGGACCCTCCGCCCCGAGACGATATACGGGGTGACCAACATATGGGTCAACCCCGCCGGCAAGTACGTCGAGGCAGACGTGGACGGGGAGACGTGGATAGTCAGCAGGTCGGCCGCCACGCGCCTCTCAGAGCAGCTCCACAAGGTCAAGGTCGACGACGAGCTAGATGGCTCGAAGCTCGTCGGGATGACGGCGAAGGCCCAGGTCACGGGGAAGAGCGTCCCCGTCCTCCCGGCGACCCTTGTCGACACCGAGCTGGTCACCGGCGTGGTGATGAGCGTCCCGGCCCACGCTCCCTACGACTACCAGGGCCTGGTCGACGTCCAGGAGGGGAGGGTCAAGGCCACTCCCGCAATCGTGAAGCTAGCGAAGGCCCTCAAACCCATCCCGCTCATCACGGTCCAGGGCTACTCCGCCGTCCCGGCCGAGGACGAGGTCAAGAAGAGGGGGATACGGGACTCCAACGACCCCAAGCTCGAGGACGCCACGGCCGAGCTCTACAAGGCCGAGTTCCATCGCGGCCTGATGAAGGAGAACACCGGCCCCTACAAGGGGCTCAAGGTCAGCGAGGCCAAGGACAGGCTGATCGGGGACCTCAAGCAGAAGGGAGCCCTCTCGGTGATGCACGAGCTGCCCCAGAGGGTGGTCTGCAAGTGCGGGACGAGGTGCTACGTCAAGATACTCGAGAACCAATGGTTCCTCAACTACTCCGACCCCGACTGGAAGGAGAGGACGAAGGGCCTGATCAAGGCGGCCAGCGTCTACCCCGAGCAGTCCCTCGACTGGTACTTCTCGACCATCGACTGGCTGAGGAACTGGCCATGCGCCCGCCAGTCGGGGATGGGGACCAAGCTCCCCTGGGACAAGGGCTGGATCGTCGAGACCCTCTCCGACTCGACAATCTACATGGCCTTCTACACCATCTCGCAGCTGGTCAACAACGAGACGGTGAAGTTCGGGCAGCTCCTCCCCGAGGTCTTCGACTACGTCCTGCTCGGCAAGGGCTCGGAGGCCCACGTCTCGAAGCTCTCGGGCATAGAGGCCAAACACCTCAAGGCGATGCGGAACTCCTTCCTCTACTGGTACCCCGTCGACCTGAGGAACTCCGCCAAGGAGCTCATCCCCAACCACCTGACCTTCTTCGCCTTCCACCACGTCGCCCTCTTCGAGCAGAAGCATTGGCCTCGGGGCTTCAGCGTCAACGGGATGATACAGATCGAGGGTCAGAAGATGAGCAAGTCACGGAACGTCTTCATCACCTGGAGGCACGCCCTCGACCAGTACGGGGCCGACGGCCTCCGTGCGACCCTCGCTCTGGCGGCCGACGGGATGGACGACGCCGACTGGAAGGCAAAGAACGCCGAGGACATCAGTAACAAGGTCGACTCTCTGTACCCGTTCATCGAGAAGGCGCTAGCCGGGGCGACAGAGCGGAAGCCCGAGCTCTCCGACCGATGGCTCCTCTCCGTCGTCCACGGCAGGATAGATGTCGCAACGAAGTCTCTCGAGGAGATGAAGCTGAGAAAGGCCCTCTCGGTCGCCCTCCTCGACGTCTGGAACGACGTCCGCTGGTACCTCAGGCGGTCTGAGAAGCCCCGCTACCAGACCCTCAGGCTCGTCTTCGAGACGTGGATACGCCTCGTCGCTCCCTTCATCCCCTTCGCCGCCGAGGAGGTCAACAGCAGGATGGGGAACAAGGGTCTGATCACGACTGCTGACTGGCCGTCGGTCGTCGACTTCCCCCACGACGAGGAGGCCGAGGTCTCGGAGCTCCTCGTGACGAAGGTCATCGAGGACGCGAGGAACCTCCTCAAGATAATCAAGGAGAAGAAGGCCCGCCTGACCATCTATGTCTCGTCCAAGACCGCCTCCGACTATTTCTTCGACCTCGCCAAGAGCGAGAAGGCGGGGGCCGACAGGGGCGAGGTCATCAGGAAGTACGCCTCATCCGGGATAAAGCCTGACAGGGTGATGAAGCTGAGGTACGAGCTCGGGCAGGAGCTGGTCGACAGGCTGGCGTCGCTCGGAGGGCTCGACGAGTTCGCCGTCCTGAGCAGGGGCGTCGCCTTCCTCTCCGACGAGGTCGGGATACAGGTCCGGGTCTTCAAGGCCGGCGACCCCAAGACCGAGGACCCCGCCAACAAGGCCAAGGACGCCCTCCCCTTCAAGCCCTCCTTCTACCTCGAGTGACGGCCTCCGGGGATGACGATCCTCTACGGCGTCAGCCCGATAGGCCTGGGGCACGCCTCGCGGGCCGCCGCCGTCGGCCTGAAGCTCAAGGAGATGTCCCTCGAGCCACAGTTCGCGACCGGCGGCCCCGCCGTCGCCTTCCTCCGCTCGTACGGCTTCAAGGTCCACGACATCGTCCGCGAGCCCGTCCCCTCGGAGTCGGGCGGGGAGATGAAGATGGCCTCTCTCTGGTACCTCAGGTACTGGAGAGGATACCGCGGGACCTACAGGAGGATGGCCGCCCTGGTATCCGCCCTCTCCCCCGACCTCATCGTCGGGGACGAGGAGTTCGCCAGCGTCTCCATCGCCGTCAACAGGGGGATGAGGCACGCGATGATATCCGACGAGCTCCAGCTGGGCTTCGCGCGCGGCCCCCTCGCAAGGAGGATAGAGTCGAGGGTGGGCGCCTGGTACTCCGACCTCCAGAGGAGGGTCTCCGCCCTCCTCGTCCCTGGGTTCGGCACGGATTCTGGGAACATCCACTACGTCACCCCGATAGTCCGCGGGGTGACCAAGGGCCGCGACGAGACCAGGGCCGAGTACAACCTGCCTCTCGCCGCCCTTCTCGTCCTCTTCAGCGCCAGCGGGAGCGGGATAGGGAGGTTCCTCCTCGAGCGCTCCCTGGCCGCCTTCCCCACGGCCGGCCCCGGCGCCGTGTTCGCCACTTCGGGCGTGACGAATCCCCCGCCGGCGCGGTCTGGCGTCTACCACCTCGGCGTGGTCCGGGACAACCAGGACCTGGTCGCGTCGGCCGACCTCGTCATCTCCACGGCCGGCAAGAGCACGATCGACGAGGCCGCAAGCAGCGGGACCCCCATCATCGCCGTGCCGATAAAGAACCACTCAGAGCAAGAGAGGAACGCCGCCGAGCTCGGCTTCTCTTCCGCCGACCTTAACAGGCTCGACGAGCTCGTGCCCAAGCTCCTCGGAAGGCGCACCCCTCCGGCGAACTACCAGGGGGCCAAGCGCACCGCTGACCTGCTCGCCTCCATCCTGCGCGGCAGCTGACCTCATCTCCCCTTCCCAGCCTCCTCGATCGCCTTCTCGACGGCCGCCTCCGGGCCTGCGGCGTCGATAACCTTCGACGACCTGCGCGCGTCGATGAACTTCCCCGCCAGATCGTCCGCCACCCCGCCAGTCCCCCGGACGGCCACGACGGGCTTGCCCGCCTGGTAGGCCGCCGCCGCCTCGATGAGCGTCCCCGCCCCTCCGCCTACGATCACCATCGCGTCGCCAGAATACGCGACGAGGAAGTTCCTGGCGTTGCCCAGGCCGGTCGCGACCACCACGTCGCAGTGGAGGTTCGCCTGCGCGGCGTCAGCCGACGGGACTATCCCCAGCGAGTGCCCTCCTCCGTCGCGCGCCCCCTTGCAGACGGCCTCCATCACCCCTCCGAGCCCCCCGCAGACGACCAGCCCGCCCTTCGCGGCGACCGCCTTGCCCACGCGATAGGCCGCGTCGTAGGCCTCCTTGGTGCACGAGTCCTCGTTGTACCCCACCACAGAGACCTGTATCCGTCTCCCCACGGAGGACGAACCCTCGCTCAAGCCCTTAAAGGCTCGTCCGGGGTCGGGGCCGTCCTATGAACGGGGCGATATACAGGGACCGCGAGGAGGCCGGCAAGGCCCTAGCCTCCGCACTCAAGCGTGAGCTCGTCGCCGAGGCCGCACGATCAAGGCCCCTCGTCCTGGCGATCCCCAGAGGAGGTGTCCCCCTCGGGAAGCTTGTCGCCGAGGCCCTCAACGCCGACCTGGACATAGTCGTCCCGAGGAAGATCGGCGCGGAGTTCCAGCCGGAGTTCGCCCTCGGCGCCGTCATGGACGACGGGACGCTCTACCTCAACGAGGAGTCCATGGGGATTGCCTCGCCCTCCAAGAAGTACCTAGAGGGGGAGATGGCCAGGCAGGTCGCGGAGTCGAAGAGGCGTCTCAAAGTCTACAGGGGCGCAAGGCCCCAGCCGAAGATATCAGGCCGCGTCGTCATAGTGGTCGACGACGGCGTCGCGACAGGCGCGACGATGAAGGCCGCCCTCAGGTGGGCGAGGGCCAGGGGACCCCGCCTGTTGGTGGCGGCGGCCCCGGTGGCGCCCGCCAGCACGATCTCCGAGCTGCGGAAGGAGGCCGACCTTGTGGTCTGTCCCAACACCCCGGAGCCCTTCTACGCCGTCGGCGCCTTCTACACCAGGTTCGACCAGGTGGAGGACGAGGAGGTCGAGAAGACGCTCGAGGAGTTCTGGGCCCGCAGCGACAAGGCCCCATGACCTCCCTGGTCGTCCTCTTAGGGGTGGCTGTGGCCTTCTGCTTCGGGACCTCTGACTTCCTCTCAAAGCTCCTGGCCGGAGAGGTCGGCTCGTACCGCACGACCGTCTACACACTGGCCCTCAGCGGGCTGTTCGTGGCAGTGCCCTCGCTCGTCTTCGGCCTCCCATCTGCCGTCACCCTGCCGAGCCTTGTCGTCCTGGCCGGGGCAGCGGTCTCGACCTACCTCGCCTTCCTCCTCATGTACAGGGGCTACCAGCGTGGCAACCTGTCGGTGGTCTCGCCCACCGTCAACTCCTTCCCGGTCTTCTCCGTCCTATTCGCCATCCTCTTCCTCGGCGTCAGGATATCCGACGCCGTCCTCCTCGCTCTCGCCGGGGTGATCGCCGGGATCATACTCGTCTCCACCGACCCGCACTCCCTGCGCGGCTCCGCCGGAGGAGCACTGACCCCAGGAGTTCCAGAGGCCGTCGTCGCAGCCCTCTTCTTCGCTGTGGGTTTCACCCTCTTGGGCTACGCCGACACCACGGTAGGATACTTCCTCCCTGTCGTCTGCGCCAGGCTCGGCGCCGCCTCCATCGGGTTCATGGTCGGCCCCCCGCTGAAACAGGACGTCACGCCTTTCGGGGGCAACGCCATGCGCCGGGTCCTCACCATGGGGATGCTCGAGGCCGGCGGGCTGTTCTGCTTCAACCTCGCCCTCCGCTCGGCGAACATAGGCGCCCTCCCCATACTGACCACCCTGGCCGGGATGGGGGTCGTCTTCACTGTGGGCTTCGCCGCCGTCTTCCTCGGAGACAGGGCCCGGCCCAGCCACGCTGTGGGGATCGCCCTTCTCGTCGCGGGCGTCGCCACCCTCCTCTACCTCACCGCCTGAGGGAGAAATACAGCTATTCCGGACTACACGCCCAACACCGATTGGACTATGCTTGCCACAGATGTAGAAGCGACTAGGGAAACAACTAGCTGATTCGTCTGCGGGTTAACGACTACATAACCAGTAAGCTTGAGCGAGGAAAAAGAGCCAGTGTAACTTGGTGACTTGATGTTGACCCCATTGAGATTGAGTGTCATGTTCAGGTTAGTTTCGTTCTGGCCGGCCGGGGTGATGGTAATCTGAATGCTGCCTGATGATGCCTTGAGTTGTGTCGTGCCATCTGGGCTGGTGTAGTTGAAGTTCGACAAGGACAAAGAGACATCCCCAGTGGTGTTTGTGGCAACCGCAGCAAAGACTGGATTGGCATATAGGCCCTGTGGTATCTGACTTCGCGTATTGATGTGGTCTACGGGAATCTGATACATGAAGCTGAGATAGAATATGGCGACTGCCGCAACAACGACTACGGCGACTGCCTTCCTTCGCCGAGATAACAGGCTCTTGCCATCGCCTCCCGGCGCTCTTGAAGACAAGAAACAGAAACTCGCGCCACTATTACCTCACTATCCGTCTATTATCCATTATGAACGCCAGCTTAGTCGGTACGAGGGACTTGACCTCTGCGTGACATCGAGCTTGAATCGTCATGATCCTCAATCTATGGTTGCAGGGAGAAGTAGAGGCGCCTGTTGCTCTTCCCCTTGTTCTCTATCCTGTTGACCACGATCTCGCCTATCTCTGAGGTGTTCCTGACGTGCACACCTCCGTCGGCCTGCGTGTCGATGTCGCCAATCTGCACGATCCTTAGCTCAGCGACCTCAGGCGGGAGCGCACCCGCAAGCTTCACGAACCCAGGCGTCCTCAGCGCCTCCTCCCTCTTCATGAAGAATGTCCTCACCTCCGCCCCGCTCCTCGCCGCGTCGTTGGCCATCCTGACGTAGTCCCCGAACTTCTCCTTGTCGAACTCCTCGAGGGAGAAGTCCATCCTCGACTCGAGCGGTGAGATCTGGTTCCCCGTGATGAGCGCCCCAGTCTTCCTGTTGACCACCGCGCTAAGGATGTGCGCCGTGGTATGCATCCTCATCACCCTGTGCCTCCTCTCCCAGTCGATGACGCCGTGGACGCTCTCGCCCACCGTGAGGGTCGCCCCGCCGCCGAGCATGTGGTAGACCTCCTCGTCCCTCTTGACGACCTCCACAACCTCGGCAGCGCCCAGCCTCCCGACGTCTGAGACGAGACCTCCCCCGCGGGGATTGAACGCGGTCCTGTCGAGCCGCACACCGCCCTCGTCCGATGAGACGACCTTGGCGTCGAATTCCCTTAGGTACATGTCCTGCCAGAACAGCTTCTCGGTCGTCGCGATCACCTGCCCGCTGGGTAAATATCCGGCCTCTGGCGAGCGCCTCCCCACGTTCTTGGGGTGCGATGGATGAACAGGGTCAGGCTGCTGTTGCTGGTGGTTATACTCGTCCCGATCGTCTTGGTCGCGGGCAACCTCCTCCTATTTGATTCTACCCAGGTCTCGAGCTCCCCAAACGCCCACTACGCCTCCTTCTCCGTCGGAGGGAAGACCTTCGGGTTCACCTACGTCGCGACCAACCAGACCGAGCTGGAGAGGGGGCTGATGGGAAGGAAGGTCACCAACACCACCACCATGCTCTTCGTCTTCCCCACCGAGGGCTACTACTCCTTCTGGATGTATGGAGTGAACACGAGCCTCGACATGATGTGGGTTGACGTGCCCCCGGGGAGCACCACCGGGCATGTCGTCTCCATGGCCCTCGGCTCGCCGCCATGCAACGTCAGCGTCTTCTGCCAGAGCTACGCCCCCTCGGCCGAGGCAAACTTTGTCATAGAGGCCAAGGCGGGCTTCGCCCAGGCAAACGGGGTCCAGGTCGGGACGACCGTCATGCTCAGTTAGATGGGCTCGAACGCCCTCGCAGGCTGCGCAAAGTCGAACGCCTCAGCCATGTCGTTCGCTGCCGCATCCCTGGTGCTGAGGGGCGTGAGTCCGAACCTGTCCTCCACGAACTTGAGTATCGAGGTGTGGTCGTTCGTCGCGCTGTCGACGAACCCGGCCTTTGCGTACGGCGAGACCACCAGGCAGGGGACCCTGAACCCGTACCCATACTCGTCGACCTGCGGCGGAGGCACGTGGTCGTAGAACCCTCCGTAGTCGTCCCAGGTGACGAAGATCGCCGCCCCACCCCAGTACTTGCTCGCCCCAACCACGTTGACGATGCCGTCGGCGACCCCGTCCATCCCCTGTTGCACGTTGCTGGGGGGATGCTCATCGCCCCCTGCCGCTCCTATGATCCATGACACCTGGCTGAGGGCACCGCTCTGGACATCCTTGGCGAACGAGCTTGCTGGGACGAAGTTGGCCTTCGCACCCGGCGAGCTCTGTACGTATGCGAAGCTCTCGAACCAGGAGGTCGTGTCAGAGTACACCTTCCAGGAGATGCCGCTCTGGTCGAGCTGCTGGAAGATCGGCGGGAAGCTGATGGTCCTGGGGACGCTGTCGTTGATTATCCCGCCGCACGTCCCCGCGACCAGGGAGAGATGGTTGGGCAGGCTCTCGCTCATCACCGAGGTGAAGTACCCGTCGCACAGGACGTACTGCTGGGCGGCCTTCCAGTATCTCGAGACGTCTGTGCCATCGAAGTAGCACATCGTCGCTTGGTCGCCCTCGGAGTAGACGAACCCATCCATCTTCCCTCCGTCGTAGTCTGCGTGGGCCGAGGCCCACGTGTGATTCATGTCGACCGGCGTGACGGTCGCCGAGTGGAAGGGAGCGACGCACGGCGTGGTCCCACCCTTCTTCTGGGGAAGGCAGATACCAGACCCCGCCGTCCCGTCCGCCCCGGGGAAAGTCCCGAAGTAGTTGTCGAAAGTGTGGTTCTCCTGGAAGACGATGACTATGTTCTTGATCGCAGTGAAGGCAGGGACGGCCGCACGAGGACCGGCCGACCACGAGCCCTCCGCCCGGCCGCCGGCGGCCACCGGCCTCCGGAGTGATCCACTCCCTCTCGTTACCGTCAGAGCCGCCCCCAGGTTCACCCCGTCGGGGCTACCAAGCCCCGTGCAGGCGTCCCATCCCTTCCCGGCACTGTAGGCCCCGTTGTTCCCTGAGATGATGTCGTGGAGAGCGCCAGACCCCGAGGGGAGACGGTAGAGGATAGGGTTGAGGAAGCCGCAGCGCCTCCCAAGCTTCTGGTTGAGCAGCGCGACCAGCCCCGCCCAGAGGGGGGCCACAGCGCTGGTCCCGCCATACTCCAGCTTCTGTCCGTCGACCCTCACCAGGTAGCCGGTCAACGGATCGGCGTCGCCGCAAACGTCCGGGACCCCTCGCCCGACGTGCCCTCCGGGGTTCGCCGACGGCGGGACCCTCGCATTCGCCTGCCAGCTCGGGAGGGGGAAGAAGTCGCTCACGCCCCCTCCTCCCGCTCCGTCCTTCGGGAGCTCGTTCCAGACCACCTCCGAGGATATCACGCCTCCTGCCGAGTCTAGCCTCGTCCCCCCGCACCCCAGCGAGTACGTTGAGGAGGCTGGGAAGTCCACGTGCGCGTGGCCGTCGCCAACCCCGTCGGAGGAGCCGTCGTCCCCCGAAGCCACGCAGACCGTGATTCCGAGGGAAGCGGCGTCCTCGAAGGCCGTGTCCATCTCCTGCATCGCCTGCTGGGTCCACGCAGACTCGGAGTCTCCCCAGCTTATCGACAAGACCGAGGGGTTGTGCTGAGCGTCGTGTATCGCCGTGGTCACGGCATCGAAGAAGCCCGCGTCGGTGTTGGGGGCGAAGTAGACGACGATTTGCGCCCCCGGAGCGAGGCTCCCCGCCACCTCTACGTCCAGCATCACCTCCCCGTCGGGCCCATTCGGGTCGTTCGTGGGGGAGTTCCCCGCGCCGTCGACCGAGACTGAAATCACGCTCGGTGCAGAGATCCCGAGGCTCCCGAAGTAGTTCTGGAGGTCCTGGACCGAGTAGCCTCCCCCGAGCTCTATGATCGCTACGCACTCTCCGTTCCCGCCGAGGCCGGTCGGGTAGTCGTAGAGGCCGGCCAGCTGCGGCGGCGTGTACCCGGTGGCGCCAGGCGCCCTCGGCTTCGGCTTCCTGGTCCTGAAGTGGGGCCTGGCTTGCGGTCTGTCGTCCAGGCCCAGGACAGCCTTGACAACGGGCACGAGCTGGCTGGGCAGGCGGACTGGCCCCCTGTGCCCGCGGTAGGTGCCCGACTTGTGCCTGTACCGCTGGAACTTGACGCCGAAGGCTCTGCTGAACTGGGCGGCGGTCCCGGAGAGGACGACCACCCTCCGCGAGGCGTCGACCTGGGCTACGTCTATCCCGTGCCCCTGGGCGAACGACTCGACCATCCGGAGCTCCTCGCGGGCCGCACCCCGCGCGGCCTCGAAGCCCTGGTGGTCGAGGTAGTTCCTCTCGCCCGGGCGCCTCGCGGACATGCCCGCGACGTCCATGGCCGGGCGCGAACTGTCAGGCCTGACGACGACGGTCACCAGCATCCGCTCGGTCAGGTCTACCCTACCGGAAAGCCTGGCTCCGGGGAGAGGCTTGCGCTCGCTCCCAGCGAGCGGCGTCATATCGTTCCCGTGGGCCACGGCCTTCTGAGGGGCCGGAAAACCTTAAGGCTTGTGGAACAATCTTGCGAAAACTCCAGGGCCGGCCCTGGCTCAGAAGCTGGTGATTTTGGCCTGGGTCAGCTCCCTCGAGATGAGCACCGACGAGGCCTTCCACTTCTTCGAAGAAATCTTCATCTTGGCCAGCGCCGCCCCCAACGCCCCGTCGAACGAGTCGTACCTGTCAGGCCTCTGCCTCATCAGCTCCCTGATGCTCTCCCTCACGTTCCAGACCCCGAGCGGCATGATGTAGCCGGGGTACGTCTCCCTGAGGACGATGGCAGCCGCCTGCCTGCCCTCCCTCTCCATCGCCTCCCCCACGGCCAGCCTCGTCGAGTAGTAGCACCCGCCCACCCTGGCGTAGGTCCTCCTTCCGAAGTACTCCTCGTAGTCGCCTATTACGTAGGGCTCCTTGGTGAACTGGTTCCACGTGGTGTTCGGGAACCACGCCTCTATCCACTCGAACCTCCAAGGCTCCGGGAGGAGTATCGCCACGTACTGGTTGTCGTAGACGCTGTACGAGTAGACCCTGTACTCGTCGATGGTCGGGAACTCCTTGATGCGCTCGATGAGCTTGCCGCTAATCGTGCTGTCGACCGCGGTGATGCTCCATCTCGTCGGGACGAGCCTCCGCCTCGCCCCCTCGCCGAACATCCCCACGCTCAGGGCCCTCTGGAGCCGGGTAACGAGGACGTCGTCCCTGTAGAGCGAGAATATCGCGTCCGCCGCCTTGAGGTCCCTGTCGTAGTAGGCCTTCTCTATCCTGCGCTCGACACTGACGTTCGAGGTCTTGAACCTCTCCATCGGCGCCGAAGGGCCGTACGGCTGGGTGTCCTCGCTCAGCGTCAGGATCTTCCTCGGCGGCTTGGAGAGCAGGAGCTCAGAGTCCACGGGCCTCGCCGCCATCGAGAGCTCCTGAAGCTGCTGTAGCATCCTGCCGGGGTTGGCCGCGTCTTCGACGCTCGCCCTCGAGTTCCCCCTCACGAGCGAGTAGCGATAGTCGACTATCGTCTCGAGCGGCTTGCCCAGCCACTCCTCGGGCGTGTCCATCACCGAGGTGTCGCCGAATGTGGGCGGGACCATCGGGCCTATCGAGACCTTCGGGTACCCCATCCTCCCGACGAAGACCCCGGGCGGGGATGACCCGGAGATCTGTTCGCTGTACGAGTAGCTCTGCCTCGACATGGCCTGGGCCTTCACTATTATCGGGCAACGGGGCTTGCCGCAGAGGAGCTTCGCCCCCCTGCAACTCAGGCACATCCAGGCAGGGGGCTCCTCGACGACCTCGATATTCCGGGCCGTCTCCTCGTACCCGATTCTCTCCGGCGATATGACGTTCGAGAGCCAGGTGATTCTTCGGGGCAGTTTCGGTCGGGTTAGAAGCCTCCTGGTGGTCTTTAAAGGCCTGCCAGCCGGACGACGTTTCGTCACCGTTATCTATCGCGAAACAGTTCTAGCCGGCATGGCATCAGGCCCTCCTCAAGACCCCGATATCGCGAACCTCGCTGTCCTGACATCCGACCTCGTCAAGGCAGGGCTCCTCGCGCCCGAGCACCAGCAGAAGATGATCCAGACGGCCACGGAAGCGGCGGGGAAGATCGACGACCTCAGGAAGTTCCTCAACGACCACATCTCCAGAAGCAGGCTCCTCGGCTCTGCCAAGGCCCAGCTCCCCGCGGCCAGGCAGCAGGTCATCGACTCGGTCTCGAGCACGATTCTCAGCGTCAACAAGATCCAGTCCGTCCTCTCACTGCTCTCCGACGCTGGCCTGGAGGCGGCCCAGAAGGTGATCAGCTTCATCCTCGGGAGGCTGATGGCCGTCCTCGACGACTTCAGGAATCACGTCCAGTACCAGAACTGGTCGGTGTCGTTCACCGGCGGCGTCCCGTTCGCCCTTCAGGTCGGGGTCGCGATAACCTTCCAATAGCTCTGCCCGACCATTTTGACTCCGCCCGGCGGAGGTTACACTGAAGAGCCACGGTGATTCTGCGGGCCAGTTCGAGCGCAACACTTCACGCGTCCACCTAAGAAACCGCGTTCCCTAGTTTCACGTCAGGTCTCGAAGGGCCATGAGAAGGATGACAATCCTGACAACAGGAGTGGCATCGGCTGCGGTCGTGTTCGCCATCCTTGCCCCCAACGTCCCCTGCGCGCCCAGCGAAGCGGCAACCTGTAGTGTCTTCGACCAGCGCGACACTCTCTTCAGGCTCCCTGACATGGTGGCCTTGGGCTACGGCGGAGCGCTGAGCGGGGGACACTACCTCTTCTGTCCCTCGTCGGGGGTCGAATGCTTCTATGACGATCGGACAGCCTAGCGCGTGACCTTGGACTCGCCGTCGACCTTGGCGACCCTGTAGACCTGGTCCGCCATGCTCTCCAGCTCCCTCTCGTGGGAGACGATTATCACTTGCGGGTTCTCCATCTCGTCGAGGATTCCCCTGACCTTCCCGAGCTGCTCCTTGCTGAACCCGTCCGTGGGCTCGTCGAGGATGAGCGCACTCGGCCCCGTCTCCGCGTACTTCTGGACCATCTGGCTGAGCGCCAGCCTGTAGGCGAGCGCGACGCTAGTCCTCTCCCCGCCGCTGAGGAAATCGACGTCTTGGTCGTAACCGCCCTGGTCGACGACCGGGGTGAACTCCTCGTCGACCCTCGCCTCCTTGTCCGGGTCGTCGACCAGCTCCCCGAACCACCTCTGGAAGCTCGCTCCAAACTCCCCGTTTATCGAGGTCATGACGTGGCTCTCTATCGACCTCAGGGTGGGGACGAAGAACTCCTCCAGCCACATCTCCCTCTCACCAAGCGCGGCGGCCTTCGAGGCGGCCCTCTCCTTCCGCTCGATGGACTCCGAGCGCTTCCTCACGTCCTCCCTCCACTTCCTGACGTCGCTCCTCAGGGTCGCCCTCCTGTCCCTCATCGCCTTCAGCTCGCCCTGCGTCGAGTCGATCTTGCTCTGGAGCTCCTCCAGCCCCTTCGTCTCCCTCTCGAGGACGGCTAGCATCCCTCCCAGCTCGGTCAGCTTCCTCTCCCCTTCCTCAAGGTCCTCCCTCGCCGACTGGACCCTCTCCTCCTTCCTCTCCAAATCCTCCGAAAAGTCCTTGGCAAGGGACTTCAACCTCTCGACGTCTGCCGCAAGGTTGTCGTAGCCCCTCTTCTCTTCTAGCAGGTCCTTCATCTCGCCAAGCATCCTCGTCAGCCGCTCCAAGTGCGCCGAGTTGCTCCTCCTCTCCCCCTCGAGACCATCCAGCTTGCCCGCGATGACCTTCGCGTCCACCTCGCTGTCGCAGACAGGGCACCTCCCCTTCTGAGCGACGGACTCGAACTGCCCTATCCTGGTGCCTAGCTCCGCATCCGACGCCCTGTGTCTGTCCATCCTCTCCTGGAGGATCTCGATCTCCGCCCTGATCTCCTTCACCGACTTGGGGGTGGGAGGTTTGCCTGCCTTACCCGCCCTGGCCATCATCTCCGCCCTCTTCGTCTCTGCCCTGGCGATGTCGCTCGTAAGCTCCTCTATCTCGCGCCTAAGCCTCCCGACCTCCCTGGCCTTCTCCTCTCTACCCTTCGAGACGCTCGCAAGCTGGACCTCAAGGTCGTGGAGCCCCCTCCTCTCCGCCTCGAGCTTCGACAGGGCCTTCTCCCGCTCCTCGACCGAGCGCTCCAGTCGTTCGAGTTCCGCGTCCTCCTCGCGTATCCTCGCATCGAGCTCCTGCACCTCCTTCTTGAGGGCCGGTACGTCCCTCCCCGCCCCCTCGAACTGGAGCCTCTTGTCGTGAACCTTCCGCGCCAACTCCTTGGCGTTCTCCATGGCGAGGCTGTATTCCTCGACCCCGAACGCCCTCCGGAGGATCGAAAGCCTGTCGCTGGGCCTCAGCCCGAGGACGACCTTCATCTCCTCCTGTGGGGAGTAGATGGCGTACTGGTAGATCAGGCTCCTCGCCTTCGGCTCGGTGGACTCGCGGAACCCGAGTATCTCTAGGATGCGCTCCTTCATCTCCGCGGGAGGATAATCCTCCTCCCCCTCCGGCCCTCTGAGCTTCCCCTCGACCTGCTGGATAGAGCCATTCTTCTTGGCCAGCACCCTCCGCACCCAGTATTCCCTACCGCCCACCTCGAATTCCAGCTCGACGCTCCCCCTGCTCTCCCCGTTCCTGAGGAGTGACCCTGCCTTGGCGCTCCCCAGACCGAAGAGAGCGAACTCAATCGCCATCAGGATGGTGGACTTGCCGGTCCCGATGTCACCCGAGAACAGTGTCCTCCCGCCGGGGAACTCGACCTCTGCCCTCTTGTAGCTCCTTATGCACTCCATCCTCAGCCGCCTGACTATCATTCGACGCTCTCCTCGATGAGCTCCTTCGCGAGGATAGCCTGCGCCCCGGCGTCGAGCACCCTCCTGGAGTAGTCCCTCTTCGACTCCATCTGCCTCTGCCCCTGCCTGAGCAGCCTCAGGAGCTCGGCCGCACGCTCTGCCCCGCCCAGCCCCAGGAGCTCCTTGGTCGAGATTCTCAGCTTCGCGAGGTTCTCGTTGAAGAGACTCCTCTCTATCGCCGCCGGGTCCTCCCCCACGACCTTGACCTGAGCCTGCTCCTTAGACGCGAGCCCGTGCCTGTTGACGTAGACGTAGAGCGCCCCCCTCTCCTCCATCCCCCTCTTCGCCGACTGGGCGTCCACCTCGACCGTCCTCCCCGTCGCGAGCTCGCCCATCACCCTGAGCGCGACGACCTTGCCCTTGGCGTCGAGCCTCGAGGCTTTCTCCTGGAGGAGCCTGCTCGCCTCCATCGCGTTCATTCCCGCCGCGTCGAACTCGAGGTACGCGCCGACGATGCTGTGGATGGGGACGAACCTCATCCCCCTGAACCTGTCGTCGAACTCAACGACGTAGAACCCCCTCCTCTCCCCCCTCGCCGTCATCTCCAGGTCCTTCCCTCCGTACCCGGTGAACAGCGGCCCCGGGAACACCACCCTCTGGTAGCCTGGGAGGTGGAACTCTCCCCTCTGGTGGATGTGCCCACCGGCATAGTAGTCGAACCCCTTGGGGAAGCTCTCGATGTCGAGGGTCTCCATCTCGCTGAGATAGTCTGGCTTGAACTGGGTTATCCCGCTGTGGAAGGCGAAGACCTTGAACCCGGTCTCCTTCTCGAGCGACTCCCTGTCGAGGACCTCGTACTGCTTGCTCTCGAGCCCTACCTTCCTCGCCGATATCCCGGTCAGCTTCGCGCCGGTCTCCGGGTCAACCACCATCTTGAGCTTCAGTTTCCCTCCCTCGGTCGACGCCCTCATCACGTTGGTGAGGAGGCCGGCCGTGTGGAGGACGTCGATGACCGACGTCGCCGCCGGGGTGTAGTCGTGGCTCCCGTAGATGGCGTAGACGGGAATCTTGGCCTCGCGCAGCTCCCTCATCTTCCTGACCGCGTCATTGACGACACCGAGGTCTGGGACGCCCACGTCGAAAAGGTCCCCAGAGATGAGCACAAAGTCCATCGCCTCCCTGATGCACACATCCACCGCCTCAGCGAAGCACCTCCGCTCTAGCTCCCTCAGAGCCGGCTCCCTGTGAGCGCCCAGATGGACGTCCGACATGTGGGCGAACTTGCTCAAGAGGTTCTCGCAGAGCCGCCCTCGGCGCTACTTAATCCTGCGCCCCTCGCTAAGGATAAATCCTCAGGAGTCTCCCAGAGCTCTCGCGTGCCCGCGTTGAGGCTCCCTGGCGTCGACAGGACGAGGCTGAAGACCAACACACGCCGTGTCCTCTCCGGAGGCCTAGTCGTCTCCGGGTTTGTGTCACTTGTCTTCTACCTCCTCCTCGCCGACCTAGGTCCTCCCGCCCCGCTCCAGAAGAGTGCCTCGGGCGTGGCGATTCAGCAGTGGCTCGTGGCGTATGCCAAGTGGCAGGGCGTCCACGCCACCTACTCGACGGCGATGGGGCTAGGGTTGGTCGCTTCGGTCGAGCTCGCCGTCGCCCTCGCCGTCCTCCTCGCTCCGAGGGTAGCCCTGGCCGCCTCGTACCTCTTCCTCAACGTCTACTTCTTCTGGACCTCTCACCTCCTCTCCGACATCTCCCCCCATCTCTCGGCCTTGCTGACCCAGCTCATCACGGCCCAGGACGACTTCTTCTGGAAGGACGGAGGCCTCGGCTACTGGGTCGGAAGCTCCATCATGGTCCTCGACCTGGAGGCCCTCGTCCTCCTCTCCGCGGTCATGAGCCTGACCTTCCTGCTCAACCTCGGCAAGGGCGCCGGAAGGGCGCTCCTCTACTCACTCCAAGCGGCCGCTCTCTCGCTCACGATACTTGGGGCAGAGATCGCCTGGTTCGACTATCCTCAGTTCTACATGCACGTCACGCAGGCGCAGTCGCTCGTCAACTTCCTCCCCTCCTTCAACAACGCGGACCTCCTCCTCTCGGCGGTCGCGCTCCTCGCCGCGAGCACCTTCCTCCTCCGCAAGCCGCGAAGGTACTGAGGAGCCTCACAGCTCCATTATCCTGATGTTCCTGAAGGATATCGTCGACGTGTCGTCATGGTTCTGCAACCCCACGTAGCCCACCGTGGACCTGCTCCCCGTGAAGTTCGTGACGTCGACCCCGTTCAAAATGACCGTGTACTGCTGCCCGACCGCGCGGATCTCATAGTAGTTCCACTCCCCGACAGGGTTGCTCGCCACCTCCGAGGGGGCTGCGAAGTTGAAGACGGCTCCCGTCTGATAGATGGGGTTCCCGTTTGGCGCGCCGACGTTGTCGATCTGTATCTCGTACCCTTCATTGACCGCGTTCCAGGGGTCGCCCAAGGGATTGGGGAACCTCACGAACACCCCCGAGTTGTCGGTGAAGTGGGCCTCCTTCCAGTCGCACTTGAGCACGAAATCGGCGAACTCTTGCTTGGTGTACCAGAGGAGCCCCATCCCACCGTTCGACTGGAGGTTCCCGTCCACCACGGTGAACCCTCCCGGCCCAGCCTGCTCCCAGCCGTCGAGGGTCTCCCCGTCGAAGAGGGAGATGAAGCCCGGCTCCACCGTCGTCGAGGACGACTGCGGAGGCCCAGAGGCGGCGGAGGGGGCGGCAGAACGAGAGGCAATCAAGTACATTGCCGGGCCGGCCGCCGCCACCGCGGCGACAACTCCCGCCCCCACCGCCGCCTTGCCAATGGTCGTCAGCGCCTCCCTCCTCGTCATCTTCCGACCTACATCTCGCAAGGGGGACGGCACGGACCTTTTGGCCGAGGTCCCAGAATATACGGCTAGCTCCGGGCTCGCGGTTGGCGCGCAACCTTAAGCCCGATCCGTGCCACCAGCCTGGACGTTGGCCGACCCAGAGGCGATCGCCGCCAGGGTTTCGAAGGTCGAGCACGGCTTCAAGGAGATGAAAGAGGAGGCGCTCAAGGTCAAGGAGGAGGGCTCCCTCCCCCAGCGCCTTCGGGTTGCGAAGCAGCTCTACTCCTTCAAGGAATACCAGGCAAGGATGGTCGGGGTCTTCGTCCTCGGCTTCCTAGCCCCGCGGTCGAAGGGCGCGTTGGCGCTGCTAAGGACGACGGTGAGCAAGGACGGGTCGTGGCAGGTCCAGGAGATCCTCGCCCAGGCCTTCGACCAGTACTGCAGGGTCATAGGCTACGAGGCCGCCCTCCCCACCATCAAGGACTGGCTGCGCGACAAGAACCCAAACGTCCGGCGGGCGGTGACCGAGGGCCTCCGCATCTGGAACCATAGGGACTACTTCAGGGAGCACCCCGAGGTGGCCGTAAGGCTCCTCGCATCGCTTCGAGCTGACGAGAGCGAGTACGTGAGGAGGTCTGTGGGGAACGCCCTCCGCGACGTTTCCAAGAAGGAGAAGGACCTCATCAGGTCAGAGCTCGCCTCCTGGGACGCGGACGACCCGCGGACGAAGCTGACCTACTCTCTGGCGTCCAAGTTCCTCTGAGAAGCACCGGCGACCAGGTGATGATGAGTCGGCGGGAGGAGGTCCGACCTCCCCCCACCGAACGACGGACGCTTCCCGGCCGTAGTCCTCCTTTCGTTCTAGGCGGGATTCAGCTCAGCGGCCTACCTTGGTCTGGTGCAGGCGCGTCGTAGACCACGTTCGGCCTTGCTCTGCACGGGTCAGCCGTTTCATCCCATCTCCGTCGACCTCAGGATCGCTCCATCACCGCGTTGGACGGGACGGGTCTCGTTTCTGTTCCGTTGCCAGCCGTCTCCGGCTGCGCCTCTCGGCGCCGTGCATCCTGCAGCGAGGGAGGAACTTCCCCAGGAGACCCCCGTGGCCCACCCACCGGCTCGCGTCCGAGGGACTAGACGCTCGGCCGCGGAGTTAAGCCTTCCGGGGTGCCGCGCCTCTACCTAGAATCCCGTTATCAACGAACGCGCAATTAATGTTAGGAATCGCGAGTGAAATCGTTAACGCCTAAATAGTCGACTATTGTCTAATCTTCGAAAATATGACGAAGGTTTCTATGAAAACATCAGTCACAGCAATCTCTCTAAGCATACTCTTCATCCTCTCTGCAATCTCCGCGCCCGCCGTCCTGGCGGCCGCTAACTCGACCCCGTCGGCTCTGGCCCCGGCGCCCCTCACAACTATGCAGGCGAACTGGGCGTGGCCGAACGGCAACAACTTCGGCCAGGACTACAACCCGCAGACCTTGGTCAACTCGTCGAACGCTCAGAACCTCGCCCTCAGCTGGCTGTTCCCTCTACCGACCCATCCGACGGCCCTGCTGTCGGTGTCCGGAGGGCTCGGCGTCGACACGGCGCTCCTGATCATCAACGGGAGCGTCTATGCGACAACCCAGTACGGCCAGGTCTTCGACCTCAACGCGGCGAACGGCGACGTCATCTGGACCGACGTTCTTCCAATCCAGGCCAACGCGACAGTTGGACAGGGCGACGGCGCCCTGCAGCTCCACCTCCACGACGGAGCCGAGCAGTACACGACAGCCTCGTTCGGCAACAGCGGGGTCTCAGGTCCGACCTACTGGATCGACGCTCCCAACCACGTAGTCTACGCCATCAACGCGCTCAACGGGAAGTACGAGATGAACTTCACCGTCTACGGCGCCTGCGCCCCCGGAACCAACACTCCTGCGAGCCGAGGCACGACCTGCGGGGTCACCTCGGTGCAAGGGAACAACCCGACCGAAGTCTACACGACACTCGCGACCAACATCCTCATCGACCAGGCCAAGGGCGTCATGATCACATCGATGCTGAGCTCTTCGACCGCAAACGCGGCGAGGTGCTTCTTCCGGGAATGGAACATCGACGTGAACCCACCGACGCTCAACTGGGAGAACTACTGCTCGCCTCCCCAAGTTGGGTCTAACGTACCGGTGAACCCCAACTGGGACCTACAGCAGGTCAACGGCATGTCAGGCGCCCAGATATTCTACCCAGGCCCCGCCTATGCTGGCGGCGGCACCATCCCAGGCTCAGCAGTGGTCGACCTGAAGACGCTCTCGGCGACGCAGCTCAACGCAACCCTGTACAACGACTGGGGTCAGATTGAGAGCCCGGCGTGCCAGGTTGAGACGGGCGGCGCATCTCCAGGAGCGGTCGGCGCCGGTTGGGGAGGACAATGGCTCCTCGGAACAGGACCAACCGCAGGCCTGGCGTTCGTCAACACAGGCAACCGGGGTCCATACGCGGGCGACTGCCAACCAGGCCCCGACCTCTGGGCTTCCTCCATCCTGGCGCTCAACGAGACCAACGGCCAGTGGGTCTGGGGCTTCCAGACCTCGGCCCACGACGAGTGGGACTTCGACTGCTCGTGGTGGCAAGCTCTCGGCAACGAGACCGTCAACGGCGTCAACACCCAAGTCCTATGGAAGACGTGCAAGGACGGCTACCTGTTCGAGCTCAACGCCAAGACTGGCGCGCTCATCTGGGCGTACACCCCGCCCAACAGCATTCTGAACAGGCTGCCAGTTTCCTTGCCCCTCAACCCGCTCAACGAGACACAGATGACCGAGGTGTACGGTTGTCCAACCGTCCTTTCAAGCCCATGCGTCGTTAATCCAACGACCCACGCCGGGTTCGAAAACGAGCCCGCCTACGACCCGGCCCTCAACATGATCTTCACGGCGAGCCAGAACGTGCCATCCCTCGAACAATACGTCCATCCAAACAGCACCCTCTACGGCAAGACCAGCGGGTTCGCCCTGATAGGGGCCGCTGAGACCAGTGCGGACAACTCGACCATCGAAGGCGTGAACGCAGCGACAGGCCAGCAAGTCTGGTCCCACTTCGTAGCGACGGAAGGCTACCGTGGAGGCATAACCGTGAGCGGCGGCGTCGTCTTTCTGACATTCTCATCGGGAGACATCCTGATGCTCAATGCGCAGAATGGCAACGTCGTCAAGGACCTCTACATCGGAGGACCGCTCAACGTCGTTCCGTCCATAGGAGCAACCACTAGTGGGCAGATGGAGGTCATCTTCCCGATCACCGCCGGCAGCGTCACCTGGGGAACGGCCGTCCCCGGCGACATCGTCGCCCTGACGCTTCAGAACGTGGCTGCGGTCACGACCACAGTCACGACCTCAGGTGCCGTCTCGACATCAACCACGACATCCGTCTCAGTCTCTGTCTCCACAGTCACAGCCTCCTCCGGAGGAGTCAGCTCAACGACAACCTACGGGATCGCGGCGGTAGCCGTGATCTTCATCATCGCGACGGGCTATCTTGCCATGCGTGGCAGGAAGCCCGCCTCCTAATTTTTCCCTTCGTCAGAAATCCCTCTGAACCTCACCCTCACGGCTTGGTCTCCTGTTCCTCAGCGAATTGTTAAAAATCGGATATTCCTGTAATTGTTTCGCGCCCCGAAGCAAAGGATATTAACTCAAATCGGCCGGCAATCAACGAAAATATGACGAAGGTTTCTAGAACATCACTCGCAACCATATCTGTCACTCTCCTGTTCCTCGTCTCGGCTATCTCGGTGCCAGCGGTCATGGCGGCACCAAGCAAAGTCGCGGCTCCGGCCGCGACTCCGCTGACGACCCTCCAGGCAAACTGGGCCGCCGCGGACGGGAACGCCTTCAACCAGAACTACAACCCACAGAACCAGATCAACAGCTCCAACGCCCAGAACCTGGGCTTGAACTGGCTGTTCCCGCTCCCGACCCACCCGACGGCCCTGCTGTCGGTGTCCGGAGGTCTTGGTATCGACTCCGCGCCGCTGACGATCAACGGCACGATCTACGCCATCACCCAGTTCGGGCAGATCTTCGCGATTAACGCGGCGAACGGCAACCAGATCTGGACCACGATCCTACCCATACTCCCCAACGCCACGGCAGGCATCCAGGGCATCACCGGGATTTCGCTCCACCTCCACGACGGGGCGGAGCAGTTCACGACCAAGCTGTTCGGAGGTACTCCGACGCTGTGGTACGCCGCTCCAGGCCTGAAGGTCTGGGCGGTCAACGCTAACACCGGCGCCCTCGAGATGAACTTCACCTACTTCACAGGCATCAACATGGTCCAGGGCAACGCCGCAACCGCGATCTACAGTCCGATTGCGCCGAACGTCCTAGTCGACCAGAACAGGGGCCTTGCCATCACGTCGATTGGGAGCCCAAGCTCCTCGGCCACAGGCAGGTGCTTCTACACGGCCTGGAACATCCTGGTGAACCCGCCCCAGCGCGTCTGGACGACCTACTGCACTCCACCTCAGGTCAACTCCAACCTACCGGTCAACCCCAACTGGGACATCCAGCAGGTCAACAACATGACCGGCGCTGAGATCTTCTACCCAGGCCCGGCCTACAACGGTGGCGGCACTATACCCGGCACCGCGGTGGTCAACCTCAAGACGATGTCGGCAGCCCAGCTCAACTCCACCCTGTACAACGACTGGGGCTACGTCCAGAGCGCCGCTTGCACAGCGGCCGACGGCGGAGCATCTCCAGGATCGACTGCTGCCGGGTGGGGAGCGCCATGGATCCTCGGTTCGGGACCCCTGAACGACATGGTGTTCGTCAACACCAACAACAGGGACCCGTACACCAACGCCTGCATGCCGGGACCCGACCTCTGGTCAGCGTCAGTACTGGCGTTGAACGAGACCAACGGTCACTGGATCTGGGGCTTCCAGACCTCGGCCCACGAGAACTGGGACTACGACTGCTCCTGGTGGCAGGCCGTCGGTAACGAGACCATCAACGGAGTCAACACACCCGTGCTGTGGAAGACGTGCAAGAACGGCTACCTGTACGAGCTCAACGCTCTGAACGGTAACATGATCTGGGCATGGACTCCACCGCAGAGCATACTGGCCAGGTGCCCGTACTGCTACTCGCACAACCCGCTCAACTCGACCGAGATGAACGAGGCGTTCTTCAACCCCAGCCTCGCGGACACTCTGATGTATCCGCAGGCCTACGCAGGGTTCGAGAACGAGCCGGCAGTGAACACGGCTCTGAACATGGTCTTCACGGCCAGTCAGAACGTGCCTGCCCTCGCGCACTACATCCCCATGAACATCACCAACTACGGAAAGACTTCCGGGTGGTCCAGCATTGCAATAGCATCGACCGCAGCCAACCTTGACAACTCCACCATCGAAGGAGTCAACGCTGCCACCGGGCAGATGGTCTGGTCCCACTTTATCCCCACGCAGGGATACAGGGGCGGCCTCACCACTTCCGGCAATCTGGTCATGGCGACTCTGTCATCGGGAGACCTCCTGATGCTGAACGCCGGAACCGGAGCAGTGGTCAAAGACTTCTTCATCGGCGGACCGCTCAACGAGCTGGCGACGTTCGCAGCGACTGCTTCCGGTCAGGAAGAGGTAATCTTCCCGATCACTGCAGGCCTTGTAACGTGGGGCACGGGCGTACCAGGAGACCTGGTAGCGCTCAGCCTCACTAACGTGCAGGCCACAGGCGCTGGGACGACCACCACCACCACCGTCACCTCAGGCGGTGTAACGGTGACATCCACCGTAGGCGGGGGCGGCACGACAGTGACCACGACCTCCACGACCGTCAAGACTACGACGGTAGGTGGATCAGGGTCGACGGTCACGCTCTCGGGCTCGGCGACCACAGTCACATCAACAGCGACCAGCACAGGAGTCAGTTCCACAACCCTCTACGGGGTCGCGGCGGTAGCCGTGATCTTCATCATCGCGACGGGCTATCTTGCCATGCGTGGCAGGAAGCCCGCCTCCTAATTTTTCCCTTCGTCAAGGATTCCGATTCAAGCCCTGACAGGCATAGGTACGGAAACCACCCTCGAAGCGCTCTCAGTATCGTCCGGCGGCCCCGCCCGTGGTCCGCGGCACACCCGGCTGGGGGAAGAAGCTCCTCTCTATCTCTTCAACCTCTGCCTCCGACCTGGCCCTTGCGTACTCCTCGAGCGGGTCGTGGTTTAGCGTCTCAAAAGTCGGGCCCCACTTGTACAGTCCAAGGAACCTGGTCGCATCCTCTCTCTCGCCCACGATGAACAGGGTCGCTGCGACGGCCTCGACTGAGCTGAGTATCCCGAGCCTCGAGTAGTTCGTGGGGTTGCCAGCGAGTAGCGCGGGGAGCCTCCTGTGCTTGCCCCCGATCTTCCGAAAGAAGACCTCCTGGGCCTGGTTCCATGAGCAGTCGATTGCGAGGACCGACTTGCACTCTGCGTCGAGAGGGCTGAGCACCGTCCCTGCGAAGGGGTTGAGTACGATCGTCGTGTTCGACGCATGGAACTTCCTGGTCACCTCAGTGGCGAGCCCCATGTGGACCATCTTCTTGGCCGTGCACTTCGCCGGGTCGTCCTGCCCGTAGTCGATCACGAAGACGTTCATGGTCTGGCCGGCTCCCCAGCAAAGAGAACTGGTGGGGCTATATGTGTCGTGGGACCGCCAAAATCAGGCCTCTCACGTGCACGGTCTGTTCACTCCCAGCATGTTGCAGAGGTAGGGCGGGGTGCTCGTTGGCGCCGGCAGCACGTTGAAGTGAAGCGCAAACGAGGTCACCCCATGCATCGCCGACCGCCAGCGTGTACGTCCCGACCTTCCACGGCGCTGGCGCCGGGATTGCAACGGGGTTCGGCGGAACCTGCAGAACCGTGGCGACGCCCCAGTAGCCACGACGCCGGAGGACTGGGAGGAGGAAACAGTGGTGGACGACTTTAGGAATTGGGAGTTGGTCAACGCGAACAGCACTGCCACAAGGAGCATGGCTGGAACGATTAGGGCAATCGCAAATTGTAATCTTCTTCCAATCTCAGCCGAGTGGACTTCGGAAAAGAAATCCATTGGGTAGGTTCTCTTATTCATTCTGGAGCAATGTTCGCGAAGCCAGGTCCTTCCGCCGTTCTACGAATTAGGATTATAATCCACGCATCGGCATTGACCAGCTAGAGATGTCGCGCTCAAGCCCGATGATCTTCTTGGCCATCTTCTCAATCGCCTCCATCGTCTCCCTGATCCTCGTCGTCTCCCCGTACGTCTTCACCTCCCAAGACACCGGCGCCCTCGTGATGAGCGCGTCCCTGAGCCCTACAAACGTGAGAGGGAACCAGACGGTCACCCTCACCATCTCGGAACGGAACACGCTCCGCTACCCGGACGTCCTCCCCCTCACCGACACGCTGAGGTCTGAGAACCTCTCCTCCGAGCCATGCGGTGGGCTCTTCCCGTTCGGCATGGGCGTGTTCCAGGGGCACGACAACCAGGCCAACCTCTCTTCCGCCAGGCCGGTAGACGTCTTCGACCTCTTCGGCGTCTATATGTGCCCCGCCGAGTTGGTGTCCAACTCCTTCACCTTCCAGCCCCAGCAGAACGTGACCAGGCAGGCCAGCTTCAACGGGTACTGGACGGCGGGCGAGACGCAGCATCCCGGGGGCGGTGTCTCCGAGGGGGTGCTTCACCCGTTCTTGCCCGGCGAATACACCGTCCTGGTCGGCGACGAGTGGGGCCACACGGAGCTGCTTTACTTCCAGGTGGCGCCCTAGCCCTCTCCGGCCTCTGCGGCCATCGTCCACCGGTCCGCCAGCTGGTCTCGACGCGGCCTGTATACGTCTCCGAAGAAGCCGTCGGTAGAAAGGAGCGTCTCCCTCGGGAAGGACTCCACGTACGCCAGGGCCTCCTTCCAGGCGGCGTCGAACGTGCTCCCGAACCTCGCCTTGACCTGCTTGTCGAACGCCTCCTTGGTCTGGACCTCGCCCCCGATCGTGAAGAGCATCACACCGTCCTTCTCAGTCTTGAACGCCATGTCGTCGCCGAGCTTGAAGCTCGCCCGGGGCGCCATCTTCCCGCTCCTTCCTGCCTTTCCTTCGCCGCCCTTCCCGCCCTTGAACCCACGCTTGGCCGCCGCGATGAAGATGGCCCTGTTCAGCCCCCACGAATACGCCGACTCGAGAGGGAGCCCCAAGGTGTAGGCGCGTGCTGCCTGGAGCATACTCATCACTTGAAATCGGCCCACGGCCATCGTCATCTGTTCTAACCTCTGGTCTAATTAACACGCGGCTCCAGGTCGTCTCGAATGGCTTCTGACGCGAGGGTGGCCGGAGTCGCTGTTCAACGGGAGCGTGCCCCTGCAGTGAATCTTCACTTGCGATGTGAACGTCTTTCTCGAGATTACCGTCATCTCTTAGAGAGGAAAGTGGTCTTGATTGGGTAGTACTTTTTGGAACTTTGCGCGACGACGCGGCCTCACTCCCACTGCGCTTTTCGCAGTTCTGGCAGTCGTCTTGCTGGCGGTGGTTTTTGTCGGCTACTATGAGGTCACGACTGGAACGCCTAGAAGCAGCACCAATGCGACGACGTCGCAGACGTCGTGTACTGCTATCATAACGACCACCAATGGGACGGTGCGTTCGACATACTGCCTAACAAGCTTGGTAACAACCGTCAATACGACGGGCGATGTCTTCCTCACGAGTTGCAGCGTAACGGGGATCGGAGAATTCGCGCTGCGGATAATATCCGACTCCACAGGTGCACTCGTGAGCGGCGAAACCATCAGCGCCGTAGACACACTTGGTTGCGACATCCTGGGACAGAGCCCCCAAACGCAAGTCGTCCATATTGACAACTTCTCGGCGGGACAGGGGGGTTGGCTCATCCCGGTCTTTCCAGCTCAGGCCGAACCTGGAGGCGAACTGAACTTCACCGTTACCTATCAAGGACGAACATACAACTTCAGCGCCGGAGTTCCCCCAGCCGGCACCAATTGCGTCACTCTGCACGTTCCCTCGGGCAATGTGACGAGGTCGACAGGGTCGTATTGCAGCCCTCAATCCAGCAGCATCACCCAATTGACAAACGGACACGACACAATCTCCGTCAGCGGGCTCTCGATCTGCCCGAGCAACTGCGTCTACCCAGCGCCTTACGTGTCGGGGCTGGTCACCTTCAACGGGACCTCGCCTGTGTCTTCCCTGAAGGTCTATGTCAACGGGACGTACGACGGCACGCCATTCGAGAACCCGAGCACGGCGACCTACGCGTGCACCACCGGAGCGGGCCAGGCCTGCTCCGTCCTGCTCGGCGGGAGCAGCTATACCAGCGGTAACTCGACCACCTCGACCAAGTACTACGCCACATGCTCCGTGCCTCAGGGCAGCACCACCTGCAGCGCGACCACCACGGGGGCCGTCAACACCATGACCGCCTTCGCCTACATGTACAAGGGTTCCCTTCCGAGCAACTTCGTACCGGCCGTCAGGGGCGATTCCTACGTCTTCCAGTTCGTCGCAACGTTCCAGGACGGGACCACCACGACGGCAACCGCCTCGGTTGTCGCAGGCTAGGGATTGGAACAATCTCTCACAACGATTATTAGCACCCTTCACCAAATTTGTAGAAACGCGCAAGCGTTTTGGCTGCTTCTGAATCCAAGCGACGCACCTCCCACCCCAAGCTCGCAATATCGACCATAGCGGTCACGGTGGTGGTCTTCGTCGCGGTGGGGATCGCCCTGGAGGTCGCGTTCCTCCCGAAGGCTTCCCAGCCAGGCTCCGTCCAGACCACGAGCGCAGTTACTTGTCAGCCCCCAGCTGCGGGGAACGCGTCGACGCCCTCGACCCCGGTCAAGACGGCGGTGGACCAGTTCGTCCAGGACTTCAACGACCGGAACGTCCAGGGGCTGAGCGGCCTCTACGCCCAGGACGCTTGCGTCACGTGGTCGGGCAAGGCGACCGGGCTCGTCGGGACGTACGACGGCCAGGGGAACGTCCGCATCCTGTACGGCTCATCGATCGGCAAGACCACGGTGTTGAACGCGACGATAAGCAACTACAACGAGGCGCCCTCGAGCCCCTCAAACGTCAACGTCACAATGACGATCTACATGGCAGGCAACAGCACGGTCGTGGGCGCACTCAACTCGACGGTCGATGCGACCCAGCAGTGGGCCTACAGCGGGCAGCAGTGGCAGATAGTCAAGGAGAACTGGGACTACCTCACCTTCAACGTCCAGAACCCCCTCTCCTCCACGACCTTCCCCCAGTGGGCCGCGATCAAGGCCGGGCACAACCCCGACCTGGTCTCCGAGAAGAGCTTCGAATGGCACGCCGGCCCGTACGTCGCCGCCTCGGTCTACACCTTCATGGGCGCGATACTGGTCGTCGGCGCGGTAGAATACAGGAAGATGTCCAGACGGACATAGATGCGGCATGAGCCCTCAGGGAAAGGCGGTCGCGGCCGCCGTGATCATCATCCTCGCCATCGGCGGCGTCTCCGTGGTCTACTTCCTGAACACGAGTTCAGAGCTGGCGTCCCAAGACGAGACGATCTCATCCCTCCAGTCGACGGTCAGCTCGCTTGTCTCCCACCCATCCACGACCACGGTCGTCGGCACGACGACCATCACGACCACGGCGTCCGAGACCGCCATCAGCATAGAAACGACGACTACCACGGCGACAACGACATCCACGACGAGCCTCGTTTCAGTCTCCACCGTGACTGCGACCACCACTGCCGCGTTCGCCCTCTCGGTGCGCGTCGACAGTCCTGACTACACCACGAATCAGCCCATCCTCTTGAGCGGAAGCGTCTTTCCTGTGCCCAATGCCTCGGATGTCTTCCTCATCGTGACTGGCCCCGCCGGCGCAGTCGCCATAGTGACCAGCCGGACGAGCAGCATCAATGGCAGCTACTCCTACACTCTCGTGACCGGGGGCTCGCCTGCCTGGGTCACGGGACATTACACGGTCACCGCCGTCTGCGCGGCGTTCAGCGCCACTGAGACGGCGACCGCGCAGTTCACCTACGTGGTGCCTGCGTAGCCTCCCGAATCTCCGGCATGATTTTTAGCGACCCTGTCCCCGTACTTCCGTGGCGAACCGGCCGGACTGGAGGGCATATCCCATATCCGTCGTCATCCTGTCTCTCGCGGTCTTCGCTTTCTTCGTCTACTCGGGGTCGACCGTCTCGCCGACACACTGCGGCATCCCATGCAACCCCTCGTCTGGCGTCCTTCAGAACAGCCTCTCAGCCCAGGACGAATATCTCGCCGCCGTCGCGGCGGTCCTATTCGGGCAGCCCGGCCTGGCGCTGGTCGCGCTCACCCGAAGGTCGAGGCAAACTACTTCCTGAACTTCCTGCCGCATTGCCCCTTTTATATCGCCGAGCCATTACCAACACTAAATGGAAGTAACGCGGGACGAGCTAGAGCGAGTGATGGGCGAGCTCGACAGGAAGCTGGCCCTTCCAGATGAGAAGTTCGAAAAGTACGCTAGCGATCTTCTTGAGCGCGCGGTCAAGGGGTTACGAAGAAGCCGCTAGGCTGTACCGGTTCCTCTCCAAGCTCGAGCCCGTTCAGGTGAAGAGGGCGCTGCTCGCTTCCCAGCGCGCGCCCGACGAATTCGGGAACGAGCTTGTCGTCCTGGCCGCGATCATGGAGATTCGAGACCGCATAGGCGCCCCAGGGTGAACTCAGCTCTTCCGTAGTAATGGCCGCGGAGGCGCCATGAACCCCGTGCCGTAACATCGCTTCGTTCAGACAAATCCTTTAACAGAACGAGAAGGGATTGACATCGATGAAAAGGACTGCCGTCGCTCTGGCGGCGCTCGTCGCCCTCGCGGCCCTCGGGTACTTGCTGATGTATGGCGTAGGCCAGAGCATGTTCTCTGATTCGATGCCGTCCGAGGACTCGCCCTTCGTTCTCGCCGGCGCCATCTGCTTCCTCGCTGCTGCTTACTCCGGGGTGGTCCTGCTCAAAGTCAACAACGCGGTGTCGTGGAAGAAACTGACGGTGGTGACCTCGCTGGGCGTCTTGATCACGGCCCTCGCCCCTTTCATCCCGTTCCCGGTGGGCTGCAACCTGCAGACGTGGTTCAACCATACCAACGTGTCTCATGGCTGCCCTGCTAGTCCCATCGGGACCTGGTCCACTATCTGGCCCAACGTCTTGCTCCTGGACATCGGCCTGGTCTTCGCCTCCATAGGCCTGGCTTCAGCGAAGCCCGACCGATCGCCGGTCGTGGGCGCGGGCATGGGACTCATGATGGGAGGGCTCGTCCTCATCGCGTTCGGGTACTCCTCCGGTTACATCACGACGTGCCCGGCGAATGGCTGCGCCCCGCTGACCTCTGCACAATGGTGGTCCCTGTTCTGGCCAGACGCGCTGGCGAAGATCATTGGGGCGAGCCAAGTGGTCGTCGGCACCGCGGCTTGCTTCGTTCCTCTCGCCAGACAGATAGTCGGCATGTCGCGGGCCATCTCACAAGCGCCGAGCGCCATCGCTTCGATTCCCTGGTCGCCGAACGAACAATCATCGCAAATTCTTAACTAAGACGACGCCGTCAACGGCTAGGCTTGAGCTCGGAGGTCAAGGAGAAGGCCAAGCAGACCGCAAAGAGCGCGGCGGAGCTCCTCGACGCCGTGAAGAAGGCCGCCAACGCCCGCCTCTCCAAGGAGGCCCCAAAGGTCGTAAACGCGCTGGACGGCTCGTTCGACAAGGCCTCGAAGGGGCTTGCAGACACTCTCAAGACGATAGACAAGCGGACGGCAAAGGAGCAGGCCGAGCTCCTGAAGGCGTACAAGTCGTTCCTGCAGAAGCAGACCGAGATCATCGACAAGAAGATGGCATCGATGAAAGAACAGGAAAACAAGTCGTGATACAGGCCTGCATGTAATGCGTGGCCAAAGAACATCTGGTTGAGAACAGCCTAGCGCTATCACTTCTTGCCCAGCAGTAGGGAGACGATGAGCGACGCGGCGAGCGTGCTGAGGATGATGAGCGAATACGCGGTGGTGTCGATTGCTCCCGTGGACAGTGCGACCGAGGCTATGACTATCCCGACGGCGCCCCGCCCGCCGAGCGTCAGCGCCACCTGCCTCGCTGAGCCTGCCCCAGAGAGCTTGAGCACGCGCTTCCCCGCGAGGTAGGTCAGGGCGACGCCCGTCCCCAGCGAGACGGCCAGCACGACCGCGAGCGCTGGGATCAACCTGAGGCCCGAGGAGGTCAGGTCCGCCTCCACTCCCGCGAACCCGAAGAAGAACGGGATGAAGAACGCCCCGTTTATCCTCTCGAAGGTCTGGGAGACCTCCTTGAAGGGCTTCCTCCCTATCAGGCCGTCGTGGACGATAAGCCCAGCGAAGAACGCCCCGATTATGTAGCTCAGACCTATCCCTTGGAAGATGGCCGCCACCGTGAGCCCGACCAGGATGAGCGCCGCGTAGGAGATGTCCTCGCTCCTCGCAACCTGGCCCGCCCTACCAATAAGGCTCCGGGTCACTTCGGGCCTATAGTTCAGCAGCCAGTCGACGACGACGAACGCGGCGACGAACACCGCCGTCTCGATTATCACGGAGAGGGTCGCCTGCACCGGGCCGGACGCCGCCTCCAGGATCACAAAGGCGACGATGTCGGTGAGGGTGACGGACGCCAGTATGACGAGCCCCGACCTCTCCCCCAGCATGTCCTGCTGCACCACTAGGACGGAGATTATCGATATCGAGGGGACGGAGACCGCCAGGGTGACTATGAAGACCGTCACAATGCCGAGAGGGAACACCACGACCCCCACGCCGAGGGCGAGGAGGAAGGGGAGGACGAAGGACGTCATCGAGAGGAGCAGTCCCTGCGACACGTGCCTCCCCAGCGTCTTGGTGTTCATCTCGAAGCCTATGGTGAATATGATGAAGAACAGCGCCACCGATGCGACCCCCTGAAGCTCCGGGTCGGGGGCGACCACGCCCGCGACCGTCGGGCCGAGGACCAGGCCGCTGAGGAGCGCGCCAGCGACAGAGGGGAGCCTTAGCTGCTCGAAGGCCTCGCCCAGGACTATGGCGGATGCCAGGACTAGCAGGACCTCCAGGATTATCTGGAACGTCGTCGCGGGCTCCTCTCCAGCACCCGAGGCCCGGGCAGTTCATTTAAGCGTCGGGGGGAGGCGCAATGAACCCGATTGCATGGCGCAACCTCCTATCGAAGCCACCGGACCTTGATTTCCTTCATTTGGCGAATATGAGGGTCGTCGGTAACACACTCTAACTTGTTGAGCCTGGTGGTCGCCGCGATGATGCTGTCGGCCATGGGGACCCGGTACCTGCTCCTTATTTCAGCAGATTCCTTCGCCAACTCGATGTCCATCCCTATCATCTCAAACTCCTTGCTCATCAACCCCGTTCTCAATTGGGCGACCTCCCTGCCCTCGTTCTCCAACGAGAGCTTGTAGAGCTCGTGGGCGGTGACGACGGATGCGTATCTGGGCTGCGTCGACCCGAGCTCGCTGCGCGTCCACTTCAGGACGGCGGGATCTTTTGAGTAATAGTGTTCGAAGAAGAACCTCGTGTCGTACAGCGCTTCCCCCAAGCTTAGACGTCTTCCTCTCGCAACTTGTCAAGTCGGCTCTTCATGCTCTGCGGCGTGCCGTGAGCCGCGCCGGTGCCCGCCAAGTCCGACATGGTCACGGCCCGCTTGAAGACCACGCCGTCCCCGGTGTCGATAACTATCAGGCGTGTCCCCTCTTCCATACCGTACTTTGCCCTCAATTTTGCCGGGATGGTCGTCTGCCCTTTCCTGGTCACTACCACCTCGTCTCTCATTTCAATCCAGACGGTCGATATCGCTTGGTAGTACTTAAGGTAGATATGTACTACTTAAGGATAGAAATGTCCTACCGGCCTGCGAGTAGTACTAGCGTTCAGATGAGATACCCTGGTGGAGGCGCCGACAGATTTCTATTCACTCCTTTGCCCCCTGAACTGCATGGCGAACATGGCCAGCGCGACGGCGTACACCAGGCTGCAGGTCGCAAACGTGACCGCGAACCCATAGCTCATCGAGACAGCCCCACCCAAGAGGGCGCCCGCCGCCGACCCGAACCCCGCGAACGCGCCGTAAAGCCCGACCCGCCCCGACCTGGCCAGCTCCAAGAACATGCACGTGCTCGCAACATCGAAGAGCGCCCAGACCCCTCCCATCACGGCGAGCAAGCCGAAGCCTGCCGTGAATCCGACCTGCCCGCCGCCCACCAAGAAGAGAGCGGGTATCGTGGCCATCCGCAACGCCGCGGCCATGAGTAGGCTCCGCCTCGGCCTCTCGGCAATCCCTCCCACGAGGAGGTACCCCACGGTGTTCCCAAGGTTGTTGGCGAAGAAGAGGAGGAACACGCTCGAGGCGGGGTAGAACCTGAGGAAGTAGACCGGAAGAGGCGAGGACAGTGCCGCGGCGCCGAGCGAGAAGCAGAACACCCCGAACATGAAGAACCCAAGGGTCGGCTTGAAGATCCTCCTGATGCTGCCGGGGGTCGTGTATCCGGGGAAGGCGTGGGCGTTCGCCACCAGGGTCGAGGCGGTGACCAAGGTGTCGGCGAAGCGCTCGATCCCGACCAGCCTCCTCTCGATGACCAGGACGGGGTCGCGGACCCAGCCGGCCACGGCCAGCGCGGAGGCGAAGAAGAGCCCCCCGCACAGGAAGAACTGCCCCTCGAACCCAAGAGCAGAGCTCGACACAAACCCAATGCCGAGCCCCGCCGTCTCCCCCAAGCACTCCAAGAACTGAAGGCGCGCGAACCCGCTCCGCCAGCTCGCGTGGCTCTCAGACTCGGCCATCAATATCTGGCGAGACGGCATGCTCGCGGCGTACGCCACGGATTTCACGACGGCGACAGCGAAGAGTTCGAGGACGCTGTGCACCATAGGGACGAGGAGGAGGACCGCCCCGGTCGCCACGAAGGAGAAGATCAGGAATGGCCTGTACATTCGGGCTCTGTCGGCCATCCATCCCCAGAACACCATCGAAGGCATGAGGACCAGCGAAGTCGTGCACGCAAGGAGGCCGACCTCGAGGACGCTTCCCTTGAGGCTCGACGCCAGGAAGAGGATGACCAGCAGGTTCGAGAGGCCGACCGCGAACCCCTGCGGGATGAGACTAAGCATCCAATGTCTCGCTGGCCTGGCGCCCAATTCCTTCCAGGAAACAGGGCGGGGCGCGGTAGAATACGCTGACAATCAACTTCGTTGCTGTTTGTTGTGAATATTGTCGAGGCCTCATTCTTGGCGCCCTTCCTCCTTCCTCATTCGACGACGACCGACCCAGTTCGGCCAGTCTGGGCCATCCTCCCACCTATAGCTCAACGTGCGAGTGGACGCCCCGATGCCGTTCGGACAAATGTATTAATGGAATGAGCGCGTCGAACGTCGACGCGAAAATGACATGGTCACCAGGGCTCGTCCAGGCGTTGGCCGCCTGGCAATCACCCTAATCGTAGCTCTCATCGTGATCATCGGCGGCGTCGCAACATATGCTTACTTGGCGACCGAAACGGCATCTAACTCAACCACAACCACAACTAGCACTAGCACGACCAACCCCCAGGTGGAGACCCCGACGCCCACCTTCCAGAACGGGAGCTGCGGCACAGGCCCGGCCTACGCCGACTCGTGGCTCCTCTTCAAGCACGACTCTGAGAGGACTGGCTTCTCGAGCTACAACTTCTCCACGTCGTCCGCCGGGAGGTTCCTGGGTCAGCTCGCGTGGCGGAACAGTTCAGGCTTCTCCGAGATGGCCGGCGTCGCAGAGCGAGCTCTTCGTGGCTAGCTACTGGCTCTACGCCCTCAACCTCACCAACGGCAAGGGGCTCTGGACCGAGACTACGGGAGCGGGACCAGCTCCTCCGATCGCGGCCGACGGAAACACCGTATACTTGGGCGAGAACGTTGGACCACCGACCGCTTTCAACGCGACGACCGGCGCGAACTCACAGATAGGGGACACCATGACATTGGCGACGGTTGCCATCTGCGGAGACGTCGCCTACATCAATTCGGGTCCGGGTCCGGGAGAATTCCAGAACGGTCCGCCGACGGACTCGCTCCAAGCCCTGAACCTCACCAGCGGACACGACCTCTGGACCTTGGATTTGGCCTCGGGATTCTTCAACAGCTACTACCCGACTACTGACGGTCACATGGTCTACATGCTCATGGACAACGGGACGGTCTTCGCGTACAGCGCGGCCTCGGGAACCCTCGTCTGGAGGCAGACGATTCCCCTCGTCCCGGTCACGACCGTGACCACGTCTACTGGTTCCAACCACAGCGTGACATTGGTCGAGAATCCTAACGCAGCAGACGACTTCGTCGAAGCCCCGCCGCTGTCCGGGGGCAAGCTCTTCGTGACCACGACCTTCGGAATGATGTACGCCCTGAACGCGACCACGGGGAGCGTGGTGTGGTCGACCGACCTCGGGACGAATATCACCGATGCAAGAGGTTCCTCAGCGATGGGTTACGGGAAAATATTCGAGGGGACTGCGGCGGGCCTGTTGGCCGTCAACGCCACCGACGGCTCAATCGTCTGGAATGTCCCGCTCAATTCCACGGACACGGGCACCCCTACGGTCGTAGACGGCTACGTGTTTGTCGCGGATTTCAGCGGGACCTTGTACCAGTTCAACGCAAGCAACGGAGCGCTTCTTTGGAGCTACACAGGGTTGGGTGAGGGTTACGTCTCAGAGCCCATCGTGGCAGACGGGTTCGTAGCGGTGGACGGGAATCACGGGGTGTTCGCCTTCCGTTAGTCGCGCCGGCGGAGGCACAATGAGCCCTACTCACGGCGAATCCTCTCACTTCTACAATGAAGGTCACAGCGAGTCGGTAGAAAGTTGGACCGGCGTTCTACACACCAGAACAGAACGTAGATGGAATAGGTTG
Source organism: Nitrososphaerales archaeon (assembly GCA_035515635.1). GTDB lineage: Archaea > Thermoproteota > Nitrososphaeria > Nitrososphaerales > Gagatemarchaeaceae > Gagatemarchaeum. The sequence continues at coordinate 48,927 of DATJBB010000001.1, forward strand.
ATATTCCCGCGACGCTGCTTAAGCAGTCGGTTGAGGTCCTGTGGCGGGTCTAAGGAAGGTTGCGCTCGTAGTCTCCGCGATGATCGTCCTCGCCGCGGCAGGGACCGGGTTCTACCTTAGCCAGACCGTCCCGCCTGGGCCGTCGTCAACAACGACGGTGACCACCTCTTCGAGTTCCACGGTACTCTCAACCACGACAGCCGCATCATCTCTCGGCCTGAGTCTGGAGATGTCCGTCAACGCGACCCAGATTCCCAGTCAGGATGCGATTTCCTTCAACGCCACGGTCTTCAACACCCTCCCGTCCGCTGACAACCTGACGGCGGCCGACGACTGGGCAGTCCAGGGCCTCTCCTCGGGGCCGTGCGACCTGGACAGCTTCCCTGTCGGCTTCGGCGTCTTCAGAGGGACGTACGGGCTGGGCAACATCTCGAGCGCGGGTAGGCCGCTGTTCGTTTGGGCGGAGATATCATGCCCCGCCGCTTTCGTCTCCGTCGGCTCTCAGTTCGACCATCTCCAAAACATCACCAGCTACTCGCTCCAGCCCGGCAGCGACAACGGGACCTACGCAGGCTACTACGCCGTGCCTACGGCCCAGCCCCCGCCGGTGTGCAACTCCGGGGTCTGCACCTACACGCAGACGCCCCCGACCTACGCCAAGGGGGTCTTCGGCATGAGGATGTTCGACGAGGCCACCGTCTACGCGGCCAACGGGACCGGGTTCTACGACTCGCTGCACTCGGCGCTGCCCGCCAACTACACGCTGGTGGCCGGCGACGAGTGGGGCCAGATATCTCTCCTCCACTTCCAGGTGGTGCCCTCCTTGAACCTCCCCAAGGTGGGGTCGTTCCTCGCCTCGGGCGGCGGGTGCGCCGAGAACGACAACCCGGCCCCCTGCTGGACGTCGGGGTTCTCTGGGGCCTTCATCTTCAACTGCGCGGCCGCGGCCGCGACGCCGGCAGGCTGTACCGCCCAGGTCCCCTCCTCCGGACCGTGGAGCGCCAAGAACTACACGATAACCGTGCACTACCCGGACGTCGGCCAGCCCGGCGAGCCCGCCAGCTCGAACTGCATGCTGAGCGTCCCAGGCGTCACGACGACCCC
>DATJBB010000002.1:0-56303 GCA_035515635.1 Nitrososphaerales archaeon
GCAGCCTCGCGCCGCGGCTGAGGCGGACCCTGAGCATCGACTCCCCCGACGCGATCGTCGCGGCGCTTAGGAGGTACAAGCAGGAGAGGTCGGACGAGAGCTACGTCCGCCTACTGGCGGAGTTCGGCGTGGTTGTCTGAGGGAAGGCTGACAGACGAAGGGAAAAATTAGGAGGCGGGCTTCCTGCCACGCATGGCAAGATAGCCCGTCGCTATGATGAAGATCACGGCTACCGCCGCGACCCCGTAGAGTGTTGTGGAGCTGACTCCTGTAGACGTTGCAGAGATTGTGGTGACTGAACCCGAAACGGTGACGGTCGAACCTCCCGCAGACACGGTTGAGGTCACTGTCGCGCCCGCCCCGACTGTGGTGGTGGAGACTTTCGTTGATGTTGCTGTGGCTGTGACAGTCGCGGTCTGGCCCGCCCCGACAGTCGTTGTGGTCGTTGAGACTGCGGTTGTCACTGAGGTCGAGATTGAGGTCACCGTACTGGTTGCGACTGCTGCAGGGATGTTCTGGAGCGTCAGCGCGACTATGTCTCCTGGAACCCCGTTGGCCCAAGTTACGGAGCCGGCGGTGATTGGGACGATGACTTCCTCCGTCCCGCTAGCCGTGGCACCGATAGACGGCAGGACGTTAAGAGGACCCCCGATGAAGAGGTCCTTTACAACCGTCCCGGTCTGGGCGTTGAGCATCAACAGGTCTCCAGACGAGAGTGTCAGGAAGACGACGTTCCCGCTGGTGGTGACTCCGCCGCGGTATCCCTGGGTCGGAATGAAGTGCGACCAGACCAACTGTCCGGTCGCTGCGTTGACTGCCTCGACGGTCGAGTTGTCGGCTCCATTGCCTAGGCCCGCGCCAGAGGCGCTGTTGAGGAATACCTCTCCAGTGGTCTTGCCATAGTTGGTTGCGTTCATCTGGACGTACTGGGTGAGGAAGGGCACGTTGTGCGTGACCTCATAGATGTAGTTGGTCGTTGGGTTGTAGGAGAACGAGTTCTCATTGCCCGCGTACTCGTTGGGATACATCCAAGTGGTCTGAAGGCTTGGGTTGAAGAAGGGCAGGTTCATCTGGGTCGAGTTGGTTGGGTCGAGCATGTAGCAGTAGTGACACCTGGGCATGATGCTGGTGGGCGGGGTGTAGCTCCAGATGAGCTGACCGGTGGCCGCGTTCAGCGCGAACAGGTAGCCAGACTTGCAGGTCTTGAATAGGACCTGTGTGTTCACGCCGTTGACCGTCTCGTTGGCCAGGGCCTGCTGCCAGGAGCAGTCAAAGTCCCATAGCTCGTGAGCTGCGGTCTGGAAGCCCCAGATCCACTTGCCATTGGTGTCGTTGATTGCGAGAACAGCTGCGGCCCACAGGTTCGGACCTGGACTGCAGTCGCTGTTGTAGGGCCCCTTGTTGCCCGTGTTGACGTAGGCTATCCCAGTCTTCTGGTCGATCAGCCAGGAGGCACCCCATCCGGCGCCCGTGGCGCCTGTGGCGGCGCCGGCCGTCTCAGAAGCGCAGTGCGCGCTCATCTGGTAGTAGCCCCAGTCGTTGTAGAAGGTGGCATTGAGGGCGGAGGCCGACATGGTCTTCAAGTTCAATTCGCCGCTAGGCCCTCCGTATCCTCCGGGGTTGTCAACTCCATAGCCGATGAAAATCCCAGCGTTGCTCATGTTGGCAATCTGCTGGACGTCCCAGTTGGGGTTGACAGGGATGTTGGATTGTGGCTGTGGCGGGCTGCAGTAGCTCTGCCACAGCATCTGCGGTGGATTCACTAGGATGTTCCATCCTCTGTAGAAGCACCTTGCCGCGTTGTCTTGGGAGGTACTCAGCATCGAGGTCACCATGATGCCCCTCTGCTGGTCGATGACGATGTTGGCAGGACTGCCGGAGTAGAGCGAGGTGGGGCTGTTGCCCGGTATCTGCTGTACCCCGCCTCCTGGTCCGTAGTACGAGAAGTTGAGCTCGTACTTACCGGTCAAGGCGTTGATGGCGTAGGCCCTGTGGTCAGAGGACGAGATCCAGTAGGTAGGGGTGTGGCCGAACAGGGCCGTCGTGAAGGCCTGCTCACCGTCGTGAAGGTGCAGGGACAGCGAGCTGACTCCCTGTCCGGCGGTGCTGTTCGCAGTCAGCGGCAGCGTGTCCGACCAGAGGACGTTACCGTTTGCCGCGTTGAGCGCGAACACCTCGCCGAACTGGGTGGTGGCGTAGATCGTCCCGTTGATTATTAGCGGGGCAGTGTCAACACCGAGCCCTCCGCTCACAGAAAGTAGAGCGGTGGGGTGGGTCGGGAGCGGGAAGAGCCAGCTCAGGGAAAGGTATTGCACGTTCGAGCTGTTTATCACGGTCTGCGGGTTGTAGTTCCAGTTGAACTGGTTTCCGTTTGAATAGGCCCAGTTGGCCTGGAGAGACGTGAGGGGGGTGGCTGCTGGCGCAGCCGAGTTGGGCGCCGCGTCGACGGGTGCTAGTAGCAGCGATCCGGCGACTGACGACGCAAGGAAGATGAAAGATATTGCGAAGGTTGTTATTGCCTTTCGTGAGAAAGACATATTTTCGAGCATTACAGCCATGCCGACTATTTATGGATTTGCGCGGGCACCATGATATGGGATAGCAGCTTGCGCCGATTCTCAGATGTTAACAATTTTCAAGAGCTGGTCGAGGGCTGCCCCTCGGGAGACTGCGGTTGAGAACGCGGGAGAAAGACGAAGGGAAAAATTAGGAGGCGGGCTTCCTGCCACGCATGGCAAGATAGCCCGTCGCGATGATGAAGATCACGGCTACCGCCGCGACCCCGTAGAGTGTGGTCGAATTGACTCCAGTCGAGCTTGTCGATGTTGAAGTGACCGTGGTTGCAGAGCCTGAGACGGTTACAGTCGAGCCCGCACCTCCGACAGTCGTGACTGCCGTGGTGGTGGCCGTCGCGGTGACCGTGCCTCCTGCGACGCTCGTCGTGCTGGTTACCGTCGGGCCTGTCACAGTCGAAGTGATCGTGGTGCTACCACCGGATGCTGGGACGTTCTGGAGGGTCAGAGCGACTATGTCTCCTGGGACTCCTGTGCCCCAGGTGACCAGCCCTGCGGTGATCGGGAAGATCAGCTCTTCCTGACCGCCGGCGGTCGCCGCGACTGTCGCGAGTTCGTTGAGCGGGCCTCCGATGAAGTAGTCCCTGATCACGGCTCCGGTCTGGGCGTTGAGCATCAGGAGGTCTCCTGATGACAGTGTCGCAAAGACCATGCCTCCGCTGGTGGTCAGGCCGCCTCTGTATCCCTGGGTGGCGATGTAGTGTGACCAGACCATCTGTCCGGTCGCTGCGTTGACACCTTCGATGGTGGAGTTGTCGAGGTTCTTGGCAGTCCCCGCGACCGCGATCGCTCCGTAGCCCTGGGTCTTGCCATAGTTGGAGATGTTCATGGGGATGTAGTGGTCGTACTCGGGGACGTTCTGGCTCGCCGTGAAGATCATGTTCAGCGCTGTGTTGACTGCGGGCTCGTTCTCGAACCCTGCAGACTCTGACGGGAACATGAGGGTGTCCTGGAGGGTCGGGTTGAAGAATGGCAGGTTCATGTCGGTGGAGTTGAGCGGGTTGTGCTCATAGCATAGGGAGCACCTCGCAAGTATGCTCTGGGGTGGAGTCCACGCCCAGATCATGTTGCCGTTGAGCGCGTTGAGCTCGTAGAGGTACCCGTCCTTGCACGTCTTCCAGAGCACTGGAGTGTTGACGCCATTGATGGTCTCGTTTCCGAGAGCCTGCCACCAGGAGCAGTCCCAGTCCCAGTTCTCGTGAGAAGAGGTCTGGAAGCCCCAAATCCAGTGGCCGTTGGTCTCGTTGAGCGCCATTACGGAGGCCGACCAGAGGTCGGGACCAGGCATGCAGGCGTTGGTGTACGGGTCCCTGTTGTTGGTGTTGACGAACACCATGTCGTTCAGGGGTCCCGAACCAAGGAGCCATGGCGCGCCCCACCCTGCCGCCGTCGAACCTGGAGATGCTCCGCCGTCGGCCGCTGTGCAAGCGGCGCTCTGTGGAGCATAGCCCCAGTCGTTGTACAGAGTGGAGTTGAGCTGCGCTGCCGAGAGCGTCTTCAGGTTCACGACGCCGGTGCTGGGTATCATCCCGCCACCGTCGTAGGCCGGTCCTGGATAGAAGATCTCAGCGCCTGTCATGTTGTTGACCTGCTGGATGTCCCAGTTGGGGTTGACTGGCAAGTTGGAGTTGACCTGCGGTGGAGTGCAGTACGCCGTCCACAATGGCGCGGGTGGGTTCACCAGGACGTTCCACGCCCTGTAGAAGCACCTGCCTGTTGCTGAGGAGACCGGGCTCCCAACGGACGTGATTGCGATTCCCTTGTTCTGGTCCACCAGGATGTTGGGCGCGATCGGGCTGTAGATTGCCGTCGCGGCGTTTCCCTGCACCATGTTGATGCCCGTGAAGTAGGTGAAGTTGTACTCGATCGCCCCGGTGTTCGCGTTGACCGCGAAGACCTTCAGGCCGGGGGTCGCGTACCATAGCGTCGGGGTGTTGCCGAAGAGTTTGGTTGAGAACTGCTCCGCTCCATCGTGGAGGTGGAGCGAGAGCCCGGTGATGCCCTGTATGCCTGCCGTCATGTTGGGGAGGAGCGGCAGGACGGTCGTCCAGATCTGGTTGCCGTTCGCCGCATTCAGCGCGAACACCTGCCCGAACTGGGTGATGGCGTAGATCGTGCCGTTGATCGTCAGCGGCGCCGTGTCAACTCCCAGCCCTCCGGACACCGACAGCAGAGCCGTCGGGTGGGTGGGGAGCGGGAACAGCCAGCTGAGGCCGAGGTACTGCCCGTTTGAGGAGTTGATCTGGGTCTGCGGGTTGTAGTTCTGGTTGTAGGGGTTGCCGTCGGCGTTGGCCCAGTTGGCCTGGAGCGTGGTCAGAGGCGTCGCGGCGGGTGCCGCTGACGTCGCTGGCTTCGCCGCCGAGACCACGGGGACTGAGACGGCCGAGATTAGGAAGAGGGTTATTGCGAAGATGGTTGCTATTGTTGTTCTAGAAACCTTCGTCATATTTTCGATAATTGAACAACTGTCGACTATTTACGGATTTAGTCGCGATAATGGTGTAGTTAATAGTTGCGGGTCGCAGGTTAATAATCCGAATTCGTGTTTTTGGGGACTTGCCGCAGCGCTGCTAGGCGCACAGGAGATACCGCTACGAGTCTTGGGCGCCCATCCCGATGCGCGTTGCGATAAGCATGTATACGGCCGGCCGGGCGCGGGGACTCAGGGGGTCGTAGTCTAGATTGGTTAAGATTCTTGCTTGGGGTGCAAGAGACCGTGAGTTCAAATCTCACCGACCCCATCACGCTTCTTTCTGCTAGCGACGGGGCCGAACGGCCTCAGATGAGGCCAGTTGGCTATCGCCATGTACGCGATCACCGCGAGGGTCGTCACTCCGACGGCCAGCGCCAGGCAGCATCGCCGATAGACTGCTCAGGTGGGACCCACCTCGACGGGACGGGTAGCCTCCGCGCGTCTTGATGGTGGGCGTTTGTCATTCTTGAGGACGGGAGATGTGCTGCGCGTTCTCAGCGATGAGAATCGCCTTCCCGCCTTAAGTAAGCAAGGGTGGCCTCTTGCATATTGAGCGCAATGTCGTCTCAACGCCAGCCCAAGGCGGTCGTGCTCTACGACACTGTCTTCGGGAACACCGAGAAGGTGGCCAGCGCCCTCGCCAGGGGGCTCAGGCGCTACTGCGAGGTGGACTTCCAAGCCATCACGGAAGCGGACCCGGCGAGGCTCTCCGGGTACGACCTCATCGCCGTCGGGGCGCCGACCCAGGGGTTCACGGCGCACCGGCCGATGAAGGACTTCCTCTCCCGGCTCGAGAGCAAGGGCCTCGAGGGGAGGCTGGGGTTCGCGTTCGACACGAAGATAGACAGCCGCCTCTCCGGGAGCGCGGCAAAGTTCATCGAAGAGAGGCTCGGCAAGCTCGGCCTCAAGATGGCGAGGCCAAGGGCGTCGGCCATAGTCAGCGGAGGGACAAAGGACAACGTCCTCAGAGAGGGAGAGGAGGCCAGGTTCGAGCAGATCGGTGCCGAGATGGGAGCGGCGCTCGCCGCTACCGGAGGGCGGGCGGGAGGCGCCAAGGCCCCGGTAAGCCTATAAGCTCTCGAGAGCTCGGCAGTCCCGCCAGGGATGGACCTCGACTACCTCTCGTACGCCGTCCTGATGGGCGTCTTCGGGATCGTCGGCCTGACCGCGACGGCCGCGGTTAGCCCAAACATCTTCGCCCTGGCGACGTGCAACTGCATCCCGAGCCCGCTGGCAAGGATCCAGGAGCTCTCGATCATACTCCTGGCCTTCGCCGCGATCCTAGTCCCCGTGGGGATGACCAGGAGAGGCAGCCTCGCAGTCGCGCTCGGGATGGGAGAGCTGCCGTCAGGAAGGACGTACACCGAGCCTCCGATGAGGAGCGGTGAGCTGTTCGCGCTCGGGGCGGCGCTCATAGTGACAGGCATGGCCGTGGTCATCCCGTCCGTGATGCTGCTCCAGAACTTCGCGCTCGTCGGCGAGGGCGCCGCGATAATCGTCCTCGGGTTCGTCCTCGCCTACAGGGGCGGCAGGTCCAAGACTGGACATTCGTAAATTCTCGCTATTTCGACAAAGCCTTAACTGAGGCACCGGGTCGGTCCCTCTCCCGGAGCTGATTAGGCCGTTCCTGGCGACGACGAGGGTGTCCCTGAGGGACGGAGGGAGTTCATCAAGTACGCTGCGACCGCCTCAGCGGTGCTTGCAGTGGCGGGCATCGCCGCGATCACAAAGTCTGTGACCAACTCCGCGGGCGCTACGGTCTCGACCACCGTCGGCACGTTCCCGAAGGTCCTGGTGGCGAACGTGGCTGGGCTGCAGGTGAACGCGCCAGTCACTTTCAACTATCCGCTCGACAACGAGCCGAACCTCCTCGTCAAGGTGGGGCAGAAGGCCGTGGGAGGCGTCGGCCCGGACGGCGACATCGTGGCGTTCAGCAACATCTGCCAGCACCTGGGGTGCATCTATGGCTTCCAGGCCCCGGGGACCTCGCCTCCGTGCGCGGCGTCGTTCGTGGCGAAGGGGCCGATGGGCTACTGCTGTTGCCACGGGAGCCAGTACGACTTCCTCAACGGGGCGGCGGTCATCGGCGGTCCCGCCCCCCGGCCCGTCCCCTCGGTCGTCCTCGAGGTCGACCCGACAGGCAACATCTACGCGACTGGGATGAACCCGCCGGCCATCTTCGGTCACAACACGGGGTCGGAAGACACAACGAACGACCTGCAGGGCGGCAACCTGGTGGGGGGCTCGCAGTAGATGGGCCACGAGAAGGACGACGGCGGAGGAGAGGAAGAGCCGCCGTCTGGGAGGGCGGCGCGCCTGGCAAGGTGGGTCTCGTCGCGGACGGGGATGACCTACCCGATGCTCCGGCCGGTCCCGGAGTACTCGATGAACCCGTTCTACTGGCTGGGTGCGCTATCGGTCGTCGCGTTCATCATCCAGGGGATAACAGGCGTGATCATGATGCTATACTACACTCCGAGCCCCACCGCGGCGTACACCTCGACCGAGTTCATCTTCAAGAGCGTCTATTTCGGGCAGTTCCTCGAGACCGTCCACCTATACACGGCCTACGCGATGATCATGCTGGCGTTCATGCACATGATGAGGGGCTACTTCGTCTCGGTCCACAAGAGCCCCCGCGAGGTGATGTGGATCACCGGGATGCTCATGGGGTTCGTCACACTCGGGTTCGGGTTCACGGGATACCTCCTCCCGTGGACGGTGGTTTCCAAGTCGGCGACCGACGTGGGAGTGGGGATGATGGCGGCGCTCCCCCCTCCCCTCGCGAACCTCGCGCAGTTCCTGGTGGTAGGGGCCGGCGGCGACGCGACAGAGCTCTTGCGCTTCTACGACCTCCACGTCGTCGTCCTCCCGGCGGTCCTCCTCGCCCTCCTCCTCGTCAAGATGTACATGCTCGAGACCCACGGGGTCGCCGAGCCCGTGATGGGGACGGTCACCGAGAAGGCGAAGAGGACCCTCCCCATCTTCCCCGACGTCACTGTATACCTCCTCGAGCTGGCCGCTATCTTCGGGGTGGGGATGCTCCTGATCTCGGCGCTCTTCCCGCTCCAGATCGCCCCCGCCTACACACCGCAGGCGGCCGGGGCCATCGCGGCCCAGCCCGACTGGTACTTCCTCTGGATCTACCAGATACTCAAGATATCGGTCTTCGAGTCCGCGGGCATACCCGTCGCCCTGACCTTCGTAACGGCCATCCTCGCGGCGCTGGTGGTCCTTCCGTTCATCGACAAGGGAGACGACAGGAGGATAATCGACAGGGAGAGGTTCGTCATCATCGGAGGGGTGTTCATCGCCGAGCTGGTAGTCCTCGCCGGGTGGGGGCTGGTCACGCCGGGCCAGGTGATCTCCAACGCCAGCGCGGTCGAGGTGCTTGGCGGGACAGCCCTCGTCACCGCCCTCGGGATCGCGGGTGTCTACGTGGCCGTCCGCCCGCCGAAGGCTGGGTCTATTGGCTCGGCGTCCGTCAGGGCTGGACGCCCTGTCAGGGCGCACGACGACAGGTGGACCGGCGCGGCGATGACCAGCCTCATGGCCCTGGGGGCGCTCGGGATAGGAATCTCGATAGACTCGATGGTGCAGCTCGCAAGCTTCGGGATAACGTCGGCGATGGTGGACAGGCTCACGCTCTCGCTGTGCCTCCTCGCCGCGGTGGTCGGGCTCACCGTGGTGATGCTCAGGAGGATAGGGATGAAGGTCGGCGCGCCCCAGAGGAACAAGGTGTGGAGATGGCTTGGACTCCACTGAGAAGATAGCGGTTCCGCTCCTCATAGTCCAGACGACGTCGGTGGTCTTCCTCTGGACCCTCGACACGCTGACCCTGGTCAGCCAGACGATATTCACGCTTTTCCTGGCGGCAGACCTGCTCGCGTTCGCTCTGATGGCCCACGTCTACAGGCAGGACAAGGGCGAGGCGAAGGGGTCCAGCGCGTCCGTCCTGGTCTGGCTCTTCGTGATAATCGTCTTCTTCGTCGCCGCCCTGTTCGTCTCCTGAGCCGGCGAGGTCAGTGCGCCCAGGGAGGGCGCGGGACGCCAGCCTGCCAGTCAGAGAGCTCCTTGAACATCTTGGCCGCCCTCTCGTCACCGCCCTTCAGAAGGAAGATGTACGAGGCGAGGGCTTCGTCCGTAAGCTTCTCGGTCAGCCTCGGCCTGCCGAGGTCATAGCTCTCGACTATCTCGATGCCCCGGTCGAACTTCGGGTCGGAGATGTACTTCTTGAAGACGTCGGGGTTCTTCGGCCATTGTGATGCCACCTCCTCCCTCATCTCCGCCAAGACCTGGGCGATCTCCGTCCTGACCTCGGGCGGGACCCCTCCTGGGCCCTTCGCGGCCTGGGACGCGGCATCCGGGCCTGCCAGCGCACCGGCCGCGGCGGAGATGCCGGCCCCGAGGGCCCCTGTCATCTTGTCCGCGAGGTCCGCGAAGGCCTCCTCGAACATCCCCATGTAGACCAAGGTCTGGTTGATGATGAGGTTCTGGATCTTGTCGTCCCTCGTGGTGCCGGCGCTCCTTGCCACGCAGTGGGAGGGGCCCCCAAGTCGTAAAAGGTTGCCCGGCCGGGCGACTGTTTATACGAAAGTAGCAGGTCCTGAAGGTCGATGGGCAGGCGAGAGCCCGGTGCGAAGGCCAGCCCGCTCAAGAAGCTGGTCTACGTCTACGTCGGGACCTCCGACTTCGACGGAGACCTGGCTTTCTACCGGGACAAGCTTGGCGCCAGGTTGCTGTGGAACAAGCGGGCGTTCGGGGCGAGGGTGGCGGCCTTCGACCTGTGCGGGGAGCCGTATCTGCTCATCGCCGACCACGTAAGGGCGCCGAGCAAGAGGCTGATCTACGAGGTCGACGACCTGGAAGACGCGGCGAGGGAGCTGAAGGCGAGGGGGCTCAAGCCCGACGGAGGTCGGTTCGAGGTCCCGGACGGCCCGTGCCTCAACTTCCAGGACGAGAGCGGCAACGCCTACTCGATCCTTGAGAGGACCAGGCCCCACGTCTTCGAGAGTGAGGAGGCGGGCTAGAGGGTCAGCCCGTCCCCTGGTAAGCCGCCCCGACCAGGTCGGACATGTCGCCCTCGGCCGAAGTGAGAGAGACTGGCGAGATGACATGGACCTGGATGTAGACGTTGCCCTTGTCGCACAAGGCCGTCGCGACCGCCCCGTTCCCGTCGGGGTCCGCCTCGCCGTAGCCGTAGCAGACGCCATAATGCTGGTAGCCCACGAGGGACGACGTCAAGTCGCTGTAGCCGGAGAGGTCCTTGGTGTTGTTGATCACGCTCCCGGTGTAGGTCTGCGCGGCCTGGGTGGAGTTGAAGACCAGGACAGTCATGTTCGCCACCGAGCCGGCCTGCGTGAAGAATGTCTCGTAGGCCGCGCTCAACAGGCCCGACTCCCTGGGGCTGAGCTGGTTGGACGAGCCCTGGGTGTATCCGTCTGGAGGGCTGTCCGCGACAGCGGCGATGACGGACGAGGCCCCGACGGCGTAGGAGGTCGAAGTGGTAGTCGTCGCGGTCGGCGTGGACGATGAGCCGAGCGCGCCGAAAGCGTAGAGGAAGATTCCCAGCAGGGCTACGAGCGCTACGCCCAGGGCGACGAGCCTGCCCCACTCCGTCCTCGGGGCGGCGGCGGAAGATGGTTGACTTTCAGCCATGGAGGCATCGCCGTTTGGTGGAGGGAACGAGCCGACCGTATATAACGGAAGCACCTGCGGCGGGCCCTAGCCCCCGCCTGCCTCCCCTCCGAGCTCGTGGGGCCAGATCTCCTCCATCTGCTTCTGGCTGTAGTACTTGTGCCCGGAGTGGGCGTCCATCTCGTTCTCGAAGAAATTGACCCTGCAGGTCATGCAGTAGTAGTCCGTAGGCGGGGGCTCGAGGGTCCGCTCGATGTCGTGCATCCTCTCGGAGAAGGAGGAGACGGGATAGATCTGGACGTTCCCTATCGTGTAGAGGGGCTCGAGGTAGTCCCTCAGCGCCTCGAAGCTCTCCGTCTCCAGGATGATGAACCTGGAGTGCTGCATGGGCGCGGTGTAGAGTCCGAGGATCCTGATCCCAAGCCGCTTGGCGACCTCGGGCTGGAGGCTGCGGTAGTGCTTGTCGGTGGCCTCCTTGCCTTCGCGCATCGGGCAGTTCTCCATCGTGTGGGTGTGCGCGATTAGGAGGAGCAACAGAGGGGAGATGTCCCGGGTTGGATTAATGCGTTTCTGGATGCCTATCTGGCGTAGACGCGCTCGGCCTCTGCCCTGCCCGCGTGCGCCTTCGCGTGCTTGGTCATGTGTATGTAGCAGTAAGATCCCCCGCAGACGTGGCAGACGTAGTGGTAGCCCAAGTTTAACCTACCCCCACAATAGAGGCAGTACGCGTCGCGGTGGACGCTCGCGTGGGTCGCCTCGCTCACAGGTCAGCCGCCCTCTGTTTGCATTGGCCGTCGTCAGTTATTGGGGCCGAAACCACTATAGCACTTTCCGAAATAATCTATTGGCCGCCATAGCGACTATATTGTCACAATAGGCGCGAAGGGAAGACGCCCAGAAGGTCGGCCCGGCGAACCGGTGGCCCGTCCCGGGACGAAGTCCGGGGAAGGTTTAAACATGGCTGGATAATCCGTCCAGCCACATGTCTCCGAACACGACGTATGGAGTGATGGCCGTACTGCTGGCGGGACTGGTCGTTACCTCGAGCATCGCGCTGTACTACTACGGCCAGTACGGCCAGGAGGTGCAGACCGAGCAGCAGAACGCCTCCGACCTCGCAAGTGCGACCGGCCAGAACGGGCAGCTGCTGCAGCAGTACGACTCGGCCGTCGCGATCTCCAACCAGAGCCTCTCGCTCCTCGCCGGCACCGTCGGGGTGGTCAACACGTCTCTCCCCATCTACGCCCAGGCCAGCTCGCAGCTTCCGGGCCTCTGGAGCGCGTTCCTCAAGCTCAAGCCAGAGTCGGTCAAGCTCTACACGACGGACGTCCTGTTCAACTTCGGGAACGGGACGAGGCGCTGGTTCAACAACACGCAGGTGCAGCCAGGTTGGAACCTCTACACCGCGACCGTCGTGGTGACGGGCGGCGACATGCAGACCGTCTGGTACCCGTCCTTCGGAGAGCACTTGGTCGACTCCATGTTCGGCGTCGCCGGCACGGAGACGAACTACTGGCTGGTCTGGACGCACAACTCCACGGCGTGGCAGCAGGCCAGCGTGGGGGCAGACGAACTGCCCGTGACCAACGGCTCGGTCTTCGCCTGGACCTACTGCGGGTCTACCTGCGAGCCCTAGGTCGAGGAGTGCGGGGCCAGGGGCCCTTGCAGGCTCATCAGCGACTCTATCGGCGGGAACGACCCGCCTGCCCAACCGTGGAGGAACGAGCCCCCGCTGATGCAAATCCGCCCTCCGGAGTCCTCGATGTGGCCGAGGAGGCCTCCGGCGTTGAGCTCCTGGGAGGTGTCTCCTCCGAGGAAGATCAGGCCGTCGCCGCTTATCCTCTTGGTTAGCTCCAGCCCATTCTGGAAGCCCTGCTCGTAGACCCCGAGCGGCCCTGCCCTGATCCTGAGAGGCTTCTCCTGGAGCATGGATGCGTAGATCTCGAGCGTCTCCGGCCCGATGTCCCGGATCTCCCCCTTTGTCTTCGGGAGGTCCTCTAGCTTGACGCTCTTCCTCTCCTTGCCGTCCAAGACGACGAAGTCGACGGGGTGCTTGAGGCCCTGGTGGCCGTGGCCCTCGAGGAGGGAGTCCAGCTTCTTTGCCTCGCCAAAGTCCTCGGCGCTGAACTTCTTGGCGAGGAACTTGTTGTTTGCCTCGCCGAGGTCGTATCCCCTGGACTTTGCGATCACCTGACCCGGCAGGCCGCCTGTGAATATCTCGACGCCCATCTGCGCTATCTTGACGAGGTCTGCGACCTTCTGGATCTTCGCCCCGCCCATGATCAGCGCCTTGGGTTCCTTGCTGTTGATGACCTCCTGGAGGATTCTGAGCTCGTACGACGAGCGGAGGCCTATCCACGTCGGGGCGATGTAGGGGAGGCACATCAGGCTCGAGTCCTCCCTGTGCCAGGTCGGGATGGAGTCGTTGACGCACGTCTTGATCGCTCCCTTGAAGAACGGGACGTAGGTGTTTTGCGCCGCGTCCCACTTCTTCTCCTCCTCGAAGTACCTCATGTTGTCGAGCAGCATTATCTCCCTACGCTTCAGCGCCTTGATCTTGGCCTTGGTCTTGTCCGTGAAGACCTGGTCGTAGGGGATGAACTCGACGGACATGTCCTTGGGCAGGAGGCTCCTCAGAGTCTCGCTGTGGGGCAGGAAGGATGTGAAGTCGTCTCCGCCCTTCCTCCCCTGGTGGCTCATGACCACGAGGCCGGCGTAGTCGGAATACATCTCGAGGACGTGGCCGTAGACCCGCATCCTCAGCGCGTCCTCCTCGATCTGTCCCTTGGACGCTGGGAGGTTTATGTCGACGCGGACCAAGACGGGCGTCTTGAGCTGCTTACCCAGGTTGACCAGCTTGTAGGGCTGTAACTTGGACGAAATCACGAGGCGGGACTTTTTTCAAGAATATTTAGGAGTTATGGAGACACGGTCGGATAGCCCTCCGCGGTGGGCGCGGGAGGGCTCCGATTCCTCGGGTCCCGGCCGGTCACTTGGCCATCGGGGCGATGGTCGAGGCCTCCGGTTCCTCGTCCGGAGGCTCGATCTCCTCGCCGTGCACCGCAGAGTCTCCGACCATGACCTCCTCGTCCTTCATCTTTAGTGGCATGAAGATGCCTATCAGCTTCCAGATCCCGAACGTCACCACGAAGCTGTAGACGATGACGAACAGCGCGGCGACTATCTGGACGCCTAGGAGGCCCGGGTTCCCGAAGGCCGCGCCTTTGAGACCCGGGTAGACGAACTGGGTCGCCGCCGGGTCGGCCAGGATCCCCGTCAGGATTCCGCCGGTCAGACCGGCGACTCCGTGCGCCGGGAAGACCCCGAGCGCGTCGTCGACCTTCAGCCTGGGAAGGAGCTTGTAGGTCGCCCACCACGGGATGGTGCCGCCCGCGATCCCGAGGATTATCGCGCCGTAGCCGCTCACGTAGCCAGCCGCCGGGGTGATTGCCACGAGGCCGGTGATCGCCCCGCTCATCGCGCCGACCAGGGTGGGCTTCTTGAGGAAGGACATGTCCATCGCCATCCAAGTGATGGCGCTGACCGCCGTCGCGAGGTCGGTGTTGAGTACCGCTATGGAAGCGTCCACGCTGGAGCCGTAGGGGTCGCCTCCGTTGAACCCGTTCCATCCCAGCCACACGAGGCCGCAGCCAACGAAGACCCAGTACAGGTTGTTGGGCTTGATCCCCCTGGCCTTGACCGCCCTCGGGCCTATGGCGATGGCGGACGCCAAGGCCGCTATGCCCGCGTTGAGGTGGATGACATACCCGCCCGAGAAGTCCACCGCGCCCAGCTGGTTGAGCCAGCCGCCCGCGAACAGGGCGTAGGCCAGCGGGCTGTAGACCAGGAGCGACCACAGCGGGACGAACGGGATCCACGCCTTGAAGTTGGTCCGCTCGATGATCGCTCCGACGAAGAGGAGCGGGGTGATGGCCGCGAAGACGAACTGGAACCAGACCACCGTCGAGGTCGGGATGTTGAGCGCGAGCGAATTCGGGCCGACCAAGGCTTGGCTGCCCTCGGTGAGCCCGGGAGCGACCGAGCTGAGGGTTCCGAGGATACCATAGCCACCCATCTTCCAGCCGGCGGGGCCGAAACCGAAGTTGTATCCGAGGAGAACCCAGACGACGAGGACGGCCGAGAACCCGTAGAAGCACATCAGCGCTGTGTTGATCGCGAACTTCTTCCTGGTGAGGCCGCCGTAGTAGAGCGCCAGCCCGGGGATGCTCTGTAGGCCCACGAAGGTGCCCGCCGTCATCATCCACGAGTTGCTCCCCGTGTCGAGCCAGTTGGGGACCGCCGCCGCCGGGAAGCTGCTTAGGTTCGCCGGGGGCGAGGAGGCCGCCTGGGCGAACACCGAGTGGGCGTTCGTCACGAGCAGGAGGACCATCAGCGCGACCACCGCGATTCCGTACTTGCTCGTCAGGAAGTTCGTCAGCCTTTCAGGCATCATATCGAAAAGTGATTTGGATGCGTTCACTTCGCCGAGCCTTGGCTTGCACGATATTTAAGTTTATGCGGGTTTTCTCTTACATTTGATTACCATGGTCATCTCAAATCAGTCATATGTTTAGCATCTTTCGCGACTTTTTGCACCGCCGTGTTAAGAAATCCGCTCCGTATGAGTGTTCTTCGCAGAAGCGTTCCGCCGCGGTCCTGCCGGACGTAAAGGGAAGAGCCGAAATCTTAAACAATTGACGCTCGTTGCGCCTGGCATGGACGGCAAGGTCCTGAAGAGGGCGGGGACAATTCTGTTCCTGGGGATAGGGCAGTTCGCCTTCTTCTTCGCCCTCGCCGAGATCTACTACCCCGGCTATGACGTCTCGCTCGACACGATAAGTGACCTTGGGGCGACCTGCGGGAACGGCACCTGCCGTTTCGTCCAGCCTTCCTCGGACATCTTCAACGGCTCGGCCGTCCTCCTGGGGGCGCTCCTGTTTGCTGCGGCCTACTACCTCCAGAAGGGCTCGGGCGCGAGGTCGCTCTCGACGTTCTTCTTCCTCGCGGGAGTCGGCCTCCTCGGCGTGGGCGTCTTCAACGAGAGCTATGGGGTGCTGCACACCTTCTTCTCGGCCTTCACCTTCTTCATGATCGGGGTCCAGGCGCTCCTGGTCTACAGGGTAGCGAGGCCCCCGTTCTCGTACTTCGCCGCGGCGACGGGGGTGATCACCCTGGTCGCCTTGGTGTTCTACGGGACGCACACGTACCTCGGGCTGGGTCAGGGAGGGATGGAGAGGATGATCGTCTACCCCGTCCTCATCGGCGGGATTGGGTTCGGGGGATACCTCATGGCCCTCGGGGACGACCTGTTCCGGTAACTTCTATAAGGGTCACAGGGAGCGAAGGGAAACCCATGTCCGACGCCGGCTTGCCGAGGCGGACGGTCTCCATCGTCCCAAGGAGCAAGTACCTCGCGGCGGTCGCTCTCGCCGCCCTATTCCTGAGCCTCCTCGAGCTCACCGATGTGGTCGACCTTCCCTTCGAGGCGAAGTTCAGCGGCGTGGTGGCTTCGGGAGGGGTGTTCTCGTCCGGGCTGCTCACATCGATGCTCGGCATCGGCTACGGGGGGCTCTTTGCTCTCATGGCGATGGAGGGGGCTTCCCTCCCCATACCCAGCGAGGTCGTGCTCCCATGGGCGGGCTACCTCGTCTTCCTGGGGCAGATGAACCTCGTCTTGGCCGTCGCCGACAGCACGATGGCGCTCCTGGTGGGGTCGCTGGTCGCCTACTTCCTGGCGCTCTGGCTGGGCAGGCCGGTGATCTACCGGATTCTGGGGAGGATGGGGGTGTCAGCAAGCCACCTCGACGACGGGGAGAGGTGGATCGACTCGAAGGGCGCATGGGCGGTCTTCGTCTCCAGGTTCATCCCCGGCCTCAGGTCGGTGATCTCCATCCCGGCCGGCCTGCTCAAGATGCAGATCCGGTCGTTCGCCATACTCACATTCGCTGGTTCGCTGATCTGGTCGACTGCCCTCATCTACGTCGGCTACTCGGCCGGCTCGCTCTGGCAGAGCGCCCTCGGCTCGCTGTACATCTTCGCAGACCAGGCGGCCCTCGTCATCGTCGCCGCGGTCTCAGTTCTGTACGTTCTCTACTACCTGGGGCCGCTCGGCCGAAAGAAATAGGCGACGACTCGCCATGGCGTCGAGAGGACGGGGCGGCAACTTCGGGCTGGGGTCCCCGGCCAACTTCCTCAAGTTCGTTGTCGTCGGTCTCACCGGCGTGGCCGTCAACGAAGGCCTCCTGCTCCTCCTCCAGTCGACCGGGATGTACCTGCTCCTGGCCAGTGCGATTGCGATCGAGGTCTCGATACTCTCGAACTTCGCGATGAACGACCTCTGGACATTCAGGGAGAGGAGGTCGGGTAGCGCCGGCGGGCGCCTGCTCAAGTTCAACGCCCTGATGCTGGTCGGCCTCGCTGTCAACCTCGGAGTCCTCGACGCAGGGACCGCCTACTTGGGGCTGAGCGCGGCCGTGGCGAACCTGGTCGGGATAGCGGTGGCGTTCCTCCTGAGGTACTTCCTCAGCGTCCGGTACGCGTGGATGAGGACCGAGGCCATCGAGGTCGGGACGGCCGCGAAGGTCGACCGGCCGGTCTAGCGAAGCCTGCTACTTTGACTTCAGAGCGCCGACGAGGTCCGAGAGGACCTTCTTGGCGTCCCCGAACACCATCCAGGTGTTGGGGAGGTAGAACAGCTCGTTGTCGGCGCCCGAGAAGCCTGGGCTCATGGAGCGCTTGATGAATATCACCGTCTTCGCCTTGTCGACGTTCAGTATGGGCATCCCGAAGAGAGGCGAGCTCGGGTTGGTGCGCGCGGCCGGGTTGGTGACGTCGTTCGCCCCCACCACTATGACCACGTCCGTCTCCGGGAAGATCGGGTTGATCTTGTCCATCTCCCAGAGCTGGTCGTAGGGGACGTTGGCCTCGGCCAGGAGGACGTTCATGTGGCCGGGCATCCTCCCCGCGACGGGGTGGATGCCGTACTTGACGTCGATGCCGTGCTCCTGCATGATGTCTGTGGCCTCCTTGACCACGTGCTGGGCCTGCGCGACCGCCATCCCGTAGCCTGGGACAATGACTACCGACTGGGCGTTGTCCAGTATGGTCGCCACGTCCTCGACCGTGAAGGACTTGACGGGCCTTGCTTCGGCCTTCTGCTGGCCAGGCGCGCCCTTGACCACTTTCGCTCCGACGCCGCCGAAGAGGACGTTTGTGAATGATCTGTTCATGGCCTGGCTCATTATGACGGCGAGGACGAAGCCTGAGGAGCCGTCTAGCGAGCCGGCGACTATCAGGAGCTTGTTGTTGAGGACGAACCCGAGGGCTGCGGCCGACATGCCGGTGTACGAGTTCAGTATCGCGATGACCGTGGGCATGTCCGCCCCGCCTATCCCCATGACCAGGAGGAAGCCGAACGCCAATGCGAGTAAGGCCATTATCGGGAGGGCGGACGTCGTCGCGGGCGAGTAGACGAGGTAAGCGCCGACGGCGCCCGCCACGCCCAGGATGGTGAGGCTGACGAAGTTCTTGCCTGGGTAGACGAAGGGTTTGCCAGGAATCAGCTCCTGGAGCTTCGCGAAGGCGATGCAACTGCCCATGAACGTGAGGAACCCCAGTATCATCTCGGCGGACAGGACCGCCATCGTGAACGGGTTGACGTGGGGTTGGTAGTCGTAGTACTCGGCCGCCCCGATGAGTGCGACGGCAAGCGACCCGAAGGCCTGCGACATGGCGGTCCTCTGGGGGAGGGCGGTCGTTGGGACGCGAAGGGCGATGGGCGTGCCCACGACGAAGCCGACGAGGATCGCCCCCACGAGGGCGGCGATGTCGTTGGATTGGTAAGCGAGGAGGGTGGCCGCGACCGCGATGGCCATGCCCAGCGCGGCGGACCTCCCGCCCCACCTCGCGCTCTTGACCTCGCTCATGAACCTGAGGGAGAGGATGAACATAACGACCGCCACGACGTAGAGCGCGAGTATGTAGTTCGGGTCGATCACTTGGCCGGTGCCTCCGCTGGCTTTACCTTGGGCTTTGCCGGCTTGAACAGGCGGACTATCCTCTCGACCAGTATGAAGCCGCTGACTATGTTCGTGCAGGCTAGCGCGACTCCGACCGTGGCGAGGATGAGGAGGGTCGAGTTCGAGGTCTCGCTCATGACGATGAGCGCGGCCACCATCGAGACGGAGGAGATGGCGTTGGTGAGCGCCATCAGCGGGGTGTGGAGGAGCCTGGAGACGTGCCTGATCAGCTCGGTCCCGAGGAAAGTCGCCATTATGAAGATCAGCAGGTTGACCACCACGTCGCTCGGAGCCGCCGCGCCTCCCGTCGCGGCCGTGGAGGTCGTCACGGTCGCGTTGACCGCTAGCTCTAGCATCATGGCTTCTTGGCTCCAGCCGGCGGGGGTGCGGAGGACGCCGGTGCTGCAGGCGGCGCCGAGGCCGCTGCCATCGCCGCGGCTGCTGCCGGGTCGATCACCTTGAGGGTGGGCATGTGGACGACCTGACCGGCGTTGAGGACCATCGACCCCTTGACCACCTCGTCCTTGGTGTCGATGGCCAGCTTCCCGTCCTTGAGCATAAGCTGGAGTAGGCCTGAGATGTTCTTCGAGTAGAGCCTGCTCGCCTCGGGGGCCATCGTCGAAGGGAGGTTGAGCGGGCCGTGGATGGTCACGCCGTACTTGACGACTGTCTTGCCAGGCTCGGTGATGGCGCAGTTGCCCTTGGCCTCGGCCGCCAGGTCGACTATCACGGAGCCGGGGTGCATCCCCTTGACCGCCTCCTCGGTGATCAGGATAGGGGCCCTCGCGCCTGGAATGAGGGCGGTGGTGATCACTACGTCCATGGGCTTGGCGCGCTGAGCGAGGAACTCCTGCTGCTTCCTGGTGAACTCCTCCCCCATCGCCTTGGCGTAGCCTCCCGCGTCCTGGGCGTCCTTGGCCTCGACGGGCATCTCGGCGAACTTTGCCCCGAGGCTCATCACCTGCTCCTTGACCACGGGCCTGACGTCGTAGGCCTCGACTACGGCTCCGAGCCTCTTGGCCGTCGCTATCGCCTGGAGACCTGCCACCCCGGCGCCGAGGATGAAGACCTTGGCAGGGGAGATGGTGCCCGCGGCCGTCATCATGAGGGGAAACAGCTTCGGGACCGTGTCCGCCGCCAGGAGGACGGCCTTGTACCCGGCGATGTTGGCCTGAGACGAGAGGGCGTCCATCGGCTGGGCGCGGCTGATCCTTGGGATCAGCTCCATCGCGAATGCGGTGGCCTTCCTCGCCATCAGCTTCTTGACGGCGTCTATGTTGGCGACTGGGTAGAGGAAAGATATGGTCGTCGCCCCTTCCTTCACCCAGGAGGCCTCGTCGGGGGTGAATGGGGAGACCTTGAGGACGACGTCCGCCTGCGCGTAGAGCGACTGGGCGTCGTTCGCCATGCTCGCCCCCGCGGCGGTGTACTCAGAGTCGGGGAACCCCGCGCCCTCTCCGGCGCCCTTCTCCACTAGGACGCTGACTCCGGCACCTAGCTTGGAGACAGTCTCCGGGGCTATGGAGACACGCCTCTCGAGGGCGGCCGTCTCTTTCGGGACGCCGACTATCATCTGGCTGAACTCCACGGGCTTAGGCCATGACGAGATAAGGTTTCGCCCTTCGAGAGGGGGTTCCGGGTCATTTCGAGAGGAAGTTCTCCAGCGTCTGGCCTAGCCAGAGCATCCCCCTCTCGAAGTAGTCGAGCCGTATGTTCTCGTTGGGGGAGTGTAGGGCCGAGTCGACGGGGGATATCCCGATGTCCAGTCCCGCAACCTTGTACCTCCGTGTGAATATGTAGAGGGGGCCGGTCCCGGCGCTGGAGAGCTCGATTATCGGGTCCTTCTGAAAGACCTCCTTGGCGCCCTTGATGGCGGCCTGGGCCAGGTCGCTCTTGTAGCTCGTCCTCGCCGCCGGCTCCATGGTCTCCCGCTGTATCTCGACGTCCGCGAAGCCGTTCGCGTTGAGGTAGGCCACGAACTTGGCGTAGAGCTCGTCGGGTTCCTGGTTGGGGACGAGCCGGAAGTCCATCTTGCAGTGGGCCTCGGCGGGGAGGACGGTCTTGCTCCCTGGGCCAGTGTACCCCGCCCAGATCCCCGCGACGTTGGCAGTCGGGCGGGCGACCAGGGCCTTCTTGGCCTGGGCTAGGGACATCCCCCCGGCGAAGTCCTTGCTCCCGTAGGTCGAGAGCAGCTCCTTGGCCTCGGAGGGCTGCTCTTCGAGGAGCCTCAGCTCGTCGTCGGCGAGGTCCTGGACCTTGTCGTACCAGCCGGGGATGAGTATCCTTTCGTTCGAGTCCTTGATCAGGCTGAGCAAGCGGTTGAGCCTCCAGACGGCGCTAGGGAGGGCGGCGGCATACATGCTGTGGGCGTCCTGGGAGAGAGACCTTACGGTCAGCTCCAGGTAGATCATGCCCTTGACCCCGAGCCCTACCACGGCACGTCCCTCGCCATCTATCTTGCCGTACTCCCAGATGACAGCATCTGACCTGAAGAGGTCCGGGTCCCTGTTGACGTACTCCTCGAGGTGGGTGCTCCCGACCTCCTCCTCGCCCTCGAAGCAGAACTTGACGTTGCAGGGCGGTTCGCCCGTCGCCTCGACGTAGGATTCGATAAGCTTCAGCCTGGAGACCAGCTCGCCCTTGTCGTCGGAGACCCCTCTGCCGTAGAGCCTTCCCTCCCTCACCTCGGGCTTGAAGGGCGGGGACCTCCAGAGCTCGAGGGGGACCTCGGGCTGGACGTCGTAGTGGTTGTAGAACAGGACGGTCTTGCTCGACCTGGACGACGCGATCTCGCCGTACACCAGGGGTGCGGCGCCGGGGAGCTGGAGGAGCTTTGTCTTCGCGCCTATCGACTCGAGCATCGACTCTACGAGGGCCGCGCACTCGTCGATCCCCTCCTTCCTCGCGGAGACGCTCGGCTGGGAGGCGAGCCTGACTATCTCCTTGACGAACCTGGTCTGGTTGTCGTGGATGTAGTCCGCCACCGTCTTGTCGAGAGGCATCTGCGGGCTCGCCGTGGCGCGACTCCAATTAAGCTTTAGAGGCGGTCACGTTATCTTGAGGAGGCCGTCCCCGTCGACCCGCATCGTCGTCTCGAAGCTCTTCGAGTCGAGGACCGACACCCCACCGCTCACGAGCCACTCGTGGAAGGTCCCGCTCTCGCTGGGCGCCTTGATGGTGTGGGACGAGTGGACCGAGAGGGTCCTCGTCTTGCCCGTGAAGTTCTTGCCGTCGACCGTTATCTTGAGCCTCTTCAGGTCGGGACTCTGGAACTGGACCTCCCTCGTGTAGGTGCGGTAGTAGCGGGCGACTATCGCGACGTAGCCGAGCGCGCCCATGACGTCGAAGGCGTACAGTATCGTCTTCTGCGTCTGGTCGGCGGCGATACCGGCGGCGCCGAAGAGCAGGAGGAAGATCAGCAGGCCCATCCCGATGGCGAGCGCTTTGATCCTGTATCCCTGCCCGGGCAGGAACTCAAAGTAGATCCCGTAGAGCGACCCGAAGAGGATCCCCAGGACGGCTATTGGGAACAGGACGAACGTCGGGATGTAGGTTGTGATGAGGGTAGAGAAGCAGTCTTGGGGCGTGGTGGGCGGCGTCGTGCAGGCGGAGACCTGCTGGAACGCCGCGATCACGGAGCCGCTGAACGCCTCGAGGAGTGCGATGTTGAACAGGCCGACAGCGGCGGCGAAGAATATCCCACCGAGGATGCCCGCCTTCGCGCCCGCGAGTCCGGAGCCCAAGTTCGCCCAACCAGCCCGGCAGCGTCAGGAGAGGGCGGCGAGGACTTGCTGCTCGTGACCGTCGACCTTGACCTTCCGGAATATCTTCTTGATCTTGCCGTCCTTGCCTATCACGAAGGTCGAGCGCTCCGTCCCCCAGTACTTCCTCCCGTAGTTCTCCTTCTCGACCCAGGTGCCGTAGAGGTTGTTGACCTTGAGGTCCTCGTCGCTCAGGAGGGTGAAGTTGAGGCCGTACTTGTTGATGAACTTTGAGTGGGAGTCCAGCGAGTCCTTGCTCACCCCGAGGACCACTGCGTCGAGGGCCCCGAACTTCGGGAGGTTGTCCCTGAAGGTGCACGCCTCCGCCGTGCAGCCGGAGGTGTCGTCTTTCGGATAGAAGTAGAGGACGACGTTCTTGCCCTTGTAGTCGCTGAGCCTCACCTTGCCGCCTCCCGACGATGGAAGCGAAAAATCCGGTGCCTTGTCTCCTTCGGCGAGCTGGCTGGGCATCTGGCTGGGGTGCCGGACTGGGCCCGCTAGAAAACCTTAGCGGGCGACCTAGGGCGAGACTATCTGGGCGTTGATCTGCTTCCTGCTCGCGAAGCCCTCGTTCTGGCCGTGCCAGAACTCGATGCTCGCCTCGCCGTACTTCCAGCAGAGGTAGACCACCTCGCCGAATCTCTTCGCGGGGAAGTCGAGCAGGCCCGTGTCGATGTCCCTGAGCTTGACGCCCAAGTCCTCGAGCTCGGAGATCTTGGACATCAGGTCCTTCACGATCAGGTCGAGCTGGTCGGTCTTCTGCCTCGCCTCGGGAACCTCGAAGCCCACGAGGCTGAACCGCTCGACCTCGTCGCGTTGCGCGTCGGCGACCTTCTTCCTGTCCATTATCGCCTTGAGCTTGATCTTGATCTCCGGGAGCATCCTCATCGCCTCCTGCGGGGTGAAGAGGTGCGCTGGCTCGTCTTTAGAGGAACCCTGCGGCGTCTATATGCACCGGGCGGATGTCTTGAAAAGATTAGGATATATCCCTTCGGTAGCAAGACCGCGGAAAACGCAAAGCCTAAAGTGCTGATAACGAAAATGAAAACTGGAAAACAATTGTACACCCGAGGCGGTGACAAGGGAGAGACCAGCCTCTACGGCGCCGGCCGCGTCCCGAAAGACTCGGTCAGGGTCGACGCGTACGGGACGATTGATGAGCTGAACAGCTGCGTCGGGCTCTCCCTCTCCTTGTGCAAGAGCAAGGCCCTCTCGAAGCAGCTCAGGAGGATACAGGGCGAGCTCTTCGTCGCCGGCGCGGACCTCGCCTCGACCGGGAAGGCCAGAGTGCCGAGGATCACAAGGGCGGACACTGAGCGGCTCGAGGGCGAGATCGACGACCTCCAGGGGGAGCTCCCGCGCCTGACCAGCTTCATACTGCCCGGCGGGACGCAGCTCTCTGCCTCGCTCCACCTCGCCAGGTCTGTCTGCAGGAGGGCCGAGAGGAGGGTGGTCGCCCTGAGCAGGGACGAGAAGGTGAACTCCGAGATGGTCCCATACCTCAACAGGCTCTCGACATACCTCTTCAACGTC
Source organism: Nitrososphaerales archaeon (assembly GCA_035515635.1). Lineage (GTDB taxonomy): Archaea > Thermoproteota > Nitrososphaeria > Nitrososphaerales > Gagatemarchaeaceae > Gagatemarchaeum. Next base: position 23,996 of record DATJBB010000002.1, read on the forward strand.
GCCAGGTACGCGAACTCCCTCGAGAAGGTCAAGGACGAGGTCTGGAAAAGGGGCTAGACCTTCCTGTTGTCCCAGGAGTCTACTTTCTCGGGGATGAACTCGATCATCGCGCGCCTCTCGTTCGCCCTATCGCCGACCCAGTCTGCCGGCATCTCCTCGGCCTTCCACTGGAGGCGAGAGTACTTCGACTCGAAGAGCGCCGTGATCCTGGCGACGAGCTTCTTGTCGTCGACGATCCTCGTCCGGCCCCACATCACGACGCCCCGGAGTTCCTTGTACTTCTCGCCGTCGTCGATGACGACGCAGGCCTTCGCCCCCGCGGCGAGGCCGACCTTGACCTTGTAGTCCTGGGCGCGCATGTAGACCGTCTCGCCGTCGACCACGAACCAGATCGGCGTGACGTGCGGGTAGCCCGTCGGCATGGGGAACCCTAGGTAGACCCTGCGCTGTGAGCCGAGGAACCTCCATACCTCGGCGCGGGACATGGCCACGTACTGCCTGTTCGCCCGCCTGTAGTCGACCAAGGGTCTCCGCGGGCGTGCCCGGGTGCCGAGATAAGCCTTGCCGCGGTGTCGGCGTAGCCGGGGCCCTGAGCGTCTTCGGCGACGTGGGGAGAGCGCGCAACGCCCTAACCTCTATATATTCGGCAGGGGTCAGAAAAGCGCGATGAAACAAGTACTCGTTGCGATAGATGAGCACGATCACGCTGACCAGATAGTCGACGCCGGCATCGACCTAGCGAAGGCGATGTCCGCGAAGGTCTACCTCATCTACGTAGTACCAAAGACAAACGTCCCCGACTCCTACCGCGACTCGCATGGGGACGCGCTGCCAGAGCACTACTTCGAGGACCAGTTCAGGAGGGTCGCCGAGCGCTACCTCCAGGCGGTAGAGAAGGCGGGGCTGAAGTACGAGGGCCTCCCTCGGTCGGGCAACGCCGAGGCGGAGATACTAAAGGCAGCAAAGGCAAAGGGGGTCGACTACATCGTCGTCGGGACCCGGGAGCTAAAGGGCATGGGCAGGCTCAGGGCCATCGGGAGCGTCTCTAGGAACGTGATAGAGAAGTCCACGATACCCGTGCTGGCAGTGCCATAGCCTCTAGATTCCTAGATCATCTCCCGACAAAGTCGGGCTTGCGCTTCTCCAGGAATGCGCTCATCCCCTCTTTCTTGTCCTGCGTGTCGAAGAGGTCGTAGAACAGCTCCCTCTCGGACTCGAGCCCGCGCCCCAAATCGACCTGGGTGGCGGCCATCGCCTGCTTCGCCGCGCGGACGGCGAGGGGCGCCTTCGAGGATATCTCCGCCGCGAGGCTCAGGGCCTCTTCGAGGTACTTGCCGGGAGGGACGACCCTGTTGACGAGGCCGTGCGCCTTCGCCTCCTCCGCCGAGATGAACACGCCGGCTAGTATCATCTCGGACGCCTTGTACTTCCCGACCGCCCGCGGGAGACGCTGCGTCCCGCCTCCGCCGGGGATTATCCCGATGTTGATCTCGGGCTGTCCGAGCTTCGCGCCCTCGGAGGCAACTATGATGTCGCAGCACATCGCCAGCTCGAGCCCCCCGCCCAGGGCGTAGCCGCTTATCGCGGCGATGAGGGGCTTGCTGAACTTCCACGCGCGCTCCCAGGCCGGGCGGAGGTGGTCGCCCCTCGACATCTCCGCCTTGGAGAGGCCCGACATCTCTTTGACGTCGGCCCCCGCGCAGAACGCCCTGTCGCTCCCCGTCAGGACTACGCACCTGACCGAGCCGTCCGCCTCGAGGAGGTCGAGGGCGGAGGCGAGCTCCTTGACCATGACCGAGTTGAGCGCGTTGAGCGCCTCCGGTCTGTTGAGCCTGACGACGGCGACCCTGTCCTTGGCCTCCACTGCGATTGTCTGATACTTGTCCACGCCGGCGGCAGGCGGGGAGAACGTAAAAACGCTGGGCCGCGCCTGGAGCAGCGGGAAACGACGTGAGCAAGCATGCGATCGGGCACAAGGTGAGGCTCAGGGCGAGGTTCGCGGAGACTGATGCGATGCGCGTGGTCCACCACACCGAGTACTTCGTCTGGTTCGAGGTGGCGAGGACCGAGCTGCTCAGGTCGCTGGGCCTGCCGTACACCGAGATACAGAGGAGGGGGTTCAACACACCCCTGGTCGAGGCGTTCGCGCAGTACAAGGCCCCGGCGAGGTACGACGACGAAGTAGAGGTGAGCATCCGGCTGGGGAAGCTGGGGAGGTCGAGCATCCGCCTGGAGTACGAGGTCACCAAGGTCCCCGGGGGCGAGGTGCTGTGCACAGGGCACACGGTCCACGTCCTGATCGGGCAGGACGGGAGGCCTGCCCCGATGCCGGACGACCTGAGGGTGAGGCTCACCCAGGGGGTCTCTTCCTGAGGTCGAAGAGCCAGGCTACCGCGAGCCCGATGAGGGAGTTCTCAGAGCACACCCCGAGGTAGGCCATCGGGAGGGTATCGGAGGACCCGAAGGCCAGAGCTGGATGGGGTGCTGGACGGAGCTAAAGAGCCCCAGGCCGGCGAAGTGGATTGACGGGAGCCTACTTCGCCTTTGTCGAGGAGGGGGAGCCCCACTCGTAGAAGCCCTTGCCGGACTTGCGGCCGAGGAGGCCCGCCCTCACCATGCGCTTGAGGAGGGGGCTGGGCCGGTACTTCGAGTCCTCGAGCTCCGACATGAAGACCTCGGAGATCCCGAGGGCCGTGTCCAGGCCGACGTAGTCAAGGAGCTTGAGAGGGCCCATCGGCCAGTTTAGGCCGAGGGTGATCGCCTTGTCGATGTCCTCGGGGTCGGCCACCCCCTCGTTGACGAGGAGGGTCGCCTCGTTGAGGGCGGGGACGAGTATCCTGTTGACTATGAAGCCGGGAGAGTCCTTCTTGCAGAGGACGGTCTCCTTGCCCATCTGCTTGGCGACCCCCCTTATCGTCTCGATCGTCGCGTCCGAGGTCTTCGCGCCCCTGATTAGCTCGACAAGTGGCATCAGCTGCGGCGGGTTGAAGAAGTGCATCCCGGCGACGTTGTCGGGGCTCGTCGTCGCGGAGGCGAGGAGGGTTATGCTGATCGAGGATGTGTTCGAGGCCAGGATCGCACCCGGGGCCAGGTGGTCGGAGACCCTCCGGTACAGCTCGAGCTTGAGCTTCGGGTCCTCGGTCGCGGCCTCGATGACGAGCTGGGCTCCCTCGAGGGCCGACTTCATGTCCGTGGTGGGGCGGATCCTCGCCAGGACCGCGTCCGCCTTCTGCCCGTCCAGGGCGCCCTTCGAGACGAACCTCGCGAGGCTGTCCCTCACCATGGACATTCCCCTGTCGACGAACTCCTGCTTGACGTCGAGGAGGGCGACCTCGTAGCCCGCTACCTGTGCCGAGACCTGGGCTATCCCGTGGCCCATCAGGCCCGCCCCTATGACCGCGACCTTGCGGATCTGCTGACCGCTCATCTTCAGTCAGCGCCGGCAGAAGCGGGTAATAATCGTTAACGAATCCTCAGACTCGCAGGAGCCTTAGGGCGCTCTTGGTGGCTTCGCTTCCTGCCGGTTCTCGGAAGATGACGGCGGAGGCTGAACAGAAACGAGGAAGCGGAAGTGGACGTAGAATCATCGCGATCATCATTGTCGCGGGGCGCCTCCTATTGGGTCTGGCCGTCGTCATTCCACCCATCCTCTCCGCGCAGGAAGTCAGGGCCTCCTACGCTTCCCACATCAGCAACATAAAGTCCGAGAACTTGACCTTGGTGGACAGGGCGTATGAGAGCGACGCGACACTTGTGGTAACTGGGAATTCGCTGCTTTCAATCTCTCAAACAACAGCTGATTTTCGAGATTCCGCGGGATCTCGTGAGAGAGAAGGGCGTCTGGTCTCCAGGTTCAATGCATAAATGTCAAAGCGAAACAACCGGCCGTCAGCGCGGGGGTGGCAGAGCGGTTATTGCGCGGGCCTTGAGTCTCACAAAAGACAGCCCGTGACCTTCGGGTCTCGTGGGTTCGAATCCTACCCCCCGCGCGTGACTCTTCCTAGCTTTCTTTCCAGCCGGACGCGCTTTCTTGTAATCGTAACCCCGACCTTTCTGTTGAAATCATTCAAGGACGCCGCTCTGACATAGATCTTGTAGCAGTCTGATTTCCTGGCATAGGTGCCCGCGAGTCATGGCTGAGCCTGCGCGAACATCCCGATGAGGCCCGGTAGCCTCGATTTGAAGCGTATGCTTCATCAGGCGTTTCATTTACTTCAGAAGTCCGTATTGAAGCATGGGAGCGCGCCTTCCTTCGAAACACAACCGCCTGAATCAAAGAACCCCCTAACAAATCCGGCTCCGCAATCAGCCAGTGTTCAATCCAAGGCTTCAATGCCCTCCAGCCCTTTCGCAGAAACTCGTAGGGCAAGACACTTCGACCTTCAATTGCAAAAGTACCATCTCTTTTGTCAAACCAGGGTTTGTGTCTTCTCGTGTCGAGAACCGACGAGAGGCAACGGTCAAACTCCATTACGAGCTCTAGATCGATTGCTGAAAGCTTGTTGTAGCCCCTCTGGGTTATTGAGCCGTCCCCCAGCTGGACACCTGTGACATGGGCCAGCATCGGAGTGTGCCTTGGATCGAAGTGATTCGCACCTCCAAGAGGGCTGTGAATCCCTCTAAGCCACTCTGAGAGCTGGCCCTTTGATGTCTTTGCACATCTAGGTCTGCGGTGTTTCGACAATCTTGTTGTAGCTCATCCCTTCGGCTCTAGGTAATCTGGCCCTGTTGTGTGCGCGGATTCTGACCGAAAGCGAACCGTGGGATATTTTCGCTTCTCGACCCGGACCGGTGCTGACCACGCAGAGCGATTTGATTCTTGGCGGCCCATGCGCCTTCCTGGCCACATCTTCCAATAGGATGAATTCGCATAAAACGGGGCGCCGATGAAGATGGCCCGCGGTGCCTTGAAGGTCGTCGTAATCGGAGCCGGAATCAGCGGCCTCTTCCTTTCGTACTACCTCCTCAGGGACGGTCACGACGTCGTCGTCGCCGACGCATCCAGGGGCTCTGTGAGGACGTCGGAGTTCAACGCCGGACAGCTCTCGACGCGGCCCTCGTTCACGGATATCTTCTCGCCGTCCGGGTCGGTGCGCGTCTCTCAGGCGGAGAAGCGGAGGAACCGCGACTGGTTCAGGATCGCCCGGAGGCAGACGGCGGAGAGATACGAGGAGACCGGGATCCCGCTGTCAATCCGCAGCCTCGCGCTATACGAGAAGTTCTTCGCCAAGGAGAGTGCTGAGCTGGACCTGAGAGAGGAGGTGCTCGACCTCCACACCACGCTCCCCGCAGACCGCAAAGGCCGGGCTGGCCGCTTCTTGACGCCCCGGGAGCTCTCCGAGCTGGGGTACCTGGGCTTCGAGGGAGGATGGCTAGCCGAAGAGAGGTCGCTGCACTCTGGCAAGCTGCTCGGGCACCTGAGGTCGAGAGTCGCGGGGATGGGCGGCAGGTTCATCGAGGGCGAGGCGCGCCTGCACTCTGCGGGGAGGCGAATCTCGCGAGCTGTCGTCGGCGGCAAGGAGCTCTCCGCGGAAGCATACGTCGTCGCCGCGGGCTCCTGGAGCAGGGAGGTCTGCAGGCCCCTTGGCTACGACCCTATGGTCATCCCGGCGAGGGGGCTCGTGCTCTTCTGCGGGACGAACAGGAAGCGTGTCATCGACTTGCCGTCGCACTACGACGACGAGGGGGTGACCGCGACTCAGCACGACCAGGACACCCTGAGGTTCACGAGCTTCTTCGAGCTGGTCGGCTACCTCCCCCAGTTCAGCAGGTCGAGCACGGCCTGGCTCTTCAAGACCGCGACCTCGCACTTTTCGAGGCCGTGCGCGCTCGAGGTCTCCCAGACAGGGGTGGGCTTCCGACCGTCCACTCCCGACCAGCTCCCCCTCGTGGGGCGCATTCCCCGCTGCGAGAACGGCTACGTCCTCGCGGGGGCGACGAGGAAGGGAATGGCCCTTGCGCCCGTCCTTGGCAAGCTAGTGATCGACAGCATCTTCGGGCCGGGAGGGAGACCGGACCCGATGCTCCGAGCGCTCGACCCCATCAGGTTCGAGCGGGCCGGAAAGGCGAGCTGGAGTCGGCCAAAGTTTTAAGCGGCGGCGGGAAACGGGCGAGAACGATGGCCGGGGTAGACGAGTTCGTAGCCCTGGTCGAGAGCATGGGGCGGAGGGTGCTCGTCACGGACCAGATGGTCGACCTGAGGAACCTCCAAGAGGCCAACGAAATCTACGTCCTCCAGATGCCGGACGCATCCACCGCAGCGGGAGGGAGAGGCGGCGGGCTGGGCGAGCGGCGGGTTGTGAGGGTCTACCACTTCCGTTGCGGGGGAGGGGATTGCAGAAAGGTGGCGGAGATCGAAGACGAGGGGAAGATCGAGAACCTGGACCTGCCCTACCACGCGACAGCCCTTCCGATCATCCTCCCCGACGGGAGGGAGAAGCTCCTTACGGGCGTGGTCGACCGGGACCTTGGAAGGTCCTATGCGGCGACCCTGGGCGAGTGAAGGGGTGGCGCTGCTCGCAGGTTAAAATATCGTCGTAAGACGGCCAACTGCCGCAATTGAAGGTCCTCGTAACAGGCTCTCAGGGCTTTGTGGGCAGGCACGTCACCGCCTACCTCTCTGGTCACGGGCACGAGGTGACGGGGGCGGACATAGCCCCGGGCGCGAAGGTCGTCGGGAACATCGTCGACAGGTCGTTCGTCGAGACCGAGCTCGGAAGACTGGACTTCGACGCGATAGTGCACCTCGCCGGGATCGCCGACATCAAGAAGACGATAGCCGACCCGTTCGCCTGCTACCAGGTCAACTGCTTCGCGACCCTCAACATGCTGGAGCTGGCCGCGAGGAAGGGCGTGAAGAGGTTCCACTACGCCTCCTCCGCCAACGTCTACGGCGCCCCCAAGAAGAACCCGGTGGTCGAGGACGGCCCGTTCGACCCGAGGGTCCCGTACGACTACTCCAAGGTCATAGGCGAGAACCTGGTCATGAGCTACCACAAGACCAAGGGCGTCCCGGTGGCCATGACGCGGGCTTGGCTCCTCTTCGGAGAGTTCGACCAGCCCGCGAGGGCGGTTCCCTTCTTCATCAGGTCGTGCCTCAAGAACGAGCCTATCAAGCTGTTCAACTCCGGGAGGGACGTCACTGCTCCCTCCCACGCCGTGAACTTCGCCAAGCTCATCGAAAAGATCCTCGAGAATGACGCCGCGGTCGGGCAGGCTTTCAACTTCGGCGGGGCCGAGAAGGTCGCGATAAGGGAGCTCGCGGAGAGGGTGAAGAAGCTGACGGGCTCGAAGTCGGAGCTCCAGATGATGCCCCCGAGGTCTGACGCCGAGAAGGAGCCGCAGGTGAGCTACCCGTCGACGGAGAAGATGAAGAAGATCCTCGGTTTCGACTACGAGGTCAGCCTCGACGAGGGGCTGAAGCGCACGATAGACTGGGTGAAGAAGCAGCCGGCCTAGCTCGTGAGGGTCAGCTCGATCTTCACGTCTTCGGGGATCCTGAGCTTGGTAATCTGCTTCATGGTCCTGTCGTCGGGCTCGATGTCGAGTATCCGGCGGTGGATCCTCAGCTGCCAGTGGTCGAAGGTGTGAGTCCCCTCCCCGGTGGGGGCCTTGCGCGTGGTGATCTTCAGCTTCTTGGTCGGGAGAGGCTGGGGTCCCTTGCTCTTCACCCCGGTCTTCTCGGTTATGTCCTTGATTTCCTTGGCGAGTAGCTCAAGCTCCTGGAGGTTCGAGCTGGTGAGCTTGATCCTCGCGTACTGCGTCATCTGGTTTCTTTGACGCCGACCCCTCTTGGATATTTAGATGTTTGGCCTGCCAGCCTCGCCGCCTCCGCGGTTCGGGCCGCGCAAGCGAGAAATAGCAACCCGGCCCTCATCACGGGGATGCTGATTGAGCACCGACGATAGAGCTCGCGACGAGGTCGTCGCGAGGCTGAAGCTTGACGTCAAGGCGCTTACGCTGCTCTACGAGTCGGACGCCGACCTCCAACCCGTCCTCGAGAGGTCCCTCGTCGAGTCCCAGGAGGACTATGTGAGGAGGTTCATTGGGCTCGTCCAGTCCAAGAGCCCTCCGCAGAAGGGAGGTGGGGTTCCCGTGGCCGTCGGAGAGATAGTCCTAGCCTCCTTCCTGACCATAGTCGGGCTGGCAGCCTTCGTCCCGGTACTGGCAGGGGTGGCCACCCCGCAGCAGCTCGGGTCGTACCTCTCGGGCCTCGGCTCGGCGACGGGCGGGCCGCTGTCCTATGGCATCCCGCTCCTCGACTTCCTGTTCTCGGCGCTCCTGCTACTGGGGGCATTCTACACCCTGCGGAGGGCGTCGAAGAACCTCAAGGACGCAGGGATGGTCGTCGAGCCGGGTCGGAGATAGTGCTATCCCAGCGCGCGCGGCTAGGGGCTCTGGCTGTCAAGCTCCTGGCGCTGGTCTCGGGCTTGGTCGTGACGGGGTACGCGACAGGCTACCTCTACGACGAGGTGGCCTACATCTCCCGACAGGCCGCCCCCGGTCTCGGCGAGGTGATGGTGGCGGTCGCTGCCATGAGCCTCGCCCTCACAGGGGTGGCGCTGGTCGCCTCGCTCCCAGAGTCCCTGAGGGTCAGGTTCAGGAGGCCCGCCAGGGTCCAGCGCGAGCAGCACGTCTACGGCTTCGTGACAGTCCTGGCAGTGGGGATAGGGGCGACGCTCGGGTCGCCGCTCTTCATCCTGATACCCCAGAATGTCGTCCAGTACGAGTTCGTCTCGGTGGGGTCTCTCGCCCTCGCGATGGTCCTCTCCGTCCTGATGGCGAAGGTCTACGCAGACATGTACTCAGACTCTCGGAAGCGGGGGCTCGAGTCGGTGGGAGGGCCCTCGTTCACGAGGGTGGCGGTCGGCGTGAGGAGCGTCCGCTACTTCGTGAGCCGGGTCTCGATGTGGGTCGCCAACACGGCGCTCGCCGCCTACTCGAAGATCGTCTTCCTGGTGTTCGACTTCACCTACTTCCCGACCATACTCGGGGAGCTGGGCGTCCCAGGGGAGGCGCAGACCGTCATCGTTTGGGTCACAGCGATTTGTCTCATCGGTTGGACGGTGCTTGACTCCTTCTACGAGAAGAGGCTCCTTAGCGTGACCGGGGTGGTCCAGATAGTCCTGACGGGCGCGATGGTCGCGATACTCCTCTACGACGGCGCCCTGCTTGGCGGGAAGGGGTCGTGGGACCTCTCGGGCATCCTGAGATACACAGGCGGGGGGTACTGGCCTGCGACCCTGGTCATCAACACTGGCTACCTCTACCTCCTCTTCTTCGGGTTCCAGGAGATCCAGGCCCTCGAGCGGGACTCGAAGGAGTCGTCGCCCGTCCCGGTGATCTCGTGGTTGAAGAAGGGGTACACGATGACCAAGGTGAGGTACCTCGGCGTGACGATGGTCCTGACCGTCGTGATAGCGGGGGCGATCAACATCTTCTACGGGCTCGCCGTCTTCTCCCTCCACGCTGACGCGGCCGCCATCGACAGCGCGCAGATCCCGGCGCTGTACCTTGCCGACACCTTCCTCGGGCACTCTCAGGAGCTCCTCATGGGGATCTGCTTCCTCATCGCCTCCGTCACGACGTTCGTCCCAGCGTTCCTCGCGGCGACCAGGCACCTAAAGTCGCTCGGAGAGGACGGCTACATGCCGCACTCGCTGGCGGACCTTTCCTGGCTGTTCACCCTGGTCTCGATCTTCCTCCTGGCGGAGGGCAACCAGGACTTCCTGGTGAACATCACCGACTTCATGGTCCTGGTCAGCCTTGGGGTGATCTCCCTCTCGGGCGTTTGGCTGCGGAGGCGGAGAGGAGAGGGCTATGGGAGGGCGGACGCCTTGCCGACCCTGGTCGGGGCGAGCTGCTTCGTGGCCGGCGGGGCGGTCTACCTCATCAGCTCGTCGGTGGTGGTCTTCGGGACGCTGGCGATACTCTTCGCATACCTGGCGTTCGACATCCTCGAGCTGGGGAAGCTTGGAGTGCAGCTCTTCCTATCCGTCCTGAGCCTGTCCTGCCTCTCCCTCCTCGAGGTCTTCCCTCGCGCGCTCCACTCCAAAGGGACATTCCTCTCGCTACTACCGGTGACCCCAGCGGTGGCGAACGACCTGTTCGTCGGGATGCTCGCAGCGGCCCCGCTGATGTTGCTGCTCAACCTCTTCGTCGATGCCTCGCTCCTTCGGAGGCCGTCCCGCGAGGTGAGGCTCCGCCGTAGGGCCGGCCGGAGCTAGGGCTACTTCATCCCCCGGGCGGTGAGCCCGAGGGTCTCCTTGATCTTCGCCCCCTCGGGGCCGAGGAGGTTGAGCCTCTCTATCGCGAGCTTGGGGTTGACCTTGCTCATGGCGGCGACCGATGTCTTGGACCTGACAAGGACGCGGACGGCCTGCTGCATGAAGCCCGAGCAGTCGAGGGTGGCCAGGACGTCCACGCCGGCGCACTCCACCCTGCTGAGCTGCAGCTTCTCCATCGAGAGGTCGAGGATCGCGTCCAGGATGCGCGCCCCTACCCCCTTCATCGTAGGGAGGTCGACATGCCTGCTCAGGCCAGCCTCTCCTGTGACGTCGACCTCGCCCTTCTCGTCGGCGTAGGATATCGTGACGAACGAGTCGCTACCAGACTTGGAGAAGACGAGTTCGACCTTGCTCCCGGTCTCGGGGTGGACCAGGGTGGCCTCGAGGTGGCCCTTCGACGCCCTCGCCCTGGAGAGGGCGTAGTCGTCGAGCTTCTCATAGTCGGGGACCAGCTCCTTCCTCAGCCATGTCTTGCCCAGCCTCACCGGGAGCTTGACCCCTTTCCTGACCCTGGAGAAGGCAAGCTCTTCGCGGAAGTGCGGCGACGCGGCGGTGTTGAGGAGGAACTCGTACTCTATCTCGCCGGCGCACTTGTACTCGGCTTTGGCGGAGTAGGAGCCGTCCGCGAGGTCGAGCGAGACGTCCTGGTCGATGACCGGCAGCGGGGTGGCAGCGAGGTATGACTCCAGGCTCTTCTTGGCCTTGAGCTCCGCTGACTTGGCCTCCGCTGTGGCGGCGTCGAGGTTGGCCCTTAGTCTCGCCTTCACCTTGTCCTTGGCCTGCTCTATCGCGAGGTTGGAGAACTCGTTGATCTTCCTTGAGAGGCTCTTCGAGTCTTCGGGGCCGAGATCGAGGTCGCCCAGAGCATCAGATATTCGCGAGGAGAGCTGCGCGAGCGCCTCCATCTGCCTGTCGGCGGCGGCATTCGCCTCGGCCTGCTCGGCGATGCTCCTCTGCCAGTTTCGTGAATATCTTACTGCGTCGACCAGCTCTGTGAAGAGGAGGTCGGCGCCTTTGTCCGCTGCGGACAACCCTTGAGACCGCTGCAGCTCCGTTTGGAGTTAGATAAAGTTGGTTTTCGACCCTGGAATGGCCTAGCGCCGCCCTCTTCGGGCCAAGAACACGACGCTGGCGGCCGCGACCGCGACGAAGAGGCCGAGCCCGAAGGCCAGGTAGGGGGAGGCCGGCGATGAAGGGCTGGCCGTGACGGTCGAGGTGAGGGTCGTGGTCGAGACGAAGGACGTCGGGGCCATCGCCATCATCACCCCGTTGTTCGTAGGGAGGGGCGAGTGGGTCTCGTGGCTGCTGCAGATCGGGAAGACGAGCTCCTCTTGCCCGTCGGAGTCCTGGCCGATTGCCGGCTCGGTACATATGGGCCCTCCGATGTACCTCTGGGAGACGAGCTTCCCCGTCTGCTCGCTCAGCGCCCTGAGGTAGCCGTCGGCGGCGGGGACTATCACCAGGCCGTCTGTGAGATCGACGCCTCCGCGGAACCCTATGTTGGCGATGTCGAAGCTCCAGAGCGGCTTGCCTGTGTTGACGTCGATCCCCCAGAGCGTGGTGTTGGTGGGCAGTGACGGCCCAGAGTAGGTGAGGTTCTTCCCGAAGGCCCCGTACCCGACGCCCTTCCCGACCGTGGGGGCGATCTGGTCGTAGGAGGGGCAGTTGTATGTCGCGACCACCGCGACGTTGTCCACGGGGTCGTAGGCCGGGTCGGACTCGATCCCCCCGCTGCCACAGGGGTTCTGCAGGTAGGGTGCGGTGGAGGGGTAGTCCTCCCACGGCCTGTCCATCGCGGCCTTGCTGAGGGGGTCGAGGATCTGGCTCGTCGCCGCCCTCTTGATCGAGGGGGCGTCGAAATACCAGAGCATCTTCCCCGTGGCAGCGTCGAGGGCGTAGAAGTAGCCGTTCTTGCAGCCCTTCATCACGACCTTCTGGTTCTGGCCGCCGACGGTGGCGTTGGCTAGCATCACGCTCCAGGAGCAGTCCCAGTCGTTGAGGTCGTGGGGTGAGGTCTGGAACCCCCAGACCAGCTTGCCTGTGACCTCGTCGATGGCGAGGACTGAGGAGCTCCAGAGGTCGAGGCCGGGGCGCGTGGTCGCGTTCCAGTCGGGAGAGGGCTGGGAGGTCCCGACGTACTCGATCCCCGTCTGCGGGTCAAAGGCGTCCGAGCCTCCCCACCCTCCGTCGGCCCCAGCGAAGCTGTAGGTCCCGTTGTACCCGAAGGTGCCCCAGTCGCCGTAGAGCGCACCGTAGAGCGTCGAGTTGGGGAGGGACTTTAGGTCGACGGCCGCCGTCCCGTTGAAGACCCAGGCGTAGGACGCGTTGCGGACAGAGTCGATCGACCACATCGGGTCGGAGCCATCCTGGGGCGGGGTGAGGAAGGTCCTCCACATCAGGGTGGGCGGGGAGGCCGTGATGTTCCAGCCCTCGAAGAACCCGCGGCCGGCGTCGGTGCCCTCAGAGTCGGAGTTGGTGACCGTGAGTATGCCCCTGGCCTGGTCGATGACCAGCTGCTTCCCGCCTGGGTCGTAGAACCCGAAGTTGCCCGGGACGCCGACCGGGAGGTAGTCGAGCCTGACAACCTCCGCCCCGGAGAGGGCGTTGAAGGCGAAGACGGTGTAGTTGGTCCCGGCGACCCAGACGAGGGGCTGGTCTTTCACCTCGGTCGTGTACCACAGGGCGTGGTTGTGACCCATGAGGTTCTGGGCCTCGGGTGCGACCCCCAGGCCCGGATAGTCGTAGTCCAGGGAGAGGTTCTTGGCCCAGGCGAGGACGCCGTTCGAGGCGCTCTCGGCCATCAGCGTGTCGGAGCTGGTGATGCTGTAGACGTAGCCTCCGGCGATGATCGGGGTGATGATGACGCTCGTGCCCAGCGGCGTCCTGAAGAGGGGGGCGGGGAGCGGGAAGAGCCACTTGAGCCCCAGCGCCGTCATGCTGGTGGCGTTGATCGTCGTCTGGGGGCTCCAGTCCCAGTTGAACGGGAAGTTCCCGCCGGGGCCTATCCAGCTGGCCGGGCCCTGGGCGGCGGGGGGCGAGGCGGCCGCCAGCGCGGACTCAGGAGAGGAGGAGAGGAGGAGCCCGACCGCGGCGCAGAGAAGGAGGGAGGCTCGCGGCCTCTGGTCGAACAAAGCGTTGTGGCCTCGGTCGGGCGCGGAGCCGCACGCGATTTAGTCGTTGCTGTAGCCGACAAAGGATAAAAACGCGAAAACGGGCCGGCCTCGAAGTATGATCGACCTGTCGAGGAAGAAGCTCTTCCTCTTCGACCTCGACGGCGTCCTCACCGCCGGGAAGGAGGCTCCCGTCAAGCTCGGGGGGACGAAGGTCATCAACAAGATAAGGGCGAAGGGGAAGAGGTTCTTCGTCCTCACCAACGACTCGACGGACACGATAGAGACCGTCCACGAGAGGCTCAGGAGGTTTGACATCCCGGTCAAGAAGGAGGAGATACTCTCGAGCGCGAAGCTCACGGCCCAGTACGTCGCCAAGAACCACCCCGGGGGGACATACTACCTCGTAGGCGAGCGGGGTCTCGACGAGGAGCTGAGGCGGGAGGGGCTCAGGAGGACCAGGGGGACGAAGGCGGACGTGGTGGTCGTCGGGCTGGACAGGTGGGTCACCTACAACAAGCTCGACAAGGCGAGCGAGGTGGCGAGGAACGGGGCGTCGATAGTAGCGTGCCACGCCGCGAGGCTCTACATGTACAGGAACAGGGTGGCGATGGCGGTCGGGCCGACCGTGAGGGCGATAGAGTACGCCTCGAGCAAGAGGGCGGTCGCGATAGGCAAGCCGTCGCGCCTGATGTTCGAGCTCGCGCTCGAGAAGGCGGGGTGCGAGCCGGAGGAGACGGTGATGGTCGGCGACCAGGAGGAGACGGACATCGTCGGGGCGAAAAGGATGGGGATAACGAGCGTGATAGTCAAGACGGGGGTGTTCTCGAGGGGAGAGACCAAGACCCAGGCGGACGCGGTCGTGGAGAACGTCGATGACGTCGCCGACGGGTTCTGAGCCGAAATCGTCTTAAGGAGTCGCCGTCCTTCGGCTCCCGATCATGCAGCACTCCACGGGGAAGCTCTCGAAGTGCGCGCTCTGCGGCAAGGAGGAGGCGACGGCGGGGACGTTCCCCATGGTCATCGGCCTGGGGAGGATCTGCCTCTCCTGCGGGATGCAGACCGTGAGGTGCGACCTGTGCGGGGCCGAGGTCAAGCGGCTCACCTCGTCCAGGTTCGACGGGAAGACCCTCTGCCTCAAGGACCGCCTGAAGGAGGTCGAGAAGTACAAGCAGCACATAGTCAAGACGTTCGACGAAGACGACGACAGCGTCCAGGAGATCCTGAGCAGGTCGCTCGCGGACTCGCCGGAGGGGTACTCCCTCATCACGGTGAGGAGGGCGAGGAACAGCATGCACCTCTGGGAGGCGGAGTACGAGAAGACGGAGATACTCCAGTCCCGCTGCGGTTGATGGCGATGTCAGACAGCAGCGAGATGCGGCTGATACAGAGGCTGGTCCAGGAGATAGAGCACCTCAAGCTCGGGCTCGACCCCGAGGTCCTGGCGGCGTGGTACAGGAAGGTGGAGGCGGACGCCAAGGCAAGGGCGCGCCCGGACCTCAGGGACAGCATCCAGGTGATCCGCGACCCGATACTGACGATGAAGTTCGAGTTCAAGACATCGAGGCGCGCCGTCGACGACGTCCTCAAGGCGATAGACGCAAACCTGGGGGCGATGCCCCTCGCGACGAGGCTCTACTTCCAGAAGCTGGGCGAGCTCATCCAAGCCCAGTCGATGGCCTGACTAGTTCCTGGCCACGATGGATAGCTGCTTGCCTATCTTCTCAAAGGCGCCGACCGCGAAGTCGAGGTCATCCGCTGTGAGGGCGGCGTTCATTATGGTCCTTATCCTCGCCTTGCCCTTCGCCACCATGGGGAAGACTATCGGGAGGGCGAATACCCCGGCCTGGAAGAGGCGGGCGCTGAGCTTCTTGGCCGTCTCCTCGTCCCCGGTGATCACCGGCGTGATTGGCGACTCGCTCTTCCCTATGTTGAACCCCAGGTCGCTCATGCTCTTCTTGAAGTGCCGGGTGTGCTTCCAGAGGGTCTGGACGCGCTCGGGCTCGTTCTCGAGGACGTCGATGGCCGCGACGCACGCCGCAGCCACCGCTGGCGGGTGGGAGCCGCTGAGAAGCCACGTCCTCGACTTGTTGTAGGCGAAGTTGGTGAGGTCGCGCGAACCTGAGACGTGGCCGCCCACGACCCCGAATGCCTTCGAGAAGGTGCCCATCTCTATCTGGACCTGCTTCCTCGTGAGTTTGAAGTGGGATACGATCCCCCTGCCCCCGTCCCCCAGCACGCCCTCGCCGTGGGCGTCGTCGACGTAGACCATCGCGCCGTGCTTGCCCGCGAGCCTGGCTATCTTGTCCAGGGGGGCGATGTCGCCGTCCATCGAGAAGACCCCGTCCGTTATCACAAGGAGCCTGCGGTAGGAGGGCGAGTGCTTCTCGGCCTCGTCGAGAACCCTCGCGAGGTCGGCGACGTCGGCGTGCTTGTAGACCGCGCGCTCGGCCTTGGAGAGCCTCACTCCGTCGATGATGCTGCCGTGGTTGAGCTCGTCGCTGATGACGAGGTCCTGCTCGGCGACGAGCTGCGGGATGAGCCCGCTGTTGACGGCGTAGCCCGTCTGGTAGACCAGAGAGGCCTCGGCGCGCTTGAAGTGAGCGAGCCTCTCCTCGAGTTGGACGTGGAGGTCCATGTTCCCGGCGATTGCCCTGACCGAGCCCGAGCCGGCGCCGTGGGTCTTGACCGCCTCGATGGCCGCCTTCTTGAGGGCCGGGTGGTTGGTCAACCCCAGGTAGTTGTTGGAGCAGAGCATCAGGACCTTCTTGCCGTCTATCTTGCACCAGGGGGTGCTGGGGCCCTGGAGGGTCCGTATCTTCCAGTCCAGGTCGCTCTTGACCAGCGCGCGGTACTCCTCTCCCAGGAACGAGGTCGGGTCTCTGTCCATCCTGGGGCTCGACGGCACGTCCGAGGTTAATTTCCTTTTTGACCCGTGTCAGAGTACGAGCGTTCCGCGCCTGGCGCGGTCGCTCAGCTCGCTGATCATGTCCTTGGACATGGCGGTCAGGTCGTACTTCGGCTTCCAGCCCCAGTCCTTTCTTGCGCGCGAGTCGTCCACCGACTCCGGCCAAGAGTCTGCTATCTTCTGCCGGAAGTCTGGGACGAACTCGCAGGAAAAGCCAGGGATGTGCTTCTTGATCTCCTTGGCAAGGTCCCCGGCGGAGAAGCTCAGCCCGGCCACGTTGTACCCCATGCGGTAGGTTACCTTTTTTGGGCTGGCGTCCATCAGCATCAGGGTGGCCCGGATGGCGTCCTCCATGTACATCATGGGTAGGACGGTGTTCGACCTCACGAAGCAGGCGTAGTGCCTCTTGAGGATGGCCTGGTAGAACATGTCGACGGCGTAGTCGGTCGTGCCCCCGTGGGGGGCGACCTTGTTGCTGATGATCCCCGGGTACCTGATCGACCTGACATCGACCCCGTACCTCTGGTGGTAGTAGTTGCACAGGAGCTCGCCGGTCGCCTTGGTTATCCCGTACATCGTCGTCGGGAAGAGGGGGACGTCCTGGGGGGTCTTGACCCTGGGGATGCCCGGCCCGAAGACGGCGATCGAGCTCGGCCAGTAGACCCGCTCGAGGCTCATCTCCACCGCGAGTTCGAGGACGTTCTGGAGCCCCTTCATGTTGACGTCCCAGGCCAGCTGCGGGTTCTTCTCGCCGGACGCAGAGAGTATCGCGGCGAGGTGGTAGACCGTGGTGACGTCCCAGGTAGATACCGCCTCTCGGAGCTTGCGGATCTCGGTCACGTCCACCTGCTCGTTGGGGCCCGAGGGGAGCACCTTCTCCACGGCCTTGAGGAGTATGTCTGTGGCGATGACGTTCTCCTCGCCGTGCTTCTCCCTCAGGGCGACAACCAGCTCGGAGCCTATCTGGCCAGCCGCGCCGGTGACCAGTACCTTGCCCATGGAAGTTGCCGGTTTTTCCCCGTTCGCTAGATAAGGGTTTTGCGGGCGTCGAGCCTGCGTTCGACAGCTTCTAGAACCACGAGCTCTGGTTGAGGAGCTGGAGCGGAAGGCGGCGGGTGTCGTGAGGTTGACCGGGCGGAGCCGGGGAGGGTCCTCGGATGGCTCGGGTCGAAGGGGACGAAACCGACGCTGTAAGCGGGGGAGTCGGAGGACAAAAAAAATTCGGGAGCCGAGTCCTTGGTCTAACCCGTGATTCCGCCGGCGAGGAAGACTAGGTACTCGGTTGTCCCTGCGCTCAGGTCGACTGACATCGTCGCGCTGGATCCGGCGAAGTTCCCGTGGGCTGTCGACCTCACGAGGAACGTCCCGGAGGAACTGGTTGCCCCCTGCCCTACTAGGGCGGCGGCGTCAGGGCCCATCTGGGCTGTGCCAGACGAGACCGTGTAGGTGGTGCCGTTGACGACTAGGCTGCCGGATGTGATGGACAACGTGTATCCGCCTGTCAGCTTGCCCGTGACCGTGAAGGTCATGGTGCCGGAGGCGGTGCCGTTCTCGGTGTGGTCGCTGGCGAGGAAGTACTCGCCCTGGGTGCTGGTCACGGTGATGGTCTGCCCTACCGTCAGGCTCGGGAGGCTCTGTCGGAAGAACCCTCCGCCGCGGCCACCGCCGCCGCGGAGCGGCGCGCCCGCTTGGAAGGGCGCGAAGTGGCCGCCCTGGCCTCCCCATCCGCCTGAGGTGACTGGTGTGGTCGAGCTGGCTGAGTTGGATGTCGATGTCGCGGTCTGCGCGGTTGCCGGCGCGATCACGGCCGAGTAGGCCAACATGACCGCGGCGACGGTCGCCGCCACAGCCGCTAGTTTCGCTGTGTTCGTTACTTGCATTTTCCGTCAGGAGTGCGACGTTCGCGGGGTATATACTGGATTTCCGACATCGTTCCCAAATCTCTAGTGAATCGGCGCCCGATGGACCCCGTATTGCGTCATTGGCCCGGCGACATGGGGTGAGGGCGCTATGCTTAGGGAGTCGGCAGAGGGACCGTCGGCCTGCGGCGGTCCCGATGGGCTTCGACTATTCCATCTTCCTGTCTCTCGCTTTCCTCTTCGGGATCGCGGCGCAGTTCAGGGCGGCCGAAGGGTTCTCCTTCCTGCGCGGGCTGATCTCGTCGCTCGAGGGGAGGCTCGGGGTGATGTACGCGGTCGTGGCCGTGACAGCGGTCTTCTCCCCTTTCGTACTGAACGACGTCCTCGTCCTCATCCTAACGCCGGTGCTGATCGCGTACTCGAAGGAGTCCAAGACGGATGTCGCCCCCCTCCTCGTCGCGATGGTCACGTTCACCAACATCGCCAGCTCGCTGACCCCGCTCGGCAACCCGCAGAACATACTCCTGTGGCAGGGGACCGGTATCTCCGCCGGGGCGTTCGTCGAGGGGACCTGGCTCCGCCTCGCGGCCTCGGGGGCGATTGCGGCTCTCCTCCTCTTCTGGTTCAGGAGGAGGTTCTCCGGACGGACAGCGCCCTCCGCGAAGGGGCCGTGGAGACCGGCGGCCTACCTCCTCGGGTCGGCGGCGGCCGTCTTCGTGCTGAACGTCCTGGGTGTCTCTAGCCTCCTGTCGCTAGCGCTCGCTTTCGCCCTGGGCTTCGCCTTCACGTTTCGGTCCCCGAGAAGGGTGGCGCGCGAGTTCGACCTCAAGAGCCTGATCATCCTTTACGCCCTCGTCGGGATGGTGGCTCTCGTCGCGCTGCTCGTCAAGCCCGTCGTCTCGCCCTACGTGGCTCCCGCGGCGGCCGGCGCGCAGCCGTACACCGCCGAGTTCTTCGCAGCAGTCTCGGCGGTGATCAGCAATGTCCCGGCGACGCAGCTCGTCCTCAGCACGGCCCCCGTGTCCGCTCACGCCGCCCCGACCCTCGCGGTCGACGCGGGGCTGGCTGGGAACATCGACCCGATCTCGTCGTTCGCGAACCTCCTGGCTCTTCTCATGGCAGCGAGGAGCGGGGTGGGGGTGAGGAGGGCGATCCTCCTGCAGCTGGCGGTCGGGTTGGTCGCGTTCGTCCCCGCGGCCCTCTAGGATGCCGAGGCGGCCTGCGCGACGGTGGCGCCCGAGTCCTCTCCCGCGAAGAGGTCGTTCGGGGTCAGCTTGTCCGCAAGCCTGAGGGCCTTGATGAACTTGCCCGGCAAGAAGAGCCTCCTCGATGTCCCGTACTGGACGACGAAGCCTCTGTTGATGGCGAGCCCGAATATCAGGGCGCCGAGGGCGACCGGGATGAAGGGGAGGACGGTCATGAGCGTCCCCGTGAGCCCAGCTAAACCGAACGAGGCCAGGGCGTTGGAGACGGGCGGCGCCAGCCGGGAGAGCAGCCCCAGCCCCGCTATCCTCTGCGCGACCAGGGCCATCGTGGCGGCGGCCCCTATCCCGAGGACGGCCCAGTGGACCTCCGAGTATGGGACGATATTCGATATCTCGTCGTATGGGACGGACGTGACCTCGTTGTTCCCACCCACGACAGACCTGACAATCAGCCGCTTCGAGGTGGCGGCGACGTTCTGTCCCTTGTGGACCCAGGCCTCGATGATGCGCTCGTCTTCGGGCATGCCCTTGAGCGCGGGCATGTCGTCGTTTCGCTTCTTTATCTCCGCTTCGAGCCGCTTGGAGAGGTTGTAGACCAGGCGCGTCATCGAGTAGACGGAGGCGGCCCGGCTCGCGGCCCTGCCCATCCTCGCCCTCACCCGGGGGTGGTCGGCGAGCCTCTCCACCGCCCTGGCCGCCCCGGCGGCGTCATCGGGGCCGTCTACGATGATGCCGTTCGACCCGTCGCGGACTATCCATGCCTGGCCTCCCACCCCGGAGGTGATAACCGGGACGCCGGCGGACATGAACTCTAGCTGGGAGATGCCCAGGGACTCCGACCTGCTCAGGGTGATGTTGGCCATGGAGGTGCGGATCAGCGCGGCCTTGTCCTCGTCTGTGACCTCCCCGAGGACGGAGACGTTGGGGATTGTGCTCGCCACCATCCTGACGTGGTCGGCGTAGACCCCCTCGCACTTGCCCGCTATCACGAACCGAACGTCGTGCCTGTTGACCAGGATCTTGGCCACGTCGAGCAGCTCGAGCTCGTTCTTTCTCTCCTCGACTGTCCCCAGGCAGGAGACCAGGTTCGCGCTCTTCGGGAGCTTGAACTTGGCCCTGAACTGTTCGACGTCGCCCATGGTCGCGATGTCCTCGTCGTTTATCCCGCCGGGGAAGAGGAAGAGGGAGTCGTCCCTGGCCCCCAGCTTCTTCATGCTCGCGGCCTCGTAGGGGGTGGTGACCAGGATGAGATCGGCTTCAGCGAGGATCTGGGGGAGGATGACGTTGTTCCAAGCCTCCCTGTATGACCTCTCGGCGATGGCGTACCTCTCGTCGGAGGCGTCTTGGAAGTGGCTCATGTGGCAGAAAATCAGAGGGGTGCGGGGGGCGCCTCCGGCGGCCATCCTCTTCCTCCAGGCGACGAACTTCACCACTTCCTCCGGGCCGTTCCAGAGGGTTGAGTGGGTGATGATGACGTTGAGCTTGAGGTCGTCGACTATGCTCGTCAGCACGCCCACAAAGTCGACGAAGGAGATCCGCCTCGGCGGCCAGGTGGTGTCGTCGCTGGACACCCTGATGACCGGTATGCCTAGGTCCCGGTCGTAGACATGGACATACCCGCCTCTCCGTTTGACCTCCTCCGCGCTGATGACGGGCTTTGAGTCTTGGTAGATGCTCGTGATGAGGAAGGCGTCATGGCCGAGCCTCCGGAACTCCTTGACCATCCTTTGGGCGACGAGCTCTTGCCCCTTGGTCAGGCTCGTCTGATACATTATGACTCCTATTCTCAATTTCTAATCTACCTCCAATTGGTCCAGATAACCGGCTAGGCGGGAAACCGTTACCTCGGACCTATACCGTAGCGCCGTTTCCGCCATTGCGAGCGCGAGGATACAGAAGCGCTTTCAGTATAAAAACCCGCCTGAAAGATTTCTAGAGAATTCTTGCTAAACGTGTATTCTTATCTTAACAAGGCGTCAATCCTTGTCTCTTCGCCTCAGATTGCCCACGTCGAGCGAGAGGTTGGCCTTCGCCAACGACGCCAGGAACCCTGGGACCTCGTCTCTCCTGATCGTGAATTCGCAGTCCAGGCTCTCCATGGGTTGCCCGTGGTCGACTCCTATCGAGACGTCGGCCTCGTGAAAGGCAGGGTTGTCGGACAGCGAGTCCCCGAGGAAGAGAGTGGTCCCCTCGATCGCGAGGAGGCGCCCGAGCCGCGCGACCGCCCTGCCCTTGTCGGGCACTGCCCCGAAGACGTCAACGAACGGCCAGGAGGGATCGCGGACCAGATGGAGGCCGAGAGCCTCCAGCTCAGCGGTGATCTGACCGAGGCGCCGGGGTGGGCGAGAGCCTCTCCAGTCGATTGAGAAGCCGAGGAGCCTCCCGTCAATTGAGCGCTTGAGCTCGAGCCTGACCGCCGTCCACGCCTGCCTCCTCACCAGGTCGAGGCCTTGCCTGAGCGGCAGTCCCGGCGTCGAGTCGGCGTAGTCTCTGCCGTCGCGCATGACAATCTCCAGGCCTGAGACGCAAGCCCAGGCGGACGCGAACGGCGTCCTGGGACGGATGAAGGAATGGTCCTTCGATGTCACGATGGCGACCGGGACCTTCGTGCCGAGGGCGCGGAGAGGTCTGGCGACGCTCTCTGGGATCCTGGAGGACGCGGCCGGGACGTCGACGGGAGCTAGAGTCCCGTCGTAGTCGGAGAAGAGCCCGGCGAGCCTCATTGCGCCGCCCTTCCGCTGCGGGTCACCCTATTATACCACGGCCATCCCGGACGACGGGGTTCCTCCATGCCCATCTGCCCAAAGTGCGGGAAGAAGATCAGCGCCCAGCGCTACTCGAGGCACCTCGGGCGGTGCGGGACGAGCCACAAGAGGAGGAGCAAGGTCCTGGACCACCCGGACAACTTCTTCATGAAGATCTGACTAGATCGGGGGTACGGTTGCGAGGTGCCGCCAGTTGCTCCTCGGCAGGTCGCCCGCGCGGGTCGCGCTCCTTTAATATCTCGGACCGACTCGTCGCATCATGCCGTTGGGGCCCCTGCCAGACTCTGTCAAGAAGCTGATCGAGGCGAAGACATACGCGAACGTCGCCACTCTGATGAAGGACGGCTCGCCACACGTCACACAGACGTGGGTAGACCACGAGGGCGACCTGGTCCTCATCAACACGAACGAGGGGAGCCAGAAGCACAAGAACGCCGTCAGGGACCCAAGGATAGCTCTCGACGTCTGCGACCCGGCAAGCCCGTACAACATGGCGGTGATCCGCGGGCTCGTCAAGGAGGTGACGTTCGTCGGGGCAGAGGAGCATATCGACAAGATGGCGAAGAAGTACCTGGGCTCGGACAGGTACCAGAACCGCGTCCCTGGGGTAAGGCGCGTCCTCATCAAGATAGAGGCGACGCGCGTGATAGCACCCTGGACGGACAACCCCCGCTGGAAGGCCTGGCAGGACACCCAGCGGGGCGGGGCCGGTGCATCGGCGAAGTAGAGAAGGGAGCGCTGCCGCTTCAGCTGGCCTTCGCTTCTTCCTCCAGCTGGTGGAGGCCCTGCGGGTCCCCGAAGACGAGGAGAGTGTCGTCCTCCTGGACCCTTAGTGCAGGATCGAAGAGGTTCTTGACGAGCTCGCCGTTCCTCACCATGCCCACGACATGGGCAAGCAGGGAGATCTCCTCGAGCTTCTTGCCGATCAACTGCGACGACTTGAACACGGCGAACTGGGCGATCTCCTTCGTCCCGACCCTCTCGGAGAAGACCAAACCGACGAGGTCGCGTGTGGTGGCTGAGAGGGCGAGGAGATGGCCGACCGTTATCGAGGACGGGACGACGACGTCGGCGCCCGCGTTCTTCGCCGTGTCCATCAGCTCGTCGTCGTGGACGACAGCGATTATCCTGATGGTGGGCCTCAGGCGCCTGGCGCTGAGTATCACCACCATGTTGTCCGAGTCCTTCTCGTGCGCGGCGATGAGGGTGGCGGCGGTCTCGATGCCAGCCTCCTTGAGGGCGATGATCGGCCTGTTCTCCTGCTCCAGGACAGCGAGGGCCTTCTTCTTCGTGAGCGCTTCGTAGGTCGCTGGGTTGTGGGTGACCACGACGTAGTCGAGGCCTAGCTCGTCGAGCTTGTCGGCGACGTAGCGCCCGAGGTGAGTGTACCCTATCACTATCGCGTGGTCCTTCAACCTCGCTATGAGCCTCTTCTCGGCCTCCCCCCGGGCGAGGTCCCCGTTAACCACTGTGTTTACTGTCTGCTGGAGGATCGAGGCGGCCGACCCCACGGAGACTATGATCATGACGATGAGGAGGCCGGCCTCTGTGCTGGGCATGGTGAGGAAGTTCCCACCGTGGGGGACGTAGAGGCCGATGGTGGTTATGGTGGAGACGGACGCGAGGAAGGAGGCGAGGAGTGGGAGGTGCTCGTAGTAGGAGAAGACGACGGCGCCCCAGGCAAACATGACGCCCAGGAGGACTATCTGCTTGTGCACGGTCCTGAAGAATATGACGGGAGAATAGAGCGCCTGATAGAGCAGGAACCCGAACGTCCTAGACTGCCGCTTGCCGGCCCTCCTCTTCCTCGCCTGGCCGAAGACCGGCGTCGCGGTCATCGATTATCGGCGGGGATTCGCCCGACTTTACGCCTTTCTGAACGCTGACAGACCTATTGGCGGACTGGAAGGGAGCACTCCCAGCCGTCGGGTCGGCTAGACAGGCCCGCCGTTCACGTCCTTCCGGGGGTTTCCGACCATCTTCTTCGGATCGACGATTCGGTCGTATTCTTCGGTTGTGGCGTAGCCCAGTTTCAGAGCTGCTTCTCTGAGGCTCAGGCCGTTGTCCAGCGCGTAGTGCGCTATCCGGGACGCCTTGTCGTATCCTATGACCGGGCTGAGAGCGGTGACGAGCATCAGTGACTCGTCCACGTACTTCCCTATCCTGCCCAGATCGAGTTCGATCCCTTCGATGCTGTGCTCGCGCAGCTTGCTCGAGGCGTCGCCGAGGATCCTCGCCATGTGCAATACGTTGTTGATTATGATTGGGCGCATGGCGTTCAACTCGAAGTTCCCTTGCGACCCGGCGAACGCCACCGCGTTGTCCTCTCCGATGACCTGGATGCAGACCATGACCATAGCCTCCTCCTGCGTCGGGTTGACCTTCCCTGGCATTATGGAGCTGCCCGGCTCGTTGGCGGGGAGGACCAGTTCATGCAGGCCGGCGCGAGGTCCTGACCCCAGCCAGCGTATGTCGTTCGCGATCTTCATGAGGGCGACAGCGAGGCCCCTTAGCGCGGCGCTCGCAACGACCATGGCGTCGAGCGACCCCTGAGCCTCGAACTTGTTCGGCGCGGTCACGAAGGGATACCCGGTGAGCCTCGAGATCTCCGCCGCCACCCTCTCCCCGAAGTTCGGAGGCGTGTTGATTCCCGTTCCCACCGCTGTCCCTCCCATGGCGAGCTGGAGCAACCCCTCCTCCGAGCGCTTGACGACATCGATGGCACTGTCGATCTGCGATGCGTAGCCCGACCACTCTTGCCCTACGGTGAGGGGGGTCGCGTCCTGGAGGTGCGTGCGGCCTATCTTTACGACCTCCATCCACTGCCTCGCCTTCGCCCAGAGCGAGTCTCTCAGGGCCGTCACCGCAGGGATCAGGCGGGTTTCGAACTCGATGACGGTGGCGACGTGCATAGCTGTGGGGAAGGTGTCGTTTGATGACTGGCTCGCGTTGACGTCGTCGTTGGGGTGGATAGGTTGCTTGGTGCCGAGCCTTCCCCCGACCAACTGGATCGCCCTGTTGCTGATTACCTCGTTGACGTTCATGTTGGACTGGGTGCCCGAGCCGGCCTGCCAGACGAAAAGCGGGAACTCAGAGTCGAGCTTCCCCGTGATGATCTCGTCCGCAACGATAGAGATCAGCCTCGCCTTCCACTCGGGCAGGACCCCTTCTGCAAGGTTCACCGCCGCGCCGGCTTTTTTCACGTACCCATACGCGTGATAGACCTCTTTGGGCATCAGGTCGTCTCCGATCGAGGAGTGGATAAGCGACCTCTGCGTCTGCGCCCCCCAGTAGTGCTCGGCAGGGACATCTATCTCTCCCATCGAGTCCGACTCTGTTCTCCAGCCCGTCGCCCCCGTCCCGATCGCGAGTTCCAGGATCTGCGGCGCGGCCTCCTTGGCATCGTCGTGATTCTTCATTCCCGTGGGCACCCTGATCCCAAACGCACCTAGGAGCGGTACTGGGGCTCGCGGGCCGTCGCCCGCATCCAAGAGTCGACATCGTTCGGGCGGTCTACCCTCGCCAGGTTCCGGTCGACGACCAGGGTTGCGACACGCACCGCTCCGTAGGACGGCGTCCCGTTCGAGCCGAGGAGCTGGTCGATTGCCTCGACGGAAGGCGGCAAGGGACCCTTTAGGCCGAGCGAGGAGCGTTCATCCAGAGTGAAGGAGGCACCCCTGTTTACTTCGGCTGTTCCCAGGAGGTCTCGGCCGAGAGGCTCTTTGGACATCCCGGACTTGTTTCACGCCTTCTTTTATATAACGGTGTCAGGTGTCCGAACGAGAGTCGCCCAGTCGCGGTCCCCGTTACCTTAGAGTCGGACGTCAGGACCTGGAACAACCCCATGGCGCCTCCATCTGGGTCCTTGAGAAGTAGGTGACACTTCCGGCGCCGTTGATATCTCATGGAGCGCTTGAGGCTCTTGGGCCGCGGCTCCTCCTGAGGAAGACCACGCAGGCGAACGACAGGGCCGCGACTGCTATGGAGGAGGCGGGGAACTCAGGGACGCCCGTCGGCGGCGAGCCTCCTGTGCCGCCCGTCCCGGTCCCAAGGGCGATGTTCGTTCCGAGGAGCGCAGAGACCGGCATGTCCCCGCAGATGACTGTTGAGTCCGAGACCGAGATGTTCGCGGCCGTGACCCAAGTTGTGCCGTCCCAGTATTGCATTGTGAGCCCTGAAGGGTCCTGCGTGGTTGTTATGCACACCGTTGCCGTTCCGTCTGCTATCCCGACGATGCTCACGTCGTAGTACTGGGGCGAGCCTAGGCCGCTCACCTCGACGCCCGGCCCCCGGGAGCTGAGGTCTGAAGTGGTCACCGTCACGTTCGTGCCGTCGGGGGCGGAAGAGCCCGAGATGGTCACGCCGATCCCCGTGACCGAGCTCTGGTCGGTGGCGCCTCCCTGCTCCAAGGTTGTCGTTCCGACGTCCTCCGAGGTCGTCGGGCAGAGAGCGACGGCGGGCGTGCCAGAGAGAGGAGTCCCCGAGAACGACCCCCCGCAGTACTCGTTGAGGGTCCCCGAGTTGGTCATCGACCCCAGGTTCGTCACCACCGCGTAGTTGTCGAAGACTCCTCCGTCGATGGTGAACGTGGCGCCCCCGTCCGCGTTCGAGAACGTCCCGTGGTTGGTGAAGGTCCCGATGATGCGCGCGTTCCCGCTGAACTCCCCTCCGCCCGCGCCCAAGGAGGCGATGGCGGGGCTGATGGCGTTGTCGAACGTGCCGTAGTTCGTCAGGCTGCTGATGAGGGTGAACTCGAACTGGTCGGTGATCGTGCCCCCAATCTCATTCGTGACCAAGGTGCCGCTGTCAGCGTAGAACTCGCCGGCGTAAGTGAGGCTCAGCGTCCCATGGTTGTCGAGGGACCCGCCGGAGTCGAGGTTGAGCTCGGCCAACTCCCCGCCCGTCGCGTCTGTGAAGATTGAGATCGTCCCTCCCGCCGTGTTCGTGACGGGACCGCTGCTCTCGAAGACGGTTCCGTCGAGCGTCATGGCGCCCGAGTTGATGAGGCTCCCCGAACCTTCGAAGGTGGAGAAGATGCCGCTGTTGAGCACCCCCCCATTGGTGAATGCGCCAGCGTTCTCCACCAACGAGTCTGTCTGGTCGGTCATCGTCGCTCCGAGCGAGTTCGTGAACGAGCCTCCCGAGCTGATGCTGACGAAGCCGCCGGAGGAGACGCCGCCCAGCACCAGGCGCCCGTCGGTGAGCTGGCCGTTGTTCGTGAAGACGCCGCTCGGGCCTACCGTCAGCGTCCCCTCGTTCAGAAAGGTTCCCGAGTTCGTCATCATCCCTGCGTCTGTCAGCGTGCCCCCCACGAGCTCGTTGCTGACCAGGACGTAGGCATTTGACAACGACCCGTCGTTGGATATCGTGCCCAGGTCGTTGATCGCGCCGTTGCTGTCGAAAGTCCCCGTGCTCGAGACGGTGAGGGTGGTTCCCGCGGGGATCTCAAGGGAATCGGCCTCCGGCATCGACAAGGTGCCCGTGATGTCGCACACGTTGGCAGTCCAGTCCCCTCCCAGAGGGGACACACAGGAGTCCTGGTCGAGGAACTGGAAGGTCGCGGTTATCTCGTTGGATGGGGGCGACGCTATGCTGGCAGAGCTGGTGGCGGTCACGTACAGCGAGTACTCGCCCGGGGAGAGCGAGCTGCTGCTCACGGTCCAAGCCCCGCCCGAGCCTGTGGTGGCGCTTCCGACCGCGTTGCTCCCTGCGTAGAGAGTTATGGTCATCGCGGCTCCGCCGTTGGAGGCCAGGTTCGACGTCCCGGCGAGGGTCACCGAGCCCGCGAGGAAGACGCTGTCGTCGGGGGTCGTGACCACCGGCGCGCACGGAGCGAACTCGACAGGGTTGCCGCTCACGGCGTTCCCGCTGACCGTCCCCCCGCATGCGTTGGCCACTGTCCCCGAGTTCTGTATCGTCCCCGAGTTGGTGAGGGAGGCCGTGTTGGAGAGGGTCGTCCCGCCTGGCACTTGGAGTACGTAGCCGGCCCCGATCGTCAAGGCGGAGCTTACGGTACAGTCCTTGGCACCTGGGTTCCAGCTCGCCATCAGCGGGTAGCTCGCGCAGGTGGCGCCGCTCAGGTTGACCGTGAACGTCCCGTCGTTAACGACGGAGCCGGGGGCAATCTCGTTGAACGTGCCAGAGTCGGTGAATGAGCCGCCTGCCTCGTTGTAGAAGCCGTTGCTGTTGGTGATGGTCCCCAGGTTCGCGAGCGAACCGTAGTTCATCATCTGGCCGGGGTCCTGGTTGTCGAAGGTGACGCCGGAGCCCACCTGGAGGGAGTCGGCGGCCGCGATGGTGACGTCGCGGGTGCTGACGCAGGTGCTCGTCGCGGAGCTCCAGGTCCCGCCGATGGGCGTCGTGCAGGTGGCCTGGTCGAGGTTGTGGTCTACGGTTATCGTGATTGTATTCGAGCTGAGCGAGTCAAACTCCGAGGCATAGGAGCTGTCGGGGCTGGCCTGCGCGAAGAGCGTGTACGTGCCCGGCGCGAGAGGTACCGCCACCGACCAGTCTCCGCTCGAGTCCGTCGAGGTGGAGGCGATGTAGTCTGTGCAGAGGAAGCAGCCCTGGCCGATGTATATCGTGACGGGGAAGCCGCTGTTGGACGCCAGGTCCTCGGTCCCTGATATCACGGGCGACCCCGAGAGCGAGACCATGCCAGACGCGGTCGTTATGGTCGGGGCGCAGGGGACGTTCCTGATGGCGCCCGCGGGCGGCTGGGTGCCCGTGACCGAGCCCCCGCACGAGTTCTCGATTGAAAACTCGAAACCGACGATCGACCCGCTCCCCGTGGTGGAGACCGTGCCAGAGTTGACCAGCAGGCCTTGGTTTCCGTTGATGATCGTGATGTCGAAGGCTCCCTGGTTGTTGAGAGTGCCGGAGTTGGTGAAAGTGCCGGTGGTCTCGACGGTGACCCCAGGGTCGTTGAGGAAAGTCCCGGAGTTCGTGACGTGGCCCCCAACGTTGGTGAAGAAGGCGTCGTTCGTCAGCATCCCGGCGTTGGTCAGCGTCCCTCCAGAGTCCACGGAAAGAGAGCCGCTGGTGGTGAGGCTCCCGGAGCCGGCGATGTCGAGCGTGGTGCCAGACGCTATCTCCAAGAAGATGCTCAGGTTCAGGCTGGTGCTCAGGGTGCACGTCGAGCTGGCGCCGTTCCAGACGCCGCCGAGCGCGGTGCACGAGTTCGCATCGCTCAGGACAAGGTTGTTACCGATGGTGTAGGCGACGTCGTCCGTGGTAGTTCCGCCCACGCAGTAGGCGTACCCGGTGCCGGAGACGCACTGGGGGTTGTAGACGCTGGTGGGGTAGCTCGAGCCGGAGAACCATGGTCCGACTGTCCCCGCGTTGAGCTGGGCGTAGTAGGTGTCGCTCCCCCCTCCCCCGGCGCAGTAGATGTACGCGCCGAGGGCGGCGCAGCTCAGGCCGTCGAGCGACTGTGGATAGCTGGTGGTCTGCTGCCACGAGCCGAGGCCCCCGCCGCTGAGCACCTGGGCTGACCAGACCTGGTTGGTGGCGGAGGTCGACCCCGCGGATAGGCCTCCGTCGAGTCCCGTGGTGGGGTTCGAGTCGAGGTCCCCGCCGACGCAGTAGATGTAGCCGCCGCTCGCCACGCAGGCCAAGTCGTAGGCCGCCCCGCCGCCGTATCCGGGACCGTAGCCCCAGCTCCCCTGTATTCCGCCGGTCGGCGAAAGTTGCGCGGCGAAGACGTTGGTCCCGATGTCGACGCCGTCCACCTCTGAACTTGTGGGGATCGGGATGGGAACGGCGTAGTCGCCGTAACCGCTGATCACGGTGGTCTCGGTCAGTCCGCCGATGCAATAGACGTAGCCGCCGCTCTGGACGCAGCTGTTGTAGCTGTCGCCGTAACCCACCCCCTCGATGCCTCCTGCCTGGCCCGTGAAGATGGTGTCTGGGAGGGTGGCCGACGACTGGGTCCAGCTTCCGATCCCTGTCGACGACAGTGGGGCAGAGGCGGAGTAGGCCGAAGGCCCCTGGACCTGGAAGCAGGTCTGGGAGGCGTCGACCGAGGTGCACCACCCTGCGACGCAGGTTATGTAGCCGTCATAGGAGACGCAGCTGCCGTCGGAGAGGGCTCCGGGGCCGTAGTCCGTCGTCTGCTGCCAGGAGCCGGTTATCCCCCCGGTGTTGGACAGCTGGGCGTAGTACGTCGACTGGACCGTGAGGTCGTTCCCGTTTATCCCGCCCACGCAGTAGAGGTACCCGTTGTCCGTGACGCAGCTCTGGTCGCTCAGCGAGTTGTTGGCGCCGGGATAGGAGGAAGTCAGGTTCCAGTTCGAGGAGAGGGTCAGCGCCGAGGCAGCTGTCGCCGACGAGAGCGCGAACGCCGCGAGCAGCGCCGCCATTCCCAGAATCGCAATTTTCCGGGGAGCTGCCCTCCTCGAAAAAGCAGAATGGGTTGGCGACCTGACCATGAGTATGCCGCTGGCGGGGTTTCTTCTTTGCCCACGGCGCCTTCCAAAACGTCTCCGCAGGTGGGGGTCCGACCGAACGGAAAACCCCGGAGAGCTGGCGCTTTTTCCGGAAGGCCCAGGGTTCATCCTTGCTCCTACGACCTAGACTGCCTCTGAGTGCCGAATCGCCAAGATAACCACTCTGAAGGCCAAGTTCAACCAAGTGAATCTCAAATCCATGGAAAAATTTGCCAATGCTTGCCAATCCGAATATGCAGGACGACTGCCAAATCGGAACCCGAGCGCTGTGAGAGACGAGAGTGGAACGGAAAGCGATTCGATGCGTTGTTGTGCTGATCGGGGCTCGAAATTTAGGGGTTCAACCCAAGAATCTGAAACCGAACTTTTCGCGCCACATCCTATCTTGAGAGCGTCTCTCCGAGCTTATCAAAGGACTGGCTCCAGCCTCCTTCCATTCCTTGAATGGCAAATCTCGCTTCTGGCGTGTCCGAAGATCTTGTAAGTAGTATGTGGACTGTCAGCTTTGTCTTCCCATGAAGGTCATCGAAGGTGACTGTGGTTCTGGTTTCAAGCAGACTCTGGCTTCCCTTCCTGTCTTGGAGCGCGCTTGCTGTATAGACGAGCCTGTCCTGGGGCGTTACTTCCTCAAATGTTCCGGTCATGGGCCATTCTTGTCCTGCTACCGGACCTAGCTCTTTGCCTGCGAGCATTACTATGTTTATCTTGCCACCCCTCCTTGCGTCGACCTCGCAGGTTGGTGTGGTGACTCCTCTCGGCCCCCACCATCTTGTTACCATCTCAGGGTCTGTCCATGCCTTCCACACCATTGCGCGTGGTGCATCCAAGATTCGTGCTATTGTCAATTCCTTTCTTGGTTCGTTTGTCATGACACCACCAGGCTTACGCTTCTTGCGGAACTCCCACTACCACTCTAGCAGCAGTGTCAGGGGTGAACTGTCTGCCATTGCATGCAGCAATGACGAAACGCGCACCGCCAATCCTGGAGTAGCTGTCACGAAGAACGAAGAATAGAAGAGGCATGTCATCCGAGCCTCTGGAAACACGAACTGTACTTTCCAGGGAGGCTCCTTTACCTACGTTAAGCTCTCCTTTCTTATCAAAAGTGCAAAGAGCCGAGCTTCTTGGCTTTATCGACTTTCTTGCCTTGGTTTTCCCTTTTTTCTTCAGCGCGTAATATACGCTCAAAGCAGTGACGCCCAACTTCTTGGCTATATCCCTATAATTCATGCCTGATTCAGCAAGCTTCACGGCCTCTGCTTCCTGAGCGGGTGTGATTTCTGACTCTTGGGATTCGTCTATCAGATGGTTCGTGTCTTTGCCGATGCCCGCAATCCAAAAAGAGTAGTCGCTCTTTCCACCGTCATTGAACTTGTCTTTGAGTGAACTCTCTGAGCCAAAAGCAGAAAGCATGAACTGACAAGTAGGCAGCGCTAGCTTAGGCTCTACCATGCGCTTTGCCGACTGTGAAGCATTTGCTTTTTCATTTAACACGTATATTGGTGTTCCATGGGCCTTTACAATTTCATGAAATCCTAATTCATTTCTTTTCCTTTCTAATGTTGCTTTTGCTGTTGCCATGATGTCACCATTTTCGTTTCAGCGTAGTTTCTCTTTTTCCACCTTTAGCAACTTGTCGAGATTGTCCAGCCTGTCGCTCCAAAGCTGTCTTGTGTGGGCCAACCACTGTTCCACTTCCGCTATCGAATCAGGGTTTATTTGGTAAAT
>DATJBB010000003.1:0-242167 GCA_035515635.1 Nitrososphaerales archaeon
CTTGATCAGCCATGAAGCGGTCCGTCGTCTCAGTCCGGTCATGGGACACACAGATTCGCTCTGAATCCATCGGACTGGATTTCTGAATTCGGGTGTTTCTTGGATCCAAACTCCCGTGGATTTCAGGCGGCAATGCACTCGCAACGGTTTTATTGTTCGCCGCTCCAAACAGTCGTCGACTTGAAGGCACGATCATGGATTCTGGTCGTGGTCGTGGCTGCAGCTCTGGTCGGTAGCTCGTTGTTCTACTCCCAAAGTTTCCTTGCTCCCCCAGCGTCGGGCAACTCTGTCAAGATTGACGTACAGATTATTGGGGGCGTCGGCCCAGGCACCACGGACACCTACGACCCTGACAACTTCACAGTGACCCAAGGGGACAACGTGACTCTCTCGGTGCTGAACACCGACGACAACACGCATGGGCTCGTAATAACCCAATTTCATGTGGACACTGGGATAATCCCAAGCGGGAACACGGTCATCGTCAGTTTCATTGCCGACAAGACGGGAACCTTCGAGTTCTACGAGCCGCCAGGATACTGCACCGGCGGCGTGGGGAACGTGTGCAACAGCGTCCAGAAGATGACCGGGAACATGACGGTGATACCCTAGAAGTTCTGATTCGAGTTGGCGAAATCGTGGTACCTCTTTCTCGTCCCGCTTCTTGCCCTATTATCGCTCATCGAATTCTATCCACTGCTCTATAGCATCTATCTTAGCGTCACCAACGCGACCGGAGGATTCAGCCTCACAAACTACTCGGCAATGGTCAGGGATCCCGCCTTCTGGACCTCGGCGAACGTCTCCATCCTCTACTCGCTGAGCAGTACCCTCTTAGCTGTCGGCATTGGCGTCGGCCTGATCTACATCCTCGCCCAGGACTTCAGAGGAAGGAGGTTGTGCGAGATCCTCTTCATACTCCCAATGGCCGTTGCGCCGATCGTCGTGGGAACTCTGTGGTCGCCGGCGTCTGTCTGGGATGACATCCAGTCGTTCATGCATTTCGTGCTCGGATTCCACTACTTCGACGAGCTGACACCCCTCTTCTATTTCCCTGTGATGGCCCTCTCCGAGGCCTGGGAGTGGGCGCCGCTGATCATGCTGGTCGGCCTGAGCGTCATGAACTCGGTTCCAAGGGCGATCTACGAAGCCGCCGATCTCCATGGCGCCTCAGCCTGGCAGAAGTTCAGGATGGTGACACTCCCGGCCATCTTCAAGTCACCCGTCACACAGTTCGTCCTTGTGCTCCGATTCATAGACGCGATGAGGGCGTTCGAGATCCCACTATCCTGGGCGAACTGGGTCGGGCAGCCCAACACGATAGGCTCCCCTGTCGACACGCTGAGCCTGTTTCTGTACAAGCTGCTCTTCATACCGTCGTTCGGCTTCCCGATAGGGCTGGTCTCCGCGGTAGCTGTCTCGCTCTTCGGAATCACGTTGGTCGGAGCGGTCATACTCTTGAGACTGCTCGGCGCGATAGGAGGCATCACCAAATGAGCGAGGCAACGCAGGAGAAAGCTTCACCCGTCGAACCCACTCGGGGAGCGAAGCGCCTCAAGAGGGTGTTGTTGTATGCGGCCGCTACTCTGGCTTGCTTGTACTCGGCGTGGCCACTCCTCGTGATGGGGCTCGAGGGATACAGCATAGACCTGTCGCCGTTCTTCGCCGGGAGGGGCGTAAGGCTCGTGGGTGGGGTGCCATTCTACAGCGGCGGAGTCTTCCCCTCGCCGATCCACTATCTCGACGCCCTAGTCATCGGAGCGTTTCCCAGGCTCGTCGCGAACAGCCTGATCATAGCGTTCATCAGCATCTCCATAGCTCTCGCGGTGGGCATACCCGTCGCGTACATCCTGGCTCGCGTCGAAATCAAGGGGAAGAACATCATCGCATACCTCCTGCTAGCTCTCAGGACTATCTCCCCTTTCGTGGTGATAGTCCCCCTTTACATCACGTATTCTAGAATAGGCCTCTACGACACATATCCGGGAATCTCCCTCGCGGAGGACATGCTCGTTCTCTCGGTCGTGGTCTGGATGCTGCGCGGCTTCTTCGCGGACATCCCGAAGGACGTCTATGACGCGGCCTCGATCTTCGGCAACACCGAGGCGCAGGTCTTCAGGCGGGTGGTCCTCCCCATGGTCATCCCGGGGATAGTCGTGACCGCGCTCTTCGCTCTCGTCCTGATTTGGAACGAGTTCCTCATCGCGGTGACCCTGACGGGACCCTCCACGAAGACAGTCGCCGTGGGCGTGTGGACGGGGATGACCGAGAACCAGGTCAACTACAGGTCGGTGAACTGGGACGACCTGAACGCCGCAGGCACACTCGCCTTCGCGCCAGCCGTCGCCGTCATGCTGTCGATAAGGAAGTACCTGGCGAAAGGATTCAGCCTGGGCACAGCACGCTAGGGGCGATGTCTTCTGTCGATTCAGATTACAAGGTCTGGGATGCAGGGCCACTTGGAACCTTTAATAGAAAACCGGGACTCGAGAAGTCCTTGCAGACGTTCTGGTAGACCATGAACAGGAGACAGTTTCTTCGCGCCGCCGCTATCCTGGGAGGAGGCGCGATGATTGCAGGCGGACTGGACTACATCCTCGCCCCTCCAACGGCTGTCACCACCCCGACCTCTTCATCAGTTGTAACCAGCGGCTCCAGCTCGACAGGGCAACTGCCCTCGTTCTCAAAGGACTACACGGACTTCCTCGAGTGGCTGGGCACTGCTTCAAAGTCCCTTGCCGGGAAGAGGCTGAACATCTCCCTCGAGTCCGAGTTCATGCCGCTGGCGATTCAACAGCGCGACACTGACTTCGCCTCGGTCACAAACATAACTGACGGCTACAACCTCGAACCATACTCGCTGCAGCTCGCGGCAGTCCAACTGATGACCTCGACTCAGAGTCCAACCTACGACGTGTTCAGCGTGGACAACCAGAACCTCGGCGTCTTCAATCAGAGCATGGTGTCGCCTTTCGACCTGGCTTCAAGATATCCCGAACTCACCTATCCAAACCAGAACTATGAGGATTTCCTTCCAATCCTCTGGAACAACGTGGCGACGTACCCGCCCGCCCCTTCTGGCGCCCAGGGCGGCAACTCAGCCTCAAACGTATTCATGCTGCCATTTGACACGCCGGTGATGATATTCTTCTACCGCAAGGACATCTACGACGGCCTGGGAATAGACCCGCCTTCCACATGGGACGAGTATTTCGAGGACGCAAAGATGCTGACTGGTTCCCAGGAGGTGCAATTCGGCGCGGTCAGCGAGGCCTCACCGACCATCTCGGTGGTGTACGAGTTCACCGTGCACCTCGCAAGCTTCGGGGCCAGCCTCTGGGAAGTGGACGGCAACCAGATATCGCCGGTGATGGACAGCGACAACGCGGTAGCCGCCCTCGAGAACTTCGTTAGGTTCCAACCCTACTCCGACGTAAGCTCCTCCAACTACTCCTGGCCCGATATCTTCACTTCGCTCGAGCGTGGATTCTCTGCGTGCGGTCTGCTCTGGCACGACTACACAGACTGGCTCAATGACCCTCAGAGGTCGGTCGAAGCCGGCAAATTCGGCTTTACCGCGCCACCCGCAGGCCCAAAGGGAACCTTCTCCACCTTCGGGGGTGCGGGTGTTGGCCTTTCCAAGTACTCCAATAACCCCGAGGCGGCGTGGCTTTGGCTCCAGTGGGCCACCGCTGCGGGGACGGAGGAGGCGCTGCTCTTGGACACATACCACATACTTCCAGGGAGGCAGAGCGCCATCAACTCAGCCGAGGTCCAGGGGGTGATCAAGCAGTCGAGCTACGCGGCCTCGATGTTGGCGTACAACCTCTACAATTCCCGCAACGTGGTGGCCTTGGTCGGGTTCCCCCAGTGGTTCAAAGCCCTTGACATAATATCACAACATCTCAACAGCGCGTGGCTACAACAGGAGACGCCTCGCGACGCGATGACGACCGCCAAACAGGAGATAGAGAGCCTCGGCCAACTCACGTTCTGAGGCTGGAAATCTGGGGGCGGCCAGGGCGTCCGCGGTAGCGGGACTAAGCCTCCTGCTGTTGACCTCGGGATATGTCCACGCATTCGCCGCACCGCCTCCATTGACAGGTAACTTCGTCTCCACGTACGTCGATGAAAATAACGGGAACAACATCGGGAACGGCACCTTCACGGTTTCATATTCGTTCCCCCCCTCGGCCAGCGCTGGCTCGAACCTGACAGGTCAGGTCACCCTCCAGGTCAGCCAGCTAAATGGATTCCAGGTCTACGTTCAGCAATACCAAATAACTGCCCAACTAGTGCTCCCTAGCAGCCAAGGGGCAAGCGGGATGGTGAGCGGCTCTTCTCCGCTCTATCCTGGCGCGATATGGGGGCCCAAGAACCTCACGGTGCCTATCGCCGAAGAGACCAAGTCGCTGTCCGTACCGGTGAATGCATCCCTGACCCTCATCTTGGCAACCACGGTTCTAGTCCAGGTTCAAGGCCAAGGCCCCAGCTCCGGGATACGGATCCACCAAGATTCCATGTTTGTCGGAAACGCAACAATAGGAGGGTCGCCCAATGGAGGAAGACCTTCCGGTCCCGAGTCCAATCCGGGGATTGCCCTCCTGCCCTATCTAGTCGTCGTGGCTGGTGCTCTGCTGGTGTGCATTGGAGTCTTCCTTCCCAGGATTGCGCCTTCGAAGGCCCTACAACGTTATGCCCCTAGCTTCGAGTGACAGGCACGACAATCCCGTTCGCAGGCCCGACAGTTCCGGGTGAAAGTATAAAAGAAGGAAGAGATGTTTTTTGGCCGACGAAAGTATGAGGAAGGCGGTGGCCAAGGCGGCTATGGCGGCTATGGTTATTGTCGCGATTGTAGCGGGAGGTTCCGTCATCTATTTCTATACGGCTCCTCACGCATCTCCAGCAACCTTGTCCACTACTCGTTCTTCTTCGGGTACTGTGCCCAGCAGCGGTGGATATCAAGACAGTGAAGGGATGCCCTATGGTTCTTGGGCGACCTACCTTGGATACATCCCAGCCGGATACGTGCCGGTCCCCCACCAGGCCAACGCCCCGACCTTCCCATGCCCTTCCGGGATGCAAGCGGACCAATGCGCCACCTTCCAAAAGACGTGCGGAAACGCGGTTTGCGACCCCAACGAGTCTTGCACGAGTTGCCCCCTCGATTGCGCGCCTACAGGCAACCTGTTGTGCGATCCCTACACCGGTAGGCCCGGAATGCCCGCCAGCGTCTGTCAGGCTATTGTAAACAACAACAACGCCGGCGCCTAGACTGTGCTCCTGCCCTCACAATCTGACCCGAGAGTTTCTGGGCGACCTCGACAACCATCCGACCGCCGCAATAGATGCTAGCGTCGTCACGAGGAGTGTCTGAGGGCCGAACTCCGGGGTAGTCGAGATGCTCGGAGAGATACTCGAGCATGGATTCCCGTTGAGCGTCGTGCCATCCTCTGGGGTTAGAGTCAGGTTCGCAACCAGGATCCCTTTTCCGTCGCTCGCGGCCACGAGCTCGGCTTGGTTACTTCCGACTGCATCGATGTCGTCGACCCAGGTCGGACCTGAGTCGCCCGCGATCGACGTCCAGTTCTTGCCGCAGTCATAGGACTCGTAAATCCCCGACGGGCCGCCTTCACCCGCGAGCACTAGCCTAAGCGACCCGTTGATTCTTTGAGGGAAGACTGCGCCTCCTTGAACGTCGGCAGGGGTTCTCACCGGTACAAACGTGTGCCCGCCGTCAGCACTGACATAGATTTGCCTGCCCATGTCATTGCCGCCGGCAAACACATTCGAGGATTGAGATGGGTCGACGGCAAAGTTGTCGAACGCAAATGGAACGGCAATCTCTCTCCAGTCAGCCCCCGAGTCGTTCGATTCGTAGAGGCAGCAGTTCGCGCTCGTCCTCTCGTTGTACATGTAGACCGAGTTTCCCGCGAGGAACACCCTCGAGGCGGTGATGTAAGAGAAGTTGCCGACCGACTCCCATTCGCCTCCTGCGTCGTGGCTCGAAAACAGCCCGTCCTCCCCTCCCCCGAGCCAGGCTATCGATGGGTCCGAAGGGTCGAACGTCAGACCACAGGTCGACTCCGGACACGAGACGTTCTCGACCACGGCGAAAGTCCTTCCCTCGTCGGTGCTCCTCACCAAGCTGTTCTGCGACAGGAAATACACGGTCCCGTTCCGGTAGGGGTCGAACTCGACGTCAGATGCCCCACCCCGGTACGGAGGAGAGACCGGGCTCCAAGTTCGTCCCCAATCGAACGACTGGTAGACACCGTCATAGGCAAGGATGGCTATGATGTGTTCGGGCGAGAAGGGGTCTACGCGCGCGATCGTCACGTACGAGTTCTTTATCTCGCCCGAGTCGCAGGTCCACGTGTACCCTTCGTCCTGTGAGACATAGACTCCCCCTTCCGTCCCTACGTAGAGATGGCCGTCAGACGTGGCCAGGAGGCTGGTTACCCCCACGTGATAGTCCCCGTGGACGATCTCTTCGCCGCAGAGTCCGCGTGTTGCGTTGGCCACTTCGGAGAACGCCTTCCCATCGTCGGTTGACCTCCACAGCCACGCCTCCCCGGCGTAGACAACCCCCGGGTTGCCAACATCGAAAGCAACAAATCCACCCTGGGTTGTCGCGGGCAGGTCCGAAACAACCTGGCTCCATGTGGCACCTCGGTCCGTACTCCTGATGATGCCGTCTTCGGTTGCCAGAAACATTATCGACTCATTCAGAGGACTGACGGCCAAGGGAGAAATCGGGTTGACCGGTTCGGCTTGGATCTGTTGCGAGGTCCAGGTGTTCCCGAAGTCGTCGCTGCTAAGGATCGCCATCTGACCTTCGAGGACGGCCTCAGCGAGCACGAAGAGCTTCTCCCCGGAGGCTTCAACATCAAGGACGTATACAGGGGTCGGCAGGACGCTCGAGAAATCCGCCTGTCGCCAGGTGCTCCCGGCGTCGGTCGATATCAGAAGCTCGAGCCTGCAGGCGAGCAAGTGAACCGTCCCTCGAGCGGGGTCGACCAGGTACTTCGTGGCGTCTCCCTGGCACTCGGAGGACTGTCGCCATGTTGACCCCCCATCATCGCTGACGAAGAGATTGCCTCCGACCACTGCGAAGACATTCCCCTCATGGGTGTAGCTGACTGCGATTGAGGTAAGGAATGTCCCGTTGAGACCCGAGTCCGCCTCCTCCCAGTTCTGGCCTGAGCTGTGGGTGACGAAGACTGCGGCGGGGTCGATGCTCCCTGCATATATTGTGCCGGGGTCGAGCGGATCGGCAACGAGGGTATCGATTTCTCCACCCCCCGGACCGAGGCGCGTCCAAGACGGCTGTTGAGTGACAGGGATGTTTGAGGCGAACGCGGCCCCGGGCCTAATCGCAACTGTGCCGAGATTGAGAACAAGGAGGACAAACATCAGAACTCCCTTCCGCGTCCTGAAGCGTCCGCGCTCCCTTGGAGTTAAGATGTTTCAGATGAAAAGGCCGGTCGTCTTACTTAACCATTGATGCTATCGAACCTACAGTTCTTGGTGCGAACGAGGATGTAGCAACAAGTTGGAACATTTTATGAAAAATTCCTGCGTTTCCGGCTATGGTCGAATAAAGTTATATAGCCTGACCTTCGCATAACTTATGAAAATATGCTTGACGTAAAGTCAAGTAAGAAACTCCTCAGTCTAACACTTCTCTCACTTTTCATAGGAACCACAATTGCTGCTCCCGTGGCACTGGCCGTTCCAGCTTCGACGGCGCCCTCTGCCACGCAACTCACGCCCGCTGAAGCGAACTGGCAATACGTTAACCACGACGCCAACGGGTCCAACTACAACCCCCAGAACCAGATCAACGCGAGCAACGTCGCCAACCTCGTTGTCAAATGGATATTCCCGTATCCTGGCTCTGACGCAACCGCGCCTGGGCTCAAGACCATCGCTTTCACACCGGGCGCCGCTGACCCGCCACTCGTGGTCAACGGCATCGTATACACCATGACGAACAACATGATTCTCTACGCGCTCAACGCCGCAAGCGGCGCGGTCCTCTGGACATACGACTACAATGTCAACTGGACCGCCGCATCCCAGACCATTCCGCTCGCCCCCGCGGGCGGACACCTCCACGGGATCAACTACCTGCCAGCCTCGAACGGCCAGCCGGCGGTTATCTCGTTCACGGGGATGGTCTGCGACATCAACGGCGTAAACGCCCTGACTGGCGCGCTCGCGTGGTCAATCCAGAACATATGCGTTGGCATCCCCGGCAACCCAGCTGGTTACCTCTACAGAGGTTACCAAGACTCCCACCCGCCTAACGTCTACGTCAAAGGGGCGAACGGCGATGGGATAGTCATCACCGCAGAAGCAGGTGCGGCGCCAGGTCTGGTCGATGCTGCGCGTTCCTTCATGGCAGGCTACGACTACAAGACCGGTGCGCTCGTCTGGAGGCTGATAACGCAGCCACCCAGGCCCAACGGGAACTCGAGCTTCGCGCTGCAGTACTGCAGCATTGGCTACATCGAGGGAGTTCCGTGCGAGACGGTCATAAGCAACCCCGCAATCAAGACCCTATTCCAGAACGACTGGGTCGACCCCAAGACCGGGCTGATAGCATACAACTCGGGCTCGAGCGGCGTTTGGGGATTCTACCCCATAGACCAGTCCAAAGGGATAGTGAT
Organism: Nitrososphaerales archaeon; assembly: GCA_035515635.1. GTDB lineage: Archaea > Thermoproteota > Nitrososphaeria > Nitrososphaerales > Gagatemarchaeaceae > Gagatemarchaeum. Next base: position 8,676 of record DATJBB010000003.1, read on the forward strand.
CATGGGCACCTCCCAGGCGAGTCCTGACAACAACGGGACTCTCAGGCCGGGACCCAACCTCTTCTCCGCGACATTGCTTGGCATCAACGCGACAAACGGGAACGTCCTCTGGTACTTCCAGACGACGACCCACGACATATGGGACAATGACTGTTCATGGAACGGCCAACTCATGACCCTCACCGTGAACGGCCAAACCGGCAACTACTACATCAAGACCTGTAAGAACGGCTACCTGTACGTGCTCAACGAGCTGACAGGAAAGCCACTCTACTACGGACCGCTCCCTGGCATCGCCGACGCTGGCGCCACCATGGGTCCGAACAACGTCATGACGGTCACAGGAACCCCGGCGACGCCTGGCCACTATGAGATGCTCGGCCCGCCAACCGACCCTGAGACCTACATGAGGGGCTGGCCAAGCGAGACAACGGGCGGCGGACCTGGAAGCCCGATCCCGCCGACCAGCGCAGGTGCTCGCTCCGTCATCCTTGACGGATCGGGCGCGGCCTACGTAGAATCCGACCACGCCTTCGATGGCAAGTATGTCTACATCGGAGCCCACAACCACCCGGCCAACTTCACTGCAACCTGCTCAGATCCAAAGCCTGGTTGCGCGGGCGGCGGAGCGTCCAACGTCCCGCTCCCGGCCTCCATCTACAACGTGACCTTCAGCGCCACCAACCCGATCACAGGACAGGTTGCCTGGACCACCTACATCCCGCTTCCGTTCAGGGGAGGCGTTACGGCAACTGGGTCCGGTGCAGCAGAAATCCTCCTTGCGCCTGAGTTCGACGGCAACATGTACGTCTTCAACGCCAACAACGGCCAACTCGTCACAAAGATCTACCTCGGCGAGCTCCTCGATGTCGAGGCGAGCGTAGGCGCGACAACCGCGGGTACTGAACAGATCTACGTTCAGGCCGGCGGCGGCGGAGCGACTACCTCACTTCTCGGAGGCACCCCAGTTTGGGGCAACCTGGTAGCACTCGGCCTGCCAGCCAACGCCGCTTCCAGCGGCGGAGTCTCGACGACGACCACGACCATATCGGGATCGGTTACGACGATCACGAGCACGAGCGTCAGCACTCTTCCTGCGTCGACCACAACAATCACCTCAACGGGAGCCGGCGGAGTTACTACCATAACTTCGACCTTGCCCGCGTCAGTCACAACAATCACCTCGACATCCACATCCACGATGACCGGTACAGCGAACACAATCACAACGACAACCTCTTCCGGTGGTGTCAGCACCACCGCCTTCTACGGCGTCGCGGCAGTGGCTGTAATAGCCATCATTGCGGCAATAGGACTAGGAGTCATGCGAACACGCAAGGGGACCTAAAGGTCCCCTCCTTCCTCCTTTTTCTTCCAGCGTGTCAATTTCCGCCAGTTTCATTCGATGATGAGGTCTTTATCACCGAGCAATGCAGGCGGTCTGGTGGTTTGAGCAGATGTTGAGCAAGAAGACGTCCGCGGTTGCAGTCGTCCTCGTGGTCGCGGTCATCGGCCTCGTCTCGTACCAGGTTTCGATTTCGACCAGCAACCGGAGTGAGACGACCGGAGGTCTGGTCTCACCTGCAGTTTCGTCGGCGAGCTCAAGCTCTTCCTCGGCTTCTTTCATAGCCAACACGGTATCTGCCGCGGCCAACCTAAGCGCCAACGAGAAGTCGGTGGAGCCCGGCCCCTCACTGAAAGGCTACGTCCTCAATGTGACCATTGTTCCAGGCGCTTCGGCCAGCGCGGCGGGGCCTGGTTTCGTACCGCGACTGGTGTCTGTGTTCACGGCTATCAACAACACAGTTAGGTGGACAAACGACGATTCCGTTGCGCACACAGTAACATTCACGAGTGTTCCGCCCCTGTCCCCTCCCATAGACTCCGGCCCGATTCAGCCTGGTGGCTCGTTCACGTACACATTCACCGTTCAGGGTACTTACGAGTACCATTGCTCGTATTTCCCCTTCATGAACGGGACGATCGTGCAGTTGGGCGAATACCATCCATATGCTTGATGCAAGTCCAAGTCGAACAAGAAGATTCTTATCTGTCGCAGGAGGTATCGGGCTTCCCAATTGCGTTGTCGCATCGACCACGCTCCACGATCGTCAAGCTTCTTGAGGAGGACAGCACGGCTGCTTGTCTTCTGTCTTCTAGTCCTGCCGCTCATCTCCGCCGTTCCAGGATCTGTCCTGACCGCCTCCGCGCAGCAGGTTCCATCAGCCGGCGGTGTGAAGTACACTCTCCTCATGAACAATAACACTCTGATCCCCGGCGAGGCCGCCCGCTCTTTGGACAGTCTGAACTCCCTATCCTCACCCTATGGGATCGTCTATGACCCAATCAACGGTCATCTTTATGTCGCGAACGACGGTTCGAATTCCGTCTCAATCCTCAACCCGGACACCAATGCAGTTGTTACCCAGATTTCGGTCGGAAAGACGCCTTACGGCTTGGCTCTGGACTCGACCACCGGAAACGTCTATGTGGTGAACGAAGGTTCAAACACGGTTTCGGTGATAGGCGGCAGCACCAACAATGTGACTGCGACGGTGTCCGTAGGATCTGTGCCGACTGCAGCGGCCTTCGACCCGAACAACGGGTACATCTACGTCACCAACGCGCAGTCAGGATCCGTAACCGTCATCGATGGGGGGTCCGAGAAAGTCGTCACCCAGATTCCAGTGAACTCTGGCCCCTTCGACATCGCACTCGATACAGACAGTGGTTTCCTCTACGTTTCGAGCGCGGGCTCCGACTCGATGTCCGTCATTAACGGGGCGACCAACGCGGTCGCCGGGACTGTCAACATAGGGAACTACACTCTGGCGGTGGGGTACGACCAGGCACGCGACCAAATCTATGCGAGCCACTATGACGCGAATCCGAACGGCACCATCTCCGCCATAAGCGGAGGCACGAACAAAGTCGTGTCCAGAATCAGTGTCGGCGGCGGACCCTACGGAATGGCTTACGACCCGTCCAACGGATACATGTACGTTGCAGACGCTTCGGGAAACGTCACATCCGTGATCGATGGGAGAAGCAACGCTGTGGTGAAGACGCTGAACGTTGGAACCTATCCCTACAAGGTGGCGTTCGACCCCGGCAACGGCTATGTCTACGTGACCGACTGGGGGTCCAACGCCATCACTATCATCGATCCGAGCACCAACACAGCGAAGACCTCGCCTTTGGGCGCCAAGGAAGGCCCTGTCCGACTCGCGGTCGATCCGTCCAACGGGAACTTGTACGCGGCGATGAACGGCATATCAAACTCTATCGCCATAATCAACGATACCACCAACCACCTAGTTTCCTCGGTCAAGACCAGCGGTGGAAGCGAAGGCCTCGCCTTCAACCCAGCCACCCGCCAGGTGTACTCTTCAATCACGGACCTGGGGCTGGTGGCAGCGGTGACAGCGACGACAAGCGCTGTCACCTACTTCAACACGGGGGGCTCTCCGTTCGGGCTGTGCATCGATGGCCTGACCGGGAACCTCTACGTCACCGACGTTTCGACAAACGCCTCTGAAATCGTCTCCTCGACATCTGGCCAGGTGCTGGGGAGCGTGGGTGTGGGATACTATCCCGAGGCGGCCGTATGGGATCCCACTGTCGGTCACGTGTTCGTGGCCAACGCGGAGTCCGACTCCGTCTCTGTTGTCGACGACCTCCAGAACGTGGTGGTTGCGACGATATCCGTCCAGCAAGTCCCACTCGCAATCGCCTTTGATCCCGCTAACGGGTACGTATATGTCTCGAACTCGGGGTCCAACACCGTCTCGGTCATCAACCCCGCCACGAACCATGTCATCGGGGAGGTGACAGTGGACGACGGACCGAACGGTCTAGCCTACGACTCTGCCAACGGATACATCTACGTTGCGGACATTCGCGCCAACGTCACCTCAGTCATAGACCCGGCTTCCAACAGCGTGATAGCTAGCATCCCGGTGGGTGGCAGCCCATCGTCAGTTGCCTTCGATCCAGTCAATGGCTATGTCTACGTAGCGAATTCCGACTCTGACACAATCTCGGTGATATCGCAAGACGTCCCTACGCCGCCCTTCACTACCACAAGCTCAAGTTCAACGACCACCGGGTCGACAACGACCACGACGAGGACGACATCCACCGCCACAACACCCGAGTTCAACAACGAGTCTCTTCTGGTTGCGATGGTCGCGACGTTCGCGGTGGTGGCGATCGCTTTCCGTGAGCTTCCGAATAGCCGCCCGCGTCCGCCCCCGAGCAAGCGATGACAATAGGTTCCTAATTGCTGGCTTTTCGCATTACCTGATGTCCTGATTCATGAAGATCAGGAAGGTCGCCGCAAAAGTGATCACAACCCACAGTGACATGGTGATGGCCAGCACGATTGGAAATGAACTGCCGAAGACGCTTCCCATCGCCATCCCGGAGGCACCGAGGTCGACCACCGAGTACGATCCGTGGGCCAGCACCACGAGCCTGGCCGACTCGACGGGGTTCAAGAGGATGAAAGGTATCAACAAGATGATTTGGTGCGCCATCGTGAAGATCGGGGCCAGGACGTTCGAGTCCGATATCGTCGTGAACACGAACCAGATGAATATTGAAGCGCCAAGGGCTGTCGCCCTCCTCCTCGAAAGGACCGAGACCAGCATGCCTATGCCGAGCATCGCCGCGTTGAGCACGAGCGACGCGACGACGACGTAGCCTACCGAAAGCACGCTCAGCGAAGGCCGGAAGGCGATGATCGCGGCAACCCCGAAGCCTATGACTATGATGGTAGTGGTGGCGATGTAAAGGCCTATGATCCGCGCTGCTAGGTATTGTGTCCTCGCAATGGGAGTGGTGAGGACGTACTGGAGGAAGCCCGATTCCCGTTCCTCCACTATGCTTGTGGCTCCGAGGGGGAGGGGGAGCAGGGGTATCAGGGGGAAGGTGACGGTGATGATGGTGCTTATGAACTGTGATAGGTATCCCTGGGGAAGGAAATTAAAAGCAGCGAGCGTTGCCAGCGGAAGGTTGAACGCGAGGAAGAAGAACACCACGGCGAACATGATTAGCCACTTTGACCTGATGGTTTCCTTGAAGCTCTGGACGAATATCGCATACATGGCCGCGCCGTTCATGAGGCCGTTCCTCCTCCAAGAAGCCGGACGTATGATGACTCGATGGTGGAAGGCTCCACAATCAGGTCCTTGATTTTGTAGCCGTTAAGGATGACCTTCTCCAAGATGGTGGACTTCATCCCTGGTGGCAGCGAGAAGACCAGCCATTCGCCGTTTTGCGAGATCTTCGAGCCTAGAATATCCTGGACGATCTGAGCGACCTTAGCGACGTTCTCCTCCGTGATGCGCAGGTACATCGTATCCGCGGCGTTCATCTTCGTTAGGAGTTCCTGAGGGGTGCCTTGCGCGATTATCTTTCCCTTCGCGATTACTATGGCGTTCCCAACAATCTCGCTCAGCCCAGAGAGGTGGGTTGCGATAAGCAGCGTCTTCCCCTGCTTCGAGAGGTCTTGCACAATGTTTCGAAAGTCGAGCTGTCCCTTCAGGTCGACGTTGTTGATGGGCTCGTCGAAGATGAGGAACGGCGGATCCTTCAGGAGGGCAAGGGATATGCCTAGTTTCTGTCTCATCCCGTGCGATAAAGAATTCACCTTTCTCTGCCTGAAGTCCCAAAGGGCTGCCCTCTTCAGCGCCTCGCCAACTTCGTCCGCAGGTGCCCCCTTGAGCTTTGCCATGAAGTGGGCCTGCTCGAGGACAGATGTGTTGTATCCGAAGACCAGCGCCTGGGGGACGTAGCCTATCTTTTCGCGCGCGTGAGTCCCCTGCGTCCTGATGTCTAGGCCGTCTATCTTGATGGAACCCCTGAAGGTTAGCAGGCCCAATACGCTCTTTATCGCGGTGGTCTTTCCCGCACCATTCGGCCCAATCAAAAGGACAGCCTGCCCTTGAGGAACTTCAAAGGAGACGTCGTCCAATGCCTTGAACTTTCCGTAGGTCTTTGTCACGTTTTGGACGGTTAGCAACTACGGCGGGGCCTCGCGGCAGGCTTTCTCTGCTTTAACTCTTGCTCAGTGCCCAAAGCGGACCATTGGACATGCGTAAAGGCTTCGGTCTCTTCGTTCCCGGTGGTTCTATGCCCTAGCAAGACCAGTTCTTCGTGAGACTCGCAGAGCTCGGTTGGGAGGGGATAGTCAGATTCCCGGCGGAGCACTGTCCAACCGACCCCGGAATAATTTGTTGGTTGCCCAAGAACCTGAGGCGAACCGTATACGTGTGGCCGCTGGGAAGCACGATACTGTACTGGTTGCCCGTCAGGGTCGCATTGTAGATCTTGCTCGACTCGTCGGCGAAGAGAAGGTTTACCCCCGTGTTCCCTGGAGTAGTCGCAGCCGTACCGGATACGGTGACGGAAGTGTAGGGTCCGGTTGTTTTCGTCGTGATGCTCCCGCCTTCCAGAACGACGAGGGCCACCGCCACAATGAGGACGACTCCGACCACGGCAAACACCAGATTGCGACGCGAACGTCCAGAGTGTCGTTTCGGCGTGAGAAACAATCGGCGCGAACTTGATTTAAGGGTTTGTTCGCCTCGTGCTTGCGAGATTCCTCGACCAGCTGTCCTGCCGATTGACGGGTGTGGCGCTGTCTCGGCGCTGGAGGGTTCCTTGCTCCGGTCCGGGAGCGCTAGCTGCGAGCCGTCTTCTGGGCCGCAATCGCAAGGTGCCGACCGAAGACGTCCAGGTCTGCCTCCCCTTCCAAAGCCTCTTGAAGCTCGACGGAGCCCTCGAACATGGCCTCTTCGGGCCCGCGGGGAGAGCGCTTCGTCAGAGGGAGAAGAGCGCGGGTCAGGACGTAGTAGATGCCGAACCTCTCGAGCTCGAGCACACGCGCTCGGCCCTTGAGCGCGGAGAGCACGGCCCTCTCATCCAGCAGCGTGTTGTGCCACACGCTGCCTATCGGCGGCAGGCGCAGCCTTCGCCTCAGGCGATTCAGGTTCTGCTCTCCCTGCCTGGAGGCCTCCATCATGAGGAGGCGGCCGCCCTCCCTGAGCCGTCCAATAGCTGCCTCAATGGCCTCGACCTGCAAGTCCTCCCCGGCGAGGTTGATTAGGACACGGCAGGTCAGGACGCAGTCGAACTTGCGCCCGAGGTTCCTCACGGTCTCAAAATCCCCCAACCTGAACTTCAGCTGCCTGTCCTCGAGCTCCTTGGCGTACCCGATGGCCGCCGGCGAGTAGTCAATCCCAAGCACGGGTCCGTCCACGTGCTGGGCGAGCCTCGCCGTCCTGCGCCCGTTGCCGCACCCGATGTCGAGGAGCGACCTCGGCTTGAACTCCTCCAGGTGCCGGACGACGAACGCGTCTTCAAGGGCGTACAGGTGGGCGTCTGAGTCGACGGGGACAGGCCCACGCCTGATTCGGCCGTGCTCGGCTTCCCAGAACTCCCTCACGGCATTCGCTTGACCACGGCTAGGAGGCGCGGCCCTTCCAGCACGGGAGAGCGGAGGGCTGCTCGTCAGCGACCTCCACCTCAGGCCAGCGACGGAGTCTCCTCGAGCAGGACCGGCTCGTCCACGGGGTCGCCCTCCATGTGCCTAAGGTCCCCCTTGTGGATCATGCTGAAACGGAGCAGGATGTCGGGCATCTTCTCCTGGTAGTGCTCTCTGATAACCTTCCGCACCTTGGGGTCGTGGTAGACCGCCCTGCAGGCGTCGCACTGGTGCGCATACCTGTCCTCCCACTCAATCGTGGGGTCGATCCGCCCCGCCCACGCCAGGATGTGCTCCGGCCCTTCGATGTAGAGCCAGATCTTCATGAAGTCCGAGGAGACCTCGTCGTAGAGCTCCTCCATGGTCTTCTCCTTCAGGCTGCCGACGTTGAGCTCGGGGATCTGCTCCCTGGGGAGCCCGCAACAGGCTCCGAGCTTCTCGCTGGGGGTGATTACGATATTCTGGATGACGCTCTTGCACCCCCTCCTCATGTTGACCGTCTTCCTGTTGATCAGGAGGGCCTTCCTCTGGGGTGTCTTTTCGGTGTCGAAGTTGGACATCCAGGGGCTCTCCACCACCTTGAAGATCCGCTTCTTCCTTGGGTCCTCGAGGGCGTTGGCCAGCCTCGGGTCGGAGTAGAGGTTCTCCTGGGAGAACTTCCTCCCAAGTCTCGACTCGACCATGACGCACATCGGCATCCCGAGGGAGAGTGCGGCGAGCGAGGCGTTGACCACGTTCTTCACCGGGACAAAATGCTGATGGTAGTCGCCCGTGCTCGCGTTCAGTTCGGTGAGACCTGCCGCCTTGAGCTCGCTGAGCCTCCGCACCGCGAACTCCTCGGTCGAGGCCCAGTAGGAGTTGGAGACTATCCTCGTGAGCATCCCGTGGCTGGCGCACCGAGCTACCGCCGCGTCAAGCTTCTTCCCCAGCGTGAACGCCTCGCCGCCCGAGAAGACCACCAGCTTGATCGTCCGCATCTTGGCCGCCTGGTCGATGTAACCCAGGATCCTCTCGAGGGGGATCTCGCCCTGGATGAATGGATTGGAGCCGAAGCAGCAGTCCTTGCAGGCCGCAGTGCACCTGTAGGTGGCTAGGATGGTAAGTGAGAGAGGAAGCCGCCGCCCCACCGGGGGGAGGGTGGCCACTGTTTCGGTCCTGCTCAAGGCCTAACCCTCCACCTGCTGGACAGCGGTCGCCTGCAGAAGGTCCGAGAGTACCGAGATGTTGACGAGGTACCCTAGTTCCGCCTCGTTGAGGTCTCCCAGGTTCCCCCAGATACCCGAAGTGCTGGTGTTTGTGCTCGAGTCAGAGCTGGTGCTGCTGTCCGAGCTGCTACTGGTGCTCGAGTCCGAGCTCGAGCTCGTGTCGCTGCTCGTGCTAGAATCGCTGCTGGTGCTCGTGCTTGAGTCTGTGGAGGTGCCCGAGCCGGTCGATGTGTCGGTCTGCGTCCCCGAGCCTGTCTGCGTGTCTGTCTGCGTGTCTGTTTGGGTATCGGTCTGCGTGTCTGTCTGAGTATCCGTCTGTGTATCTGTCTGGGTGTCGGTGCTGCTCCCGGTGCCCGTCCCGGTCCCCGTCCTGACGTCTACCCAGAAGTACACCGTCGTGAAGAGGATGATGCTCGAGTAGACTCCCACGCTGGTCATCACGACCGCGGTCGAGTAGATGAGCGGGACGGTTATCTGGAACATGGCTGGGTTGTCGCCGAAGAACTCGTCGAGGTCCTCGACCGTGGCGATGTCCCTCATCGAATTGAAGATCTGCTGCTCCTGCGCGCGGGGGCTCAGCTTGCGAAGCCTCGGGGGGAGGCTGCTCCTCACGGCCTTGTCTTGCAGGAGGATGCGCATGACCCCTCGCATGTAGTCCTCCTGGGCCATCACCGCCTTTACCAGCTTCAGCGTCCGCTGGTTATTGAAAGAGACCCTGCCACGCCGCCTTATCTCCGCCTGCATCGCCCTCAAGTCCTCCTCGGTGAAGAGGTCTTTCGGGGCGTTCCTCTGCATCCACTCGGTGAGCCGCCTGTTCGCCACCACATGGAAGAACACCTTGTTGGCCAGGCTGATCTGGGCCTTGCTCCTCTTTGGCAGCAGGCCGGCAGCGATCATAGTCGCCGTCGGGTTCTGGATGAAGCGCATACGCTTCTCCCTGTTGCTCAGGATGGAGTTGACGAACTCCTCGTAGTCGTCAAGCTCTGACTTGACCTTCATCACAAGGGCGTTCCTAAACTCGATTGGGGCGGCCAACGGCCCCAATACGAGGTGATTCGCATATAAGCCTGTGGTCCACATTCGTGCCGATTCTATGGGCGCCCGCGTGGCAATCACTGGGGTCGACATGTGGGCGGGGGGCGCCGGCGGGATGTCGGGATCCTTCCGCGCGGTCTACGAGGTCGCGAAGCGGCTCTCCAACGAGTTCGAGGTGACAATGGTCTTCCTAAAGGACGGCCATCCCTCCGCCGGGCGCGCGGCGTGGGTTGAGGGTTTCCGCACGGTGGAGTGCGCGATAGGCAGGCCGCCCATAGCGGAGTTCCCCCGGGGCTTCCTGGAAGGCTTCGACCTACTCCAGGTCTGGGGGGCGAGCCGGGCCGCCCTCCACACTCGTGACGCCCTGTCCCTTCCACACTGTCACTCGTTCCACTCTTCCCTCGAGGCCAGGGGGATACTCTCCCGACTGGAGGTCCTGTTCGACCGTGCTACGGACACCATCACCGCCGCCGGCACAGGCGTGAAGGCCTCCATCGCTTCGGCCTCCGGCCTACCGGTCGAGGTCATACCCCTCGGCGTTGATGCCAACAGGTTCCGGCCCCTGAGCAAGGAGGACGCCCGGGACCGGGTGGGCGTCCCCCGCGACGCGTTCGTGTTCGGGTTCCTGGGCAGGCTCTGGAAGCTCGACTTTTCCCTGACCTACAGCGCCTTCAGAAGGGTGAAGGCGTTGACCGGGAGGGAGGACTGCGTGTTGGTCGCGGCCGGTCAGTATGATAGGCTCCGAATGAGGGGCCCTTGCTGGGTGAAGGACGATTTCGTAGTGCTCTCGTGCTACCCCCATTCGGAGGTCCCCTCGATCCTCAACTCATTCGACGTCTTCCTCAACACCGCGTGCGGCGTGCGCGAGGGGTTCGGGCTCTCCGTTTTGGAGGCGATGGCGTGCGGCGTCCCCGTGGTGTCGGTGGCCTGGGACGGCTTCAGGGACACTGTGGCGGACGGCGAAACGGGACTGCTGGTGGACACGGCCTGGCACGCCGGCGAGCCCTGGGTGCGCACCTCCCAGCTCGTGGACGCGTGTTCGGCCGTCTTGAGAGACGACGCGATGAGGGCGCGTATGGGAAGACGGGCCCGGGAGGTCGCTGCGAGAAGGTTCACCTGGGAGTTATGCGGAAGACGGTATGCGAGGCTCTTCAGAGGGGTCATGGACCTGGCGGTCCGGTCGCGCGACGCCCACAGACCCGAGAGGCCGTGGGACCCCGGGACGATGGAGAGGCTCCGGAGGGCAGACGGCCTCCCCGAGAACCTCCAGAGGGCGATATCGGGCCTCCCCTCCTCTCGCCGCATCGGCAACGGCTGGGAGAGGACGGTTTGCGATGAGGTCATTGATTTTCTGCCCAAGTACTGTGGGAAGAGGGACTCCCTCAGGGAAATGTATCACGAGAGGTTGGCGCGACATTTCCCGTCACTCAGATCCTAGGTCGGCTGATGGAGCTGCCATCTCCGCGTGCCGCTCACGCTTTTATCCAAAGTCGGACCGCAACCTCAGGAGAATGTGATATCGTTCTGGCTGATATGGCCTCTCTCGCTGGTCGGCGCGGTCGCAATCCAGCCGTACCAGGTCCAGGTCACGAGGCGCCAGCGCGCCGGACTGCGTTCCCGGTCGTCTAGCGACCGCTTCTATGCCCTCGTCGGGCTTTCGCAGACCGCGGTGCTCCTCACCGTGGCGGACTTGGTGGGCGTCGAGGCCTCATCAAAGGTCGGCCTCGGCTGGGTCGCGTCGGGCCTCTCCTCCGCGTGGCTCCCGTTCGCATGCCTTGGCAGCATCGCGCTCGGCGTCGTGCTCGGACTTTCGCTTCCGGCGCTTGATGACAGGATCTTCCGCGACCTCAGCCGCACCGTGAGCGCGGCGCCCGCCCCCTCGAGGCTCCAGGCCCTGGGTGCGTCGCTGTATGGCGGGATATCGGAGGAGGCGATCTCGCGGCTCTTTGTGATGTCCGTCCTGGTCTACGCGGTCACGCTACTATCATCGGGTGGCCCTTGGCCGTTCATCTTCGGCGTCATCGGCTCCAGCCTGCTATTCGGGGCCGGACACCTCCCTCTGGCGCTCCGGCTCCTCGGCGGGTCTGCCAGGGTCTACGAGCGCACGTTGCTCCTCAACGGGATCGCAGGGGTGGTCTTCGGGGTCGTCTTCTGGCAGCTCGGGCTCGGGTTCGCGATGGTTTCCCACTTCACCGCGGACGTTCTGCTGCACGTGAGACATGCGTGAAAAGAGCACCGTTCCAACGATGGCGTTCTCCTACCCCGGGACTAGCGAAGAGGCGGCTCAGGGAGGAGCTCCGGAGTCAGGAAAGAGCGGGAAGCAATCGCCCCGATCATGCGAAACCAGGTCCATTCCGAAGCGGGCTAGCCTCTCAATCCTCCTCGACCCGTCTTCTCCCCTGAGCCTTGGGCAGGAAGCCAGCCCTCGAACGAAGGGTCAGCTCCGCTACGAGCAACACTGATACAGACAGTCCGCGCATGCACAGGGGCAGCTGCACCCGCAGCGGCCGCATCTCCTCCCTCCGCTGTTCTTCGCCGTTATCTTGACCCACTTGCCCTGGGCGCCGTCGTAGGCCCATTCGTATGGTTCCTCCGCCGTCTCCGACCCTCCCGAGGGTTGAGAGGTCGACATCTCCAGCAATCTCTTCCTCACAGCAGCGAAAGCGCGTAGAGCACGAAGAAGACCACCACGGAGCCGATGAGCAAGAATATGAGAAAGACGGCGCCGACTTTCCTCCAGTCTATCCCGCCCTGTTCCGTGTCGGGAGGGCCGTAGGCTATTCCCCTGTCAGGACTCTCCACCTGCGCGGTCGCCGAGGGGACGTAGAGGGATTGGGGCCCCTGCGTGGGGATCGTGCCGCAGCGCCGGAGGTGCCTCTCGTAGTGGCTCTCGCTGATGAACTTTCCACACTTCGGGCAGCTCGGCAAAGGCACGGTCGCGAGCGGCTCGAGCCCTATACGTGTTTCCGAAGCTTAATCGCGACAGTCAGCGCCGGTCCTCAGAGCCCAGATCTCAGCCAGTCAAAGCGGCCCGAAGAGGCTCTTAGGACAGACCTCGCGTACTCGCACGCCATGCACTTGCCCCGGGCTCGTGCCCGAGCTAGCTGGTCAACTGCGCAACGAGCTTCGCCGATAGCATGGATGGGGTCGGCGAGGCTGATGACGTCACGCCTCTCGTGGGCCAGCGGTCCACTTCGGCGTCCCCGAGTTCCCGCTAGGCTCCGGCCGGACAGTCGGGACCGTCGTCATCGCACTTGTTTGCATGCTGGCCTCGAGGCGACGACAACCGCGACGGGCAGAGCAACTTTTCGTGGAGCGAGAAATCGGAGTCTATCGCGTTCGGGAATAGTGATGCCAAGAACCATCGTGGTTCACCACAATCTTGTGGCGGAGACAGGCGAAGTCCGTGAGACGCGGCTGTCCCATCATCGTCAACTGAAGCAACCATAAATAGTAGATTCGTAAATTTCAAGGAGGTGCCATCGAGGATTTTACGTCATCCTCCGAGAAAGCCACTCTCTAACATCCAGGCATCATCGCCTCACCGCCCTGACTTCAGCTCGGCGCGGCAGTCCCGATTGCAGCGCGGGGGAAAACGGTGACTTCGGCTTTCACGCAGAGGTAGCTCGAAGACGTCGGTCTCCCGTTTGTCAAGAGGCCTTGTCGTAGTCATACTGGCGCTCTTGGTAGGCGGGTTGACACCATCCGGCGTCCACATCAAGCCTGCTTCGGCGGCGACCTCCTATGATGTATGCATCTACGCTGACGGGAGCGGGAGCGTGTCTTATGGCGCTCCGTCTGCAGGCGGCGGCTCTTACTCGGGAACCGTCTCGGCGAACGACATAACGTGCCTACCTACAGTGACCGGTGGAGGGACCTTGCAGATCACCGCCACTCCCAGTTCCGGCTATACGTTCTCCGGATGGACTGGCGCGTTCACTTCCAGCACGAATCCCATATCGGTGACTGTGAACTCGAACCTCGCTTCACCCGATGTGACCGCAAACTTCCAACAAGAGATAATCACCGTCACACAACCAATCGACGTCGCCTTCAATGGCGCTAGTGGCGGATCGCAGCAAAGCGTCACAGTGTCTGGCTGCGACGCATCGCCCGCTTCATTGACTGGCAACGGGGTGACTCATGACATAACGATGTCCCCGTCCTGCGGCTTTACGCTCTCTCTCCCGTCCGGCTACCGGTTCATTGGTGGGACTGGCACGACCACGTGCTCGACAGGGAGCTGCGCGACCTACGATACAAGTTACGAAGCGAATTGCGGCCCGCCGACCATCTCTCTCGAATCCCCAAGCGTTAGCGGGCCCGACGTCTCAATCAACGGGGTCACGAGTCCTGGCGGTTCATCCTGCACAATCACCTCCATAACTTGGGCGTGGGGCGACGGCACCCAGTCGACGAGCTTCTTCCCCGCGGCACACACCTATGCCTCGGCTGGCACCTATTCGGTAACCGCGACGACCCATCAATCTGATGGCCAAACAGCTTCGGCCTCCGAATCGGTGACCGTTGCGACAATTTCGCCTTCCTGCAACTTCCCGCCGCCAGTAATCTACTCTAGCGGCAACTTTCCGACATCGGAGGGATACCAGGATTATGTTGCGGTCGGCACTAGCAGCGTGTTCACCCCTTCAGCTCAATCCGGTCCATCGGCCATAAGCGTGGGGGTCATGGGCGGGACTGCCAACGTGCAGGTGTCACAGGGGGGAGTGATTCTACTCTCGACATCGATTGGCGGTCCACTCCAGTACGTCGTAGTCACGTCTTCCTCGGCCTACTGCTACGCAAACTTTGATTCAAATGGACAGAACCTACAGGTAACCGTTTCCACCACCAGTGGAAGTCCACTCGTCGCTTACAACGTCTACAACGACGCTATTTCTGCATACACCGCGTCACTGATAACCTACCCGCCTCAGTTCGCGGTCAACATGGGTCCGACGGTCACACCGGTGAACACAGGTATTTCCTTTCAGCTCGTAGCCCCGACGTATTCACTACCTACTCCGCTTGCGATTTGGGTCGAAGAGACTTTCCCTGATTCTGCCACGGTGACGGCTGTCCAGATTGGCATTGAGGCAGATTGGAACAACAACCTGGCAGTCTCGTACTTTACGGGCCTCGGCGTGTTCTACACAAACGGCGGTTTCAGCGGCGGTAGCGCCTGCCCGGGGCAGGCTTCTCCGTCGGGCCCCATAGCGCTCGTGCCCGGGGACACATACAACATCACATTGGCTCTGGCCTCGGGAACGACATGGGAGGCGCTTCTCAATGGCCAGTGCACGCAAGAGGCCGACTTGGGCACCAACAGTGCCAACGGACCAGCCACCCTCGGGCTCGAGACGCTCACAGCCAAGGGCGGGAACGTCGCTGTAACAAACGAGATAACTCTCCCAGTGATGACAAGCTTCCTCGTCAACGGAAAGTGGTCCGAACCAAGCAGCTTTGCCTTCGGGAGCGTCGGCGAGAACTGGTACAATGGCCAGACCACCACGGCACCAGGCATAGCACTCTGGGGGATTGCAGGACAGCTGCAAGACTCCTCTGTGCCGCCGGGCTCGCTCTTGTTCGGTAATTCCCTTCCGATTCCCCTGGACGTCCCTCGCACATCCTCGGAACCACTCTATGGAGACTTCAGTTTGTCGCAAGTCCAGTCAGGCGCCGGCATAGTCACGGTCAGTCAGACTTCGAGCAATTCAGTCCTCGTTTCCCCGATCGGGACTTCTGCCTTTGTTTCCGTGGGGTCATATGAAGCGTCGAGTAGCTACCTGTCGTCTTTAGCAGACGCTTTGCTCACAGCGCCCACGCAATTCACTGTACCCGTCGGGAGCAGCTCGATTGTGGTGTACGCATCGGACCAGTCATTTGCCAGCACATCGGTAACGCCTATCACTGTGACAGTCACTCAGCCGATTACCCTTACGGTGGGTGAAAGTGGCGCGCCGGCAGGGACGTTCACCCTCAACGGGTGCGGAGCCAGTCCAACAACCATTCTCGGTGACGGGACGCCTCATTCAATCACTATGCAGCCGTCTTGCTCCTTCACCTTTAGCTACTCCAACTCCGGGACCTCTAGGTACGGCTTCATATCCGCGGGCTCCTTCTCCTCGACGTCTCTTCCGCAGAACTCTTGCGCGTCCGGAACTTGCCCAGGAATCTCCCTTGGCTACGGCCTCCAGGAGCAACTGACCGTGGACGGGGGCAAAGGCATCAAGACATCTCCGGCCTCCGAGACGAACGACGGCTGGTTCAAGTACGGCGACTCGGTCACCGTCTCATCCGACGGGGTCTATGGCCGGAGCGCCGGGACAGGAGACAGGGTCGCTTCTTGGAACCTCGACGGGGGTGGAAACATGATCATTGTTGCTCCCGGGACCGTCACGACCTCTCCAATTCAAATGACAGCCTCCCATATCGTAACATTCAACTCGGTCACACAGTACCAGTTGACGCTCTCGACGAGCGGAAAGGGGAAGGTCTCCGCCAAGACGGGACCGACCATCGCCGGAGACACCGGCTGGTACGATGCCGGAACCGTGGTCACGATATCCGCGAAGGCGGACAGAGGGAGCACCTTCGAGTCGTGGACGGGTTCGGGCAGTGGTTCGTACAGCGGAAAGAGCAATCCCGCGAGCGTGACGATGAACGCGCCCATCACGGAGCTCGCGACATTCGGGACAACCCACCACCGCCATCTGTGAGAATTGGGCGGACCGCTCGTCGACGCGAGAACGCATGCCCTCGGGTCACGTCACGGCCCCGTCAGGCGGTCTCTCGCTCGACGGCCTCCCTGGGCGGCGATGCTCGCCCCATACCGGGTCAAGGCTTGAAGAGGACCTCTCGCAGATCGGGCGCGGCGCCGGCTGTTGCTCGGTCTCGATAACCGCCAGCTCGACCGGCAGATGGGGGTGCTGGGGTCTACCTTGGCGACAATCATTAGGAGCGCAGTGGTGACGTCATCCACATTCCCGTGGCGACAGCATCGGGCTAGCTGGCGGTTTGAGAGGCCGATATCGGCGATGGCATGCCATCCGCAGTCGACTTGGAAGTTGGCCAAACCGTCGTCCAGAACCCTGCCATCCGAATGGCGGATACGAGGGAAGAACTTTTAGAGGCTCCAAAACGTTATAACCATACTTCGTCGGGAGCTTTTTGAACGCAGAATAGGCCATGCCGAAGTTCAAGTCCACCTCTGAAGCACTAAAGATCGTCCACAACCGCGAGCAGCTGCGGAACATGGGCATCATCGCCCACGTGGACCACGGAAAGACCACCACCGCAGACTCCCTCCTAGCCGCGTGCGGGATGCTCTCGCCCTCAGTGGCAGGCCAGGCGCTCGCCCTCGATTATATGGAGCTCGAGCAGCAGCGGCAGATGACCATCAAGGCCGCAAATGTCACTCTTTACTACGAAAAGGACGGAAAGCCTTACGTTATCAACCTGATTGACACTCCGGGGCACATTGACTTCACTGGGAAGGTAACAAGGTCATTACGAGCCGTAGACGGGGCAATCGTCGTAGTTGATGCCGTAGAAGGCGCGATGACTCAGACCGAGACCGTACTCAGGCAAGCGCTCGAGGAACGAGTCCGTCCGGTCCTATACATCAATAAAATCGACCGTTTAATCAAAGAACTCCGATTAAACCCTGAACAGATGCAAAAATGGCTGTTTAACATCGTTGCTGACATAAATCGCCTCATAGAGACCCACGCTGAGCCAGAATACCGCCAAAAGTGGAAAATAACCGTCCAGGACTCGATGGTCGCTTTCGGCTCGTCCAAGGACAAGTGGGGCTTCAACGCCGACATCGCCAAGACATCCGGAATGGGCTTCAGGGACATCTACGAAGCGTACACCACGGGCGACCCAAAGACGTTGGGCGCGAAAATGCCCCTCCACGAGGCCCTCCTGGGCATGGTCGTCAGGCACCACCCGCCGCCCCACGTGGCGCAGGCCTACCGGATACCCAAGATCTGGTCAGGGGGCGACCTCAATAGCGAGGTGGGCAAGGCGCTCCTCGCCTGCGACGAGAACGGCCCCATGGTCATGATGGTGACCAACGTCGTGGTCGACCCGGCCGCGGGCCTCGTCGGCACGGGGAGGCTATTCTCCGGCCAGATAAGCAACGGCGATGAGGTCTATCTCCTCAACTCCAAGCGCCAGGGCAAGATCCAGTCTGTCCAGATATTCATGGGCTTCCAGCGCGAGATAGTCGACACCCTCCCCGCCGGGAACATCCCCGCCGTCCTGGGGCTCGACATCCGCTCAGGCGAGACGATATCCGCGCTCAAGGACGTGGTGCCCTTCGAGAGCATCCACTACGTCTCGGAGCCGGTCGTCACCCAGGCCGTCGAGGCCAAGCACCCGCGCGACCTCCCCAAGCTGGTCGAGGCCATGCGCAGGCTGAACATCGAGGACCCCAACCTCATCATCACGATCAACCAGGAGAGTGGCGAGACCCTCATGGCCGGGATGGGCGTCCTCCACCTCGAGATAGCCACCACGATGCTCCAACAGCAGGGCCTCGAGATCGTGACCTCGCCGCCGATCACCAACTACAGGGAGGCCATCAGGACGCCCGCAGGGCCCATAATGTCGCGCTCCCCCAACAGGCACAACAAGATATTCATCAAGGTCGAGCCCCTCGCCCCCGACATCATCGAGCTCATCCGCAAGGGCGAGCTGAGCGACATGACCGACAAGAAGACCATCGTCAAGCTCCTCCGCGACCACGGCTGGGACTCGGACACCTCGAGGACCGTCGTCACGGTCGACACCAAGGGGAACCTCCTCTGCGAGGAGACCAAGGGAGTCCAGTTCCTCCAAGAGTCCATGGACTCCATGCGCTCCGGCTTCGAGGACGTGATGCAGAACGGACCCCTCGCCTACGAGCTCTGCAGGGGAGTCAAGGTGACGCTCACCCACTACGTCCCGCACGAGGACCCGGCCCACAGGACCTACGCGCAGCTGATGCCGGCGACCAGGCGGGCCATCCTCGGCGCGATGCTCTCGGCCAACCCCACGCTCCTCGAGCCCGTCCTGGGCATCGAGGTCAAGGGCCCGGCCGACCAGATCGGCGCGATCACAGGCGTCATCAGCGGGAAGAGGGGCAAGCTGGTCAACATCGAGCAGAAGGAGGTCATCACCATCGTAGAGGGAGAGATCCCCGCCGCCGAGACCTTCGACCTCAGTGAGAAGATGAGGGGCGCGACTGCAGGGCGGGCGGTCTGGAACACCTACTTCAAGCTCTGGCAGCCCGTCCCGACGAACATGCTCCTGCCGCTCGTGGAGGCGATCCGCAAGCGCAAGGGCCTGCCTGAGGAAGCCCCGAAGGCCTCCGAGTTCATCGACAACGAATAGCGGCTCCCCTCTGGCAACCCTCCCGGTGCAGGCAGACTCCGCTCGGCCTGAGCGCTTACCGGACAGGCGCCGAGCTGAGTCCCGTCTGGTCACCGACGGCCGCCTCCACTCTCGCTCGGGCGTCTCCAAGGTTGCTCCCTCCTCTTCGCGCCGTGAGCAACGATACGCTCAACCTCTCTCTCGCGTCGAGAGGCTCGCTCGTCACCGACGGCCCCCCGAAGGCGAGCCAGTAGTCTATCGCTTCCCGGACGTCGAACCCTGTCAGCTGCGCGAACTCCGAGGCGAGATTGACCATAGTCATCGCCCGGCATGCCTCGACGGCGGCCCGTCTTCGGGCGGGGTCCGGGTAGAGGAACTTCATCCAACGGCCTCCGAACCTGGCGTGCCGCCTTTCGTCAGATTCGAGGTACTCGTAGACCAGTGCCGATTCTTTGTCCCCTCTCTCCTCTAGCTTCTTCCCAATCTCGCCGAGGACCACCTGACCTACGGCCTCCGTGTCGACGTTCATCGCGATGAGCCTCTCGACGAGAGTCATCTCCCAGAACATGTGGTAAAAGTTGCCGAAGTACGATACTGGAAACTGGCCTATCCGTCCACCAAGCTGTTCCAGCCGCTCGGCCGCCAGCAGCGAGTGCCTCGACTCGTCTTCGCACTGCCTGGCCATGTCCAAGTAGAAGCGCCATGGCATCCCGTCGTACTCGAGCAGGTTGAGTGCCGCGACCTCCGTGGCGGCGCTCTCGTTGAACGCGGTGTAGTTGAGCCGGGACATCAGCCCTTCCCTGCTGCTGAACGAAGGCGGCGCGGGGACAGTCGACCCGATATCGACGAGGCGCCACCTGGGGTCGTACTCCTTGAGGAGACCGCCCCTCCTCGCTCTCCTGGGGGCCTTCAGCACCCTTTCAGCGCGGCTTTCGTCCAGCATGAGCAGCGCGCCGACGACCTGCCGTGGCGAGCCTCCCAGCGGCGACCGAAGGGTCGAGTCCACCTCCTCGACGCCCTCCCGCCTGCAATAGCTCAGCGCCAGCCTGAAGTCGTACAGGCGCCATCCTACGTCCCTAGTGGCGCTCAGCACCTTATCGTAGACCGCATCGAACGCTGCTCCTGGTGCTCCGGACAATCCTGCCCCCGGCTCCCATCGTTCGATCGGCGACGGCGCGACTTCGTCGATCAAGCCATCGCCCGCGGCCTCGAGGAGGGCTTTCATCCTTCTCCCTGCCATCCCCACCCCCAACCCGGTAGCGCAATGCCCCTGGAAGGAACGGGTCTCCGGCAGGGCCAGCGCGAGTCTCCTGGCCCTGAGGAGCTCGACCTCGGCCAGAGAGACCGCCAGAGCCCTGGCTTGGCCGGGAGATATGGGCGACCGTGACCGCCGAACTCGCCTGTCCTCGCTCACGGAGCTTTCAGCACTATGCGCCGAGTACGACTATGCTTCCGAGGCTCTGCTCGAGCGCCTTGAAAGAGGCCCCGCGGATCACCCTGGCGGTGATCGTGCCCTCTCTGCCTGGCTCCGCGAGGAGGATGATCGACCTGCTCCCCCCGTCCCATACAGCTATCTCTCCCGTCCTGAGCCTCTTTGCCACGAGCTGTTGCTCTTCGTTCTTCTTAGACAATATCACAACTTCCTTAGACCAAATTCACGAGTTGTGCCTATTTAAGTCTAGCCCGGGCAACCCTCGGTTGCGAGCCTTCAGCAGGGTGACTTGAGGACCTTTCCCGCGACCGGTGGTCACCTTCCACACCAGTGGTCGAGGAAGGCCGCGGATGCCCCGTTGCAAAGGCATCTTGCGCGTACCGCGAGCCTCCCCTGGTGTTGGCTCCCAGATGAAGGGGCTGGTCGGCGCCTGCCTTCCGGGTTCTTCCCCGGCGCCATTCCTCAGGGACCAAGCGGCGCCGTCAAGGGCCTTGCGTGGTTGAGGGACCGCAGCGAAAAGGCTACGGCGGTCCGCATCCTCAGGGACAACCTTCAGGTGGAGGGCGATGGCAATCTGTTCTCAGACCTGTGTGATTCCGCACTCTCCCGGGAGGCTGGCGGCTTTGACCTGGGTGGCACCGTGGACGCCGAGGGTCTTCGGCGAATTGTCGACTTGCGAAAGGAGTTCTCTCCCAAAGCGACCCCAAGACCGTTCTCAGAAAACGTCCCGCCGTCATACGAAACTGGGGCCGATATCCGGCAGGCTTCGCAGGCCCAGGCAGCCGGTCGGTGAGCCGCGAAGGCTTCCGAGTTCATCGACAGCGGGTAGCGGACTCCCTGTCGCCCCCCGCCGCACCATCCTCCTGGAATCTGCCCTAGCTTCCTTCGAGGACCTCGTAGGTCTCGTGAGGAAGCAGGCCGTGAGCTTCCTTGTGGGCCTTGGTCGGAGCATCCTTGTTGGGGGCGTCCGACAGACAGAAGACAGTCCCCTCCTTCTCATCGACCCAGTACTTCAGGAACTTCACGCCATACTTGTCTTGGACCTTGAGGTCTTTCGCGTGCGCGGCCGCGACATCCTTGAGCTTGGTCCCTTTCAGGTTCCTGTGGACGTCAAGGTATCGTGGCATGCGGGATTTACACCGGTTCGCGTATTTAGCCGTTTTTTGGTCTCTTTCCATGACCGTCACGAACGAGGGGGTAAGCTCGAGTACGCCGACGACGAGTGGGATCGTCCGTCGCAGCGTTGCTAGGGCCTCCCTAGTAGCTAGTCGCTCCCACGTCCAGGCTCGCGACCTTGCCGCCCTCCACCCGGAACTTCCAGAACGTCTTGAAGTCCCCCCACTTGTCCGAATGGTACCTCGCGTAGAACGTCATCCCGCCGCCCTCCACCTTGTCGATGGAGGTGATGTACGCACGGTACCGGCCGAACAGCTCCTCATCGCACCACTTGATGAGGTCGCGGGCGACGCCGTCGTCCGAGAACCTCGCCCCATCGGCGAACAGCGCGTACCAGCGCCCGCTGTCCCTCGCATTGAGGGCTTCGACGGCCGAGGCGACGACGGGGTCGCCTATCTCGCCCAGGCCCATCGGTGGCGGCGCGGGCTTCAACCTGCTCCACTCACGCGAGGGTCAGGGCGACCACGAAGCTCCATAGGACGACGAAGAGCCCTGCCGTGACCCTGAAGGCGAGGTCGGGGAACCTCCCGCCTCCCTTTAGCTTTGTAATCCCGGTAGCCAGCAGGATGACGAACCCCGCAGTCACCGTGAGGTGGGGCGGCGTCCAGGCCACCACGTCGACGAACCCGTGGACGGAGTGGTACCAAAAGTCCCAAACCCCGCCCGCGATCACCACCACGCCGCCGACCCTCAGGACGTTCTTGACGCGGGACGAGACGTCGAGGAAGAGCGTGCTGGCGAGCATTATCGTCGCGCCGCTGTAGATGGTCGCGTGCGCCGGCGTGAAGAACCCCTCCTTTGCGGCCAGCCCTGTCAGGTGCCAGTAGGCGTCCGCGAACGCTCCGGCGATGGTCATGAGCATCCCAAAGGCGAAGACCGAGATGGGGCTCAAGCCCTCAGCTATCTTGTCCCCTCTCCGCAGAGACAGCGCTGCCACCGAGAAGACGGCCAAGGCGATGAAGTAGGCAAGGTGGTCGGCGAGGCCCTGGCCGCTCAGGTAGGGCGCGAAGACCGGCGTGAGCGCGTTGGTCAGCCAGACGACGGGGTAGGAGAGCGCCCAGAGCGCGTTCTGGACGCTCAGCCCCACCGAGCTGGGGAAGAAGTAGGGTATGTACGAGGTGAACACGACGACGGAGAGGACTTCGTCGACCAGGATTGCGAGCGCGACCCAAGAAAGGACTTTCATCCCAGCAGACTCCGTTCTCCACCGGCAGCCCATTCGCCCATTAAAACCATGCACCGTATCCCTGGAGCAACGCTTTACAAGGCGACCAAGGAACGCCCTCCCGTCGTGAAGGAGAGCGCCGACACGGGTCCCTCGTCGCACGAGGCGAACTACAACGTGATAGCGGCAGCCCTCGCCACCGCAGCGGCGACGATGCTCACCCTCCTGACGACCCTTGGGACGACCGGCGCCGTGACCGGGAGCACGACCCTCAAGCTCCTCCTCGAGGCGGAGCTGCTGGTGATCGAGGTCGCCCTCATACTTTCGGTGGTCTCTCTATTGCGCCGAGGCGAGTGGGTCAAGAGGCAGCTCGTCCGCGGCTCTGCCGTCCTCGTGGTCCTGGGGACCCTCCTGCTTTGGGTCAGCGCCACGATAATCATCTCCTAGCGGGCCGCCAACCTTATTACTCCTGACCGGGCCCTCGGGCCATATGCGTTTCCTAGTGATCGAAAAGGTGAGGGCTGGCGTCCAGGTCGACATGAAGGCCTTCGCCAAGCTCGCGGCGGAAGACCTGCAGTACAAGCGGAAGCTAGAGAAGGCGGGGAAGCTGGTCGGAGGTCCCTGCCTTGACATACTGGCCGACGGCTACGTCCTCGAGACCGAGACCATAGAGGAGATGGGAGAGATCTTCTTCGCCTCGCCCTCCAACCTGGTCATGGACCGCGAGGTCCACCCCCTCGGCACCTTCAAGGACTCACTCGAGGGCATGGAAGAGCTCCGCAAGAAGTAGCCCGCGGCCGGTGACCCAGGACGATCCGGTGGCCGGACGGCTACAGGCCCGAGGAGGCCTCCGCCCACATAGTCAGGGAGCTCGAGATGCCCCTCCCCCCAGAGAAGGTCTGGCCATGGCTCGTCCGAGCCTCCCAGTGGGCCGAGTGCTGCCCCGGAATCTCGTGGGTCCGCATCGAGGGCGGCGGGACCGACCTAGAGCCAGGCGCCAAGTTCCGCTGGAGGATCTCCGCGGCGACCCTCGACTCCGAGGTCAAGGAGTTCGCAGAGCCGGAGCGCCTGGCCTGGAGCGCGAGGGCGACGGGGATCGACGCCTACCACGCCTGGCTGATAGAGAGGCGGCCAGATGGCTGCCGGGTCCTGACCGAGGAGACCCAGAACGGGTGGGTCGCGCGCCTGAACAACCTCCTCAGGCCGAACAGCGTCGGCGAGATCCACGACGCTTGGCTCCGCGGCCTCCTCGCGAAGGCGAGGGCCTAGTCCATCAGGGGCTCGAGGGCCGCGATGGCTAGAGGCGGGATCTTCTTGAAGTCGATCCACTCCTGCCTGGAGAGCTTGAAGAAGTCCGCGCCGAACGCGAACGTCAGGTTCTGCCCGATGTCCGGGTGCCCCCTCGGGAAGTCGACGATGATGTGGACGCTTATCCCCTCGTCCTCCCGGAAAAGCGTGACCGAGCTCACAGAGCTCAGCAGCTTCTCCGCGGAGTAGGGTGAGTTGCGCAGGTCCCTGTCGAGGGTCGCGACCATCGTGTTGTAGCCCCCCATGGCGCTGTGGGTCTGCCCCCTCGGAGAGTTGCCCAGCGGCGGGAGCTCGTACGAGATGCCGTAGGAGCTGGCGAGCTTGTCGAGCTCCTTGCTCTTCATGAACTTTAGCAGGCCCGACTCACCGTCGCCGTTGCCCTCCTTGGAGACGAGGTGGTGCTTCGTCACGTGGTACCTGACAGACATCGCCATGCTCTTGCTGATCTGCGGCGATATCCCCACCTGGCCGTAGACAACGCGCGGGCGCAGGTACTCTGGGAAATAACCCAGCGTGACCTCCCAGCCATCGATCTCCCTCGCGTAGACCATGTCGTGGCTCCCCCACTCCTCGGTCTGCCTGGCCGGGAGGAGCCTCGCCCCGTCGGCCGCCTCGCCGACGAGCCTCTCAAGCCTGGCAGTGAGGATGTTGTGACGCATCGCCGAGTCGACCTCGTGCGGTCCCGTCCCCAAGACGCCGAGTATCATGTCGGCGACCTCGGGCCCCGTCATCGCCCTGGTCTCCTGCCCGCTGTTCACCACAAGTTCGATGATCTTGTCGGCGATGGCCTCGCGCCCCATGGGGGTGCTCCAGTCCGCCTTTGACTTGACTATCGCCGATATCGCCCTCTTCCGGGCGTCGCCAGTCTCCTGCCTCGAAGTGGAGTCGTAGAACGCGTCGAAAGCGTCCATGGCTCCGCGTATGGATTCGAGTACTTTCATCAACAAATCGGCCCTGTGAGGCTGTTATATGCTTTAGTCCCATTTAAGCACATTCGTGCATTCTTCTATATGGGGACTGGACTGAAGGCGGCTCCGTCGGTGGTGCTTATTAGCGCCGAAAGCCCCCTGCCCCTCGCCGATGGCGACATGGTACGTCTACCTCGTCCTGGTGGTCGCCCTCGTCGTCTCGTTCGTCACCGCCCTGATAGAGGCCACCTTCCTCACGGTCAGGCCGCTCTCCCTGACCGCGGCCAGCTCTAACGGCGACCAAAAGGCCGCGAAGGCACTGCGGATAGTCGAGGAGAAGACGCGGCTGGTCAGCACGACCACCCTGTTGAGCACTTTCGCAGACACCATCCTCGCCACGGCGAGCGGCCTGATACTCTCGAGCGAAGTCGGCCCCGAGGGCTGGGTACTCGCCGTGGTCCTGGTCTCCCTCGTGATAATGATCTTCCTCAACCTCCTCCCCAAGGCGATAGGCATCGAGAACTCCGTGAGGATGGCGACATCCCTCGCCTCCGGGACCAGGGTTCTCCTGACCCTCCTCGCCCCTGTCGCCGTCCCCCTGACCAAGCTCGCCAGGGGTCTCTCCCAGGGGATAGTGGGCAAGCCAGCCTACGCCAACGACGCCCTCGTCGACGAGTTCGAGAGCCTGCTGATACTGCTCGAGCAAGCCGGGCACATCGAGCCCGACTCCGGGAGGATACTCCGCTCAGCCCTCGCCTCCTCGAAGACGACGGCCGGCGACCTACTCACTCCCATCCACGAGATAGTCTCTGTTGGTGCCGGAGCTGACGTCCGCGACGCTCTGAGGATTATGGGCTCCTCCAACCACCCGCACCTCCCCGTCTACGACGCCCAGAAGAACGAGTACGTCGGCGCCGTCACCTTCCGCTCTCTCTTCGGTGCCATGAGCGCCGACGGGATCAGCCACCGCGTGGTCTCCCATATGGTCCAGCCCGCCAAGGTCGATGCGGACGAGACAGCCGCCAAGGTGATGGACAAGATGCAGAGGGCGGGGGTAACGATCGCCTTCGTCTACGAGGGAGGGCGGCTGGTCGGGATGGTCACCGTCACAGACATCCTCGAGGTGCTCCTAGGCACCAAGATCAGGAGGGAAGGTCGTCAAGAACCACCCGCCTCGCGCGGGGCGTCAAGGACGGACTAGGCGCGGAGAAGCGACGCGATGATCACCGCCACGATCCCGGTGAGGAATATCCCGTCGAACTTGCCCGCCCCTCCTATGCTGGCGACATGAGACCCTCCTTCGGAGATCTTGCCCAGGTTGAGCAGGTCGGCTCCTATCAGCGTCCCGAGGGTCCCGGCGATGTACGCCGTTATGACGAGGCTGTTGCCCCCAAACGGGAGCGAGAACAGCACCGCCGCTATCGGTGGGAGTAGAGTTGGGGCGACGACGCCCACCCCTTCGACGTACTTCGCCACCACGTGCACCGCGAGCGAGGTCAAGACGGTCGCCGCCAGGACGCCGAACCACACCCCACGATGGGTGTCGAGGAGGTACCCGCTCACTATCAGGGGGACCAGGCCTCCCCCGACGTTGAGCGCGATTGTGGTCGAGACCTCGGTCATGGCGTACTGCGGGACCCTGTAGGTCACCCAGAACGCCCTGACCTCCCTAACCACCACCGTCGGCCTCACGCTCTTCAGCCTCCAAAGGGGGATGTCAACGTAGCTCCCCAGGAGCGCTGCCCCGAGGATGAGGAGGAATTGCGTCCCGGTGAAGCCCGTGCTCTCGAAGGCGAACTCAGCCCCGAAGAGGAAGATCGACGCCGCGACGGCCGCGAAGACCAGTGCGAGGAGGTAATCGACCGGGGTCCGAGGGCGAGCATAGACGGTCGGCCCGCTGAGGTCTCCACCCAAGAGGCGTCACCTGGGGGCTGCGAGCTCGGCGACCGCGCCCTTCGGCCTCTCCTCGCCGAAGACCTCTGCCTGGAACCTCTTGACCTCGACGTCGGGGGCCAGCCACGAGTCCGGGAGGAGGCCCGCCTTCTGGCACGTCATGGACAGGAACTCGTCTGGGGCAGCTCCAAACTCGGTGCCCACCTGCGGGAGTAGGAGGCCGCTCGTCCCCCTTCCTGAGACTATGAGGCCGTCGACCCCTACCCTGATCCTGCTTGGCAGCTCCATCGGCTTGCACTTCATGGTCTCCGGAGACGTGAGCGCACTGACCTCGACCTTGAGGAAGTCGAGCTCGCCCTTCCCCACTCTTGGGAACCTCGGATCGTGCGTGGCTGCCCCGACCGCGGCGTGGACGACCGCCTCCTTCAGAGGTTTGATCGGGTAGGGCAGCCCTATGCACCCTCTGAGCTCGTCCCTCCCGTCGGTCAGCGTGACGAACGCGCCCCTCATCGCGTCGAGGAACACTCCGTCGCCCATCCAGGCGGGCAAGTCCTCGCTTCGGGGGTTCCTCCCCTCCAAGACCGCCACCTCGACGGCCCTGCGGGCCACTGCCACGAGGTACGTCCCCTGCTCGAGAGAGAGCGACACGGTTGCCGACGGGCTCGGACGGACCCAGCCGATAAACCCTTGCGCCGCACTCGCCTTAAATCACGTGTCGTCTCGAGACAAGAGCGTTGAACCTCAGAAAGCCCGCGGTCGCTGGCACGTTCTACCCCGCGGACCCCGGCGAGCTGGGGGAGGCGATACGCGCCTCCTACCTCCACAGGCTCGGCCCCGGGAAGATCCCCGTCCAGGGTGGGAGCGGCGAGTCGAGAGGGCTGGGGGCGTTCGTCTGCCCTCACGCGGGCTACGCGTACTCCGGTCCGGTCGCGGCCCACAGCTACCTGGTCGCCTCGCGCCTCAAGGGGCCGTGCCTGGTCGTTGCGATCGGGCCGAACCACTACGGGCTGGGGAGCGGGGTGGCGGCCTACGGCGAGGGCGAGTGGGAGACGCCGATAGGCAGGGTCTCGATAGACGGCGAGGCCACCGCGAAGCTGGCCAAGACCACCGGCATCGTCGACGTCGACCCTTCAGCCCACAGACTGGAGCACTCCGTGGAGGTGCAGCTGCCATTCCTCCAGGCCATCTACGGGGCCTCGTTCACCTTCCTCCCCGTCGTGCTCGCCTTCCAGGACAAGGACACCGCCCGCGCCCTGGGCAGGGGCGTCGCGGAGCTCCTCAAGGATGCCTCGGAGGGGAGAAGGAACGCCATCCTGATTGCCTCCTCAGACCTGACCCACTACGAGCCCGCATCCCAGGCCAGGGAGAAGGACGGGGCCCTGCTCAAGCACGTCGAAGCCCTCGACGTCGACGCCTTCTACACGACTCTCGAGAGAAGGGACATCACTGCGTGCGGGTTCGGAGCAATCGCCGCCGTCATGGAGGCGTGCAGGCTGCTCGGGTATCGGAGGGGGAGTCTCAACGCGTACGCGACGAGCGGCGACACGACCGGCGACAACTCCGCTGTGGTGGGCTACCCTTCAGTGACCTTTGAGAGATGAGCGCCTCGGCCTCCGCCTGCCCTCCCGGTTCTCTATCTCACGCGCTAGCTTTCTCATCAGCTTGGCCAGGATGTCCTGCTCCTCGGGGGTCAGCGCGTCCAGCGACTCCTGAAGCGCCTCGGTGTACCCCTTCCTCACCCTTCTGAGGACGACGTTCCCCGTTTCGGTGAGGTGGATCTCCTTGGTCCTGCGGTCGGCCTGGCTCTCCACCCTCTTTACCAATCCCTTCTTCTCCAGCCTGTCGACAATCCCGGTGATGTTCGGTGGGCTCACGCGGAGCTCCTCGCTTAGCTTGTTCATCGGGAGGGGCCCTGCTCGGCCGACGAGCCGGAGCATCGCGAACTGCTGAAGTGTGAGGTCGTCCTCGGACGCGCTCGAGCTCATCGCGTCGAGGATCCTGCGCTGCGAGCTCAGTATGGTCAGCAGGACGCTTGACGTCTCTCCAGGACCGTCAGAGGCCATCAGACTCCGGTAGAACGGTTAGCGTAGTTAACCATATATAGTTAATGCTATTAACCTTTAATCATCTGAACTAATATGGCCGCCTTCGCCCCAGCGACCGGGTCGTCGGTCGCGCTCATCGACTGGAGGGCCTTCTCTGGGCTGGGCTCGGTGGTCCTGGCCGCCGTGCTTTTGGTGGCGGCCGCGGGCTGCGTCCTCCTCGGCCGGAAGAATGGGGTCAGGGTCCCCCGACCTGGCAGGGCCTGGAAGGTGATAATCGTCCTGGCCTGGATCCTGTCGATCCTCCTCGTCCTCCCGCTCTTCAAGGAGGTCGCCACGAGGACCGGCCAGTCGGCCTTCGGGACAGGCCCCGTCCTGCCCATCACTCTTGCATCCGCGGTTGGGGCGTTCGTCGCTGTCGCCTACCTCACGCGAGGTGGGGGCCTGGCTCCGGCGCTGGGCAACGGTTTCGCGGCGGCGGTCGCCGGGCCGATGGTCTTCGAGCTCCCTTTCATCTTGATCATCACCCCCAATGTAACGACGAAGGTTCCGCACCCGCTCCTGCTCTTCACCTTCTTCCTCCTGGTGATTCTCACCACGCTCTGCCTTCCCTTGTTCTCCACAAGGTTCTCCCCCAACAGGTACTCGCTCTATCTGCTGGGTGCGATGCTGGCCGTCTTCGGCCTCTGGGCCCTGGCGACCGGGTACTCTCCTCCTGGAGACCCGGTCTCCTTCACCCTGAACGCCGTCTCGAAGGTTCTCGGCTTCGCGGCCGTCTCTGCGGGCTTCGTGGGCAACCCTGCCGTCGAACCCGAGCCCCTGGGGTACTCCACGCCGGGGCAGGCCTTATAGCACTCCGAGGGATAGAAAGGCCTTCCATGGTCGAGAAGGACGCCATACTATGGCACCCCGTCGGCGGCGGCCGCCTGGTCTGCGACGCGTGCAACCGGAGGTGCTCCATACCTGAGGGCTCGCACGGGTTCTGCTATGTCAGGAAGAACGTGGGCGGGAAGCTCCGTCTTTCCGTCTACGGCAAGCTCGCCGCCATGCAGGTCGACCCCATCGAGAAGAAGCCGTTCAACCACTTCTACCCCGGGACGCACGTGTTCACGGTCGGTACGATCAGCTGCAACTGGCACTGCCACCCCGCAGGGACGCAGATCACTCTCGCAGACGGCTCCAAGAGAGGAGTCGAGTCCCTAAAGAAGGGAGACGCGCTCTGGTCTTATGACGTCGTCGGCGAGGACGTGTCGAACTCGAAGCCTAGGCCGAACGTGGTCACCGAGATTAGGACTCGACAGGCTGAGCTATGGGCGGTTTGGTGGGGCGGCCGTAAGGCGACCCAAAAGGCGAAACGAAGGAAGACGCTGATCACAGGCGACCATCCAGTTCTGACGGAGGGCGGTTGGAAGCAAGTTGCAGATCTGAGGCCAGGTGACCTCATCCTCAGGGTCTGGGCTCAGGAATCACCAAAGGGGACCGCCGCTCGGGAGGCCTCCGAATTCGAGTGCAAGAAGTGCGGTACGGTGCTGCCAGGCGTCAGAGCTTGGGCCGCTCATCGCAACACCTGCCATGCGGACGAGCAGGTGATGCCCGGCTCGCAGGGGGCTATCCTCCGAGGGATGGTGACGACTCGGAATGCCGCGTGGGACAAGGCAGCCTTCGAGAAGCAAAGGGCAACTGTCAAGATGAGACTTCGCGCCGACCCGAACTACGGCCTGCACAAGGGCATCGAGCGATTTCGGCAGTCGCTTAGGCATCCGTCCAAGGCACAGATGATCTTGTATCGGGTGCTCGACGACCTCGGCATCAAGTACGAAAAAGGATTCATGCTCGAGCCGGAGAAACTACCTCCCGATTCTGAAGCCAGATACATCCTCGACGCGGCCGTGCCTGATTTGAAGATCGACTTTGAGGTGGACGGATGGTGGCACTTCGATGAGAGGATAGAGAAGCGCGACATCGTCAGGGATGCCACTCTCAAGCTGAATGGCTGGAAGGTGGTTCGGATTCCCGGTTCCTCGATTTACAACCACGCCGAGGACATCAAGCGGCTGGTCTCGGCCGAACTGACCAGTGTCGAGATGGTGAACGACAAACGATGGGTCCGAGTCCAAGGCGTCGAGAGGACGGGCCAGGTCACGACTGTCTACGGGTTCGAGTGCATCCCAAGCCACACGTACGTGGCAGACGGAATCCTTGTTCACAACTGCCTGTTCTGCCAGAACCACGCGATAAGCAAGGAGAGCGAGGTCTATGGCGAGGACGTCCCCCCTGAAGACGTCCCGAGGCTCGCCGAGGACAACGGCTGCGAGGGCGTGGGCTTCAGCTACAACGAGCCCACCATCTTCGTCGAGTACGTAATCGACGCCGCAAAGGCCGCCCACGCCAAGGGCAAGTACACCGTCTTCGTCACCAACGGCTACGGGACCCCCGAGATGGTCCGCGCCATCAGCGGCCACGTCGACGCCGTCGTGGTCGACTACAAGGGGAGTGGAGAGGAGCTCTTCCAGAGGCGCCAGACGATGACCGTGAGCGCAGAGCCGATAAAGCAGACCCTCCTCGAGCTAAAGGCCCAGAAGATAC
This sequence comes from Nitrososphaerales archaeon, assembly GCA_035515635.1. Lineage (GTDB taxonomy): Archaea > Thermoproteota > Nitrososphaeria > Nitrososphaerales > Gagatemarchaeaceae > Gagatemarchaeum. Next base: position 40,275 of record DATJBB010000003.1, read on the forward strand.
ACACCGAGCTGACCGACCTCGTCATCCCGCAGGTCGGCGAGGACCTCGACGAGGCGAGGTCACTCTGCAGGTGGCTCCACGACAACCTCGGGCCCGACGTCCCCATCCAGTTCACCAGGTTCCACCCCGACTACAAGCTCCTCGACCTCCCCGTGACGCCCTACGAGACGCTCCTGAAGCACCACGAGGCAGCCGTCGACGCGGGGCTGAACTATGCCTACGTCGGCAACGTCCCGGGCAACCCGCACGAACACACCTACTGCCCGGGCTGCCGCGAGGTGGCGATCGAGAGGCACGGGTTCATGATAACGGGGTGGAACCTGGACGACAGCTACAACTGCAGGAGCTGCGGCCACAAGATACCCATAGAGGGCAAGAGGGCCCCCAAGTTCCGCCACCGCGGCATAGAGTCGTTCTACATCCCGAACCTGAAGGAGTCGGGGCGGAAGCCCCTCTCTAGCTGATCAGGACGAGGTACTTGCCTCGCTCCAGCGTCCTGGCCTGGACCTTGCAGGCGTCCTCGGAGAAGCACACCTCGAGCTTTGGGTTGTTCTCCTTCGCAATCTCCCTTATCTCTTCTTGGCTGAGGCCGGACTCTAGGAGGAACCTGAGGTAGTTCACGTCGTGTCGGAGGGTCTGCTCCTCTTCCTCTGGGTTCAAATCTCCCACTTTTCGTAAACAAACGAACTTTTTGGATATAAACGTTTGCTCCGACTGTCACTGATTCGGAGGCCGCGGAGAGCGTTTACTCATCCGGGACACGCGGCCCAGGAACAGGATGAGGAAGGAGGAGAACCAGAGGTAGAACCTCAGGTAGCCGAAGCCCGTGTCCACCCAGAAGACCGGCAGCGCCGACGCGATGAAGAACGCCCCTATCATGACATCGAGCTTGACCGATAGCCTGAACCTCGCGAGGACGGCAGGGTGCAACTTCATGCTGCCCGCGACCCCCGACCGGTTCTCTTGGACGACGAGCTGCGCCAGGGCCCCGAGCATGAAGAACATCCCGCCAACATCGAGGGCGTAGACCACGGACGACCAGTCCGCGGCGCCCAGCGTCCTGACCGACTCTAGGACGTAGAACAGGTAGGGCTCGATGGCCACGCAGAACAGGAGGAGCAGGTTGGCGGCGAGGGCGAAGGGCACCTCCACCGGCAGGACGGCCACCGTCCTGCTGTACCCTAACCAGGTCATAACGACTATGAGGAACCCGAACCCGAAGAGGAGCACGTTGACGACGAGGTCCGAGCCGCTCTGGGGCATCCTCCCCACCAGGAGGAGAGACCCGAACGAGAGCGCCAGCCCGAAGACCAGGTCTGACAGCGACTCTATCCTGACCTTTATCCTCGGGAGGGGAGCCGAGGCAGAGTCTTCGTCGCCGTTCTCGGGCATCGCAGACGACCCCGAACCTCACCGCTCGCCTATTTAGCCCGTCGAGACGCCAAGACCTGCGCCCGCCTGCTCATTTAGACTTAAGAAGCGGTCGCCAGGGGCGCGATTCAACGCGAGGACTGAGCGACCCAACGTCTTCAACCAGCGCGAAGAAGAGCAGGCCGTCGGGCCGGACGGTCTTCGCCAGGCTAGGGCAGACCGTCGTCAAGAGACACAGGCTGATCGTGGTCTTCTGGCTCCTCGCCCTCGTCGCGGCCATACCGGTCGCGCGCAACGAGGGGAGCTCGCTCTCCCTCCAGCAGGGCTCCACCTCGGCGTCGAACCTGGAGTCCGTCCTCGCGTCGAACCTGATCGAGTCGCAGTTCTCGCGGTCCGTCGCCAACAACACCCTCGCTATCGTGGTCACCGGCTCCAACGTGACCGCGCCGGCAGCCCAGGCGGCCATCGACTCGCTCGTCTCGCAGATCAGGTCGGACAAGAACCTTACCGGGGTCCAGAGCGTGACGAGCGTCTTTTCGGTCCTCTATCCAGCCCTCAACAGCACCACAGGGCCAGAGCACCGCACACTCAACCAGTCCGCCTTGGAGACGCTCGCCGGGGCGGTGGCCTCTGACCCCGTCAAGTACCAGCTCGGGCCGCAGCTCGAGTCGGTGGTCACCTCGTTCGTCTCGTCGAACGGCAACACCACCCTGGTCTCCGTGGGCGAGACCCACACGTCTACGAGCAACATGCTCCAGATACGCTCGATAATCGCCGCCTCCGGGATGGTCGGCTCGTCGTCCGGCATCTCCGCCGTCCAGGTGACGGGCAGCGACGCGGTCTCGAACGACTTTAGCAAGTCGACGACGAGCGACCTTGGGCTGATCCTGCCCGTGACGATAGCCCTCCTGATCGTGGCGACCGGGCTGTTCTTCAGGTCGTTGGTCACCCCCTTCCTCGCCCTCGGCTCGATAGGCATCGCCCTCGGGATCTCGCAGGTCTTCGTCGTCGTCGCGGGCACGTTCATCGCCAAGGTCGACTTCACGGTCCCGACCATCCTGCTCACCATAGTGATAGGGGTGGGGACGGACTACAGCGTCTTCATCATCTCCCGCTACAGGGAGGAGCGGATCAAGGGGCTTTCCGCTTCCGAGGCCATAGTGACCTCGATGACCTGGGCCGGGGAGAGCATCGCCACGAGCGGGGCCACAGTGATCATCTCCTTCCTCTCCCTCACCTTCACCTCGGTCACCTTCCTCAAGACCATGGGCGTGGTTGTGGGGCTGGGAGTTCTCGTCGCGCTCGCGATAGCGCTGACGCTCGTCCCCTCGATACTGGCGATGATCTCGGAGAGGGTCTTCTGGCCCACGTCGGGGAGGCGGTTCGACGACCACTCCAAGAGCGTCAGGACAAAGCTGGCGAGGCGAACCGGGTACTTCTCCAAGAGCGGCGCGTTCTCGGTCAAGCACGCCAAGACCCTGATGCTGATAGCCCTCCTGGTCTCCCTCCCAGCCCTCTACGTCTACCTAAACACCACCCCGACCTACGACTTCCTCGCGGGCGCGCCCAAGAACCTAGAGTCGGTCAGCGCCTCGGACCACCTGACCAGCGCGTTCGGCGGTGGGAGGCTCAACCCCTCGTACGTCGTGGTGTCCTTCGACAAGCCTGTCTGGAACGGGACAGCGTTCAGCGCCTCAGAGATGGGGGTCCTCCAGGGCGTCTCGAGCTACCTTGGCACCTACGCCGACGTCGGCAACGTCACCGGCCCCACCATGCCCTTCGGCCGCCCGGTGAACTACTCGTCGACGGCGGTCCAATCTGCCACGGACGCCCTCGACTCGCAGACGCGGACGGCCATGCTCAAGGACATCGGCAAGGACAACACGACGGCGCTCGTCACGATCAGCTTCCGCATCGACCCGATGTCGACCAAGGCCTTGGACGACGCCCAGGCGATGCGGGCGTACCTCCACGCCCACTTCGACGGCCAGCCTGACGTCCAGCAGGTCCTCCTTGGCGGCGCATCGGGCGCGATAGTCGACACGAGGCAGGTGGCCACCAGCCAGTTCAACCTCGTCGTCCCGCTCGTGGCGGTGGGGGTGGCGCTCGTCCTCTTCATCGTCCTCGACTCGCTGATCCTCCCGCTCTTCGCGCTCATCTCCGTGCTGATGAGCATCATCTGGACGCTCTCGCTCACCGAGGTGGTCTTCAAGGGCCTCTACAACTACGACCTCCTCTTCATCACGCCCCTGTTCCTCTTCGTCACCCTCCTCGGCCTGGGGATGGACTACAACATCTTCATCCTCACGAGGATCCGCGAAGAGAGCAGGAAGGACGGGAACAGGAACGAGGCGGTGATCAGGGCGATCGAGAACACGGGCGGGATAATCAGCGCCGCCGCAGTCATCCTGGCCGGCTCCCTGGGCGCCCTCATGCTATCGAGCGACCTCCTCCTCAAGCAGATAGGCTTCGCCTTCTCGTTCTCGATACTCATCGACGCGCTCTTCGTCAGGACCTACCTGGTCCCGGCTGTGATGTCGTTCCTGGGCAAGTGGAACTGGTACAATCCCGTCTCCGTGCTGAAGAGGTCTCGGGAACTCTACAAGGACAAAGCCCCATAAAGGACCGCTTCGGGCTTTCGGTCGCCGATGTCCGAGGGTGCCGGTCGGACCTACTTCGCCGCGACCGTCGTCGGCATCGCCCTCTACGTTGTGCTCGACGCCATAGCCCAGTCCCTCCCTCCGCACTACAGCCCCATCAGCCAGGCCGAGAGCGACCTCGCAGTCGGCCCCTACGGCTACGTCATGACGATCAACTTCGTCAACCGGGGCCTCTTCTCCCTGCTGTTCTTGGCAGGCCTCAGGACTCTGCCGTCGTGGCAGAGCCTCAGGAGCGGGATGTGGCTCGTGGCGGTCTGGGCTATTGGGGCCTTGATCCTCGCCGCGGCTCCCACCGACGTCGGCGGGCATCCCACCGTCCACGGGGTGGTCCACCTGGTCGTCGCGTCCCTGGCCTTCCTCTGCGGGGCCGCGGGCTCCTACATGATATCCAGGGCGCTCTCCCGCGACCCAGCGCTCAAGGAACTCGCCCGCTACTCGATTCCGTTGGCGGCGCTCTCCGTCGTGGCGTTCCTGGGCCTGTTCTTGCTCCCGGCCATCACTCCCCGCCTTGACAGCAGCGTCGGAGGGCTGGTCGAGAGGCTGCTGATAGGGTCGATACTCGCTTGGATGCTCTCGATCTCTCTCCCGATGCTCGGACGGCGCAAACCGCCCTGAGCGTCACGCCCTAGTCTGCCTGGGGGCCTGCCCCTCCACGGGGCGGAGCTCCGTGAGCAGCCTCTCGCACACAGTGCAGACCGAGACCTCGCGGGGAAAGTCCTTGAACTTGACAGACCTGAGCTTCCAGACTGGCCTCGCGTTGCTCGCCGCCGCCCTCGCCCTCTCCCGGGCCTCGAGCTGTAGCTCGTAGTAGAGCGCGCCAGTCTCCTTGAAGTAGTCGATGCCGTCGACCAGCTTCAGTCCGCGGAGTCTCGCTATGTAGCCGAGCCTCTGGTACTCGACGTCGTGGAGGTCCTGCTCCCTCTTGAGCTTCCTGTTCGTCTTCTTCTCGAACTCGTTCAGCCTCGCAGCTATCGAGGCGCGTTGCGACTCGTCCACCGCCACCCCCCCGATCCGTATCGGCGCCCCCTTCCTGACCGCGAGCGAGACCTCGTCCAGGTCCCTCACGGTGTTCCTTCCCTCCTCGAGGAGGGTGCTAAGGAACTTCATCGACTTGAACTGGTCGGCGTTCTGGAGGACGAAGGCGAGGTCGAAGTCCTTGAAGGCGTCTGGGACGCCCTCCCTCCACTTCGCCGAGTTCGTCGCGAGGGCCTCCATCGCGGCCTTGGTCGCCGCTATCTCCCTGGCGATCCTCGCCTCGTCCTCGGTGTCGCCGCTGAGTGCCAGGCTCACCTCGCCGGTCGTCCTGCCGCACAACCAGCACGCCTGCCCCTCCTCGGCTGGCGCTGACGCAGCGGTCTCGTTCGGCATTGCCGCGTCTCTGGGCGACACCGTGGGGAGATAAGGCTATCACGCGCCTCTCCGCCGGACCAGGAGGCTTGGCAGACGTGCGGGTCCGGCGGAGCAGCCTCTCCAGGACATCCAGCATCCTGATGATGGCCCTCGGGGTCTTCTCCTGGCTCTTCGTCCAGAAGACGCTGGGCATCGCGCTGATAGCGCTGGGGGTGGCGATGTACTTCGTCCACGAGCGTCTCAGCAAGCGACCGCCTCCCCCCGAATCCTAGCCTACCATCGCGAGCCCGCCTCACGGTGGAGCCGCCACAACTCGTCGCTCGGGGCGGTCGCGACGACCTCCTCCGACGAGCCCCTCCTCAAGACCACCTTCCTGCCGGCGAACGTGCCTATCTGGGTCGCGACAGACCCTGCCGCCGCGACCGCGTCGCGCACCTCCACCTCCCTCCCTCGCTCGACGGCGAGGAGGAGCGTACCCGAGCTGATCAGCTTGAGCGGGTCGGCCTTCGCGACCTCGCAGACCCCCGCGGTCTCCGGCGAGACTGGGATCTTCCCCCCTTCCACCTCCAGCCCCAGTCCCGAGGCCGTCCCCATCTCGAAGAGCGCTCCGAGGACTCCCCCCTCGGTGCAGTCGTGCATAGCGTGGACGGCCCCGGTGGCATAGGCGCCGGCCGCCTCCTTGACCACGCTCATCTTCCGGAAGTTCGCCTCCGCCGCCTCCGCGATCCTCGTGCCGAGTCTCGCCCTCATCCTCCTCTCCGCGGCGAGTATCGCCGTCCCCTCCACCCCCGCCGTCTTGGTCATCATCAGCGAGTCGCCCTTCTTGGCCCCGGCGGCGGTCACGTAGGAGTCGGCGAGCGCGAACGCCGTTGTGACGACAATCGGCCTGTGCATGCCCAGGCTCACCTCCGTGTGGCCCCCGACGATCGAGATACCGAGCGCCCTCGCGGTCTCGTCCATCTCCGACGAGAGGACGCGGACGTCCTCCTCCTTCGCCTCCTCGGGCAGGAGGATGATGGATTGGATGAACTGAGGGCTGTTCCCGCTGGTCGCGACGTCGTTGGCGCTGACGTTGACCGCGTACCAGCCGACCCTCTCCCGGACGCCCGTGATCGGGTCCGAGGAGACGATCAAGAACCTAGGGCTGGACCGCCGGCCGAGCCTGACCACCCCGAAATCGAGCCCCAGCGCTGGCTCGACCACGACGTCGGCCGACCTCGCCCCCGTCATGCCGAAGAGGTACCTCTCCATCAGCTCGGGAGGGAGCTTCCCCAGCGAGAGCCTCCGCGGTGGACTGGGCAAATCGGGGCCGTGCAAAGGCGGAGCGCTTTTTAGCTTTATTCAGCGCTCGAGGAGGGACCTCTGCAGGAGGATGGGCGCGTCGTAGAAGAGAGCCATGGCGATGCCGTCCGACGCCCTGTACCCTCTGAGGAGCATGTCCTTCCCCCTCCCCGCGAACTGGAGGTCTGAACGCAGGACGTTCCCCGAGGGGTAGACCTCGACCCCCGCCAAATGGAGCCCCGCCTTTTCGGCGAACTCCTCGATCATGTTGTAGACAGATGGTATCGACGAGCGGTCCCCCTTGTCGAACCTCGACATGTGCATCGCCGTTTCGCCTGAGAACGCCCGCATGGTGAAGCTCTCGTCGGTGGAGGTCTTGAGCAGCACCAGGCCCTCGAGCCCGTCCTCGTCGGCGAACCCCACCTCGGCGACCTTGACCGGGACGAAATCGGTAATCTTCGTCTCTGCCATCGCGGCGAAAAATTCGCGCGCCCTTCTAATAAATCCTTACGGAGGTGCCGAGAAATCTTTCTTGAGCGCCCGGATGGACTTCGCGGTCGCGGTGAGGCCGTCCCGGAGCTCCTTCCTCTTCCCGTGCTTGAGCGCGACCGTTATCAAGTTCACCCACCCCTGGAGCTCCCTCATCCTCCCCATCGTCCTCGGGGACAGCCTCGCGAGCTTCCCTATCTCGTTGTTGAGGACGAAGATGTCCTGGAACGCCCGGTCCTTGGCCGCGGCGTCTCCGTCCATGGCCTCCGCAGCGGACGCCCTGACCACGAGGAACGCCGACTCTATGCTCTGGACGCTCTCGACCAATCGACCTCACTCCGTCCGGGCCCGGCCGTTCGTCACTTGGCCTGTGGCTGCTGCTGGTTCTGCGGCTTGTTGACTTGCTTGTTGACCGCGTCCGCGAGATAGTGCCCCTTGACGATGACCTTGACGTCCTTCACGCCCTTCACCTGCTGCGCGTAGGTCTTCATGTCCTGGGAGATCTTGAGCGCGAAGATGGGAGGGCAATAAGGCGTCGTCGCGTGGTACTCGATGTTCACGTTCCCGTCCGTCACCTCGAGCTTGTCGATTAGGTTCATCTCGACTATCGGCATCCCTATCTCGGGGTCGACCACCTTTGCGAGCTGCTTCTGGACCTCCTTGAGGTCGACTTGCTCTACTGCAGACATCTGAAAAGTCATGCGTTTTCGGAGTTATTTAGGGGTTTTCGGGCCAGACCTCAACCGTAGATGCCCGTCCGCTCCCTCGGGATTTCGGGCAGGCCCACCCTCGCCTCCTCGGTCTCGATCTCCTTGGCCCTCGAGAGGAGCTCCTTTGTGTCCACGTGGAACTCTGCCATCTCGGAGAGGACGCGGACGATCTCGATGACCGACTTCGGGTGGGGCCTGGGCTCTCCGTGGTCGACCCCGATCTTGTAGCCCCGCATCCCGTAGTCGCCGGCCATCCCGACGATGAGGTTCGAGAAGAAAGGACCAGGCTCGCTCTTCGTCACGGTGACTCCGAGCTTCTCGAGCTCCTTGACCCCCTCGCCGTCCGACGCGAACCCGACTGGCCTGACGGGCGCCCCGGCGGGAGTCGGGGACTCGGACCACCTCGCCCCGACCGAGAAGACCTCCCTCGCCCCGAGGTCCCGCGCGAACGAAAGGACGCTGTGGGCATACTCTTGCTGGTCGTCGAAGGGAGAGCCGTCGCCCGCCAGCATTATCACCCGGCGCTTTCCCGCGTACGAGTAGAATTCGTTGGAGTGGAGCCTCGACGTCCCGTCCTCCTCGACGACCACCTCAGGAGGGAGCCCCGAGGAGTACAGCCTGGCGAACCTCTCAAACGCCAGCTGCTTGAGGAGGAAGTTCGCCGTCTCCCTAGCGTGCGAGTACAGCCCTTGGTACTGCGGGGCCATCGTCGAGAGCGCGACGACAAAGATCGAGTCCCCGGCCTCGGGCATCCGCTCAACCTCAAGCCTCTCCCACATCGCGAGGTCAGGCAGAGAAGCCGCCGCGTCCGATAAAAGAGCATCGGCTCGAGTGTCCTCAGCGCCCCGCCTTGGCGGTCAAGTAGTACCTCCCTCCGAATGACCGCAGCTTCACCCTCGTCCCCAGACACCTGGTGAGGTTCTTGCTCGTCAGCGTCTCCGCGATCGTGCCTGAGCTGACGACGCGCCCCTCCCTGAGGAGCAGGGCGTGAGTAAAGCCGGGCGGGACGTCCTCTGTGCGGTGGGTAACCTCGATGAAGCACGTCCCCTCCTTCCTCGAGAGGATGGCGGAAAGCCCCCTGAGGAACCTCTCCCTGGAGGCGATGTCCAGTCCCTCGCACGGCTCGTCCAGCACAAGGAGCTTCGGCCTCGCCATGAGCGCGCGAGCGATTGCGACCCGCTGCCTCTCACCCTGGGAGAGCTCAGAGACCGCCTTCCCGCCGTGCCGCAGGCACCCGACCGAGCGGAGGAGCGACCTCGCCTCGGCGACCTCCTCCTCGCTCGCTCTGACCCAGAGCCTGGTCGAGCCGAACCTCCCGCTCAGGACGAGGTCGAGGACCTTTACGTCGCCGCGAATCATCCGGTCGAGGAACGAGCTGACAAGCCCCGTCTCCTTCCTCAGCTCGCGGAGGTCCGACTCCCCGAACCTCCTCCCGAGGACCGCGACCCTCCCGCTCGACGGCCACCTGTACCCGTTGACGATGCTCAGGAGGCTGGTCTTCCCCGCCCCGTTGGGCCCGATGACCACCCAGTTCTCGCCGGGCATCACCCTCCAGTCCACATGGCTGAGCACCCTCTTCCCGTCGAGGACTAGGCTGACGTCGGACAACAAAAGGACCGGCTGGGGCCTTGCCAAGCTCCCGGCGTCCGCGCGGCGCGGCCGCTTTAACCATTAGTCTCGCACAGGGTCAAAGAAAGGATAACAACTTCTCTCGACGGGGTTGCGCGAGTTGGAACTCGTCGAGCTCGCGAAGTCCCTCGTCTCGTTCAGGACCGAGATCCCCCCGGGGAACGAGGAGGGCTGCGCCAGGTTCCTCCATGACCACCTAGCCGATCTCCACGCGAAGGGCGCCGAGGTCAGCCTCCACAGGTTCGAGCTCGAGAGGGCGAACGTGGTGGCGAGGTTCGGGCCGAAGGAGCCGGGCCTCCTCCTCGGCGGCCACCTCGACGTCGTCCCCGCGGGCGACGAGTCCGCGTGGTCCTCGCCTCCGTTCGAGGGCACGGTCAAGCGGGGGAGGCTCTACGGGAGGGGCTCCGCCGACATGAAGGCCGGGCTCGCGGCGATAATCAAGGCGGTCGAGAAGGCCGCGAAGTCTGATCTGAAGCGTGGCCTCCTATTCGTAGGGACGGCCGGGGAGGAGGTGGGCTTCGAGGGGCTCAAGGCGCTCTACGCGTCGAAGCGCCTCCCTGACGGTGCCGCCAAGGTCGGGGTGCTCGGCGAGCCGACGGGCCTCCGCCCCGTCAGGGCGCACAAGGGCCTCGCCGACTTCCGCATCACTGTCAAGGGGAGGAGCGGCCACGCCAGCAAGCCCGAGCTCGGGGTCAACGCAATCGAGAAGTGCTCCAAGATCATCGAGGGCATCGCGCACTGGAACAGAGCGATCGCAAACGCACCAGACGAGGACCTCGGCCCGACGATCGCGACCTCGACCGTGATAAAGGGCGGCACCAAGAGCAACGTCATCCCCGGCTCCTGCGAGCTGATAGTCGACTCGCGCTGGATACCCGCGCACGGGACGGCGTACGTCCAGCGGGCGCTGGACTCCCTGGTCGCCACACTCAAGAGGGATGACCCGTCGCTTGAGGCCGACGTGGAGCTGATGTACGACAGCCCCGCCCTCAAGCTACCAAGAGACCACTTCGCCGTCAAGCTCGCAGAGTCAGTGAGCGGCGCGAGGTCCGAGGTCGCCCCCTACGGCACCGAGGCAGCACTGTACTCGCTTCACGGGACCCCCTCGCTCGTCCTGGGGCCGGGGAGCCTCAATCAGGCGCATATCGTCGACGAGTACGTCGACCTGTCAGAGGTCAAGGCGGCCCATGCGATCTACTCGAAACTCATCGAGTCCGTCTGCCGCGCCTAGCCTCAGACGAAGGTGAAGGCGCTCCCGATGAGGTAGAGCAACCCCGCCGCCAGCGCGCCTATCGCAAGGGTCTCCATCCCGCTCCGCAGCGGCTTCCTCTTGACGATTCTTCCCTTCCATTCGCCCGCCGCGAAGAGGAATGCAAGGGAGAGGACGACAGAGGCCGCGACGGCCGAAGACTTGGGCGAGACGAGATAGTATGGCGCCAAGGGGACCAGCGCCCCGACCAGGAAGGAGAGCCCGATGACACCCCCCAGCCTCCACGGGCTCTGCAGGCTGTGCCTGTGGATGTGGAGCTCGTTGACGAGCATGTCCTCGAGGAACTTGTCCTTGTTGGTAAGGAGCCTCTCCACCACCGTATCCGCCTCCTTCTCAGTCAGGCCCTTGTCCAGGTAGATCTTCTTCAGCTCCCAGACCTCCTCATCGGTCTCGTTCTCGAGCTCGTACGCCTCCCGCGCTGCGTCTGCCCTGAACAGGTCGACCTCCGACCTCGCGCTGAGCACGCCCCCGAAGAACATCGAGACCGACCCCGCGAGCATCGCGGCAAGCCCTGCGAACCTGATGAGGGCGTCGCCCGAGACCGCGCCGCTGAAGCCCGTGAGGAACGCGAGGTTGGTGATCAGCCCGTCGGCGAGCCCGAGGGCCGAGGAAGAGATCAGGCCCCTGCCGGCGATGTGAGGGTGCTTCTCGACTGGGGAGTCCCCAGGCGGAGCCGGCCGGCCGCTCTCTTGTTCCATCCTGGCTGACGTCCGTTCAAGCCTCGAAGACCTTATAGCGTTTTGCTGGTCTCAGGCTTATAACGCTCGACCCGGGCACGTCGTCGCTGAGATGTCCCTCCTGGACAGGCGGGGCGACTACTCCTGGCCGCCGACCACCTTATCTGACCTCAACCTGATCCTCGACAAGGCGGTCGTCGCCGTCGGCCAGGACATCGGGGTCACCGTTGGCTTCCGCGTGATGGGCGGCCTGAGGGAGTCATTCGCGCCCAACGTCTGGACGATGGCGTGGGAGGACAACGACAAGCTCGTCAGGCTGATGATGACCACCACCGTCTCTTCGGGGAGGAAGCTCGAGGACACAGGAAAGGAGGTGAGGCGGGCGAGGTTCTACTGGAGCCGCGACCCAGACCTGCCCTACAGGATCTGGGCCGCCATAGTCCACGAGGAGGGCGGGGCGCCGATCATACCTGTCAGCGTCGAGGACGCCAAGTCCAAGTTCCTGGACGTCACCAAGCGCTTCGAGATACCCGCCTCTTCGCTCGGCAAGGGCAGCCACAAGCTCGAGGCGAAGGTCGAGGTCTCCTGGGGTCGGAGGACCTACATCGAGAAGGGCAAGGCTTCGGCCAGGTCCAAGCCAGTCCAGGTCAAGGTCGAGTAGGCCCTAGACGGTAAGGACGATCTTCCCAAAGTGCTCGCTCTTCTCCATCCTGACCTGGGCGTCTTTCGCCCTGCTCAGGGGCATCGAGATGTCCACCACCGGCCTCAGCCTTCTCTGCCTGAACAGGTCTAGGACCTTGAGGAGCTCCGCGCTCCCTCCCATGTAGCTCCCGAATATAGCGACCTCCCTGCTGAAGACGTACCTGATGTCGGTGACCGCGTCGTACCCCGTGGTCGCCCCGCAGGTCACTATCCTCCCTCCCTTCGCGACCGCCCTGATGCTCTCGTCCCACGTGGCCTTGCCCGGGTGCTCGACCACCACGTCGACGCCCTTCCCCTCGGTGTACTTCCTGGCCTCCTCGGATATCTTCGCCTTCTTGTGGTTGATGGTGTAGTCCGCCCCCAGCTCGACGGCCTTGCTCAGCTTGTCCTCGCTCCCCGCCGTCGCGACCACGTTCGCGCCGAACGCCTTTGCGATCTGGATCGCCGCTATCCCGACGCCCGACCCCGCCCCCAAGACGAGGACTGTCTCCCCCGCCCTGACCCCGGCCTTGGTCACCAGCATGTGGTACGCGGTCAGGAAGACCACGGGCACGGACGCCGCCTGGACGTAGTCCATCCTCTCCGGCTTTGCTATGACGTTCCTGGACGGGACGGCCACCAGTTCGGCGTAGCCGCCGTCCACGTCATTCCCGATGATGGAGTACCTGCGGCACTGGTTGTCCATCCCGCCTAGGCACTTTTCGCACCTCCCGCACCCGACCCCCGGGCTGACTATGACGTCCATCCCCTTGCTCACCTCCTTCTCCTCGGGCGAGACCTCCTCGACGACGCCCGCAATGTCGCACCCGGGGATGTGGGGCAGGGCGGGCTTGGAGTACGGAGGCCCTATCCTCCCCCAGATGTCCAGGTGGTTGAGGGCGCAGGCCTTCACCCTGACGAGCGCCTTGCCCGGCGCGGAGATGACCGGGTCGGGCGCGTCCTCGTACCGCAGGACCTCCGGCCCACCGTGCTCGTGGAACCTGACCGCCTTCACGAGGGTCCCCCGGCCTTCTTCTCCCTTATACGGGCTATTCCTCTTCTCCCTTCATCCGGGTGAAGACCAGGCCGAGCCCGAACCCTCCCACTATCCCGAAGAGGTGGGCGTAGATGTTCACCCCCGGCCCCGAGCTGGCGACGAAGATGAATGCCGCGTACATCAGCGCGAGGACCATGCTCGCCAAGTTCCTGTTCCTCGCGGCGTACGACCCTATCAGCCCGAATATCGCCCCCGACGCCCCTCCGGTCGCCACGTCCGAGGGTATGAGGACGAGTGAGAGGGCGTTGCCGAGGAGCCCCGCCCCGAAGTAGATTGCGAAGTACTCGCCCCTCGAGTAGGCGATCTCGTTCAGCCTCCCGAAGTAGTAGAGGGCGTACATGTTGAAGGCGATGTGGAGTATGTCGAAGTGGACGAACATCGCCGTCACCACCTGCCAGTACGCCCCGGCGAAGAAGTCCGAGCCCGTCTGCGCGAGGACGGCGTAGAGAGGGTCGCCACCGACGAGGAGCGCGGCGTAGACGACCACGTTCGCCGCTATCAGGGAGTACGTGACGAGGAACGAGTAGCCCTGGCTGTACCTGATTGGGGAAGGTATCATCAAGGGCCTTGGGCCGCCACCCGAGGGTTTGCTTAAGAAGCCTTAGGGGGATTAGTTTCATCCACCTCTCCTCCAATCACGGTTAAATACAATCCGGGCATGAAATTTTCTTCTGCGGATGAGCTTCCATCGCTCCCTGATCAAGAACGAGAACCCGCTACTCTCGTCATACATCCCAGAGGCCATCCCGCACAGGGGCGTCCAGATGCGGGAGCTCGAGGCCTACTTCCAGGGGGTCGCTGAGCAACCCCAGAGCGTCAGCCAGAACGTCCTCCTTCACGGTCCCGTAGGGTCGGGCAAGACCCTGCTGGCCAAGAAGCTGGGCGTCTCGGTCGAGAGGAAGGCGAATGCATACGGCAACCGCGTCAAGTTCCTCCACGTCAACTGCAGGATAGACAGGTCGCTCGTCGCGATATTCCACAACGCCCTCAAGAGCCTCGGGCACTCCTACCCGTCGAGGGGCTTCTCCTTCGAGGAGCTCCGCCAGGCCCTCTTCGAGGTCCTGAGGAAGGACAAGATACACCTCGTGGTCGCCTTCGACGAGGTCGACTCCCTGGTAGGCTCCGACCCAAACTCGCTCTACACGATAACCAGGATCAGGGAGATATCGCAGGACGCCCAGTCGTTCTCCTCCATCCTGATCTCGAAGAACCTCAACTACGTCAAGATGGTCGACCTGAGCACCATCAGCTCGGTCTCCTGGAACACGATATTGCTCGACCCCTACTCCCCCGACCAGCTCTACGACATCCTCCTCGCGAGGAGGGAGCTCGCGTTCCGCGAGGGGAGCGTCGACGACGAGGTGCTCAAGATGGTGGCGGAGGTCGCGGGCGTGTACGGGGACGCGAGGTACGCGATCGAGCTCCTCTACAGGGCCGGCAAGAAGGCCGAGATCGCCTACTCGCCCAAGGTCATGCCAGAGCACGTGAGGAGCGCGCAGGGCGACCTCCTCCCAGACTTCCGGAAGGAGGAGCTGGCCTACCTCGACGAGCACCAGCGCATCATGCTAAAGGCCATATCGCGGACGCTCAAGAACAGCGCCTCTCCGCTGGCGACCATAGGCGAGGTCGAGAAGAACTACAACGCAATATGCGAGTCGCAGGGCATAGCCCCGAACCACCACACCCAGGTCTGGAACGACATCAACGAGCTCGCGAGGAAGGGCATCATCGACACGCAGCTCTCGGGCAAGGGGTTCAGGGGGAGGACGACGATGATAGGCATCTCGAGGGTCTCCACAGAGCAGCTGATCCAGGAGCTGCAGAAAGAGGCGTAAGAGGGGAAGATGGACGACCACGGCAAGAAAGGCGCCGCGCCAGCCTAGCCAGGCTCCCTCGGTCGAGGACCTGTTCAACTCCTACGGGCGCGTCAGGATAATGGGCGTGATGATGGAGAGCAACGAGCTGAACATCTCCGAGGTCGCGCGCAGGTCGGGCATATCCCACTCCTCCGTCGAGATACACCTCGGGGTGCTGGTCGAGCAGGGCCTCCTGACGGAGAAGAGGTTCAACCGGATAAGGATCTTCAAGGTCAACCACTCCAACCCCTACACCAACGCCGTGGGCAGGTTCCTCTCGGAGTGGAGGGCCATCTCATCGGGCTCAGGCCAGGCCGTGGCCAGGGCCTTCAGCTAGCCTCCAGGTTCTTCCCGAAGGTCTCCGCGTACTGGTCGTAGACCTCCTTGTCGGGAGCGTGGTCCCCGCACAGGCAGTACGTCGAGACCCTCGTCCTGTCGCACCCGGCAAGGTACGGGCAGCCCTCGCAGGCCTCCTTGCCGCATATCCAGCACCTCAAGGTCACCTCGACCTCGACCCCCGCCGAGCGGAGCGTCCTTACGGCCGCCGGGAGGTCTGTCGCCGCATCGAACTTGAACCCCATCGACTTGTCGTACACCACGCCCTCGCGCCTTACGAGGGCGGCGAAGGTCTCTGTCCCCAGCCTCGGCAGGTCGAACCACGACCCGACGAGTATCCTCTTCGCAGCCATCTACCTGGCCGCCTCCTTCTGGAGGAACTTGTCGTAGGACTCGAGGAGGTCCTTGTCGGCGTCGACGCCCATGGACCGCTCTAGCTCCTCCCTGAACGGCTTCCTCGAGCTCATCGCGAAGACGTATGGCAGATCCTGCGTCCTCGCGCTCCTGCCGCTGGTGTGCGCCCTGGCGGCGTACCTGAGAGACATGTCCTTGATCTTCTTCGAGTCGTTCCAGACCCTGACCAAGACCGGGAACGGCAGGTCGTCCTGGCCCGCGTGCTTCACGCCCCTCCCCCTCACGACGGGGTAGAGCTCCTCGACGAACAGCCTGTCCACGTACCTGAGTAGCCTCCACTCCCCGGCCTTCATCATCTTCCCCATCAGCAAGTCGGCCCTCGAGACGACCTCCAGCGCCTGGGCCAGCTCCTGCGGAGGCAGCCCCGACCTCATCACCGCTCTGTGGACCTCCCTGACCTTCTCGAACGGCGAGAGCGAGAGCGCCCTCAGCGCCCTGGCGGCCTCCTCCTTGGTCTCCGCCTGGAAGAACCCGTTGAACGCCTCTGTCTCGGTCAACTCCCTGTCCTTGTAGACGCTCGCCCTGTCTGCGACCCCCGCCGCGAAAGGCCTAGTCTGGAGGAGGCTGACGGCCTGCCTGACGTCGCCCCCTGCCTCAGCGACGTAAGCTTGGAGCTCCTCATCGGGCACCTCGACGCCCTCCTGCGATGCGATCTCCCTGAGGTACATCTCGACCTCCCTGGGGGGAGGCGGCCTGAACCTGAGGGCGAGGCACGACGACGCCAGCTTCTTGATCTCATCAGCGTCGGGGTCGTTGGCCGCCATTACTATGGGGTTGAGCGACTCCTTGACGGATTCCTTGATGAACTCCACCGCCCCGTAGTCCGCCCTCCCCGCCAGCCCATCCACCTCGTCCAGGAATATCAGCGACCTCTCACCGAACAGGCTGACCGTCCCCATGGCCTCTCCCATCTTGGAGCGAAGGCGCTCCTTCGTCCTCACGTCGCTGGCGTTGAGCTCAATCAGGTTCATCCCCCTCTCCTTCGACAGCAGGTTGACCATCGTCGTCTTGCCCGTCCCAGGCGGCCCCATCAAGAGGGCAGCCTTGCTCCCGGCCTTCCATTTTGCGAGCCAGACCGAGAGCGCCATCCTGGCCTCCTCGTTCCCTATCATCCTCTCCAGGCTCTTCGGCCTGTGCCTCTCGACCCACAAGCTCAGAACGCCCCCCCGATGAAGACTATCAACCCCAGAAGCATCCCCATCAGGGCCGTCCTCTTGACCTTGAGCGCGCCCTGAGCGTCGGCGTGCCTGAGTATGCTGTAGGCGAGGTAGAGGAACGCGGCGTCCGGGAGGAGGACGCCGAACTCGTACAGGAGGTTGACCTTTAGAAGGAACAACGGAAGGTCGCTGGCGACGACCGCGGCGAGGAAGAAAAGCGCCCCCACGGCCGACGCGCTCTTGAGGCCGTGGACGGCCGCGTACGACCTGATCCCCCTCTTCTGGTCGCCAGGGACGTCTGCCATCGCCTTGACCACTTCCCTCCCTACGCCCGCGAGGAGGGACGTGAGCGCCATGAAGAGAAGCAAGGAACCAAGGACGTTTCCACCCGAGACCACCCCTCCGTAGACGAAGGGTATCGCCAGCGACGACGCGACAATCAGGTTGCCCAGAATGCCGTACTTCTTGGCTCGATAGTCGTAGATCCACGCGAGCAGGGCATAGAGCCCCGCGATGGCAACCGCGAGGTAGTCGAAGCTCCTCACAGCCGTGACCAGCCCCACGGCGAGCACGAAGAGCGCTATGCCTCTGGCCTCCTTCAGGGAGAGCGCCCCGCTGGGGAGAGGCCTCGTCGGCTGGTTGACCCTGTCGACCTCGATGTCGTAGTAGTCGTTGGCCACCATCGAGAACGCGCAAATTGCGAACCCTGTGACGAACCCCAGCGTGATCTGGACCGGGGAGACGCTCGAGGGCTTCGACACAAAGTACCCGATGATAACCGCGAATCCGATCATCGCGCAGTTGATGGGCCTCAGGATTGCGAGCGACGCCCTCAAGTCCAAGGTCCCAACGGACCTCTACTTGCGGAACGTCGCCTTGGTCACCCTGTAGTAGATGACCTCTCCGCGCCTCTCTATCACGGCGACTATCGCCTCCTTCCCCATCCTGACGATCTGCTTGACCGAGTCCCTCAGGTCTCCCAGGCTCTTCTCCGTCCCCTCGTCGAGCGCGAACACCACGAACTTCGCCGCCTTCGCCGGGAAGTCTCCCCTCTCGTAGACCCGGAGGTCTGTGCCGAAGCCGAACCCGTCTTTCACCACGTACCCCCTGCTCCTGAGGTCCCTGTAGATGATGAACTTGGTCCAAGAATCTTTGATCCTGGCCTGAGTGGCCTTCGCGAGCTCCTCGAAGGTCACGGCCTTTCCCTTCGCGTCCTGGAGCCGGAGCTTCGCAGAATAGAGGAGGTAGAGCGCCTCGAAGTCCTTGAGCTTGAGGGCGTCGCCCTGCCTCTCGCCGTACCCGACCTCCTCGAGCTCGCCGAACCTACCCGATTCCTCGACAACGACCGCCCCGCCCTTGTCTATCCTGGCGGGGATGGGGTCGCGCGCAGGCTGGGGCGGCTCTTCCCTCTCCTTCTCCTGCTCCTGGACCTCCATCTTCGGCCCGCGAACCTCCGGACCGATATTAAGGATTTCAAGGGCGAGGTGAGCTCCGCCTCAGTTCGAGGACGGATTCGAGGTTCAAGAGCACCACGAGGGCCCCCAGCGCAGCGTACAGCGCGGTCACGCTCGACGGGAGGTCCCCTCCCACCTCCAGGCTGGGGTGCGTGCTGACGATGAGGCGTAGGGCGACCCCGAAGGCACCCAGGACGGATGCTCCGGCGAAGCTCCAAGCCCTCCCCCTCCTGCAGTAGCGGACGAGGAACAGGCTGATGGCGATCATCGGGGCGACCAGCCCTGTCGCCAGGACCTGCATCTCGAGCGTGCCCGCCGCAACGGTGATGACGAACGCCGCCACGACGGCGACTACGAAGACCTCGAAGACGGCAGTCGCCGCCCTCATGGTGAGGCTCGGCGCCGGGTCCATCGTAGCGTGGGGCGAGCGCCCTGCGGCTACTTAAGCCCCGAGAGCTCGCACGCCGCGGAAAAATGCTTTAGAACTCGCCGGATTGCCGCCGCTCGTCTTGAAAGAGAACTTCTTCACGCTCCGGACTGTGATCTGGGATGAGGGACGAGTGAAGATGATCGACCAGACGCGGCTCCCCGGCCGGCTCGTCTACAGGTCGTACGACGGCTGGCAGGGGGTGGCCGAGGCCATAAGGACGCTCGTCGTCAGGGGGGCGCCGGCCATCGGGGTCGCCGCTGCCATGGCCGTGGCGGTCACAGCAACCAGGTCCAAGGCATCCGACCTGGACTCCCTGCGTCGGGAACTCGAAAAGGCAGCCGCTGGTCTCCGCGCCACTAGGCCGACGGCTGTCAACCTCTTCTGGGGGATCGACCGGGCGATGGGGGCTGCCTCCAAAGCCAGGACCCCAAGGGAGGCCAAGGACGCGCTGGTCAAGGAGGTCGTGCAGATGGCGGAGGAGGACGTCGCCGCCTGCAAGACCCTCGGGAGGTTCGGGGCCGACCTCATAGAGAGCGGGGACACGGTCATGACCCATTGCAACGCGGGAGCGCTCGCGACCGTGGGCTACGGAACCGCCCTCGGGGTAATCCGCGCGGCTAGCGAGCAGGGCAAGTGCGTCAAGGTCGTCGTCCCGGAGACCCGGCCCGCCCTCCAGGGCTCGAGGCTCACGGCGTTCGAGCTCGTCACCGACGGGTTCGACTGCAAATTGATCTCCGACACCGCCGTCGGCTCGATGATGCAGTCCGGGAGGATAGACAAGGTCGTGGTGGGCGCCGACAGGGTGACCAAGGACGGCTACGTCTTCAACAAGATAGGGACTTACCAGGTGGCGGTCCTCGCGAACCGCCATGGCGTCCCCTTCTACCCGGCCGCGCCGTCGTCGAGCTTCGACCTCTCTCGGACGCACGACCAAGTGAGGATAGAGGAGCGATTCGCGGACGAAGTGGTGAAGATTCGCGGCAGGCGAATCGCTCCCAAGGGGGTCCCGGTCGCGAACCCGGCCTTCGACGCCACCCCTCCCGACCTCGTCACGAAGATAGTGTCCGACAAGGGCGTCATCGGCCAGCCCCTCGCCGAGACAATCACCTCGGTAATGCGTTGATAATGGAGCCCAGCGGAGAGGGCTCGGACCCGTCGCCTAGAACGTATCGGGTCGGTTCGGCCCCGGATTCTGGGCCTTTCCGCCTATGGAGTCCAGCCCGTCCGGGGCTCCACCTGACTCGGTGCGAATCCAACCTACGGATTCGAACGGCGGCCTCAGGGCAATGAAGGAATGCGGAACAAACCATCGCTACGCAATCGGCCGGGAAAACGCTTCCCCCATCTTTGAGACGGAGCCATCGTCCCACGAAGACGGGTTCTCAGCTCTGAGAGTCGTGTCCGTGCTTCCAATATCAGATCCAGCTCGAAGGCGGTCGAGGATGGGGATCGGGCAAGAGCTGAGGCAGCGTAAGGAGGCAGCGCACGCCAGGCTAGCTACGACTCTCGGGGAGGATAATCTGGCTCGCAGGGTTGAGGGTAGTCGGGCTCGCACGGACCTGGGGGAGGATGGTCGGGCTCGCATGGAATGTCGGGCTCGCATGGGTTAGCCTCCCTCTGGGTTATTGTTAGCTCGAACGGACTTGGGGGAGGGGGAGTTTGATCCGGCTCACAACCTTGTTCGGGCTCGCACCGTGTACTCGGTTCGCGTGGGAAGGTTTCCTTTTGGACTGGTTCTGGCTGGCACGGACTTGTGAGAGGTTGACTGGGCCCGCACTGAGTGTTAGGTTCGCGTGGAGCGTCCTGGATTGGACCTCGCCGCCGTAGGCTGCGGACGGTCTCTCGAAATGTTCGAATTTCGTCGCCACTCATCAGCGAGTCCAATCCCGCTGACGCGTTTCCCAGGGGCCAGAAGTGAGAGAACACGCAAGGATATGCTTGGCCATCGTAGCTGACGGAAAGCTGGTCCCGGCCGCAGCTGCCGCACATCTCTCCAAGTTTTGAGACAGGAGTTGCACTCCGCTCCCCTCGGCCGACGGCTCGCACCCTGTCTGTGCCGATCTGCGAGACACCCGCGTCCCTCAACATCTGAATCGTCTGATCCAGGCGGGCGGAATTCGCGTCCATCACTATGATGGCGACTCGGAGGCCCAAGCCCGCTCCCAGTGCCCAGCGTATAGAAGCCATGGTCCGTTCCATACTGCCTCTCTGCTGTGTGATCAGGTCGTGAACCTCCGGGTCCGCGGAGTAGACTGAGAACGCCAGGGACGTCCTACACCTGAGGAATGCCCGTTTGAGGTCCTCGGAGATGCTCGTTCCGTTGGTGAATACCTCGATTCTTTCGAATCCAAGGGAGTGCGCGTGTTCCACGAGCTGGCCCAGGCCCGGATAGAGTGTGGGTTCCCCGCCAATGAACTGCACTCTCTTGCACCCGAGTCGCGAAGCCTGGCGCAGAATCTCTACCCAGTCTTCCATTTGCATCTTCACGTTCAGGGGCCTGCTGGGACCGGAGTCAGCGTAGCAGTGGACGCAGCGAAGGTTGCACTTCGGCGTCAACTCGAGCCAAAGCATGCCAAACGTGTCGAGCGGAAGCTCTTCGAATCGTTTGGTCCGCTGCGGCGACTGCATGCTGGGTTATTGATGCCTCGACATTTATGCCTTCGGAGCATCCAGAAGCCTCCCCAAAAATCAAGACGTCAACAGATCGAGCACAGTGCGAGCTAGCTACACAGTGCCCCGGCTGGAGTAATACCAGCTGGGTGGAATCCCAGCCCCATTCGCCTCAGCAGGGCCAGGTGGTTCCGCGACAGCGGAGGGGGGTGGATATGTCAAGACCAAAGACCGTGACGCTGTCATGGACAAGTCCTGGATGACTGGAAGGGTCAGCGGCCCAGGATTCAAGGTTACCTTTCGAGGAGTGACCATGCTGCAAACGGCTTCACCAAAGTCGGCTGCAAGATTGAACAATTCTTACATGGTGTGGAAAGAGGAGAAGGACGAGAGTGGTAACTACACCTTCAACGGCTAGGAAGCGAGAGTTGCCAGCCCAAAGAAGAATTCGAAGAGACCTCAAGAGGCGCAGAGGTTCCTGTAATCCTGCCGCGAGTTGAGGAACCCCTTTTCATGCAAGCGGCTTGGACACTCACCAAGATGCACGTGTCTCAATCATTTCTTCCGACTGGCTATGAGCAGCAGGCGCGCCTCCTCCGGAATATCGGAGACATGAATCCACTGTGTCGTCGACCTCGAGCCAGTCCTCCTCCATGGGCCTTCCGCAGCTCCAGCAAAACCCCGAGCTTCTTCTCGTGGTTCTTGAGTCACCAGGGGCTTTCTACGAAGTCCTGTATGACCTCGCGCCTCAGTTCTCCGCTTTGCACAGCGACTTCTTTAACCGCAGCCTTATCCAAGGGGTTGCGGGCCCGTCGCCTAGCTCGGATATGGCACGGGGCTTCGGACCCCGGTACCGCGGGTTCAAATCCTGCCGGGCCCGCCAATTTTTTCGAGGTAGGTTTTTTCGGCGATGAGAATCGTGTTCCGGCTTTAAGAAGCACGGAGGCCTGTCTCGGATCGGTCGAAATGAGAATCCTGATAGTGGGCGCTGGCGTGATTGGTAGCTTCAACGCCGCGCGGCTAAAAGAGGCTGGCCAGGACGTCACCCTGCTGGCGAGAGGCCAGCGGCTGGCTGACCTGCGCGAACACGGGGTCGTTCTGGAAGACTACAAGACCGGAACGCGCACAACCACACAGGTCCCACTTGTGGAAAGGCTCGAGCCCAACGACGCCTACAATTTGGCCGTCGTCATCGTGCGCCGAAATCAGATTCCGTCGGTTCTTCCCATGCTGGCACAGAACCATCTCATCCCAAATGTGTTGTTCGTTGGGAACAACGCGGCAGGAGAGCAAGACATGATTGAGGCGCTCGGTAAACCGCGAGTGTTGGTGGGGTTTGTCAACGCTGGCGGGGAGCGCCTAGGCTACGTCGTCCGCTATGTGTGGCGCCACGATACACTCGTGCTCGGAGAGTTGGATTCCTCGCCAACGGCGCGCACGGACGCGATTGCGCACACGTTCCAGGGCGCCGGCCTTCCCGCAAAGGTGGTCAAGGGCATCGACGCGTACCTGAAGACACACGCCGCTGGGGTGCCTGCTTTGGCAGGGGCAATCTACATGGCTGGCGGGGACATCCGACAGCTCGCGCACACCCCTGAAACCGTGAAGCTGTACTTGCAAGCCTACCGAGAGGCCCTCCGCGCCTTGCGAGCTCTCGGCGTCCCATTGAGACCGCCCTCGAACCGGATTATCGAATGGGTGCCGGTGCCGATTCTGTTGCTACTCTTCCGCCGATTTTTCAATAGCCAACTTGCCGTTGTGGGAGGACAAGGCCACGCCGTCGCTGCCCCAGACGAGATGAAGGAACTCGCTGACGAATTCCGCGCAATATTCCGTCAGTCTGGCACGCCGTCGGCAGCAAGCGACATACTCTTTGCCGAAGTTGACGCTCGCTTCTCGGCGGACGCGAAAGGATGACAAGGTATTCAGGAAGAAATACGTGGATTCGAACCAAGGTCTCGAGGCGCGCGAGCCAGGTTCCTGGAGTCCATTTTGAGAACCTGTTTAGAGGCGGGTCCTGCCGGGCGCGCCAAACATTAGAACGCTCTGAGCTTATTTTGTCAGAATACGACTGAAATCTCGCTCTTCTATGGTTCTTCGATCCGAACTTGTGCTATTTCAGGGATTACTTCGTAGCAAATATCCGGCGCGCGGATGAAGTTTCCAATCCTTAGAATCATATTCTGGATTTATCTAGTCAGGCGACCCACAATTGAAATCGAGACGCACGCGACGTGGCTCTGCTTGAGGACATCATTAAGGTGGAAAACCTCGTCGTGGTCTACTCTGACGGGACGAAGGCTGTCGATGATGTTTCATTCAGCGTTAAGACGGGCGAGTTCTTCGGATTCCTCGGCCCGAACGGGGCGGGAAAGAGCACCATGATCAAGACGCTGACGACCCTTCTCCACAAGACTTCAGGCCATGTCTCTGTCGCAGGTTGTGACCTGGACAAGTCTCCAAGGGAGATTCGGAGATCAATCGGCGTGCTCAATCAGGAGACGAGCATCGACGTCGACCTTACCGGGAGGGCGAACCTGTATCTCCAAGGGCGCCTGCAGCAGCTTCACGGCGAGGTCCTTGAGCAGCGTACCGACGAACTATTGAAATTGGTGGGGCTTGAGAATGCGGCGAAGAAGCCGGCGGGACGCTACTCCGGCGGGATGCGGAAGAGGCTCGACCTGGCGTGTGCCCTGATTCACAAGCCGACGCTCCTCTTTCTGGACGAGCCGACCACTGGCCTTGACGCTCAATCGCGCATTGCAATCTGGGAGTATTTGGAGGACCTGAACAGGAATGAAGGCGTCACGATATTCTTAACCACCCAGTACCTGGAGGAAGCTGACCGGCTCTGCCGTGAGCTCTCGATAATCGACCACGGCAAGCTCGTCGCCAACGGCGCCCCTTCGGAGCTCAAGGCCACGGTGGGAGGCGACAAGATCGCCCTTGCCTTGAAAGACGCGTCGATGAAAACTAAGACGAGAGAGATTCTCAAGACGATTCCGGGAGTCAACGACGTCATGGATTCGGACGACGGCGTCGTCGCCTACGCCAAGAACGCGGGCCAGATCATAGCTCAAGTCGTTACGAGCTTGGACCGGAACGGCATCCAACCCTCCTTCCTCAGCATCTCCTCTCCCACCTTGGACGACGTGTTCTTGCGCGAGACAGGCCGGCAAATCAGGTCTGAGGAGCTCTCGAGGAAAGAGACAGAGCCGTTTCTCATGTGAGCTGATTGGTTGACAATACTCTACGACACCCAATCGCTCTTCCAGAGGGGCCTTTCAAAACTGGTCGGGAATCCAACTCTGCTTGCCACCAATCTTGTCGAACCCCTGTTCTTTCTGCTTATTTTCTCTCAGGTGTTCCAGAAGCTAGGCGACTTTCTGCCAGGCGAACCTGGAGGGTATCTTGCTTACCTTACTCCAGGGGTCTTAATCATGTGCGCCGCGATAACTTCGCCTCAGGGCGGAGTCTCGATTACGAACGACCTGAATTCTGGGTTTCTCTCGAAGATACTCCTGACGCAAGTGTCAAGGCCTGCGATCCTATTGGGCAGGCTGCTGACAGATATGTCCATTGTCGTGGCGCAGTCTTTGGTCACAATCATCGTTGCATTCGCGATGGGGGTGAGAATCTCCTCGGGACTTCCTGGAGTCCTGCTCATACTCCTGACGGTCGCGTTCTTTGAGCTGGCGCTTTCGGGACTCTTCCTTGCCATCGGGATGAGGACCAGGAAGCCGGAGAACATCTCCGCGCTGTCTGGATTCCTCTATCTACCACTGATCTTCTTCAGCAGCGCGTTGTTTCCTACTTCATTTTTCCCCTCTTGGATGCAGACTATCTCAAATTACAACCCCGTGAGCTACGCTTCGAACGTGACACGCGAGCTCGTGCTGGGCGGACTGACTTTCAGTACGCTCGCGTCGGCGTATGCGCTAATCGGGATTATCGCAATTGTCACCTTCGCGGCGACGTTGTACCAGTTCAGAAGAGTGATCAGCTAGCGGATTGCATCTGGGAAACGCAAGGTTGACCCTTGGTTTCTTGCTGGAATCCACTTCGAGAACCTGTTCAGGGGCGGGTCCTGCCGGGCCCGCTAATTATTCACGCTCAACCGGCTTGGGAAGCGCCGAATTCTTGCGCGGGCCCGCCTAAAGTATCAAGCGAATCTTGGGAAGTGCAGTCTCGCAAATTTGAACTGTGCGGTCACTGCTCGAGACCATGGAGGGATGGAGGTCTCGCGGCGCATTGGCGAACTGAGCACCTCGTTCGAGAGCGGATTCTCATTTCAGAGAATCGCGTCGCTGCTTTTAG
The DNA here is from genome assembly GCA_035515635.1 of Nitrososphaerales archaeon. Classification (GTDB taxonomy): domain Archaea; phylum Thermoproteota; class Nitrososphaeria; order Nitrososphaerales; family Gagatemarchaeaceae; genus Gagatemarchaeum. The sequence continues at coordinate 66,024 of DATJBB010000003.1, forward strand.
TATCAGTTCGGGCCTCAAGACCTAGGAGTCGAGCGAGGAGGTTGATTTTTACGGACCAGTTCGCGGGCCGACATTACATCAACCTGGAGTCATACAAGAAGAACGGCGAGCCGAAGCTGACCCCCGTCCAGTCGATAGAGCACCGAGGGGTGATCTACGTTCGCACAGACCCCACGACCTGGAAGGTCAAGCGGATTCAGGGTAACCCGCACGTGCGCCTTGTCCCCTGTGACAGAAATGGAAAGCCGACGGGGGCATGGGCCGACGGGGAGGCACGCGTCTTGGACGGAGAGGAGCAGAGTCAGATGTTGGATGTATTCAGAAAGGAATACGGGACAATCGGGTACTCGATGGTGGGCCTGGTCGCCAGGTTCCGAGGGGAAAGGCAGATGACCGCGGTCATCGCCATCAAGATCCGGCCGCCCCCGACTGAGGCGTCGGGGCATTAGAGGGCAAGACGAATGGAACAAGAAATGCAAGCGGGAGCAAGACTGAGCTCGACTAGACGGACCGCGAAGATTGCAGGAGTGCTATGGATAATCGCGACCGCCGCGAGCCTTGCGAGCACGCCGTTTCTGGGGCCCATCAACGACCCGAACTACCTTACGACCGTGTCCGCCAATGGGAACCAAATAGCAACCGGAATCCTGCTCGCATTCATCGCAGCGATTGCTTCTGCCACGATAGCAGTCTCTCTGTTTCCCGTCTTGAGAAGATACAACGAAAGTCTGGCTCTTGGAGCCGTCGGCCTGAGGCTCATCGAGGGGGTGTTCTACGTCGTCGGCGTGGTCTGCTTGCTGTCGCTCTTGATACTAAGCCAGACGTTTGTCAAGACAGCCTCTCCAGATGCGTCGTTTCAGACCGCGGGAACTGTCCTTCTGGCCGCTTACCATTCGTCGACCAACGTGGCCTCTCTCCTCGCCTTTTGCCTCGGGGCGCTATCCTACTACTACATCTTCTATAAGGCGAGACTTGTTCCCCGATGGCTCTCGGGCTGGGGTCTCCTTGGGGCCGCAATGCTGCTGATTGCTGGCTTGTTGGGCCTGTTCGGCGTAATCGGCCCCATGTCGACGCCCCAAGTCGTCCTTGCCCTCCCAATCGCCGTGCAAGAGATGGTTATCGCAGTTTGGCTCATTGTCAAGGGATTCCGAAACGTGACTGGTGAAGCCGCCTGACGAATGAGGGCGTATCATCCTGACACCAAATGACCGCGCCGCGGCATCTAATTGAGATGGTAGGGTTTGAGGCGCCTTGTGCTTGCCGGGATTGCCGTCCTGTTCACCATCGTCATATTGTTCTCAGCACTAGCCGCTATTTTCGTCTTCGACCTCTCCAGTTATGGTGCGACCGGTCACCAAACCTTGAATCCCTCCGGTCCCGCGATTGGCCGCGCCTTGGTCGTCTATGACCCCGGTCTGTCCGGGGCTGCAAAAGAGGCGGCCCAAACCATAGCGGGTGATCTCCAGCAGAAGGGCTACGTGGTCGAACTCGCGGGGGTCAGGAGCAGCGTGGCCTCTGATACCTCCGGATACAATATAGTGGTAGGTGGTGGTCCGAATTACTTCGGTCAAGCCACCAGTTCAGTTATCGGATTCCTGAAGGGGCTCGGCACGCGGCCAAGCATCAAGACGGGTGTGTTCTTTACCACAGGTAACAGCCAGGTGGTCGGGAACGACTACCAGAATCTCCAGCAACAGGTCAACTCCGCCAGGGGCAACCCAACCACCGTGGAGCTTGTGCTAGCCGGGAGCGAGGCACAGAACTGCGCGGACTTGGTCGCCACCCTGACGGAGTAGGGATGGAAGTCCATGGTGGATCACGAAGGTTGACGTCCAGCGCTCAGTCCGTCGCTTTGAGGCGCATCCCTTCGGTAATCACCGGAATCCGATTGAGCCTGGTCCCGCTCCTCGTCTACCTCGTCCTGACAGGAATGCTGGCATATGGGGCGCTGCTGTTCATCCTCATGCTTGGGACGGACCTTGCGGATGGCTACCTGGCGAGGAGTCTAGGACAGAGCTCGGCGCTTGGTTCATACTTTGACGTGACTACGGACTTCATCTTGGTGCTCAGCATGTTCTTGGTCTTTGATTCAGAGGGCTTCGTCCCTTTCTGGGTTGTAGAGATGATCACATCGTTCTTCGTCCTCTTCATCGTTACGAGCGTGGTCTTTGGGAGGATCTACGATCCAATCGGAAAATACTATGGAAGTCTGCTTTACGGGGCCATTGGCTTGAGATTCCTGGCGTCGGGGGAGTTCGTCTCGGAGCTGGCGACTGTGGTCATCACCGGTTACACCGCAGTCTCACTCTCAACTCGCATCTACCACCTCTGGCTGAGCACAAGGACGTTTCACACCCGTCCTATGTCCATGGAAGAGGCCACGGCTCATCCGAGAATTCACCGGGCACTCCCCGGCCATTCCAAAATCTCCAAGAAGGAACCTGGATGATCTCCTACAAGAGACTAGGCGCATTGTCTGGCATCCTCAATTCCATTCTTGCAGCATTGTTCTTCATCGCAGGAATCTTTACGCCGGCAAGAGGAGGCCCCTTTTGCACATCTTCTTGCATCGCCTATCCCTATGTGAGCGGACTGTCTCAATATGTGCCGAATGATTACCTTTGGATGATACCTCCATTCTTTCTTGGTCCGGCCTTTGCCTTCTTGATAGCTTGCGTCAATCAAAGAACGTCTGAAGAAAAGAAGACCTTCAGCATCTTAGCGCTTGCGTTCGCAGTGGTTTGTTCCGTTCTGATAATGACAGATTACTTCGTTCAGTGGACGGTAGTGATTCCGAGCATTCTTAGTGGGCAAACGGAAGGACTGACCCTGTTCTCGCAATACAACCCACACGGGCTACTGGTATCTCTTGAGAGTCTGGGATATTTGATAATGACTGCTGCTTACCTCCTGGTGGCGGCCGTCATTTCAGGAGGAAGGCTGGGGAATTCAATTCGATGGGTTAGCGTCGCTAGCTTCTCTCTGGCTGTAGGACTATTCGTTTCGTTCGCGCTTCTTCATTATGACATTGGCTACTTCGAAGTGGCGGTCATTACAATAATCTCGGTTGAGAGCATCTTGAACGGTGCGCTTTTGAGCGTTTACTTCAGGAGAGAGGCCCAACTGTGAGGAGGTCGTTCTGCTCTGCCCAGACAGTCAAATGCTCCCTGGGCATTAACCTCGCCTCATCCCCCACCCTTCCAAGAACTCCCTACGGGTATACGTCTAATGGTTGCGCGGTTTCGCCGCCAGAAATGACAGCAAGAAAAGCCTAGCGGCGAGCAGCCCCTGCACGGTTCGAACCTCGCGTCATTGCTTGTCGGCATTGTTCTCTCGGAATCCACTTTCACGACCTGTTGAGGGGGTGGGCCCTCCCGAGCCCGCCAAAACAGCCAGAATGGCATTTGTTTGATGAACGACGCCTGATTCGTACGATACTTAGGCATCTGAGCCCTCCGCTATGTAATGAGTGTGAACTCGGCATGCCAATCCGGAATCATGAATTCTTGGGAGTGAGCGGCGTTCTCAAACATTGGACGACATCGTGCATCTGTCTCGATCCCGAATGAGCGCTTCCTTCGGCCAGATGCTCGGGGCGTAGCAGAAAATTGCGAGAGCACTCGCAGAAAGTGCAGAGACGAGCAACCTACCGACCCGGCATCCAGAACGTGGCCTATGAACAAACCTTGCTCGGTATGATTCTCATAGATGGATGGGAATCGTGCGCCGTCTATAATAGCTACACATCGCCCTTCCTCACTTCGAGGAAACATGAAGTTTGAAGCGAGCGTTGTAATCGAGCGTCCCATCGATGAAGTATGGAAGTTCGTCACCGATTTGCCGAGCGTTCCAAAGTGGTCCCATGCCCTGTTGGAGAAGAGGCAGACTTCTCCAGGGCCACTCGGGGTTGGCACCACAGTCCAGAGCAGAACCAAGGACAGGACATTCACAGGAAGGGTCACCGAATTCGAGCCGAACCGGAAGTTCACCTGGGAGATGACCTCAGGGCCCATCAGGGGGAGCCATGAGTACGACAGCCTAGAGACCGTCGAAGGAGGGACCAGACTGACCCATGCAGTGGACTTCAGGCTCAGTGGGTTGTACAAGCTGCTGGGGCCATTCATTGCCGGCAGGACGAGGAGAAACGGCGAAGCACACGCAAAGACCGATCTCGACAACGTGAAGCGGATACTGGAATCTGAAGCGCAGACCGTCCCAATACATTAACAGAATCCGTTTCCGAGACTTCAACGGCCGGCCACCATTATGGCCGGAGAGTCTACGTCGCGGTGGGAAAAAGGCTTAAGACGCTGTGTCTTACGTCGAGTAAGACATGCCGACAATAACGGTCAGGATTTCGGATGAAGACAAGAAGAGACTACTCAAACGCGGCAAGCTCTCGGACTCGGTCAGAGAGGCTCTAGAGCTTTATCTCAACACGGCCAAGTCTCGGGATCTTATCGCAAAGCTAGAAGAGCTTCAGCGGAAATACCCAGTCAAGACCACGTCTGCCGAAGAAGTCAGGATGATCAATGAGGATAGGAAGCGTTGAGAGTCGCGGATAGCAGCTTCATAGTGGAGGGGCTTCTCAAGAGGAAAGAACTCCTTGAAGAGGATTTCCTGATCACGGTGGACTTGGCAGTATATGAAGTGGTCAATGCAATCTGGAAGCATCAATTCTTGATGAAAGACTTGAACGATGGGCCGACTTACGTTTCGATACTCTCTGGCCTAATAGAGTCCGGTAGAATTCGGGTGATTCGCCCATCGCCAGAACTCATGCAGAGGGGATACTCGCTAGCAGGCGAGAGCAGACGCTCGGTTTACGACACGATATTCGTCGCCCTGGCAATAGAATTAGCCTCGGAGCTCGCAACCTTCGACAAGAGTCAAGCCGCGCTCTTGGGGCGCGAAGTCGGAGACTGAAGGTGCGGTCAACAGAGTTTTTCGCGTATCAAACCAAAGTGATCCAGTTTCAAATCTCTAGAAGCGTGAGCCCTCAAATCGGAACCAAATCTAGCGCCACTTTTACGTCAAATCCTGCCGGGCCCGCCAAAATACCCAAAATTAGACTGTATGCGTTCATTAGGGGTTGAAAGGCGCTCTATCTAGCCGAACGCCCGCAACTCTATAGATACGCGCCGCCTTTGGCCCGCATTGATGCGACAGGGTTCCCCCGCAGCATCGGCACGGGCATTACCCCGGGGTTGCTTCCATAGGTCGCAGCCGCTCTCGGCAAGTCGTCCACTTGCGCGATGGATTCAACAAACCCTGGACTCCCAATGACCGAGAGACTGAACTGCCTCCGGACCTGACCGATCCCGCCGATCGAGGCGCCGGGCCACATCGGACGCTGGGCCCCACGAGTCGCTCTCCCGGGGGACTGTTAAAATATCGAACTGGAATCGTTCGAGTCGATTTGATGCAGGACATGCGCACGCTGAGACGGAAGGTGGGCGAGCGCATGCAGTTGTATCTGCAGAAGAACTTCGGGACCACCACCCTCGCTTACAAGCTTCTCTCGGACTATCCCACGCGGCCCGGCAAGGGGATAAGGCCCGCCTTCTGTCTCGCGGCCGCGGCCGCCGTTGGCGGCGACTATCGGAACGCCGTGAACACCGGGGCGGCGATTGAGTTGCTGCACAACGCGTTCCTGATCAAAGACGACGTCGTCGACCAGTCGCTCTACCGGAGGGGAGACCTCACCCTGAACAGGAAGTACGGCCTCGCCCTCGCGGCGAACGCCGGGGACGCGCTCAAGATCCTCAGCATGTCCCCCCTGATAGACAACCTGGAGGTGATAGGCGTCCGCAAGTCCCTCCAGGTGATACTGGAGGTGCAGAACATGGCGAACAGGAGCGTGGCCGGCCAGATAACCGAGCTCACCTACGTCAAGAACAACAAGACCGACCTGAAGGCGCAAGACTACTTCGACCTCTGCGAGAACAAGACCTGCTGGTACACGACCATCACCCCTTGCCGGACGGGGGTGATAATCGGGAGTGATAACGCGACCAACGAGCAGCTTGAAACGGTCACGAGGTTCGCGCTGAAGCTAGGGCTCGCCTTCCAGATAACGGACGACACGCTCAACCTCTCTGCCTCGGAGAAGCTCTACGGCAAGGAGATCAACGGGGACATCATGGAGGGCAAGAGGACGCTCATCCTCATCCACCTACTCAACTCCTGCACGCCCGAGGAGATGAAGAGGATGAGGCAGATCCTCAAGAAGCCGAGGGACTCGAAGAGCGACTCGGAGGTCGAGTACGTGAGGGCTCTCATGCAGAAGTACTCTAGCTTCGAGAACGCTAGGCGTGTGGCAACAGAGCTCGCGGAGGAGGCTAGGAAGATACTTGTGAACGAGTGCGACTGGATGACCGAAAAGCGCTGGAAGAACTTCTTCCTCGACCAGACCAACTACCTAATCTATCGAAAGAAATAAGTGAGCCTCGAGGGCTCGCTCGTCGATTTCTCTTGAAAAAGAGCGGAAAAGGGGCCGGTTCCAAGTCGAGCGCGGGCCCAGGCCATAGCTCTGGTGCGACCGTCATCAATCTTGACCCGCGACTGATTCAGCGCGCTCTGAACCAGGCGCTGAAGACGCTCAACAACCCGGAGTATCAGCAGCAGCTGACAAAGCTCACGCAGATGTCCATCGCCAACTCCCTCGCGACCTTCCAGAAGCTCGGGACTCTCTCCACGCGGCTGTCCAACATGGACAGCGAGACCATGTCGGAGGTGGTGGAGGGCTCGATCGACGACCTGACCCGCGCGCTGCTCCAGTTCAACTCTGACCAACTGGTCCTCTTGCAGAGGCTCTCGGCGAGGACGCTGGAGATCCTGGACGCCCGGGCCCGCGAAAAGTGAGAAAGGGCTGCGGCTCTGACCTCTCGCCAGCGCAGACCAGAGGCTCGAACGGGAGGCGCATGACTTGCTGTCGTCCCGACTGGAGGACGTCTCCTGGGTCGACGCCTTCAGCCTGCCATCCGTCTTCGACTCGCGCCTGCCGCTCTACAAGGAGTGGCACGACTTCGTATTCTTCGACCGCAAGACCAAGGTCTTCGGCCTGCTGAACTTCGCGGTCCACGGCAACCCTTACGACGGCCGGCGCGGATACGGGGCGGCCCTTGCCTTCCTCGTTGGCCCAGGGGACAAGGTCCACACCGCCCTCAAGCTCATCCCGCTGAGAAAGCTGACGGTGTCGCCCTACAATCCTGAGTTCATCGCGGAAGAGGTCGCGGTCTCGTACTCGGGCGACTCCTTCACGATCAAGGGGAAGATAGACGACGTCTCGCTAGACCTGGTTGTTCCCGTGATGCTCCCGCCCGTGACCATGAACCAGATCGGCCTCGATATCCTCGCCAAGAATCAGGTCAACATGGGGATGCTCGGGGCTGCCGCGGAGATGGCGAGGATTTGGGACAAGTGGGTGGAGCTCCCTAGGCTCTCCGTCGTGGGGACGATCCGAGCGCCGGGGACGGTCTACAAAGTCGACACGAAGACCGGCTACCAGGACCACGAGGGGGGGCGCTTCGACTGGGGGAGCGTGATGGGGTGGGACACAGGGGTACTCCTCTGCGACCCTGCGAGCCCGGGCGAGCCGGAGAGGGTGAGCTTCCTCTTCTACAGATACGGCCATTCGGGCGAGAGCTCCTACGGTGGAATCATCGTCAAGACAGCCGGCGGCGGCGAGAAGTTCTTCAGCTCCGAGAAGATCACCTCCACCAAGTCGGGGGAGTTCACGGGAGAGCGGGCCTACCTGCCGGGGGTGACGAGGCTGCTCTATCCAGACTACCAGCCGAGAGTGCCGGCAAAGACCGTCTACTCCGCCGCCGATTCGTTAGACACCCTCGAAATCGCCTTCACCCCCCGGGCCGTCTGCACGATAGTGGTCTCCGGCGTCTCCAACGAGGGAGAGACCACCTTCAACGAGATGTGCTGCAGCGCCGCGCTCAAGGCGACCATCGAGGGCAAGACCTACGACAAGCTCATCCCGTGCTGGTTCGAGTCCGTCAGGCCGCGCGGGAGGTTTGACGACCCATGGTCCTGAGGCTCAGGAAGTTCCTGGACGAGCTGCTGGACGTCCTGAGGGAAGACTATCCCAAACAGCTGAGCCGCCTCATCAAGGACGCGAACGGCCTCACCTACCTCCAGGTCCTCGACAAGGAGAGGGCGGTCATCACTGTCCGAAACAGGAAGATTGCGATAGCGAGCAAGGCGAGGAAGGACGAGATAAACGTCCGGGTCTACATCAGTAAGAGCTGCCTCTTCGACGTCCTGGAGGGGAAGCTCACCCTGGCCGAGGCGTTCGAGACAGGAGAGCTCAGGGTGTTCGGGAGCCCACAGACGCTTCTGCGCTGCTACGCGATATGGGAGCGAGTGATATCGTTGGCGCGGACCTCGCCCAGGTTCTATTTTCTTACCTACGAGTTGCGCTGACTCGCTCGTCTCTCCGTGCTACTCGCTGCTGAAAGAGCCACGAAGGCCATGGCCGGAAGGAGATCTGGGTCCTAGGAACGACCGGGTGGCTAGGAGCCGCAGTCGCAGTCAGGGTTGGGGCATTCCCCCGTGTGCGATGGGTGCCCGCACTTGTTGCAACAAGTGTTGTTCGTTATCTGAATCTTCGGCAACATGTTGACCAGGTTCTGCAGGATCGAAGTGTCGAAGGTGATGCAGACCGTGGTGCTCGGCTGGCAGCACTGGCACTGGCCAACGGGCTGCCCGCACTGGCTGCAGTACTTGGCCGGCTGCATGATGTTCAGCGGTTGGAGGAGGTTGAACGCCGACGGCATCGTATAGGCGGTCGTCGTGGCCGTCTTCATCGGCGCCTTTTGGGTTGTCTTCTGTGCCTTCGCTGCTGACAAGCTGAAAATTGTTGCTTCGATTGACCTAATAAACGTTCTGAAGCCGAGGGCCGGCGAAAGGGAAGAAACGAGGTCGCCCTCCGCTGATCTTGGTGGTATCTGCCGCGGTGCCCGCGATGGCAGGCAGACCGTCGGTGTTGAAGACCGGACGCGCTCACGCGGGAAGGCCTTGGCCGCCGGACGCGACTAGCGCACATCTCTCGAAGAAGGCTTAAATCAGATGCGCGGCTCCAACAGTTGCTTGGCCCCCGGAATCATCATCCCGGATTCGGAAATCAAGTCTAGTTCGGGCGGCCCGATAACGGTCGACAAGATAGAGGTCAGCGCCGTGACCATCCCAAGCGTGGACATGAAGAACTTCAAGGGAGTTTTCAGTTACGCCTCGTCCAAGGCCAAGGACGTCCAGATCGTCATGCAACTGTCTATCTGCAGCACGTTCTCAGGTTGCGTGTGCGTCCCCGTCATCGGTGGCTGGGGCGTTAGCGGAGGGCTCGCCATATCATGTTTCAGCCAGGTCAGCTGCCTGGGCGACATAGCAATGGATGGCGGGAGCTTTTGCATGCAATCCCCCGACATGGGTTTCGGCCCCTTCAGCATGGTGGTCCCGCCCATCGGAAACGGCGCCAAGACCACGGTCGCGAAGATTCAGGTCGACGACATCTGCATGCACCTTACGGAACTCCCGATGCCCAACCCGCTTGGGATAACCCTGGGCGATTCCTTCCCCGTCCCGAACCCGCTGGGACCGATGGACGTGAAGATCAAGGAGACGAAGATGGTCGACCTTGACTCGACCGGCATATCCACTCCTCCGGCCAAGGTGAACGACATAAAGGCGCTAAACATCAAAGTCCCCTCGGTCACGACCAAGCCCATCAACATAGCCTCTTCGACCGCATTCAGCGTGCCGCCAATAACGATGCCGTTGTACAACGACGGCAGCTGCATAGGGAGCAAGGTAACGCAGACGGGGTGCGCGCAGTGCGAGAGCATAGTGACCACCGTCAACCTGAGCGTCTCGTCTGTGGTGGTAAGGATAAAGGGCGGCATCGAGTTCAACTGCATAGGGGGTACGGTGACCACCTGCTCGGCGAGTTCCGGACCTTTCAACTTGGACCTCAACCTCAAGGGGCTCAAAATCAAGGGGCTGAGCATCCTGGGCCTGAAGATGCCCGAGCTCGAGGTGGAGCTGTAGCTGTCAAAAGCTGCGCGGAAACCCACCCAACCGCCCGCGGCGGGCCGCGCCCAGGCAGCGGTCGTGCACCTCAAGAAGGAGGAATTGGCGAGAGTGGAGGTCCTGAAGGGCAACATAATGAAGAAGAGAGGGCTGCACAACCTCGACATGGAGTCGATGCTCGAGCTGATCTATCTCAGGATTTTGGGGCGAGTCAAGAACAGGGGGCCGGTCGAGAGCGAGCTCAAAGAGCTGAAGAAGCTGCTGGACCAGGCTTCCGCCAAGACCACGGAGATACTGAAGAAATCCGAGCACTCAGACGCCTAGGCGAAGCCTCTTCCCGGAGCCCCTGCCCAAGCGCCATCGGCCCGTCTTGGTTAGGCTTATTACGACCTGAAACCGAATTCCCCCATTGGCCGAGTCCTCGGACGCTCGACAAGGCGCCGCAGCCTCTACCGCCGCTGCGAACACGAGCGACAACACCCAAAAGTTCTGGGAGTTCGCCGACCTCGGGTTCGACACTGGGAAGAGGCTCTGGTTCCTCCAATTCTACAACGGAAGGAACGAGAACGTCGGCACATACTTTGCGAATAGCGTGAGCCTAGCCGGCGGCAGGGCTGCCCAGTACGAGTGGAAGGATTCCCAGGGAGGCCCGTTCTGGCACGTGCGCGAACGGTTCTTCGCCGCGGAGATTGAAAAGTTCTCTATCGACCCAACGGGCGGGACGATCAAGCTCAACTTCCGCGGCGAGCAGGAGCAAGAAGAAGACACGGCCGCCCCGGCAGAATTCGCCTACCTGGTCTACGCGTATCATCTCACGAGCAAGGACGGGGGCAGGGCTCCGTTGGGCTTCGTCGAGTTCTACGACTCGAAGGGAGGCCTCATCCAGCGCGTCGACAACCGCTGGATATTGATCGAGGACTTGGACCGAAGGACTTCCGGCGAATTCCCGCACATCCGCCTGAGGGTGGAAGGCGACGCCGTCGGGCGCGTGATAGTCACACCGACAGCGATCATAATTCAGGGCAAACGCGCAGGGAAACAGGCCCCGCCCGAACCGTAGCCGCCCGCGAATCCAAAAATGCTGTGTCGCGGCATCGAGCGCACCAGGCGCGCGCGGCAATCGCATCGCGAGCATGACCGTGCTCACGCCCAAACCGAAGAGGCGAACACACATATATCGTCTCGAGCATCTTTCACACACCGTTGAAGATCGGCATCGTGGGCATGGGGGTCGCAGGCTCCTACCTCCTCAACCAGCTCAGCCGCGACCACGACGTCACCGCTTTCGAGAGGTACCCGCTCAAGAAGTTCCAGTGCGTCTGCGCCTGGGGGACGACCAAGGACTACATCAGGAGGTTCGGCGAGCAGTGCGACGTCGACATCGACGAACATGTGCTCCACGAGGGCCGGACCCTGCTCACCGAGGTCGCGGGGATGGCGATAAAGAGCGAGCTCTGCGGGTTGGTCAGCTTTGACAAGCAGGGCTTCGTGGAGGCCATGCGGAAGGGGCACAAAGTCAGGTATGACAGCTGGATAAACAGCGAAGACGACCTGAAGAAATACGGCTTCGACCTAATCATCGACGCGACGGGGCTCAGGGTCCTCCTCCCCAGGATAGAGAGCCACGAGCTCAGGATACCCTGCGTCCAGTACAGGGTCGAATACGAGAGACCGCCCTTCGAGGACTTTTACGTCAAGATCCTGGACGGCATGAGCGGCTACCTCTGGTACTTCCCGTTGGAGGACGGTGTCGCGCACGTCGGCGCCGGCGACCTCCACCGCGGCCACATGAAGGCGGTCGAGGGGTTCTTCGAGCGCTACGGAGGCAAGAAGCAGAAGCTCGTGGGGAGAGCTGTCCGGCTGTGCCCGCCGAAGTACTGCCAACCCTTCCAGTCGGGGAAGGTCGTGGGTGTGGGTGAGACTATAGGCACTGTCTTCCCGCTGCTCGGGGAGGGGATAATACCCACCCTGGAGTGCTCCGAGCTCCTGGTCAGACATCTCGACGACCTCGACGAGTACCGCCGGCGGGTGCTCAAGAAGTTCGCGTTCTACGAGACCGCCTATAACTTCCTCATGCCGGTCTTCCGGGGAGAGATGCGCATGTCCGAGCAGGCGGGCCTCTCCGCGGCGGTCTTCTCACACATGATGGAAAACCAGGCCCGGCACGGGGTAGGGATGGCGCCGACGAGCATCAGCATAGACCCCAAGGCGTTCTTCCAGCAGGCCATGACAATCGCCCGGAGGATAACGCTGTAGCGCGGCGCGCTCTGGCAGGACTAGGGAAGCCCCACTTGGATGCGGCCCATTCCGGCAAACATTGGATTCGATTAGAAAGGCCGAGTGACTCCTGACTCTAACGCCGCCTCAACGTCCCTGCGCCCACCTCGTTGGAATCCACTTCACCCGTCCAGGTGCGGGTACTGCCAGGCCCGCCATCTTCTCCTCATTCTGGTCGATTCGAAGACCGCAAATGCTAGATTCCGCACACAAAATATGGTGAGCGATTCATTCACATTCTAAGATTAATAGCTACGGCATCCTTCTGGGCCTGTTGAGCGTACCAGTGCGGCATCCCGCCTCCATGCTCTGTCTCTCCGCAATCTTGCTGTTGGTGCTGTCCTCGCAGCCTGTGGCGCTAGGCGACTCGGCGTCCTCCGCGGTGAGGACCGCGGCGTCGCCCCTCTCCGGGGTCCACTCTGTCATCGGCCTAACCTCGGTCGTCCAACCGCCGGGGGCGAAGAAGTCGACGATCGTGCAAGTAAAGGCTACCGCCGGCGGCTATGGCCAAAACGACACGAAGCCGCAGGTCGCAGGCGGGATTGACGGATGGATCGTGCCCACCGGAACGTGCGACCCGACCAACACCGCCGGGCAGGAGACCTACTTGGTCGGCTGGTTCGACGCTTACACCCCCGAGCCGGTCTACGCAGGCATCCTCCTGTACTGTCCCCAGGGGTACTCCGGCGCACCTTACGACTACCTCGTCGACCTGAACAAGGGCGCGTTCACCTACTACACCGGAATCAACGCGGGCGACGAGGTGACGGCGGAGGTTGGAGCCTACAACAGGACGACGTTCGTCTTCCACATGGTCGACTACACCAACTCCGCCAGCGTCGAGGACTATTGGAACACGGGCTCCAACATCCCTCTCAAGGACTTCAATGGGATCATCGACACCGCCTCCGGCTGCACGACGTCCACGGGCATCTGCCCGCAGGTGAACTTCGGCACCGCCGACGACGGGTCAGTCTTCTTCACCGCCCCCAAGGTCGCCTGCGTTGCAGGCAGGACCACCGCCTTCCCCTGCGTAGGCTACGGCGCCGCGCTCAGCTCGAGCACCACCTACTACCCTGTAGGAACCATATCCCGCCACCGGAGCGTCACCATACTCGAGTATACCATGGTAGAAGGCGACACGAGCCTGAACACGGTCTTCACACTGACGGGGAATCTCTCTTACGGAGACCACGCCAGCCACACGTACACGTTCGAGCTCCCATAGGCGAAGCGCGCTACCCCGAGGGCGAAAGCCAAAAAATCCTTTCAGACGCACTGCGGAGACCCCTGCCAGGTCTTTCGAGAGACGGTGAGCCGCGACGGGGCCCGAGACCCGTCGGCGGTGCTGGTCGTGGGCTTTCCGGCTGAGGGCGATGGGCTCCAATCGCGTCCTCCACTGGGGCTGCCAGCGCGCATGCATCCTGACAACTCCCATCTGGAGCGTGAGCTGCGCAGGGACGAGAGGCCCGATGATTGCCTCGCAGACCACAAGGCGCTCAAGGCCCACAGGAACTTCCGATTCCACTCACCGCGCGCTCCAACTTGAAGCCGCGTGGGCATTGCCGAATGAATCGAGGACCGCGGGGCTCCCTTCAGGGACGCGCCCGTGGGCGGGTCCTGGCGGACCCCAATCCAATCTCTTTATCGCAGGAACGGAGAGTTCTCGATGTCCAAGGAAGCCGTCGCAGCGCCTAGAGCTTCGGCATGGTTCGATGAAATCGCCTTCACGAGTCCTGCGTGGGCCACAGCTTCAGGTAAGAAGGATTGCCGCCCTTTTGCGGCGGGCCGCTGGCAACCTATTTCCATCCAATCTGGAAGATCGTTCTGGAATGGCCTTCGCAGATTCTGTTCTTGGTGACGCCCGAGCATTCAGTGATCCCTGCGAGCACGCATTCGTGATGAACTGCCAAGACTTGGTCCGACACTCTTCACGCCCCCTGGTGCCCTTCCTTTCTTGCCTCGAGGAGTTCCTCATACTCCTTGAGCACCTCTTTTGCGGGTCTTCCTTCAGGCAAGCCGGTCGTCAAATCATTTGACGACACCGATACTAAAGAACACGGCCCAAAAAAAGCCCGGCCTGAAAGGAAAAGTGCCGATAATCGACGCGCAACGACCGAAAAAACCGAGCAAGGAAGTTATCGGGCTTCTTGGTCGTTTATCCAACCATCGTGAACTGGCGCTGTGACTGCGCTTCAAAGCGTGTCGATAATGTCGGAGGGTATCGACTGTTTCCTGCCAACGACATCTACTATCTCGCTCCAGATAACGTCTTTGACGTTAGGCATCCCTTTTATCGCCTCGAGAAGGTCGAGCAGCTGACCGCTATCCTTGATGATTGCCTCCGCTCTCAAGTCGATCGTGTGCTCTCCGACCGACCGGCCGACGGACACTATCTCTCTGCGTTTCAACAAGTCGCGCCCGATCTCCGAAGTATTTCCGCCCGCCGTGTAGAGAAAGAAGTCTACCCGCCTTATCCCGAGGTTCTCGAGCCTGAGAGTGTACGAAACGTCCAGGTACTTGCGCTCTAGGTGGGCTCGCCTTCGTTGGACGGTCGTGAGAGGGACTCTGAGCTTTTGCGCCAGGGCGTGAGTGGGGACCTTGCCGTCGGGCTCAAGAAGAACCTTCAGTATCTCCTTGTCCACCCTCGAAATCTTCGAGGAGCGAATGTGGTTCCTGGAAGAGGTCTCCGCCATCTCCCATCATTACGGCTGTCGAGCGCGCTATAAGGATTCTATCTTGGACCCGACTCGGGCTTTGAGCTCGTCGTCGGCCGACAACGGATCTCAGCCGTCAACCATGGGCGGCACCAGGGACATGCAAGCGCTGAACGGGGCGGCGACGACGGACGACGCCTGCATCCGGGGATCCGCGTACCACGAAGAGTCGCAGCCGGCAACGGCGAGAATAACGGGTCTGGTAATCAGAGGCGCGAGCCCCGCTGAAAGACCTTCGGAATGGACTCGCTTCATCTCCACGCTTGAACTCAGGCCGGACCAAGTCTTTGGAGGATAGCCCTCAGGATGAAACCATTTCCAGCTGCGTTCTTGCGTCAAACCCTGCCGGACCGCCGCAATAGACACTCGTTTCACTAACAATAAATCAGAGCGCGCCAAAAAACCCCCATTGCTGGAGGACTCGCTCCCGAAGAGGAGCATCGAGGCGATCTGCGCCCTCCAGGACGCGGACGGCGGGCTACTAGCTACCCCCCTCGACGACGCCTACCCGTTCGTCTATCCGAGGGACGCCTCCTTCATGGCGATGGCTCTGAACATGCACGGCCTTTACGACAGGTCGAAGAGCTTCTTCTCGTTCCTCTCCAAGGTCAGGAGGCCGAACGGCGAGGTCTACCAGCGCTACAACAAGGGGTACCCGTTCGTCTCGCAGGAGGGCGAGGCCGACGTGACGCCTATCGTCATCCAGGGGATATACGACACGTACGCCGCCTCAAACGACCTGTCCTTCCTTGAACGGTCGTGGGAGATGGTCGCGCGCGGAGCGGCCTTTGTGCTCTCCAACATCAACGGGCAGTCTGGCCTCGTCCACACCATGCGGTCCATCCACGAGACGCGCATCCTGGAGGAGGGATTCGAGCTCTGGGCCAACTGCGCGTCCGTCAAGGGGCTCCTGGACGCCTCGAGGGCGGCGTCTGCCCTCGGCCGCGAGGAGGTGGCGGAGACATGGCTGGCCCACGGGAAGGCGCTTTGGGACAGGGCCCAGGAGAGGCTCTTCGACCCCGACAAGGGCCTGTTCATCAAGAACCTCAGGAAGGATGGAGCAAGGGTGACGGCGCCGGACGTTTCGCTTCTCGCGCCCTTCTACTTCGGCCTCTCCAACGACGGGACGACCCTGCGGAGGACGATCAGGCACCTCAAGAAGACCCTATGGAACGAGGAGGTGGGCGGGTTGAACAGGTTCCGCGACTTTGAGATTGTCGACGACTGGCACTGGTACACCGGCGGCACGGAGGCCTCCTGGCCCCTGTTCACTCTCTGGCTTGCACGCCTCTGCAGGAGGGCGGGCGACCCAGACACGGCCGACGAGTGCCTGGACTTTGTGATGCGGTCGGCCAACCAGGATGGCGACCTCCCCGAGAAGGTGGCCCCGATGAGGGGCTACACGGAGTGGAAAGACCACGAGACGGGCTACAACGAGAGGGTGATCAACGGGGTCGCCAAGGCGGAGAAGTCCTCGACCTCGATCCCCGGCTACATCCCGTGGGCCTGCCCCCTCGGGTGGTCCCACGCCGAGTACCTAATGCTCGACCGCAAGGACAACTCCCCCGAGGAGCGAGACCTCCTCGAAAGCGCGTCACAGGTCAGCAAGGGTCAATAGCATGGTCGCCGGTTCCGCAGAAACCCCGCCCCAGGCTGGGCGCAGAGCGTCACCCTCGTTCTAGGAGAGTCCAGAAAGGATTTTAGGCAGAGAGCTCTCAGGGAAAACGCGGATGGAAGGGTTCCAGGCATCGAGCGCTTCGGAGGGCGGGTCGCGGTGAACAAGCGAGTCACCGGGGTGTCCGTCCTAATCGTTGTGCTGGTGGCGGGGCTGGGCTACTATGAGTTCAACTCTTACGAGGGAGCGGTAGTCTCGACCGTCGTGACTACGGGCAAGATAACGAACGTCCAAGCCTCCGGGGCGGGAGGCGGGGGGGTGCAAGCCCCGGTAGCGGGAGCGGCGGGCGCAGGCGGGAAGGCAGCGGCCACGACCTCGTCTGGAGGCATCTCCTTCGTGACGATTCAGGTCGGCTCGAACTCTTTCACCCAGATACTGTCCTGCGGGACTCTCCCGTACTACTCGGGAATGAGCGTCAAGGTCGCCGACCAGACCCTTCGAAGCGGCTCCCACAACTACGTCCCCGACGTGGCCTGCAAGGGCTCGCCGACCCCGTTCTCGCTGCTCCACCTCCCGCAGTCGACGTCCACTGTGACCTGAGCGGACGCCCAGGGTCATGGCGGACTAGGCCTTGATTGTTTTCTGAATCAGCTCAGGCCCGGCGTTGGTCGCGACCTCTTGCTGCGAGGCGCAGTGTTGGCAGACCGTGAACGATGTGTTCTCCGAGCTGACGAAGCTGGTGGCCCTGCTCGAGCAGACGGGACAGTCGATGATGACGACCTTCCAGCCCCTCTCCAGCCCTCCCTTCCTCATCCAGGCCATGAGGGAGAGGATCAGGGCGTCGTTAATGCCGTCGAGCCTCACCCTCTTGCCGTACTTCACGACGGGCTCCAGCCTCTCGAAGAGCTCGTGGGAGATCTCCCCCTCCAGCAAGAGCTTCGTCAGCTCGCCGAGGAATGTGTCCCTCGTCTCCCCGTCTTTGACCTTGACCTCGTACTGCCCGAGGTAGTAGAGGACGATGAACCCGAGGAGGGCGACGAGACCCTCGGGCGACTCGAAGAAGAGCACGACGATCCCCGCTTGCGGGATGGTCTCGATGGGCACCCCGAGCACGTGGCTCGCCTCGACCAGCTGGGGATCGACGTACTGGTTGTTGTCGCCCTTGGTCCTGTAGTAGACCTGCCCGTCCCCCTGGACGACCGTCCCCACTATCCTGTGGACAACGACCGGCCTGATGAGCGAGTCGAGCCCGGACACACCCGTGTCTCCCTGCACGAACACGATGATCGTCCCATTGGCTATCGTCCCCGACGGCGGCTTCGCGAACACCTCGATGTCCCCGTTGTGGAGCGTCGGGAACATGCTGTTGCCCTGGACGATCGCGAGGGGGTAGTTGCTGGTCTGGGTGCAGAGGGGCAGCGCGATGACCATGGCCGCCGCCACGCTCGCGATGAAGATCTCGATCTTTGCGCCGCGGGAGAGCTTCTTCATCGCCATCACGAGGAAGCGACGCTCATTGGCACTTGGAAGTTGGTACCCTGCGCCTTGCCCCAGTAGACGGTGAAGCCCGGCTTGCCCGACCCCGTCGGCGCGTAGAGGCTCACCCTCAGGTAGCCGCTCGCCGGGATGGTGACCGCCGAGCCCGCGACGCTGAACTTCGCCTCGGCCTTGGTCGTCGTCACCGTGGTCGTCGATCCCGTCCCGACCATCGCCTGGACGGTCCCGCCGGAGTTGACCGTGTCGATTGTAATCGTCATCGTCCCCGTCGAGGAGGTCGTCGCCGCCCAGACCTCCACGATCCAAGTGCCAGCGGCCACGTTCCTGGCTGTCCCGAAGGAGGGCGAGTAGAGGTAGTCGGTGCTCCCCTTGGTGAGGGAGGTGGAGCCCGTCGTGCCAGGCTGGGTGATCGCCGTCACGACGGACGGGGTCGTGGAGGTCGCCAACCCGGAGCTCTCGAAGTAGACGTTGGTCAGCAACCCCGCGTCCGCGGCGTACTTCGCCGTGCTCACGCTCACCGATGTGGCGTACGAGCCGACCGTGAGCGCGGATATCAAGACGAAAGCGAAGAGCAGTTTCAATCAAAGTCACCAGAAAAAGGGGTGCAGAGGGGCGAGCTTCCGCCCGCTCCCTCCAGCCTCAGTCATTCTATGCCACCGTCACGGTTATTCCGGCCGGGGCGCTGAACGAGGTCAGGCTTGTGTCGATCTGGAAGGCCATCGTCTGTCCCGAGGAGATCGTCGATCCCGTGGTCACGGTGAGTGACCCGAGGGTCGAGTAACCGCTCCCAGTGTTCCACTGGACGGTCACGGTGTAGGTGTGGGACGGGGTCGCCGACGCAGCTATCGTCAGGGTGACTTGGTAGTACCAGTCGCCGGCCGTGAGGGCCGTGTTGCAGGTACCTGCGTTCGCCCAGGTGCATGGCTGCGAGGACGCGGTCGTGGTCGTCTGAACGACTGAGAAGCCGTTGCTCGCCGCAGTGAAGGCTCCGGTCACGGTGTAGTTGACACCGGCCTCGCCCGCGAACGACTGCGTCGAGACTCCAACCGAAGTCGCGAACGAACCGACCGCGAAGAGGGATACCACCAGCACCGGGATCATTACCTTCAGTGGCAGTTTGTTCCTCAGCGTAGACATTTCTTGTCTGGCGTCTGGTTAGACCCTCTGCGTATATGACGCGGACGTATCTAGAGCAAATACTTGTGTGCGCGATTTCGTTCGGTTCCAAGAACACCGGCGCACGATTTTTCAGCAAAACGTCATCATTTTAACGGAGGCGGGCCCTCGGGCCCGCATGCCCTCGAAGACCGTCACCGCCACCTTCAGGATCGACGAGGATTCGTTCAAGGACCTCCAGGAGGATGCCAAGAAGCAGAACATCAGCGTCAACACGCTCGTCAACCAGCTTCTCCTCAGCTACTCCCACTACGACAGGCTGATGAAGCGGTTCCAGCTGATGAAGATACCCGCCTCGACCTTCAAGACCATACTCGAGGGTTCGACCGACGAGGCTATAGTAGCCGCCGCCAGGACAGCGGGGGAAAGCATAGCGAGGACGTTCGTAATCACAAAGCTCGGCGCCTTCACCATCGAGAACATGCTCGAGGGCTTCCGGACGTCCTCCGGTTACATCAACGCCTTCGAGTACAGCGAGTTCCTCTCGCCGGGGAAGATAACCATAACCCTGACCCACAACCTGGGGAAGAAGGGGAGCCTCTTCTTGGAGGAGTGGATAAGGTGCCAACTGGCACTGGTCCATAGGACGGCAAAGTTCGCCGTCGACGAGCACTCCGTGATCGTCGACCTCTAGGCCTTAAATACTCTTTTGGAAAAACGCCAAACCGGCCTATTGCAACCGATTGCAATAGAAACTCGTTCTCTAAATCTGAGAATCGCCCCCCTCATGCCGTGGAAGACATGGCCGAGACACTCGCGACCAGCATATTCTCGATAGAAGGGGCAGACCAGCCCGGCAGGATCGAGAGGATGAGGAAGGCGCTGGAGGCCATGCCGGGGGTCAGGGCGGTCGAGATCAATTACATACTCGACACGGCGAGGGTGAGGTACGACCCCAACAAGGCGAGCCTGGCCAGCATAAAGGCCACGATGAAGTAGTGCAGGCCTTACCTAGTCCTCCGAAGATTCGCATACATTTATCACCCCCTCGAGGGCCTTTTTCCACGTGGAAGCGCCGGCGAAGCTCGTTATCATCGGCTCTGGGCCCGCCGGGCTGACAGCGGCGATCTACGGGTCGAGGGCGAACCTCAACCCGACCCTGTACATGGGGAGCGTCCCCCTCGGACAGCTCATGCTGACGAGCGAGGTCGAGAACTATCCCGGCTTCGTCGACCCTGTGCTCGGTCCCACCCTCATGGAGAAGATGAGGTCGCAGGCCGAGCGGCTCGGGGCGAAGTTGATCCAGGAAGACGTAGTCGGGGTCAGGTTCGACAGGCACCCCTTCGAGCTCGACACCTCCGGCGGCCAGACGACCAAGGCCCTCTCAGTGATAATAGCGACGGGGGCCAACCCGAGGAGGCTCGACCTACCCTCAGAGTCAAGGCTCCAGGGCAAGGGAGTCTCGAATTGCGCCGTCTGCGACGGGTTCTTCTTCAAGGGCAAAGACGTCGCCGTCGTCGGCGGGGGGGACACCGCGATGGAGGAGGCGACGTACCTCACCAACCTCGCCGCTTCGGTCCAGGTCATCCATAGGAAGGGCGAGCTGAGAGCCAGCGCCGCCCTCCGGGAGGAGGCGACGTCCGATCCAAAGATCAAGTTCAAGTGGAACTCGATAGTCACCGACATCCTGGGCAACGGCAGGGTCGAGGGCGTTACAGTCAAGGACGTGAACACCGGCGAGGTGACCAGGCTCGACGTCCAGGGGGTCTTCGTGGCCATCGGGTACGAGCCCAACACGAAGCTGTTCGAGGGCAAGCTCGAGCTCGAGCCCAACGGCTACCTCAAGGTCTGGAACGAGACCGAGACGAGCGTCCCCGGGGTCTTCGCAGCAGGCGACGTCAAGGACTGGAAGTACAGGCAGGCGGTCACCGCGGCGGCAGACGGGTGCAAGGCCGCCCTAGATGCAGACAGGTACCTCAGAGAGTCCTCGAGGAAGTAGATCGGGACACCTTCTCGGTTCTCAGAATCGCCTATATCCTTTATAACAACCCAAGGGGTCCACGAGGCAAGCGGTGCGTTTTGTTTGTCTCAAGACAGTCCAGACATTAGGAAGCAGGTCCAAGCCAGCAGGGGTCCCCAGAAGACACTCGAGCTCCTGATACCGGGACTCCGCAACTACAGGAAGCTGGACGACCTCAGGGTCGCCGACAACATGCTCAGGAACCAGGTCGCCGACAAGCTCTTGCTCGCGAAGTCCAACCTGGAAGCTGTCAGGAAGCAGATGTCCACGGCGGGGGACTACACGAGCCTGACGAGCATAGGCTCGGTGATCTTCCAGCTCCAGCAGATCGCGGGCGAGGTGAGGCACGCAGAGCAGGGCTATTCCGGCTGGGTTGCGAGCATCACCATCGACCAGAACAGGCTCAACCAGCTCTACGACAACGACAGCGCGTTCGTCGCCTCTGCGTTCGACCTCGTCTCGGCCACCTCCCCCTCCAGCTTCACGTACGACCCGGCCAACCCGGCGTCCGTGATGTCGGCGGTCTCCAAGGTCAACGCCGCCGTACTGGACTTCAAGCAAAAGTGGTCCGTGAGGATGGAGGCCGTCAAGGGCGTCCTTGTGAAGCAGTGAGAGAGTAGATCGCGATGATTGGACAGTTCTGGAAGAAGCCCGCCTCGGGCGGGAGCGGGAGCGGGAACACCCCCATCCCGGCGACGGGAGGGAGCGTCCTGGGCTCGACGACGATAAACTGGGAGGACCAGTACAAGCAGGACAACGTGATGTGGAAGGTTCCCAGGAACATCAGGCTCAACGACAACATAGTGGTCAGGGAGGACGAGATAGCGGTCTTCTACAGGGACGGGAAGGTCCTCACCTACTTCGACCAGCCCAACAGGTACGCCCTGACCGACTTCAACGCCCCGGTCGTTGGCAAGCTCCTGAAGTACTTCACGGGTGTCGTCCAGCAGGCGGAGGTCTACTACGTCCAGAAGAGGTTCATGGACGGAAAGTTCGGGAGCGCCCAGCCCTACCAGTTCACCGACCCCACCTTCGGCATAGTCAACCTCAGGGTCTTCGGGGAGTACAGATGGCGCGTCTCCTCGCCTGAGAACTTCATCAACCAGTTCGTGGGCACCTTCAACGCCGAGACGTCATCCGACGTCGAGGACAGGCTCAAGGAGCAGATGGTCATCCTCGTCTACAACGCCCTCGGGAAGATGAAGGCCCAGGGCCTGAAGGTCACCGACCTTGCCGGGAACCTCACCAACATCGAGCAGGTCGTCCTCTCAACGAGCTCCGACAACGTCGGGCAGTTCGGGATCGAGATCAACAAGGTCTCAGGCCTCACGATAAGCCTCCCTGACGAGGTCCAAAAGGCCATCGACACGAGGTCGCAGATGCAGGTCCTGGGGGTCAACTACCTCCAGTACCAGGCAGGTCAAGCGATGACAGACGCGGCCAAGAACCCAGGCGGGGTCGCCGGGGTGGGCGCCGGCCTAGGCGTGGGACTCGGTGCGGGGGTCGGCGTCGGCTCGGCCTTCGGGCAGGCGATGATGGGAGGGATGCAGGGCGGGAACACAAAGTCCTGCCCCAACTGCGGTTCGATCATACCGATGGCCAACACCTTCTGCCCCAACTGCGGGACGGCCCAGCCCACGCCACAGGTGCAGCAGCAGCCCCAGCAGCAGCAGGCGGGTGCGGCCCAGTCCAAGGCCAAGTTCTGCCCCAACTGCGGCACGGCCGTGACGGGGTCGCCCAAGTTCTGCCCCAACTGCGGCTCAAAGCTGTGACCCGAGCATGACATACTGCCCAAAGTGCGGCGCCGAGCTCCCCGATGGAGCGGCCTTCTGCTACAAGTGCGGCGCCCCCGTCTCCGCGGGCGGGACGAACGGCCAGGGCGCGCCCGCCCCCCAGCAGGGAAGCAGGAGCCAGGTCATCGGCTCCGCGGGGGCGACCGCCCTCAAGTGCCCCAGCTGCGGCGCGCCTATATCGCCAAAGTTCGGCGAGATGGTAATCACCTGCGAGTATTGCGGGACGGGAATCACCCTCGGGGACGAGGGCTGGAAGGACATCCAGAAGCACACCATGCTCCCGATGAGGGTGACAAAGGACCAGGTCGAGGCGAAGGTCCAGGAGATGATGGACAAGGGCATCTTCAGGCACCACCTCCACGAGGAGTCGACCATGGAGGAGGAGAACGCGACCTTCGTCCCATACTGGATAATCCCGGTCTCCGCGAGGACCTCCATAGCCGCGGTCGACGCGATGCAGGAGATGGGCCAGGTGGCCACCACCGCCGCCCTCATCGGAGTCCTGGGCGGCATGGGGAGGGGTGGGGGCGGATTCGGAGGCGGCGGCGGAAGGAGGAGGTCGTTCGACACAGCCTCGCTCGTCCCGAGCCTCGCCAGCCTCAGGTCGCCGCTGACCGCCTTGGGATTCCGCGGCATGTTCTACGGGATGGGCATGGGGATGGGGATGGGCGGCGGGCCGAGGAAGACCTACCAGCTCGACAACAACTACAACTTCCCAGTGGTCGCGATGAAGGACCTGACCGAGTTCCAGCCGCAGGACTACACCTTCGCCATGGACCAGAGGGTGCTCTTCGACATCTCGAAGATCGACAAGAGCATCAAGGTCCTCAACGGCGACATCAGCGAGGACGTCGCAAAGTCCCAGGCGAAGACCTACGTCGACCAGATCCAGTCACAAAAGGCGCACGAAAAGTACCACATGATCCAGCAGATGCACACGGACATGGACGTCTCGGACGGGGAGCTCCTCCACGTCCCGGTCTGGTTCGTCCGCTACGACCACAAGGGGAAGAAGATCGTCTTCGTCCTCGACGGGAACTCTGGCGCCCCGATAAACAGCATCGGCCTCTAGGACCTGCGGCCGTTCCGGAACGAGCCCAACCCGCCCACCGCGAGGAGGGCCACAGCCAGGACGGCGGGGACGGCCGCCGCCGGGAACTCGGGCGTGGTGGAGGTGGTCGTAGCCGCAGTCTCCGTGGAGAGCGGGGCGAAGTAGGCCGAGTTCAGCATGCTCTGGCCGCTGCTCACCGCCGAAGTCCCCCCGACGCAGTAGACGTATCCCTGCGCGAGGACGCACGACGACGTGTCGACCGCCGTCGGGTACGGGGTAGCGCTCGTCCACTGGCTCGCACCCGACAACGGCGCCCAGTAGTAGGTGTCGCTGCTGCTCAGCTGGTTCTTGTCGAACCCTCCCGTGCAGTAGATGGCAGAGGAGTAAGCGACGCAAGAGGGCGCGGCCAGGGCGACGGGGTACGACGGCCCGGCCACCCACTTGCCGATCCCCAGGGTGGTGAGGGGGGCGTAGTAGACGTTGGTCACCGGGCTGTTCTGGTTCGAGCCGCTCTTCGTCTCCCCAGCGACGCAGTAGATCGCCGCCGAGATCGTGACGCACGACTCGCTGTCGACTGCGAGGGGATACGCCGTGGTCGCCGTCCATGAGGCGACCCCCGACGAGGCCGCGGCGTAGTACGAGGAGGTGACCTCGTTCCCGTTGGAGTCGAACCCGCCGACGCAGTAGACGTCCCCGGAGTACCCGACGCAAGAGATCGCAGCGAGCTCGTTGGGGTAGGATGCGCCCGCAGACCAGGAGCCCAGGCCCTCGGACGACGCGGTGGCCGAGTAGACGTCGTTGAGCACCGTCGGGCCGTCCTCTCCTCCCACGCACGTGACCGAAGTCGTGACGTTGACGCAGGCGGCGCTGTCTATCGCCGTGGGATAGTTGGGCTCCGCCAACCACTGCCCCAGGCCGGAAGAGCTGACGGGCGCGTCGAACACGTCGTCATAGCTGTTCTGGTTGACGTCGAACCCGCCGACGCAGTAGACGTCGCCGCCTACCGAGACGCACGAGTCGCCCGCTAGCTGCGACGGGTAAGAGGTGGTCGGGGTCCAGGACCCTATCCCTTGCGCCCGCACCGCCTGGACAGACGACAGGACCAGCACGAGCGTAGCCGCCGCGAGGGCTAGACTCCTTCGGTGCTCCATCATCCAGGGACCCTCATCAGGGCTTGCGTATTAGCGTTGGGCGCCTCCGGACCTCAAAGACCACGAGCGTCTCGTAGAAGAGCCTCCTCTGCGAGACCCTCTTCGCATCGAGCCCGAGCCGCGCGCACTCAGAGACGAACCTCCCGAGGTCGCCCTCCTCCGAGAGCAGCGCGACCATCGTCCCGTCTCTCTTCATCACCCTCGCCCCCTCCTCGACGAAGGCGAGCGGGACCTCTGTCCCCGTGGGGCCTCCGTCCACTGCCCTGTCCTCCACCTCTCCTGACGGGACGTAGGGCGGGTTGAAGAAGACAAGGTCGAACACCCCTTCCCTGAAGCAGGCAGCCCTGTCCGCGAGGACCAGGCCAGCCGAGCCGGACGAGGCCTGCGAGGCGTCCCGGAGCCCGATGACGTCCGTCCCCACCGCGAGGTCGAACCTGGGAGCCACGCCCTCGAGCAATGCCCCGCTCCCGAACCCGATCTCGAGGCACCTCTCGCCCGTGTACCCGCGGAGCGCCTCCCCAAGGAGCCGCGTGTCCTCGGCTGGCAGGTACCTCGTTCCCAACCTGCCTGCACCCGGGGTGAGTCGCCTACTCCTGGAGCTCGCGGTTCGACATTATCTTGTACTCGTCCGGGGTCAGCACCTGCGTCACGTTCTGCGTCTGATAGAAGTACGCGGGCGCCCCGTCCGGACCCATGGCGGGCCTCCCGTCCGGGCCGACCATGCGGAAGACCTTGACCATCACAGGCTTCACCCCGAGGACCGTGCCGTCGTCGAGCGAGTAGTAGCAATACCTCTCCTGGAGGGGCTTGAACCCCACCAGCTTCCCCTTTGGCTGTCCTTCTGGAGTCATCGGCCTGAGGGGCCAGCGGGGGCAATAAAAGGGATGGGCGAGCTCACAGCCTGCCGACCAACTTCGCCGCGCCCGAGCTGTACTGCGCCGCCTTCTTGGGCGCTCTCGCGAGCTCTTCGGGGAGGCCGGCCTCGGCGGCCGCCTCCCTGAGCACCGCCTTCCTCTCGCCCTCTCTCACCTTGAACCCGAAGGGCAGCCCCCACGCGAAGGAGGCCACCCTCTCGTCTGCATAGGGGAACATCGCCTCGGCCCGCGCGGAGCAGGCCGCCTCGTCCCTCAGTAAGCCCCTCTCGGCGCACGACCTCGCGTCGTCCTTCATCATCCTCTCTGCCTCCGCCTCCCCGCCGTCCCTCGCCCTCGCGGCATACTTGCTGTATCCTCCGAACAACTCGTCTGCAAGCTGCCCTAGCAAGATGGTCTCGGCCCCCGCCTCGCTCGCGAGGAGGCTCGTGGTGGAGTAGATCGACCAGAGCGCGAGGTCCATCGGGGTCGACTCGCCCGGTGGGAGCACGGCCCCGCGCGTCAGCCTCGCGACCTCGTCCTGGTCGAGGACCGCCGACTTCAACTCCATCCCGAGCAGGCCCGCTGCCCGCCCGGTCTGCTCCTCGTCCCTAGAGCCAGGCGCGAAGGCGGAGCATAGGACGACCTCCGCGTGCCTTGACGCCAGGAGGGCGAGGAGGGAGCTGTCCAGCCCGCCGGAGAAGGAGACCGCGACGCGCCTCCTCCCCGCGACCCGCCCTCGTACCACCGCCCCGAGCAGGGACGCGAGCTCTCTCCCCGCCTCTTCGAAGGTCAGGTCGAGCTTCTCCGGCTCGCGGGCCGGGCCCGATGAGGTCTCCCCCCTCTCGAACCTCCCGCCCGCAGTCACGAGTCGGGCCCCTGCGCCGAGCAGGCGGTAGTCGCTGGCCATGGAGTCCCCCTCTGTCCAGAGCCCCCTCGTCCCTAGGCTGTCTCTCTCACCGTAGAACCCAGCCGCACCCCTGCCGAGGATGGAGTACTCGCCTCCCGCCCCCTCCTCGACGACGCCGTGCACGAGGGGGAACCCCGCCCCTCCCAGGGTGTAGGCGAGGACGACCTCCTTCTCTCCCTCGAGGCGCGCCTCGGACAGAGGACCGAATTCGCCGCCCGCCCACGCGACCACCCCCTTGCTGAACCTCTCGACCCTGCTGGCCTCCTCGACCGCCCTCGACCCCGCCCCCTCGCCGACGAAGAGGGCGAACCCGTTGGTCCGCATCAGCCCGCCTCTTCCTTGATCTTCCTCGCCAGGACTGGCCCTATCTTGTCGACCAGGCTGAGCTTCTCCGCGGGGGCCTCCCTGATCGACTTTATCGTCCTGAAACCGAATGTGTAGAGCGACCTCGCCCTGATCCTCCCCACCCCGCGAAGCTTGGTCAGCTCGACCAGCTCGCCCTTCACCCCCATCTCCACCCTCTTCCTGAGGAAGTCCGCCTCCTTGATCACCTCGTACTTGCCGAAGAGCCTCGCCAGCTCGCTCACGCAGTAGAGCAGCCAGTCCGCGCTGTCGACCGCCCTGTGCAGGTCGCCCGGCTCCGCCCCCAGAGTCTCAAGAATCGCGTCCTCCCTCTGTTCTCCTATCCAGGCGTCCAGCACCATCACCGTCCTCATCTCCTCGAGGGCCTCCTCGTACTCCATGAACGACGACCTCCCCCGCGCAGCCCCGAGGGCGAACGATCCGCGGTTGGCCTCTAGGAACTGGAGGGCCTGCGAGAAGTGCCTCTCCCTCATGGGGAACTTGGGCTCGAAGTCGGGGCTCTTCGAAACGAGGTGGAGGAGCCTCACGGTGTGGTCGGGGCCCGGCTCGAAACCTCCAAGGTTCTTCTTGAACAGCACCCCCGTCATCGGGTCGATGTAAAGGGTGGAGATCCTCTTGCCGAACCCCGTCGCCTGGAACATCCCGCTCTTCTCGACGACCAGCTGCTCCGAGAACAGGTAGCCCAGCGCCTCGTCGACGTGCTTGGCGACGTCGGCCGCGCCCGTCTGTGCGGCGAGGAGGGTCTTGGAGAAGATCGAGTCTATCTCGTCCCTGCTCGTCCCCAAGCGGCTCGCGATGACGGCGAGGAGGTGGACCCTCATCCTGCTCTCCCCAGCGAGCCTCGACTCTATCGGCTCCGGGCTCGCCTCGACGTAGTGGCGCATCACCTCCTCCGCGCTGTACGCTGGCGGGGGTATCATCACCGTCTCCCCGAACTCGTCGTACTGGGGCCTCCCCGCCCTCCCAGCCATCTGCCTGTACTCCAGCACAGATATCGCGGCGCTCGCCCCCGCCTCGGCGTCGTACCTAGAGAGGTCCGCAATCACCACCCTCCTCGCCGGGAGGTTGACCCCGGCCGCGAGCGTGGGGGTGCTCGCGAGGAGCTTGACCGCCCTCGACCTGTAGGCGTCCTCGACTATCCTCCTGTGCTCGTGGGGGAGGCCAGCGTGGTGGAATGCGGCCCCCCTCCCCACCAGGTCGGCGAGGAGCCTGCCGAGGCTCGTCTCCTCTCCCGACTCCCTTATCCTCCTCGACGCCTCGGCGCAGGCCCTCCTCTCCTCCTCGTCGAGGTAGCTCGGCGTCAGCTCAGATGCCTTGGTAGCGAGGCTGACCGCCCTCCTCCTGGTCGAGGCGAAGACCAGCGCCTGCCCTCCAGTCGCCACCGACTGGACGGCCACGTCTATCGCCGCGCCGTACGTCGACCTCACCGTCTCGAACTCGCCCTGGAGGTCCCCGAACCACACCCTGCCGTGGTCGTACACCCCCTGCCTGAGGGGCACCGGCCTCCATGTCATCTCCACAAGGTCCGACTTCAGCCACCTCGCTATCTCCTCAGCGTTGCTCACGGTTGCGGAGAGCGAGAGGAGCTGCGCCTGCACGCCGCTGTGGATGATCCTTGTGAGTATCATCTCCAGCGTCGGCCCCCTCCCTCCCTCGCCCGCGAGGTGGACCTCGTCCGCCACGAACAACCCGACGTCGCGCAGCCAGGGGATCCCGTGTCTGAGGAGCGAGTCGAACTTCTCGTTGGTGAGGACGAGGAGGTCGTAGTTCTTGAGAGCCTCCCCTGCCGAGTCGAAGTCTCCGGTGGAGATGACGCACCTCACCCCGAACCTCTCGAGAAGGTTCCTGAACTCGGCGTACTTCTCAGAGGCGAGGGCCCTGAGGGGGCTGAGGTAGACGACCTTCCTCCTCTCGACGACGACCCGCTTGAAGGCCGCCAGCGCCGCGATGAGGGTCTTGCCCGACGCGGTCGGGCTGGCGATTAGCAGGCTCTTGCCGTCGAGGAGGCCGGCCTCCACGGCGGCCGCCTGAGGGGGGAAGAGGTTGGCGAAACCCTGCGACTCTAGGTACCTTGTGAACTCCTCGGGGAGGGGGAGGTCTGCGACCTTCATCGGCGCCCCCTATCCCTGGACTCTTCTGTAGAACCCGGGCTTCGACTCGAAGATTATGCCTTCCTTGGTGATCTTCCTGATGATGTTGTCGACCTCGTCCTCGTTCGCGAACTTGTTGGTCTTCATCAGCTCCGCCCTGAACACTTTGGCCTCGATAGGCTTGCGGTCGGTCCCCTCCAGTGCGCGGAGCGTGTCCATCACGGTCGCGAGCTTCCCCCTCTCACCCGCGGGCTGGCCTAGGAGGATGCCGAAGTCTCCCTTCGTCTTCGTCTCGGTGTCCGTCAGGACGTCCTCGACCATCTTGCTCATCAGGAGGACGGCAGTCAGGGCGTCCTCCTCGGTCACCTGCTCCCTGAGCATAAGCCTCGCTTTCGCGCTCGCCAGGCGGACTAGGGACTCGAGCGTCCTCGGGGTGGCGCCTATCTGTCCCTCGCTAGCGTTCCTCCTGAGCTGGAGGTAGTACTCCTTGATCCTGTTCTGCGCCTCCATCGTGAGCGCGGGGTTGTAGCCCTTGGCGTGGGCGAGGTATTTCTTGAGCAGCTCGAACTGGATGGGGGGCGAGTCGACGTACCCTCTCTTCCTGTGGACGTCGAGTATGTGCGTGGCCAGCTTCTCGTCCTGGGCCGGGACGGGCGTGTCCCTGAGGACGAAGATCAGGTCGAACCTGGTCAGGAGCGGGATGGGTAGGGTGATGTTGTCGATGAGGTTCTGGTAGGGGTTGTACTTGCCCAGGATCGGGTTTGTCGCCGCCAGGATGGCTGTCCTTGCGTTCAGGGTCGCGTAGATCCCCCCCTTGGCTATCGTGACGGTCTGCTGCTCCATCTGCTCGTGCAGGGCGCTCCTGTCCTCGGGCTTCATCTTGTCGAACTCGTCGATGCAGGCGATGCCCTGGTCGGCGAGCACGACGACGCCCGCCTCGAGCATCAGTGTGTTCTTCTCGCGGATCACGGCGGCGGAGAGCCCCGCCGCGGTCGAACCCCTCCCGGACGCGAACATCCCCCTCGGGGCGACCTGGGCCGCGAACTTTAGCATCTCGGACTTCGCCACGCCGGGGTCGCCGACGAGGAAGACGTTGATGTCGCCCCTGAGCTTCGTGCCGTCGGGAAGGACGGTCACCGGCCCTCCCACAAGGAGGAGGAGGATCGCCTCCTTGACCGCCTCGTGGCCGAGGATGCCCGGCGCCATCGACCGGATCAGCTTCTGATAAGCGTCAGGGCTGGCCGCTATGCTCCTGATTATCGCCTCGTCCTCCTTCGATATGTGGACCTGGCTCGGCTCCTTGCCGACCACCTCGATCGAGTTGGCCTCTATCTTCGAGCGGAACGACCTGCTGTGGGGCTGGCCGAACGCAAAATCGGGCTCGGCCCGAACTATCCCTGTCATCACCGCCCTGTCCCCTGGCCTCGCCGTGTTGACGATGTCCCCCTCGACGTCCACGTCGAAGAACCTGGGGAGCTGGCCTGGAGGGAGCTCCTCAGGGAGCTCCTGGACCCTCAGTATCTGGCTGTCGATGAAGCTGCTGTCCTTCTGGTCTAGCTCGAAGCTCCTGGTCTGGTCGCAGCTCTCGCACTTTGCCGGCCTCTTGATGCTCGGGCCCTCCTGGACGACCATCGTCGTGTGGCCGTCCGGGCAGACGAAAGCGGCGTCGACCAGTAGCGGCCTGAGCTCCGACGTCCTGATCACCATCCCGGCGAACGCTATCATCTTGTCGAGGTGAGAGGTGTCGACCTTCCGGAGGGCGATCCTGTCCGTCACCCCGCGGAGCCTCACCGTGAGGCTCTTCTTGACCTCCCCCGCGTAGCTCGGGTTCTCGGTGCTCAGGACCTCGAATGCGGCTATCTTGTACTCCTTGAGCGCCTTGTCCGGGTCCTTCAGGAGGCTCTCCGCGAGGTCTGTGTTGTAGTGGATGAGGTCCTCGTAGTCTATCATTATCGATTTCCGCCCGGACGCCGCGAGCTGGGCGAGCATGACCTGGTACTTGCGCTCCCCGTCCCTGTCCTCGAATCCCCTGAGGAACTCCTCGAAGAGCTCCGACAGCCCCCTAGTGATAACAGCCATCTATTGGTCCCCCAGCAACGCCTTCTTCCAGGCCGCCGATATCGACGCGCTCATCCTGAAGAACACCTTCTCTTCCGGAGTGATCTTGTCGGCGATGGTCTGGACGTTCGCCGAAGAGCTCATCGAGAGCAGCTTGCTCAAACGCCTCCCAATCAGGTCATAGCTGCTCATCCTCAGCTTCTCATAGTCCTCCCGCCTATATTTCCCCCTCTCGACCCCGACCCTTATCGCGGTCAGCCTCCTCCTCATCCTCACATAGAAGTTGGGCTCTAGGGGCGACAGCTGGAGCGAAGCGAGGATCTTCTCCCTCGTCAGAGCCTTCAGTATCTCGACCTCGAAGGGCTCCTCCTGGAGCTCGACCATCCCGAGCTCCGCGAGCTCCTCAGCAACCCACCTCGGCATCTCCAGGCGCTCACCCTCCTTGGCCTTCTTGAGAAGGACGTCCCCGACCTCGATGTCGTCCGTCGAGGCCTTCATCGTCACCCTTACCGGCGCGAGGAGGAACTCCCTCTCCCTCTGCTCGAACAGCCTCGATACGTCTGCGCCGGGGTCCTCCACGATAAAACCAACATCTCCTTTCTGTGTTATGGGGACTGCGGAACAACTAGTGTCGTGTAATTAAGTCTATTCGAGGCTCTAGAGCTCGACCCACTTCCCGATGCCCTTCTTGCGCGCCCTCCGGTACGCCAGCCACCCCGCTGCGTTGTCCTCCAGGGCCAGGCCTACGCACTTGAAGAGCGTCACCTCGGACACCCTCTCTCTCCCGCGCTTCTCCCCGCTCACCAGCTCGGAGAGCTCTCCCTTGATCGAGTCCTTGGTTATCCTCCCCTCCTCGATGGGGATGAGGATGTCCCCGGCCTCCTCGAGGACCGCCTCCCTCGAGTCGACGAATATCGAAGCCCTGGAGACCAGGCCGGAGTCGAGCTCTCGCGCGTTGGGCCTGTAGGAGCCCATGGCGATGACGTGGGTGCCGTCGCCCACGAGGCTCCCGTCGAATATGGGCGCCTTCGACGTGGTGGCGGTCACCACCACATCGCTTCCCTTCACGCAAGCCTCCGCCGAGTCGACCGCCGTTGCCTCGACCCTCAGGGTCTTGGTGCACTGCCTGGCAAGCGCTCTGCTCCTCTCCGGTTCGAAGGAGTAGATCCTCACCCTCTCGACCGAGGGCAGCGCGGAGACCACCCCGTTGACCTGCTGGTACGCCATCCCGCCGGCCCCAAAGATGCCCAGGGTCGCCGAGCCGTCCCTCGCGAGGTACCGGCACGACAGCCCGGATACGGCCCCCGTCCTGATTGCCGTCAGGGCTCCTCCGGAGAGCATCGCCCTCGGTTCGCCGGTCTCAGCGTCAACGAGGATCGTCAGGGCGTGAATCGAGGGTATCCCCTTGTTCTTGGGGAAGACGCTCACCACCTTGACGCTCGCCTCGACCTTGGCCCTCTTGGCCGTGGAGGGCATCACGAGTATGTCGCCGGAGGGCGCGGAGAGCATCGTCCTGATCGGCGACTCGATCTTACCTTCGCCCTCGAGGGCGAAGACCCTCGCCATCTCCTCTATGCAATCGCGCATCGGGCAAGCGGCTGTCACGTCGTCGGCGTCTAGGGTGAGAAGTTTCACGGACCCTGGTCCCTCCCCCCGAACCAAGCTAGGTAGATATATAGTCAAAAGGGGTCGTGGGGCACCTCATCATGAAGAAGGGCGACCGAGTCTGGGATAGACCATGCCTCTAGAGTCCCTGATGTGGGTCGAGAAGTACAGGCCTCACAGGCTCGACGACATCGTCAACCAGGAAGAGGTCAAAGAGAGGATCAGGCCGTTGCTCGAGAAGAAGGAGGAGATGCCCCATCTCCTGTTCGCCGGCCCTCCCGGCTCCGGCAAGACCACGGCAGCGCTGATCGTCGCCAGGGAGGTCCTCGGCGACCTCGCTCCCGACTACACCCTCTCGCTCAACGCAAGCGACGAGAGGGGGATAGACATCGTCCGCGAGAGGATCAAGACCTTCGCCAGCTATACGGACAGGCGCGAGGGAGTCCCCTTCAGGCTGGTCATCCTCGACGAGGCGGACGAGATGACCCACGACGCGATGACCGCGCTCCGAAGGATAATGGAGGAGACGTCGAGGTACACCAGGTTCATCCTGGTCTGCAACTACTCCTCGAACATCATCGAGCCCATCCAGAGCAGGTGCGCCATCTTCCGCTTCAAGAGGATAGGGCAGGAGGAGGCGGTCGCCTGCCTCAAGAGGATTGCAAAGGCGGAGGACGTCAAGGCCTCTCCCGAGGTCCTCAAGGAGATCGCCTTCGCGGTCGACGGGGACCTGAGGCAGGCCATCAACCTCCTCCAGGCCGCCTCCGGCTCGGGCTCCGGGGAGGTGACCGTGGCGAAGGTCAACGCCGTGACAGGGGCGACAGCCAAGGAAAAGTCTGTCGAGGTGATCAGGCTGGCCATGGGCGGGGACTTCCAGGCGGCCAGGCTCAAGCTGGTCGAGCTGACCAGGGTCTACGGGATACCAGAGTCTGACTTCCTCAGGTTCGCCAACGAGGAGATCGCCAAGAACGCCGGCGACAAGTCAGCCGAGGCGACTGGCATCCTCGCGGAGTTCGACTACCGCCTCGCCGTGGGCTCCAACCCCGAGGTCCAGCTCACCGCCCTCCTCGCCGCGCTCGCTGCTCTCGACAAGAAGGGCGGGAAGAAGCCCGCCTGAGGAGCCCGAGGTTGGACCTCTCCCAGCCCCGCGGGATCCGGGACATAGAGCCGGACGAGTTCGACCGCCACCTCGCAATCCGGAGGGCTTTCGAGGAGGTCTCTCGCGCCTACAACTTCCGGCTGATGGAGCCCGGGCCTCTCGAGAACCTCTCCATCCTGAGGGCCAAGAGCGGGGCCCAGGTCGACAAGGAGATCTACAACTTCAAGGACAAGGCCGACCGGGAGGTCGGGCTGAGGTTCGACCTCACCGTCGGGATGACAAGGTACGTGGCCTCGAAGAAGGGGCTCAGGCCGCCCGTCAAGCTCGCCTCGTACGGAGGCGTCTGGAGGTACGACGAGCCGCAGCACGCGAGGTACAGGTGGTTCTACCAGTGGGACGTCGAGGTCTTCGGCGACCAGAGCGTCGACGCCGACGCCGAGGTGATGGACCTCACCCACAGCCTCTTCAAGAAGGTCGGCCTCAGCGACTTCTCCCTCCAGGTCGGTGACAGGAGGGTGGTCGAGGACTACCTCAGCAAGTCGATGCCCAACTCCTCCGATGAGGAGTTCATAGACCTGATGAGGGCGCTCGACAAGGTCCAGAAGAAGACGGAGGCCGAGTTGGCCGAGGAGTACGCCCGCAAGGGCTTCAGCCGGGAGGTCCTCTCCGACCTCCTGAGGTTCGGCAAGACCAGGGGCACCCCCGACCAGGTCTGCAAGAAGCTGGAGGAGTACGGCCTCGCCTCGTCCGGGGGCGGAGGGCTGGTCACGCTCAGAGACTCGCTGAGGTCGAGGGGGATCAACGACGTGGAGTTCAACCTCAGCATCGTCAGGGGGCTGGACTACTATACTGGCATCGTCTTCGAGACCGTCGACAGGGCGCACCCGGACCTAGGCTCGCTCTGCGGGGGCGGGCGCTACGACGTCCTCCCCAAGCTCTTCGGGAGGGATGACCTCCCCGCCACCGGCGCCGCCGGAGGGGTCGAGCGGATCGCCCTCTCGATGGGGACGGCGCCCGTGGCCGAGGCCATCCCCTCCGTCTACGTCGCCTACACCGAGGCCGGCCTAGCCGAGAGGGCGATCACCACGCTCTCCTCTCTCAGGGCGGCGGGGTACAGGAGCGAGATGGGCGCCCGCGGGAAGAGCCTGGGCAAGCAGATGGAGGACGCTGCCTCCAGGGAGTTCGCCTGGGTCGTGATAGTAGGGAAGAGGGAGCTAGAGAAGGGGGAGGTCGTCCTCAGAAACATGAGGTTCAAGTCCGAGGAGCGCATCCCGTTCGACGACCTCCTCGCCAGGATGAGGCGGGCGTGACCCTCCTCAGCTCAGCTTCTTGAGCGGCGACCTTACGCAGAGCAGAACCGCCCTCCCCTCCTCCACCGTCGTGAGGAACGGAACCTGGAGCTCGACCGCCTTCCTCCTCACCTTGTAGAGGTCCTTCCTCACCCTGTTGAGGTTGGTGTTCAGCGAGACGACGAGCGCGACCTTCCCCTTTCCCACCATCGCCACCATGTCGTCGAGCGAGGCCACCCCGACCTCACCCCCGATTGCCTGGGCGAGCGGGGCGGTGGTAACGAACTCGATCCCCGCCTTCTTGAACTCCGCGACGAGGGCCTTCGCCTCCTCGACGCCGGACTGCTCGTCTGCGAGTATTATCCCCGTCTCGCCCTTCGACGGTATCTTCAGCCCGGACGCCATCAGCGCCCTGCTCATCGCCTCCGCGAGGGTCTTCCCGAAGCACGCCACCTCGCCCGTCGACCTCATCTCGACCCCTATCATGGGCTCGGCCCCCTCCATCTGCATGAAAGAGAACTGGGGAGCCTTGACAGCGTACTGCTTGGGCTCGGGGACGTCGCCCATCCCGTCAAGCTTCCCGCCCAGAATGACCGAGGCGGCGAGCTGGACTAGGTTGGCCCCCGTCGCCTTGGAGACGAACGGGAGCGACCTGGAGGCCCGGAGGTTGCACTCTATCACCTGGACGTCGTCCTTGACGCAGAGGAACTGGATGTTGAACGGCCCCTTGACCTGGAGCTCCCTGGCTATCGCCCTCGTGTACTCGCGGATCTTCGACTTCGCCGCCTGGCTTATCGTCACCGTCGGGATCGTCATGATCGCGTCCCCGGAGTGGACGCCCGCCTTCTGGACGTGCTCGATTGTCGCCCCTATGACGGTCGTCTCCCCGTCCGAGACCCCGTCGACCTCGACCTCCTTTGCGTCCTCGAGGAACTTGCTCACCGTGACCGGATAGTTGGGGTTGACCTCGGCCGCCCTGACGAGGAAGCTCTCGAGCTCCCTGCTACCCCAGATGACCCTCATCGCAGAGCCGCTGAGGACGTGCGAAGGCCTCACGATGACGGGGTACCCTAGCTTGTCGCAGAACTGCCTCGCCTGCTTGGTCGACCTGAAGCTCCCCCACGCCGGCTGCGGGATCCCCGCCGTGTCCAGGAGGAAGGCGAACCGCTCCCTGTCCTCCGCCCTCTCGATCGAGTCCGCCGTCGTCCCCATCACGTTGACCCCTTTCTTGTCCAGCTCCACGGCCAGGTCGTTTGGTATCTGCCCCCCCACGCAGAGGACGGCGCCCATCGGCCTCTCCCTCTCGTAGATCGAGAGCACCCTCTCGACCGTCAGCTCCTCGAAGTACAGCCTGTCGCTCATGTCAAAGTCCGTAGAGACGGTCTCTGGGTTGCAGTTGACCACGATTATCTCGTCGACCTTGCCGCTCTCCTTGAGCGCCCAGGCCATGTTCATCGTCCCCCAGTCGAACTCGACCGAGCTCCCTATCCTGTACGGCCCCGCGCCCAGGACCATCACCTTCCTCCTCTCGCTCGGCTTCGCGTCCTCGGTCGCGGCGTTGTAGGTCACGTAGAGATAGTTCGTCCGCGCCGGCCACTCCGCCGCCAGGGTGTCGATCGCCTTCACCCTGGGCTTGATCTCCATCCTCTCCCTCATCGCCCTCACGTCGTCCTCGTCCACCTCGACCGCGTTGGCGATCTGCTTGTCTGAGAAGCCCAGCCGCTTCGCCTCTGCCATCAGCTCCGGGTCGCGGTCCACCCCCTCCTTCCCGCCCCTCTCTATCCTCTCGTAGGCGTCGACTATGTTCTTGAGCTTGCTGATGAACCACGGGTCAATCACGCTCAGCCTGGCGACCTCCTCCTCCGGGATGCCCGCCTTGAGCGCCTCGACCACGTCGAAGATTATCTGGTCTGTCGGGACCCTCAACCTCTCTTTGAGGTGCTCGACGTCGTCCTCCTCCACCAGCCGGCGTATCACCCCGTCGTACCTTATGTTGAGCATCCTCGCGGCCTTCTGGATCGTCTCCTCGAACCCTCGCCCAATCGCCATCACCTCCCCGATCGACTTCATTGCCGTCCCTATCCTCCTCGACGCCCCCTCGAACTTCTTGGTGTCCCACCGGGGCATCTTGACCACCACGTAGTCGAGCGACGGCTCGAACATCGCCGTCGTCACGCCGGTCACCTTGTTCTTGAGCTCTGGGAGCGTGTATCCCAGGCATATCTTGGCCGCGATGTACGCTATCGGGTACCCCGTCGCCTTGGACGCCAGCGCGGACGACCTCGAGAGGCGGGCGTTGATCTCGATGGCGCGGTAGGTCTCCGACTTGGGCTCGAGCGCGAACTGCATGTTGCACTCGCCGACTATCCCACACCTCCTCGCCGACTTTAGCGCGAGGGACCGGAGCATGTGGTACTCGCGGTTGGTTATCGTCTGCGAGGGGGCGACAACGATGTTGTCGCCCGTGTGCACCCTCATGCTCAGGACGTTCTCCATGTTGCAGACTACCTGCCCGTTGTCGTCGGCGTCGCGCATCACCTCGTACTCGATCTGCTTCCAGTGGCCGATGTACTCCTCGATGAGCACCTGGTGCGCCATGCTGAGGTTGAGCCCCCTCTGGACTATCTCCTCGAGCTCCCGGTCGTTCCTGGCGACGCCCCCGCCCCGCCCGCCGAGGGTGTACGCCACCCGCATTATCACGGGATACCCTATCTCCTTGACCACCTCCCTGGCCTCGTCGAGGGAGTAGGCCGGCTTGCTCCTCGGGCAGGCGACCCCGATGTCGAGCATCGTCTCCTTGAAGAGCTCGCGGTCCTCGGTCAGCTCAATGCCCCTGATCGGGGTCCCGAGCACCCTGACGCCGTACTTCGCCAGCGCGCCCTCGCGCGACAGGCCCACACCGCAGTTGAGCGCCGTCTGGCCCCCGAAGCCGAGGAGGATGGCGTCAGGGCGCTCCCTCTCGATGACGTCGGTCACGAACTCGGGGTTGACGGGCAGGAAGTGTATCTTGTCTGCCATCTTCGAGTCGGTCTGTATCGTGGCGATGTTCGGATTGACGAGGACGGAGTAGACGCCCTCTTCCCTCAGGGCCTTGAGGCATTGAGAACCGGAGTAGTCGAACTGGCGGCCGCCTTGTCAGCGGCTTTCGCCTGCTTCTCCGATCTTTATCGCCCCGCTGCCGAGGACTATCGCTTTCTTCACGCTTTCATGCTTCGAACGCTCTCACCTACCATCGACTTTCTCCCGCCGACCATCATCTCAGCGAACCTGTCGAACACGAACTCCGTGTCGTACGGCCCCGGCGCCGCCTCCGGGTGGAACTGGACCGCTATCGCGGGCCGCCCTCCGTGGACCAGCCCCTCGACGCTGTGGTCGTCGCCGTTGATGAACCAGGGCTTCAGCTCCGTCCCGCCCAGCGTCTTCGGGTCGACGGCGTACCCATGGTTCTGGCTCGTCACGTACCCCCTGCCCGTCACCTGGTCGACGACGGGCTTGTTCTGGCCTCGGTGGCCGTACTTCAGCTTGTAGGTCTCCGCGCCCTGCGACATCCCGAGGACCTGCTCCCCGAGGCAGATGCCGAGGAGCGGGACCTCTGACTCGACCAGCCTCGCTGCCGTCTTGACCGTGTCCACGCAGAGCTTCGGGTCCCCGGGTCCGTTGCTCACTATCACCCCCGCGGGGTCGTGCTTCATCACCTCGGCGTAGGAGGAGTCGAACGGCACCCGCACGACCGAGTAGCCCCTCACAAGGACGTTCCTGATTATGCTCTCCTTGACCCCGCAGTCGACGAGCACCACCTTCTTCTCCAGGGCGCCGTACGTCTCCGCGTTCTTGACGGAGACCCTCTTGACGTAGTCGACGGAATCGTACCTCGCCGCCTTCTCGAGCATCGCCTTTAGCTCCCGCCTGTTGGTGAGGCCTGGCCCGGTCGCGAGGGCGCACATCATCACGCCCCTCTCCCGTATGGTGGAGACGAGGGCGCGGGTGTCGACACCCTCTATCCCGGGCACGCCTTGGTCGCTCATCCAGGCGGAGAGCGTCTTGACCGACGCCCAGTGGCTCGGGCGCTGGCAGTACTCCTGGACGACTATCCCCGTGACCTTGACCCCGCCCGACTCGAAGTACCTTGGGAGCCCGAAGACGTCCTTCTCCTCACCGCTCGGGACGCCATAGTTGCCGATGAGGGGGTAGGTGAAGGTCAGGACCTGACCTGAATATGACGGGTCGGTCATCGACTCTGGATATCCGACCATCCCTGTGTTGAAGACGAGCTCGCCGACAACGGTGGCCTCGGCCCCGAATCCCTTTCCCAAGAGGAGCGTCCCGTCTTCAAGAAGCAGGACGGCCGGCCTTCCTTCTGGTCTTTCCATCGCGTCTCTTGAGAAAAAAAATCTCTTGTTGTTCTTTTTTAAACTCTTTGACCAATTTCAGAGGTCGATGCCAAGGTCATGGCCGATTTGCGATTTCACGCTCGACCCGCCGTCTCCATCCTCTTCCTCTCCTCGGTGATGAGGTCTGTGAGCGACGTGAACGCCTTGCCGACCTCCTTCATCTTGACTACGATGATCGTGTCTGTGTGGCAGCTGACGGTGTCCTCGATGTTCACGTGGCGCCTTGCGATCTGGTTGTAGAAGTTGATGAGGCAGCCTGGCGTGTTGGTGATCTCCACCGGGCTCTGGACGATAATGGCAGCGTAGTCGTCCCCTTCCTCCAGTATCCCCGCGTCCCCGAGCTTCGCCTTCACCTTCTTGTGGAGCTTCTGGTCGAAGATGAGCGTGATGTTGGATATGCTCTCCGAGACGTGGAGGAAGTCCTGCTGGTGGCTAGCGATCAGAGTGCTCACCGCCTCGAGGGTCTTCCTTGTCTTCTCTATCGATATCTTGGAGACGTTTGTCCTGACGTTGACCACGCTGTCGGCGATTATCGCCCGGATCTCGGCCGACGCCGGCGAGTACGTCCCCTTGAGGCGCTTGAGGGAGGTTATGATGCTCTCCGTGTTGACGTCCCTCCCTAGCCTCTCCTTGATCCTCGGCCTTAGCATCCTGGAGATCGCGCTGATGTTGGCGTAGTCCCGGGCGAGGGCGTCCTGGACGGAGAGGTCGTAGCTTATCTCGTCCCTCACGGCGTCGATTATCGCTCCAGGCGTGGCCGATTTCGTGTCAAGACCCTCCAGTTTTGGGACGCTGCTGGCCAAAATCTATAAAAGGATTTCACAGAGGGTCCGGAAAATCAACAATTGAAGCAGAAGATAGTGTTGG
Source organism: Nitrososphaerales archaeon (assembly GCA_035515635.1). Taxonomy (GTDB): domain Archaea; phylum Thermoproteota; class Nitrososphaeria; order Nitrososphaerales; family Gagatemarchaeaceae; genus Gagatemarchaeum. The sequence continues at coordinate 106,822 of DATJBB010000003.1, forward strand.
CCTACTCGGGCGGGCTCGACACCTCCGTCTCGATAAAGTGGCTCCAAGAGAAGTACAAGGCCGACGTGGTCACGCTCACCCTCAACCTCGGCCAGAGGGAGAGCTTCAAGGAGATAGAAGAGAGGGCGTACTCGACAGGGGCGATAAAGCACTACCAGCTCGACGTCAAGGAAGAGTTCGTCTCGGACTACGTCTTCCCCTCGATAGCGGCCAACGGGATGTACCAGGGCAAGTACCCCCTCGCGACCGCCCTCGGCCGCCCGCTCATCGCCACCAAGCTGGTGGAGGTGGCCGAGAAGGAGGGCGCCTACGCAGTCGCCCACGGCTGCACGGGCAAGGGCAACGACCAGGTGAGGATGGACGTGACCGTCAGGTCGCTCAACCCTTCGATCAAGGTCATCGCGCCCGTCCGCGAATGGAACATGACCCGCGATGTGGAGATCGAGTACGCCAAGAAGCACGGGATCAAGATCGAGCCGTCGAAGTCCGTCTTCAGCACCGACCAGAACCTCTGGGGGCGCTCGATAGAGAGCGGGCCGCTCGAGGACCCGGACACCGAGCCGCCCCAGGCCGCCTTCGAGTGGGTCTCCTCCGTCGACTCCGCTCCCGCCTCCCCGGGCTACATGGAGCTGGGCTTCAAGGGCGGCGCCCCGGTCTCGCTCAACGGCCGCGAGCTCGACGGGGTCTCGCTGATCAGGGAGGTCAACGACTTCGTCGGCTCCCACGGCTACGGAATAGTCGACCTCATCGAGGACCGCCTGGTCGGGATAAAGTCTCGGGAGGTCTACGAGTGCCCCGCCGCCCTGGCGATAGTCGAGGCGCACAGGGACCTCGAGCAGCTGGTACTCACCAGGAACGAGCTCGCCTTCAAAGCGAGCGTAGAGCGGGAGTGGTCCTGGCTGGTCTACTCGGGCCTTTGGATGGAGCAGCTTCGCTTCGACCTGGACAGCTTCATCGGACGGACCCAGCGCAGGGTGACCGGGAAGGTGCGGCTCAAGCTCCACAAGGGGAGCCTCAGGGTGGTGGGACGGTCCTCCCCCAACTCGCTCTACCGCGTCAAGCTATCCACCTACTCGAAGGAGTCGACGTTCGACCAGAACTCCGCGGTGGGCTTCATCGAGCTCTGGGGACTTCAATCTCGCACGGCGGCGGGGGCCGTGGCCGCCCTGTCGAAAGGGAACGGGAGCACCAAGCGTGGACAACATACTGAGAGGAAGCAGAGTAAAGGCGTCTAGCAAGCGGGCCAACGACTTCACCTCCTCCGTGGGCTTCGACGGCCCGCTGAGCCGGCACGTCGTCGAGATCAACATGGCGCACATGCTCTCCCTAATGAAGTCCGGCGAGGTCGGGGAGAAGGCGGGGACCGCCTGCCTCGCGTTCCTGGAGAGGCTCCCGGGCCACATGAAGGTCGATCCGTCGACCGAGGACGTCCATCACTGGCTGGAGCAAAACGCCGTCGCAACGATCGGGATGGAGTCTGCGGGCTACCTCAACCTGGGCAAGAGCAGGAACGACCAGGTGGCGGCCGCGCTGAGGATGGAGGTACGGAGCAGGGTGCTTCAGCTCCTGGGAGAGGCCGATGGGCTGATGGCCTCGCTGCTCAAGGTAATGCGCCGCTTCGGCGACCTCCCTCTACCTGGCTACACGCACCTCCAGCGCGCCCAGCCGACCACTGTCTCCCACCACATGCAGTCGCACTTCGAGGCGGTCCTCGAAGATGCTGACCGCCTGGCCCAGCTCTACCGCCGGGTCAACCGGTCGCCGATGGGGTCGGCTGCCTTCGCCGGGACCTCCGTCAAGGTCGACCGGGCCGCAGTGGCCAAGCTCCTGGGGTTCGACGGCCTCGTCAGCAACTCGATGTTCGCCGTCTCGTCGAGGAGCTTCGTCCTCGAAGCGCTGGCCGACCTCGAGATACTCATGGTCGACCTCAGCAGGATGGCCGAGGAGCTGATACTCTGGAGCTCCACCGAGTTCGGGTTCGTCGAGCTAGGAGACGAGTACTCGGCGACCAGCAGCATCATGCCCCAGAAGAAGAACCCGGTCGTAGCCGAGATGGTCCGCGCGAAGTGCGGCTCGGTCATCGGGGACGCGACCGCGGCCTTCGCCATAGCGAAAGCCCTCCCCAACTCGTACAACCTCGACCTCCAAGAGATCACCCCCCACCTCTGGCGCGCCTTCGAAGACGCCTCCGCCTCTTCGGCGATGACGGCCGGGATGCTCGCGACAGTGAAGTTCGACTCGAAGAGGCTCGCCCACGCCTTCGACGGCGACATGTCCACCGCGACCGAGCTCGCCAACGAGCTCGTCCGGTCGGAGGCCGTCCCATTCCGCCAGGCGCACCAGATAGTCGGCGAGCTTGTGCGCTATGCCGTCGAGAAGAAGGTCTCGCTCCAGGAGGCCGCCGAGGCCCAGCTCCCCACCGTCTCAGAGAAAATCGCCGGGCGCCCGATAAAGATTGATAAAGAGCGCCTCCGGGCCGTCCTCGATGCACTCAAAACCCTGAGGCTTATCGGAAGCGCCGGCGGGGCGAACCCTGCGTTCGCTGCCCGGCAGATGGTGCAGGACAAGAGAGACATAGAGAAACTCAGCAATTGGCTCGCAGACAAAGAGAACAAGCTCGACGGGTCAGCAAACATGCTGCGCAACCAGGTGCGCACGTACCTTAGACGAGAGGTGAGAAGCTAGCTGAAGACAAAATGTGAAGAGTGCGACGCCGACATCACGGTCCCAGACGACGCCATCGTCGGAGAGATTGTGAAGTGCAAGGAGTGCGGCTCCGACTACGAGGTCGAGTCGATAGGCAAGGGCGGCGTCAAGCTCAAGCCGGCAGAAGTGGCCGAGGAAGACTGGGGCGAGTAGATGAAGCTCACCATCACCTTCGACAGGCTCCGGCTCGAGGAGAAGGAGCTGAAGAAGGAGGCGACGAAGTCCGGCTGCAACACCGAGCTCATCGACGTCCGGAAGCTATCTTTCAACGTCACCGGGAAGAGGGTCTTCAACGGCTGGGGTGACATCGTGCTGCAGCGCTGCATCAGCTACTACCGCTCGGCCTTCCTCACCCGCATCCTCGAGAACTTCGGGACGCAGGTCGTAAACACGAGCAAGGTCTCCGAGGCCTGCGGCAACAAGCTCTTCACCTCGATGCTCCTCGCCAAGGCGGGCGTCCCAACCCCCAAGACCTACGTCGCGCTCTCCTCCGAGTCGGTCTTCGAGACCGCGGAGAGGCTGGGCTACCCAGTCGTGGTCAAGCCGTTCACAGGCAGCTGGGGGAGGATGGTCGACATCGCGAAGGAGCCGCAGACGCTTGGGACGATAGTCGAGTACCGCGAGTCCATGCAGAGCCCGATCGAACACATGTACTACCTCCAGGAGTTCGTCAAGAGGCCCCCGCGCGACATCCGCCTGATCGTCGCCGGCGAAGAGGTCATCGCCTCTGTCTACCGCAACGCCCCCAAAGGGGACTGGCGCACCAACGTCGCCAGGGGAGGGACGACGACCGCCTTCAGGCTCAACAAGGAGATAGAGGATATCACCCTCCGCGCGGCCAAGGCCGTCGGCGGCGGCATCCTCGGGGTCGACGCCATGGAGACCGAGGACGGCTACACCGTGCACGAGGTCAACAACACTGTGGAGTTCAAGGGCGCGCAAGTCTCGACCGAGCACCGCATCGCAAAGAAGATCATCGACTACGTCATGCGGGAGGCGAAGAAGTAGTGGTCCGCGTCGGCGTCCTGGGGGCCTCGGGCTACGCCGGAGGCGAGCTCCTCCGCCTCCTCCTAGGCCACGGCCAGGTCGAGCTCAAGTTCGCCAGCTCCCGCAAGTACATGGGCGAATACCTCTTCCGGGTCCACCCGAACCTCAGGGGGATGACGGAGATGCAGTTCACGGGGAACGACCTCTCGAAGATAGCGGGAGGCGCCGACATGATCTTCACCGCCCTCCCCCACGGGGAGTCGATGAAGTTCCTCCCCGACCTCATAAAGTCGGGTATCAAGGTCGTCGACCTCAGCGCCGACTTCCGGCTCAAGAATCCGGCCGACTACGAGACGTGGTACGGACTGAAGCACCCGGCGCCCGAGATGCTCAGCAGGTTCGTCTACGCCGTCCCGGAGCTGAACAAGGACGAGATCCGGGGCGCGAGCCTTACCTCCTCGCCAGGTTGCATGGCCATCACGTCGATCCTGGCGCTCGCTCCCCTCTTCAAGCAGAAGCAAGTCGAGATAGACAAGAGCCACGTCGTGGTCGACGCGAAGATAGCGTCGTCAGGCTCGGGCGGCAAGCCGTCCCTCGCCACCCACTTCTCAGAGCGGTACGGGGTCGTCAGGCCCTACAAGCCCGTTGGCCACCGGCACAGCGGGGAGATAGAGCAGGTGATGAGCGGGCTCTGCGGGTCGAAGGTGACCGTATCGATGTCCGCCCACGCTATAAACCAGGTGCGGGGGATCCTGTCGACCTGCCACGTCTTCTACGAGGGGGAGATTCAGAACTCGAACGTCTGGAAGATGTACCGCTCCCTCTACACGGGCCAGCCATTCATCCGGATGGTCAAGGACAAGGGGGGGCCCTTCCGCCTCCCAGACCCGAAGGTGGTCGTGGGGTCGAACTTCTGCGACGTGGGCTTCGAGATAGACGCGCGGGGCCACCGTATCGTCGCGCTCGGCGCGATAGACAACCTCCTCAAGGGGGCCGCGGGGAACGCCGTCCAGGTCATGAACCTGATGCTGGGGTTGGACGAGAAGGCGGGGCTGTGGTCCGCGCCGCTGCACCCGGTGTAGAGCGATGAGGGCCGTCGTCAAGCTAGGCGGGGACATTGTCAAGGGGGAAATCCCTCCGGACTTCATGGCGGACCTCAAGAAGCTCGTCCAGACCAACCAGGTCGTCCTGGTCCACGGCGGGGGCGACGTTGTGACGGAGATAGCGACGAAGCTCGGGAAGGAGCAGAGGTTCGTGGTCTCCCCCGACGGCATGAAGAGCAGGTACACGGACAGGGCGACGGTGGAGATATTCACGATGGTGATGTGCGGCCTCATCGCGAAGAAGCTCGTCGAGGTCCTGGAGAGGAGCGGGATATCGTCCGTCTCCCTCTCCGGGCTCGACGGCGGGATACTGCGGGCGACCAGGAAGAAGAAGCTCCTCATCGTCGACGAGCGAGGCCGGAAGGTCGCGATCGAGGGAGGCTACACCGGCAAGATGCAGTCGGCCGGAGGCCCGGTCATCGAGGCGCTCCTGGAGAGGGGGGTCGTCCCTGTGGTCTCGCCGGTCGCGATGGGGGAGGAAGCGGAGCCTCTGAACGTCGACTCGGACCGGGCAGCCGCCTTCCTCGCAATGGGCCTGCGCGCCGACGCGGTGCTCTTCCTCACCGACGTCAAGGGGTTCCTGATGGACGGCAAGGTGGTGGAGAGGCTCACCCCTGAGGATGCGCGCGCACTGCTCCCGAAGACAGGGTTCGGGATGCAGAAGAAGATACTCGCGGGAATCGAGGCGGTCGAGGCAGGCGTGGGCGAGGCCCTCATAGCGTCGGGCTTCGGGCCCGAGCCGCTGTCCAACGCGCTCGCTCACAAAGGCTGCACTGTGATGGCGAAGTGACCATGGCGAAGAGAAAGCTCGACATATTCGCCACTGAGGACGCCCACGGCCCCCACACCTACCAAAAGTTCCCGATAGCCGTCGTCAAGGGCAGGGGCGCCCTGGTCTGGGACGACAACGGCAAGGAGTACGTCGACTGCATGGGGGGCTACGGTGTGGCCATCATAGGGCACTCCAACCCGGTCGTTGTGGCCGCCGTCAAGCGCCAGGCCGAGAAGCTGATCACATGCCACGGCTCGCTCTACAACGACGCCCGAGCCGAGTTCCTCGACACGTTGACCCGCTACTCCCCGAAGGGCCTCGACGCTGCCTTCCTGTCCAGCAGCGGGGCGGAGGCGGTCGAGGTCGCGCTCAAGCTCGCGAGGAAGGTGACCGGCAAGAAGGGGCTGGTCGCGATGCAGGGGGCCTACCACGGCAAGACGGCGGGCGCCCTCTCCGCCACCTGGGCGAAGAAGTACAGGGAACCCTTCGAGCCGCTCCTCGAGGGGGTCAAACACGTCGCCCTCGGCGACCTCGAGGCCGTGGAGAGGGAGATCGACCCCGACGTGGGGGCGGTGATCGTCGAGCCCATCCAGGGCGAAGGCGGGATAATGCTCCCTCCCGAGGGCTTCTTCAAGGGAGTCAGAGAGATCTGCGACAGAAAGGGCATCCTCTTCATCGCCGACGAAATCCAGACCGGCCTCGGGCGGACGGGCAAGCTCTGGGCGATGGAGAACTGGGGTGTCGTGCCCGACATCATGACCCTGGCCAAGGGGTTGGCCGGCGGCGTCCCAATCGGAGCGACGGTCACGAGGGCGGAGATACTCAACTCTCTCAAGAAGGGCGAGCAGACGAGCACCTTCGGTGGGAACCCCCTGGCCTGCGCTGCAGGGACGGCGACTCTGAACTACCTCGTAAAGAACGACATGCCGGGGAAGGCCAAGGCCAAGGGCGAGCTCTTCCTGGATGAGCTGAGGGCGATGGGCGCGACCCACAAGCTGACGCGGGAGGCGAGGGGGATGGGCCTGATGCTGGCCTTCGAGGTCAGGGTGGACATCCCCGAGATACTCAACGACGCGATGCGGCGGGGGGTGATATTCACCTACTCCGGCCGCACCATCATCCGGATGCTTCCCCCGCTCGTGATCACCGGGCGCCAGATCTCAAGGTCCGTCAAGGTCCTGGGCGACGCCGTCGCGGCGGAGGAGAAGCGGCGCGAGGCTGGCGGCGTTGGATAAGACCGACGAGCTCATCCTCCAAATACTTCGCGAAGACTCCAGGCAGGCGTTCGTCGAGATAGCGTCCAAGGTCGGACTCTCGGAGGCCGCCGTCCGGAGGAGGGTCTCCAACCTGGCCAGCCAGGGGACCATCAAGCGGTTCACGGTCGACGTCGAGGAGCCCCAAACAGCGACCAGCGCGATCACCTATGTCTCAGTCAGTCCGTCCTTCCCGACGGCCGACGTCAGCAAGAAGCTAAAGGCCGTCAAGGGGGTCGAGACCATCTACGAGACGACGGGCCCGTTCGACATCGCCGCGATAATCCGGGGAGCGAGTATCGCAGACGTGAACAAGTCGGTCGAGGAGATCCGGAGGATGGGAGGGGTCCTCAAGACTGAGACGACGATAATCCTGCGGACGATCCGCTGAGCACAGCCGAGCCGGCTACGAGCGGCTCGAGCTATCTGGGGGCATCCCCTGGAGGTGATCTACGGCGGGGATCCAGACCACCTCGGGAGCTCGGGGTCGAAGAAGTTCACGGTCCTCTAGACCCGGTCGCGCCGGCCTCCTCAGCCTGTCCCACCCAGCTGAGGAGCCGGTCGTGGGATGGCCTCGGGGGTGGAGGAGACTCTTCCAAGGTCACGCAAGCATTTTTCTGGTTCGAATGATTATTCGGTCAGCGCCCGATGAGTATCGTTAAATATGTTCGACCGTCGACCGGTCGAACGACCCGGAAGTGAGCCGATGACCAACTGCGAAGAGTGCGACGCGCCTCTCACGATACCAGGCGACGCTATCCAAGGAGAGATAGTGAGCTGCAAGGAATGCGGCGCCTCCTACGAGGTAAAGAAGGACGAGCGATCCGGGCTGGTCACTCTCAAGCCCGCCGAGAAGGAGCAAGAGGACTGGGGCGAGTAGGCGTACGCCCTCGTTCTCGCTCCTCTACGATGTAATCAGGTGGGAAGAGAAGGCCATCGCCCAGGCCGCGGAGAAGAAGGGTGTCAGGGTCACCCTCGTGGACTCGAAGGAAATCTCGCTCAGCGCCGGGCCCGGCCCAAAGTCGGGCATCAAGGAGAGGATGGTCCTCCAGAGGTGCGTGAGCCACTACCGCAACCTGTACTCGACGGCCGCCCTCGAGGCCCTCGGCCACGATGTGATCAACTCATTCCAGACCGCCATGACCTCGGGAGACAAACTGTTCTGCACCCTCGCCCTGGCCAAGGCCGGAGTCCCGACGCCTAGGACCCGCCTCGCCTTCACCGAGGAGGGCGTGATGAAGTCTCTTGACGACCTAGGCTACCCGGCCGTCCTCAAACCCGTCGTGGGAAGCTGGGGGCGGATGGCGGCGAAGCTAAAGGACGCAGACTTCGCCCGCGCGATCATCGAGGACAGGGAGTACATGCACCCGAGCTACCAGGTCTACTACGTCCAGGAGTACGTCAAGCGGCCCCCCAGAGACATCAGGACCTTCGTCCTGGGGGACAAGACGATAGCGGCGATCTACCGCACCTCTTCCGGCGACTGGCGGACGAACACCGCCCGCGGGGGCAAGGCCGAGCCCTGCAAGATCACGAAGCAGCTCGACGACATCTCCGTCAAGGCGGCGAAGGCAGTCGGCGGGCGGTTCGTCGGGGTCGACCTCATGGAGTCTCCCAACGGCCTCGTCTGCCACGAGGTGAACAACACGACCGAGTTCAAGAACACCGTCCCAGCCACGGGCGTCGACATCCCGGGGATGGTCGTGGACTACCTCGCCGAGCTAGACAGGCGGTGACAGCGCCGTGGCCAAGGACCCCGCTGTCCAGCTCCTCCTAGAGACGCTGAGGACGTACTCCGTCTCCGAGAAGGAGGCGAGGCTCTCGAAGCTCCTCCGGGCGAGGATGCGCGAGCGAGGCTTCAAGTCCGTCCGGACCGACAAGGCTGGCAACGCAATCGGGGAGGTCGGGAGCGGCCGTCCCCACGTCCTCCTGTGCGGCCATATGGACACCGTCCCAGGGTTCATCAAGGTCAGGGTCGAGGGGGAGAGGATCTACGGGCGCGGGGCGGCCGACGCCAAGTCCCCGATGTGCGCGATGATCTCTGCCCTGAGCGGAGGCGCCCCTCCAGGGATGAAGGTGACCATGGCCTGCGTGACCAGGGAGGAGGGGGACAGCCTCGGAATCGAGACTCTCATCGACGCTGGGGGCGACTACGACTACGCCGTCTTCGGCGAGCCCTCTGGGGCGGGGAGGATAACGCTGGGGTACCGCGGGAGGTTCGCCGCCCACGTCTACGTCACCACCCACGGAGGGCACGCCTCCTCGTCTTGGGCGCACCCGAGCGCCGTCGACGAGTCGCTGGAGATAATGGCCAAGATCAGGGAGTACGAGTCGAACCACACAATCCAGGGGGACCACTACCGGTCGCTCAACGCGTCCCTCACGATGATTCGGGGCGGCTCGTACTCCAACGTCATACCGCGGACGTGCACCATGACCTTCGACGTCCGGATACCTCCGGGGACCTCCTCGGAGAGGGCGAAGGAGGACTTCGCCGCGATAGTCGACGGGCACGCCGTGATGAAGGGCGGGATCGCAGCCAAGGCGGAGTTCGAGGGCTCGACCGAGGCCTACGAGGCTCCCCTCGACTCCGTCGTGGTGAGGGGGTTCCAGCGCTCCATCCTCAGGACGCTGGGCTCGCGCCCCGTCCTGACCCGCAAGACAGGGACGGGTGACATGAACACCTTCGCGGAGAGGGTGGGAGTCCCCTGCCTTACCTACGGCCCGGCAGACTCGAACCTAGGCCACACCGACGGAGAGTTCGTCGACATCCCCGACTACCTCGCCTCCATCCGCGTGATATCAGAGGCGCTCCGCGAGATAAAGGCCCTCCACTCGAAGGGCCCCTGACCTTTCAGCTCTCGACCCGGTACTTGAGCATGGACTTGCCGAACGCCGAGATCAGCTTCTTTGTGTGCTCGGCATTCTGTGTCTCGAGGTTGAGTATCACCTCGGCCTTGCCGATCGGGACGCCCTCGCCGACCCTGTCGTGCTCTATGCTTACGACGTGGGCCCTCGACTCGATCACCACCTCGATGATGTCCTTGAGCGCGCCTGGCTTGTCCGATACCAGGATTCTCACCCGGAGGAGCCTCCGCTGCTTCTCCAGGACCTTCGTTACGATCTGGTCGAGGAGGTACATGTCGATGTTCCCCCCGCTGACGACGGCCGCCGTCTTCTCTCCCCTCGCCCTCACCAGGCCGGCCATGCATGCGGCCACGCTCGCCGCCCCGGCGGGCTCCGCGACCAGCTTCATCCTCTCGAGCATGAAGAAGATGGCGCTCGCGATGTCGGTGTCCCCGATCAGGACGATGTCGTCGACATACTTCCTGATCAGGTGGTAGGTCAGCTTTCCCGGCTGCTTGACCGCTATCCCGTCGGCGATCGTCTCCTGCGCCTTGTAGGGCACCATCTTGGCCGTCTTGAACGCCATGTACATGCTGGGGAAGGCCTCCGACTGGACCCCCACCACCTTGATTGAAGGCTTGATGCTCTTCGCAGCCACCGCGACGCCTGAGATGAGGCCTCCCCCTCCGATGGCCGCGACGATGTTCTGGAGCTCGGGTGCGTCCTCCATCATCTCGAGCCCCGCCGTCCCCTGCCCGGCGACAACCATCGGGTCGTCGAACGCGTGGATGAGGGTCGAGTCCTCCTTCCGGACGATCTCCTTCGCCATCTCCATGGCCTCCTCGAAGTTGGCCCCGTGGAGGAGCACCCTCGCCCCGTACCCCTTGGTCGCGTCTATCTTGGCGGGCGACGCGGCCTCGGGCATCACTATGGTCGACTTGACCCCGAGGAGCGTCGCCGCGTGCGCGACGCCCTGGGCGTGGTTCCCCGCCGAGGCCGCCACCACCCCCCTCTTCCTCTCCGAGTCGCCCAGCGAGTGGATCTTGTAGTAGGCTCCCCGCATCTTGAACGACCCCGCGCGCTGGAGGTTCTCCAGCTTGAGGTAGAGGTTGATCCCCGTCAGCTCGCTCAGCGTCCTCGAAGGGTCCAGGGGCGTCCGCCTGATTACCCCCTTGAGCACGCCAGCCGCCCGCTCGATCTCCTTCAGCGTGACCTCGGCCATCTTCTACGCCCTCGCCCTCTCTTCCTTCCACGCGAACGGGTCTCCAAGGTTCCACGCCTCTCGTCGGTACTTCGACTCTAGGAGGTCCGCGGCCAGCGACGACTCCTCCCCTTCTGGCGTGGCGTCATCGACCGGCATCCGCGTCTCCTCGGCGAGAGTGCTTACAAAGGTGTGAATAAACGAATCTACGTCCACTCGCACGTTCGCCGTCCTGTGGTCGCGGCTCCTCGTGTACCTCCTCGCTATCGCCTCCGACGACGGGGTGGTGAGCGCCCTGACCCTCTCGAGGTCGGCCCCCACCAAGAGCGTCCCGTGGCAGAGGAACCCCTTCCTTGAGACGTAGGCTGCCATCCCGGACACCTTGCCCTCACCAACCAGTATCCTGTTGGGCGGGTCTAGGCGCGCAGTCACCCCGCTGGCCTGGAGCGCCCTGACCAGCGGAGTCGAGGCCCGCCTGAAGATGGCGTGGGGGGAGGACTCATACCTCAGCTCACCGGATCCCACGCCACTCGAGACGAAGAGCGACCAGTTCAGGTTGCCCGGACCGTTGTAGACCGTCCCGCCTGCTGTGAACCTCCTCACAACGGGGACGCCGTGAGAGACGCAATAATCCAGGTCGGTCTCGAATCTGGCGAGCTGTGCCCTCCCGATTATCACCGACTCGCGGTTCTCCCACACCCTGACCAGGAAACCCTTGTTGGAGAGGAACAGGGCCTCCTCCAGGGCGAAGTTCTCATACGGGTCGAGCTCCGAACCGCGTCCCGCGGAGAGGATTGCCCTTCCCTTCGCCCTCAGACTTTCGCCCCCGCATTTTCGGCCGGACGCACGTTCTTAAGGACCCGATTTCGCCCCGGCCCGATGCCCAAGGGCCGGACGCGCTCGGGCTACCGGTTCCTCCCGGACGTCGCCCTCGCCGACATAGCCTTCGCGGCCAGGGGCGATTCGCTGTCCGCGCTCTTCGAGGCCGCTGCCCGGGCCCTGACGGAGGTCATGGTCGACCGTCGCACCCTCGTCGGGCGCGTCGAGAGGAGGGTCAATCTCGGCCCTTCGCCTCCGGACATATTGCTCTACGACTTGCTCACCCAGCTCATCGTGATCAAGGACGTCGACTCCCTCCTCTTCAAGACGTTCAAGGTCACCCTCGGGCCAGGGAAGGAGCCGAGCCTCACCTGCGTCATGCGCGGGGAGGAGATCGACAGGGATAGGCACGCCCTCCGGAACGACGTGAAGGCCGTCACGATGCACATGTTCGGCGTCAAGAAGAAGGCCGGGCGGTGGCAGGCCACCGTCGTCCTGGACATCTGAACCCGATGGCGCCGCCCCTGATAAACGCTTAAGTCGGGTATGCGCTGGTCGGACGCGAACCCAGGTGGCACCACCATGACCGACCCCAAGGGCGCCAAGCAGGTCGAGGACGTCGTCTGGGAGTTCCCGACCTCCACCAAGGAGGGGATGAACGTCCCCGCGAGGATCTACGCCTCCAAGAAGCTGCTCGAAGAGATGGACAGCGGGGTCCTCGAGCAGGTAACCAACGTCGCCTGCCTGCCGGGCATAGTCAGGTACTCCTACGCCATGGCAGACGCGCACTGGGGCTACGGCTTCCCCATAGGCGGCGTCGCGGCTTTCGACCCTGAAAAAGGGATAATCTCACCCGGAGGCATCGGATTCGACGTCAACTGCGGAATGAGGCTGATACGCACCAACCTGCGCTTTTCGGAGGTCAAACCGAGGGTGAAGGAACTAGTCGACCTGCTTTTCAAGCTAATCCCAGCAGGAGTAGGCGTGAAGGGGACTGTAAAGCTCAACCAGGCGCAGTTCGAGGAGATAATGCGTTGGGGGGTAAAGTGGTGCGCCGAGAACGACTACGGCTGGGACGACGACGTCGGCAAGGTCGAGGAGGGGGGGTACATCAAAGGGGCGAACCCATCCAAGGTGAGCGCCCAGGCCTCGAGCAGGGGGATAAGCCAGCTCGGCACCCTCGGCTCCGGCAACCACTACTGTGAGATCCAGGTGGTCGACCCCGCGCGCTTCTTCGACCCCAAGCTCGGCAAGCACTTCGGGCTCGTCCACGACGACCAGGTGGTGATAATGGTCCACTGCGGGAGCAGGGGGTTCGGCCACCAGGTGGGTTCCGACTACCTCAGGGTGTTCGACGGGGCGATGAAGAGGTACAACATCACCGTCAGGGACAGGGAGCTCGCTTGCGCCCCCTACTCCTCGAAGGAGGGGTCGGACTACTACGGCGCGATGGTCTGCGCCGCTAACATGGCCTTCGCCAACAGGCAGGTCATCGTCTGCCGCGTCCGCGACGCCTTCAAGACGGTCTTCCACAAGGACCCGGAGGCCCTCGACATGCACATCATCTACGACGTCTGCCACAACATCGCCAAGATGGAGAGGCACGTGGTCGACGGCTCGACCAAGGATGTCCTGGTCCACAGGAAGGGCGCGACGAGGAGCTTCGGCCCGGGCCACCACGACATCCCCGCCCCCTACCGCTCCGTCGGCCAACCAGTGATCATCGGGGGCTCCATGGAGACGGGGTCGTACCTGCTCCTCGGGACAGAGAAGGCCATGACCGACACCTTCGGCTCGACCGCGCACGGCTCGGGAAGGACGATGTCGAGGACTGCGGCCAAGCGCCAGGTGAGCGGCTACGAGCTCCAGCGCAGCATGGAGAAGCGGGGGATCTACGTAAAGGCGGCGACCATGGAAGGCCTCGCAGAGGAGGCCGGGATGGCGTACAAGGACATCTCGGAGGTGGTCGAGACGATGCACCACGCCGGCATCTCGGTCAAAGTGGCCGCCCTCCGGCCGATCGGCAACATCAAGGGCTGAAACTCACGCGATGTAGCCGGGCGTGCCCTCTTCCCTCGAGCCTCTGACCTCTTCGACGCTCTGCTCGGTCAGGCGCTGGACCTGGCCGAAGACCTGCTGCGCCTCCTTCGCCCTCTCCTCGATCAGCGCTAGGTCGATCTTGATCTCGAGGATCTCCGAGAGCCTCTCCAGCACCGCGTGCGAGGCCGCAGGGTCGAGGAGGTACCCGGCGGTCTCTCCTAGGAGGGAGACCCCCTCCATCCCGTGAAGCTTCGCCATCCCGACCATGATTCCGTTCATCCCGCTAATCCCTCCCTCGTGCATTATGCTGACCCCGCTCGCAGAGAGCATCGGGAGGACGTCCGGTGAGGTCGCGGTCCCGTGGACGCTCCTCTCCCTGACGAACGTCCCAGTCACGTAGGCGGCCAGGGTGAAGACCATCTCGGAGCCGAGCCTCTTCGCCTCCCTGAGGACGACGTCCGCCAGCTCGTACTCGCCCTCCGAGGTCCCAGGCTGTGCGTCCGCTGTGAACACGAGCAGGTCCCTCGCCTGCCCGGTCTCCGCGTGGTAGAGCTCGCCCTTCAGCCTGAGGGCGAGCCCCTCCTCGTTAACGTTGACGTTGGGGGGGAAGGCCGTCGAGTGGAACTCGGCCACCTTCTTCGCCTTGAAGACGGAGACCACGTAGTCCGCCGCCAGCTTGCCGACGTACCCGCTCCCCGGTAGCCCGCAGACCAGGACCGGCCTCTTCGGCGACGGCGACGAGAAGGGCCTGACCTCGACGTCGTGGAGAGGCGTTGTCCCGGCCGGCTCGCGCCCCATCCGGCTCAACCCTCTTCCATGTCCATCTTCAGCTTGTCCTTGAGTTCCACGAACTTCCCCCTCTCTTCGACCTTTATCGTCGTCTTGAGGCTGAACCTCAGGCCCAGGCTCCTGAACAGCGAGTAGAGCTCGCCACCGGAGATCCTCTCCCTCGCCCCCGCCTGCTTGAGTAACCTCGCCAGCTGGACGACGATCGCTTCGGTCTCGCGGGGGTACGCCTGGTACGCCGCGCTCAGCACCTCGTCCCCCCGGTCATACAGGGTCTCGAGGACAAGCTCCCTCGGCGTCTTCTCAGGCTTGGGAGGCGCCTGGGAGGCTGCCGCCGCCGCAGACGCGATCTCCGCCCGCCTCCTCATCGCCGCCAGCTTGCGCGCGTTTATCATCTTGAGCTCGAGGTCCTCGTCCAAGGAGAAGAAAACCGCCCCGCTTTCGGCCTAAATACTTTGTTCCGTCCTTCCCCCAAGGGGCGCGCCGCGAGGTGGTCTGGAGATGCCCCTAGTGTCTAGGAGAGTGATCCGCTTTCTTGGATCGTACTACGGCTGGGTGATCTTGATGCACTGTGTAGGGCAGCTGGTCTCGCACGCCATGCAGTAGATGCAATCCTTCTCCCTGACCGGGTCTGACTTGTCCGACCTCCAAGCCTGCCAGTCGGGAGAGCCCTGAGCGAGTATCATGTCCTTGCCCGAGCCCGACTGACCGGTGTTCAGCGCCCACTCGTACACGAAGACCGGGCAGACGTCCATGCAGACCCCGTCAGCGCTGCACGCGTCCCAGTCGACCGCCGTGTTCGTGCCGTGGATCCCGTGCGCGGTCGGCAGCGGCTTGCCGTCGCCGTCAATCCTCTGGACTCCTGCCGCCCTCACCTTGTGACCATTGTGCTCTCCGGTGATTGGAAACTGGTCCGGTTTGGAGAGGAAAGCCTGGTCGATCGGCTTTGTCTTGTAGCCTATCTCACGCGTCATGTTTGCGAATCAGGCCGGCCCTCGCCCAGATTATAAATCTAATCTAGCGAGCCGACTTGGCTTCGTACGACCCGTCAGCCTTGATCTTGTAGACGGTAATCGGCCTGATGACGAAAATCCCGACCTCGAGCACGCCCGGTATCGTCTTGAGGTCGACCTCGAGCTTCGCCGGGTTGTCGATCGGCGAGAACAGCGCGTCGAAGAGCATGTTCCCGTTCTCCGAGTAGGCGGGGTACCCCCTCGCGTCCAGCCTTATCTTGACGTCCTTGCTCCCCCTCTTCTTGAGCATGGCCATCGCCGTCTCCCGGGCGAACTGGCTCACCTCGATGGGGACCCGGTAGTCCCCCGCCCCCAGCTTGTCCACGAACTTCTTCTCGTCCGCGACGATGGCCGAGTCCTTCGCGCTCCCGAGCAGTATCTTCTCCTTGAGGAGCGCTCCGCCTCCGCCCTTGATGAGGTTGAGCTTGCCGTCGACCTGGTCCGCCCCGTCCACGACCTTGACGATCTCCGGACTGGTGAGAGGGCCGACCCTTACCTTGAGCTCCTGCGCCACGGCCTGTATCTGGAGCGAGGTCGGGACCCAGGTTGCCTCCACCCCCCTCTCCCTCATCGCCCTGACCATGGCGGGGAGGACGCGCGCGACCGTGGAGCCGCTGCCGAGCCCGACGGTGTCGCCGTCCTTGATGCCCGCGGCGAGCTCTCTGCCCAGCTTCTCGGTGTATTGCGACTGGTTGCTCAACTGGATTCGGTGGTTGTTTCCTTGCGCGAGTCTATCTGCTCGAGCCTCTCGAGAGCCTCCATCACCTCGTCGCGGATGGCCTTGACCCTCCTCTCGCCCTCCGTGTCGTCCCTCTTTGGCGCCTTGCGCTCGACAGCCCTGTCGAGGGTCTCGGTCGACCCGGCCGTCGTGGCCGCCACGGCGACCTGCTTCCTCGCGACCGCGGCCTCGAGGCCCTTCTCCTGCTGCGGCACCGACGGGAGGCGCTCCTTCGCGAGGTCGAGCCTGCTCTCTATGTTCTGGATCTTCTCCTTGAAGAGGGTGACCAGCTCGTCCCTCAGCCCCTCCAGCTCCCCGACCTCCACGACAAGCTCCTTGTCCCTGAGCTTTGACTCGAGGTCGTGGATCTGGGAGCTGTACCTCTTCGCGATCATCTCTCTCTCCTCCCGCGTTATCTTACCCTCGTTCTCAGCCTCGTAGACCTTGGTCAAGGCCGACGAGAGCAGGTCCCTCTCGAGCATCAGCGTCCTCATCTCCCTCTTCGAGTTGGCCAGCTCCTCTGATGTGACCATCTTCTTCCTGAGCTGGCCAGTCTCGTCCCTCGCCATCGCCTCGACCTTCCTCCCCCTCCTGGGGTAGAATGAGGCATAGGATATCCCCAGGCCGGCCGCCCCGCCGGCCGCGACTCCGACGAGCAGGCTCGTTGGGTCGAACGACATCTGCGCAGGGTTTGCGCGCGATGGAATATTAACGTTCGCCGCCGTTTCGGGCCTGGGGTCCTGGGAAAGCCTAAAAGGAGAGCGGGGCTCCGTGCCATCGACGATGAGGTAAACGCCGTCCCAGTCAGAGGCCCGGATAAGCTCGGGCCAGATGATGAACTCGCGACGATACTGAGTCATTCAATGCCCGGCAGGAGCCTAGCGTCCGTCGACCGGATTTCCTCGCGAGTCGCAGCCGAGACATGCGCCCGTCAAGGATTGCTTCCCCAGATCAGGTTGACGTTCTTGGAGTTGTTGGTGAATGCCAAGTTGTCGCCGCAGGTCGGCTGGCCTGGGTTGACCTTTGGGGCCCATGACAGAGGGAGAGGCTGGCCCGCAGAGTTGAGGAGTGTCATCGAAGACTGTGTCGCGCCGTCGGAAGGTGGGAGCTGACTGCAGGAGGTGAGGTTGTGTACCTCGAGCGTTCCGGAGACTGCCGCATTGAATGTCCGACCTTGAAGCAGTGGTGAGCTACCGCATACCGTTGTCGAGAAGGAACTGCTGCCGTTGGTCGCTTTGACCACCCACGCCGGATACGTCTGCGCGGTGCAGGGCTTGCCCTGAGTCAGGATGACCGCATAGTTGCTCCCCGGCGTCAGCACCCACCCGCCGCCTGGGACTTGCGTTCTGTCTGATGAAGTTTGGTTGATTATGCTGAGGTAGAAGACATAACGATCGAGGTACGGTGACATGCACGGCTTGTGTTGCGCGATTTGGCATCCGTAAGAAATGGTAGTCTTCATCAGGGTCTGGTTGTCAGCCGAACCGATGCCCGCGTGTATCTCGTAGGCGGCTTGGCAGCAGACCGAAGGCAGCGGCGGCACCACTATGGAGTAAGCCTCGGTGATTATGCTCTGGTTCTCCTGGGAGGTCGCGTACATCTGGACCGCGGAGTGGGCTTCGGCCTGCGTGAAGGACGCGCCAACGATCAGCAGGAGCGGGACAAGAATTACAGCGATTCTGTTCATGACGACCACGTCCGGTAACAAATCATGAAGATTCGTTGCTCGGCCCGTCGATCGAGCGATCCCGCCCTTCTGGGCCAGTGATCTCCCAAGAAGGTCGAGCGATGAAGATCGGCCCCGGAACAAAGAGACAACTCATGGGCAGGCATTTTTGCTACGCATCTCGTCGAACCTAGCAGAGAAGTTCGCAACATAATAACCCGGTAGACTATTCCCGTCCCTGAGAACCACACCGATCATGCTCCTCGCGCTGGGTCGCATTCCAACCGAGTCCGTTCAGTCCGGTAATGGCCGGACACCGTGCCTAGGAACCTTTTCAAGCGAGACCCGTGCGGCGGCGTTACAAATGCTTGTCATCAAGGGCGTCAAGGTCCACGCCGACACCCACAGGGTGCTGATGTCCATCAAGAACAGCAGCAGGAGCAAGAGCATGGACGAGGTCATCAGGTCCCTGATCAAGGGGGCGACGGGCAAGAGCGTCGAGCAGTACTCGCCCGCGAAGAACAACGCCCGTCTCCCGTCCTTCGCCTAGTCGCCCGGAAAAGGCGCAAGACAGAAATAAACTCGCCGAGGGTGCCAAGGCCAGATGGCCAAGTTCGACGGCATTGTCGAGAAGAGGCTCCTCACCGTCACCGAGAAGGAGAACGAGCTGACCCTCGTATTCGAGGACAACAGGTTCCTCTTCGTCTCGCTGAAGAACGGAAAGATCCAGTCCGAGAGCGTTCCGGAATAGCCTAGGTGGGTATCTGCTCTTCGCGGAAGCCCGCCTTGTCCATCGTCAGAAGGTCTATCCCGTTGCCGCTCATCGCGTCCCTCTCGATTGCCGCCCTTATCGAGGCTACCGCCAGGTCCCTCGCGTCCTTAGACGACATGCCGGGAGCGTAGCCCGCCTCGATCGCGCCCGTGGCCATCTCCGCGCCCGTCCCGACCGCTGCGTACTCGTCGGTTATCAGGCTCCCGAGGGGGTCGAGCACCCAGACCTTCGGCTTGCCGTCCATCCCTCCCAGTATGACCTGGGTCAGGAGCGGCGAGTACCTCCTCTCGAACATTATCACGGACGTGAGCTTCGCCACGGCGGCCGCCTTCAAGGGTCTCTTGGCCTCCAGCTCCTTCAGCTTGGCGTAGACCCCGACCTCCTTGACGAGGTTCTGCATGTCGGCGATCATCCCCGCGCAGACTGCGCCCACCGTCTCTGTCACCCTGAAGACCTTCCTCCCGCTCTTGCTCACGACCATGTTCCCCAGTGTGATCCTCCTTTCAGCGCCCAGGATGAGGCCGTCCTTGTAGGTGATGCCCACCGCGGTCGCCCCCGGGATGTATGCGTCGAATGACAAGAATTGGTTCGAACTGTCGCCGCCGAGCCCGTTTTTTAACTATTGTGCTCGCCGAGGCGAAATCGAGAGCAACACGGCCCGCTCCCTCGGCTCGAACCCGTGCATCGCGCCTGTGAACTGCGTCGCGACGTGGAGCGACGTCTTGAGATGCTCCGTCACGCCCGGGATCAGGATAGCCGACGCAGAGTCGGAGAGGCAGAGCACCGGCCCGAGCATGTCAGCGAGGTGGGCGTCGACCCTCGCCCCTGCTTCGTAGGCGGCCAGGAAGCTTTCGCATGCCTCCCTCCCCACCGCCTCGGACGGCTTCCCCCTCGCGCCGATTGAGTCCCCGCCGATGTAACACTCGTCTCCGACCTGGGAGACCAGGACCGACGTCCCCGGCGAGAAGGACTCCTCAAGCGCGACCTCTTTCCTCCCGACCTCGACCCCGCGCTCCCTGAGGAAGGCGACGGCCGCCCGCGCCTGCCTCTCCGCCACCCCGACCGGGAGCTTCCCGCACCTGCTGACTACAGAGACGGTCTCCGCCTTGGCCTCCCCGGGGCCCCTCCGGGTGGACAGCTCCATCGCCTCGACCCTCCTACAGGGGTCTATGTGGACGCTCGCCCTGCCACCTCCGTTCGGGTAGTAGCCGCGCCTCCTTACGTCGAATGAGAAACCCACGCCCGCGGCCCTCATCGCCGGCTGGACGACCCTCCCGAGGTAGTCCGACGTCGGGCTCCATGGGACGTCCGTGCCTCCCACCAGGTCTATGTCATACGCGACCCCCATGAGCGAAACCGCCGGTATGACCGCCTGGAGGACGAGCGGGATGCTAGCCGCCGTCCCGAGGTCGAACTCTCCCTTCGCCGCCCTCACCTCCCCCGGGGAGAACCTCAGCTCCGTCGAGCCGACCTCTGCCCCCGAGACCTCTGCCGAGCATATCTGCGAAAGTATCTTGATGGTCGCCGCGTGCTGGGGCCTCAGGCCCGGGACCCTCCTCCCTGCCCTGATCTTGGTCACGTGGATGGGGACGCCCTGGACCATCGAGAAGGAGACCGCAGTCCTCAGGATCTGCCCGCCCCCCTCCCCGAACGAGCCGTCCACCTCTACTGGCGCGCCCCCGGTCACCCGCGGGCGACTGTCTTGGGTCGTGAGTTCTGCTCGGGTGCAAAAACCGCTTAAATACTCACCGAAAATCCGCAGACCCAGAGTCGCTTGACCGTCGGCGTACTTGTGGGAAGGTTCCAGCCTTTCCACAGTGGGCACCTCGAAGCGGTGCGCTATTCCTTGAAGAAGGTCGACTACCTCTACATCGTGATAGGGAGCTCGCAGAAGAGCCACGAGCGCGACAATCCCTTCACGGCCGGGGAGCGGGTCGCGATGATAAAGGCCGCGCTGGACGCGAACGGAGTCGACCCCCAGAAGTGGATGGCGATACCTATCGCGGACACGCTCTCCCACGCCCTCTGGCCGGCGATCCTAAAGGCGACAGTCCCTCCGTTCCAGATAGTCTTCACGAACGACGGCCTCACCACGAGGCTCCTCAAGGAGCAGGGCATCAAGGTCGAGGCCGTCCCCTACTTCGAGCGCTCGAACTACTCGGCGACGAACGTGAGGAACAGGATACTCGAGGAGAAGGACTGGGAGAAGCTCGTCCCCAAGCCGGTCGCCTCGATGGTCAAAGAGGTGGGCGGCGTCGAGAGGGTGAGGAGCATGATCCACAAAGACCTGGAGAGGGAAGACTAGCCGATGACCGTCGCCACCGTCCAGCCGAAGAAGAAGCTCCTGATGATCCCTGGGCCCACAAACGTCTCCGACCGGGTCATGAGGGCGATGCTCAAGCCGCTCGTGAACCACAAGTCGAAGGAGTTCCACGACCTCCTCGCGAGCATCACCGAAAAGGGCAAGCGGCTGTTCCAGACCAAGGAGAACCTCCTCACGCTGACAGCCTCGGGGACCGGAGGGGTCGAGGCGATGACCTTCGCGCTGGTCAGGCCGGGAGACAGCGTCGTCGTCCCGGTCTACGGGGACTTCTCCCAGCGCCTCGCGGAGGTGATAGAGATAGCCGGTGCGAAGGTCGTGAAGGTGACCGCGGAGGCCGGGAGGATCCCCCCCCTCGCCGACATCGAGGACGCCATCCGGAGGACAGAAAAGCTAAAGGCGGTCTACACCGTCCACAACGAGACGGCCACAGGCTGCGCCATCCCGTACATCAGGGAGCTGGCGGAGGCAGCGCACAAGAAGGGAGCTTTCATGGCGGTGGACGGGGTCTCGAGCGTCGGAGGCTACTCGGTCCCTGTCGACGCCTGGGGCGTGGACATCTGCGTCACCGCGAGCCAAAAGTGCATCGCAGCGCCGCCCGGGGCAGTCCTCCTCTCGCTCAACAAAGAGGTCGAGGCCTACGTCAAGAAGACGCCGCCGGTCGTGAGATACTTCGACCTCGCCAAGCACCTCGAGTTCTATGAGCGCGGCGGGTTCACGGCGTTCACCCCCGCCGTCTCGATATTCTACGCCGTCGAGGAGGCGCTCGCAGAGCTCGAGGAGGAGACCCTCCAGAAGCGGGTCGCGAGGCACGTGGAGTGCGCGCGCCTCCTATACTCCACGACCGAGTCGATGGGCCTCCAGCCGTTCGCCCAGAAGGAGTGCAGGTCGAACACCGTGATCACCCTGGCGTGCCCCGAGGGCGTGGAAGACGAGAAGTTCAGGGAGGTCCTGAGCGACGAGCACGACGTAGTGATAACAGGCGGTTTCGGCCCCCTAAAGGGCAAGATCCTGAGGGTGGGCTCGATGGGTAACGTCACCCCCGCCGACATCAGGCGGACGACGGATGCGATGGCCGAGACCTTCTCCGAGCTGGGCCACACGCTCGAAGCCAAGCCTGGCGTGGTCACTCGGAGCCGCTGACCCCCTCCACCCCAGTTCAAAGAAGCGACTGCGACCACGCCTGCGCTTCTAGGAGCCAGCGATGCGCGGAGTTGAGTTCGGTTTCTTGGGGTTTCTTGTGTCTGATTCTTCTTGCGCTGTCTCCTTCGGCCGCAGCCTTGGTGACCGGCTTCATGGCTAGTTTCAGTCCTTGGGAACGGTGGGCGGGCCTCGATTTCCTTACTCAAACCGTCTCCTGATGCGGTAAGCATTTAAACAGACCCGGAACGACGAGGGTGCTTCACACCAGATGGCTTTCTCCAAAGGCACACTAGTCTACGTGAACTACACGGCCAAGGTCAAGGACACGGGCGACCCGATAGAGAGCACTGTCGAGGAGCAGGCGAAGAAGCTCGACATCTACGACGCCGACCGGAGGTACGAGCCCAGGCTCGTCGCCGTCGGCGAGGACTGGGTCCTGAAGGGCCTGGACGAGGAGATATCGAAGATGGACGTCGGCGAGAAGAAGACAGCCGAGCTCCCGCCTGACAGGGCATGGGGCGAGAGGGACCCGACACTCCTCAGGATGGTCCCGCTGCGCAAGTTCGGCGACAAGGCGGACGACCTGAGGGTAGGCGACGTCGTCGAGATGGACGACAGGGTAGCCGTGATACGCTTCATAGGTTCGGGAAGGGCCCAGGTCGACTACAACCACAGGCTCGCGGGCAAGACCCTGATCTACGACATCGAGGTCGTGAGGAAGGTCGAGCCCGGAGAGGACACTATTCGCTCGCTGATGAAGAGGCGGTTCCCCGGAGAGGGCGACAAGATGGCCTTCACCCAGACCGGGGGAGAGGTCTCGGTGACCGTCCCCGAGGAGGCGTTCCTGGTCGAAGGCCTCCAGATCATAAAGCGCGGCATAGCCAACGACGTTCTCCACTTCGTGCCAGAGGTCACCAAGGTGGCTTTCACCGAGGCGTACCCGAGGAAGGAGACGCCGAAGCCCAAGGAGAAGCAGGCCGAGCCCGCGCAGGCCACCGAAGCCCAGACGGCCTAGATCACGCCGGTCGCCCTGGCAAGCTCTCCAGCGGTCTTCTTCGTCAGCTTCACCTTCGAGAGTATCGTATAGCGGTCCGGCCTGATCGAAGGCGCCTCGACGAGCGCCCTCTTGGTCTCGTCGTCCGATATCCCCAGCTCCGAGGTCGAGGTGGGGGCCTTCACGTCCTTGAGCGCCCTCCTCACCTTCCTCCAGTCCAGCCCGTGGAGCGACGCCATCATTATCGTGCCAATCCCGCACTGCTCGCCGTGGAGCCCCTTCCCCGGGCATATCGAGTCCAGGGCGTGGCTGAAGAGGTGCTCCGACCCGCTGCAAGGCCGACTGCTCCCGGCGATCCCTGCCGCGACCCCGGCGCTTATGAGCCCCTCCACGAGGACCCTTGCAGAGCCCTTGTCGTACGCCCCAAGCTTCTTGGAGCCGTCAAGGCAGACGCGGGCGCTCATCATGGCGAGGCTCGCGGCGTATCCGCCGTAGTACTCGCCTGTCTTCTTGTTCGCCAGTTCCCAGTCCTTCACCGCGGTGAGCTTCGATATGAGATCGCCACACCCCGCGGCCTCCAGCCTCTTGGGTGCGGCAGATATCACGTCGATGTCCGCGAGTATCCCCACGGGGGGCTTGGCCTTCTCGGAGTAGTGCGTCCCCATCCCAGAGATAGAGGCGAACGGGCTCGCTATCCCGTCGTGCGAGGCGCTCGTCGGGACGGAGAAGAAGGGCATCTTCATCCTGAACGCCGCGAGCTTCCCGACGTCGACGCTCTTCCCGCCACCTATCCCTATTATGCAGAACGCTCCGCGGGTCGCCTTGATCACCTTGTCGACGTTCTGTATGTCCGACGCCCCCACCTCGACCCAGTGGACGTCCGCATCCAGCGCCTCGGTCACGGCGTCGCCTATCTTCCCTTGGACGCTCGACCCCGAGGAGATCACCGCGGACCTCCTTCCTGCGGGAAAGTCGATGAAGTCCCCGAGCTGGCGGAGCACCCCCTCCCCGACGACTATGCGCCGGGGGAACTCCATCATGTGGGAACCCGTCTGCATGACGCGCGCACCGTACCTCCGTCGATAAAAGCTTCCGAGCGCGCCAACCAGCAGAACGCGGAAGGTTAATTAAGAGACGGCGGTCATACGGAATCGTCCTCTCCCGGAGGACATTCCGGACGGATATTCGAAACAACAAGAGTGAGATTGAGCTTGAGCGCGACCAGCCAGAAGGTCCCAGAGCAGGCGAAGTACCACGGGACGACCACCGCGGGGATCGTCTGCTCCGACGGCGTCGTACTTGCAACGGACACCAGGGTCACCGCCGGAGGCTACATCGCCCACAAGCGGGGCAAGAAGCTCCTCCAGGTGGACAGCCACCTGGCCGTCACAATATCCGGGGGGGTCGCGGACGCCCAGAACGTGGTCGACAGCCTCCGATACTACGCCCGCACCTACAGGATAGAGAAGGGATTGCCCATCCCGGTCAAGTCGGCCGCCAGGATAATGTCCAATATACTGTTCTCGTCGCGCTTCTACCCCTACATCGCCATAGTGATCCTCGGGGGATACGACAACAGCGGGGGTTCGATCTACAACATCGACCTCTTCGGCTCGGCCATTCCCGAGAAGGTCACCGCGACGGGGAGCGGCTCGCCTGTCGCATTCGGGGTGCTCGAGGAGGGCTACCGCGAAGGGATGAGCGTGGCGAAGGCGGTCCCGCTCGCCGCGGACGCGATAATCGCAGCCATGCGGCGGAACGTCTTCACGGGGGACAGCTTCGATATCGCCATCATCGACAAGTCCGGATTTCGGGAGGTCTCTGAGCAGGACAAGGCGAAGCTCCTCGCCCAGTTCGCGGGTCGCAGTTAACGCTTGGCGCAAAAGGCAAACCACGTAAGCCTCATGGGGACGATTCTCAACTCCATCCCAGCGGAGGCTCAGATCACGAGGATAGAGTACGAGGGGCCGAGGATCGCACTCTATACCAAGAACCCGAAGTACCTCCACCAGAACAACTACATCATCTCCGAGATAGTCAACACGGTCAAGAAGCGCGTCGTCACCAGGACGGAGAAGTCGATACGCAAGCCCGAGCAGGACGCGAAGACGCTCCTTGAGAAGGCCCTCCCGCCCGAGGCCGGGGCGACCAACTACTTCTTCGACGACGCCACGGGCGAGGTCCTGATCGAGGCCAACAACCCTCGCGTCCTCTCTACGGAGGTGGGCTACGACCTCGGGGAGCTGATGGGCCAGACCGGCTGGAAGATCAGGGTGAGGAAGTCGCCCCACATCGCCTCCTCAGCGATCCAGAGCATGTACTACGCCCTCAGGACGGGGAGCGACCTGCGGGAGAAGTTCTACCGCGAGCTGGGCGAAGCAATCTTCAGGCCGCGGTACTCCACCGCGGAGCAAGTCACCATAAAGTGCCTAGGCGCCGGCCAGGAGGTCGGCCGTTCCTCTTGGCTGGTCGAGACGTCCGAGAGCAAGGTCCTGATGGACGCGGGGATCTCGCCCGGCGCCAAGAACAGCTGGGACGCCTACCCCCGCCTCGACTGGGCCGACGTCAACCTCAGCGAGATCGACGCCGTCGTCCTCAGCCACGCCCACCTCGACCACATGGGCTTCCTCCCAGCCCTCTACAAGTTCGGCTACGACGGCCCGGTCTACTGCACCGAGCCGACCCTCCCGCTGATGACCCTCCTCCAGAATGACTTCATCAAGATCGCACAGATGGAGGGCGGGAGGGTCCTCTACGACCAGAAGGACATCCGCGACCTGATACAGCACACCATCACCCTGCAGTACGGGACCGTGACCGACATCTCGCCCGACATCAAGCTCGTCCTCAACAACGCGGGGCACATCCTCGGCTCGGCGACGGTCCACCTCCACATCGGCGAGGGGATACACAACATCGTCTACACGGGCGACTACAAGTACGGAAGAACACAGCTCTTCGACTCGGCGAGCTGGAACTACCCCAGGGTCGAGACCCTGATCACAGAGGCCACCTACGGCAACAAAGAGGACATCATGCCTCCCAGGGAGGAGGTGGAGATGAACTTCGTCAACGCGATCAACAACACGCTCGCCAACGGCGGCAAGGTGCTGATCCCGATACCCGCCGTGGGCAGGGCCCAGGAGATAATCCTGGTCCTCGACCACTACATGAGGAACAAGATACTCACAGAGGCGCCTGTCTTCCTCGAGGGGATGATCTCGGAGGCCACGGCCATCCACGTCTCCTATGCCGACTACCTCTCCAGGGACCTGAGGGCGAAGATACTCGAGCAGGGGGTCAACCCGTTCGTCAGCGAGTACTTCACCTCGATAGAGCACCCCTCGAAGAGGGACGAGGCGCTGAGGGAGGGCCCCGGCGTCATCATGGCCACCTCGGGGATGCTAGAGGGCGGGCCCGTCCTCCAGTACTTCGAGAAGATCGCCCCGTCCGACAGGAACAAGATACTCTTCGTCTCGTACCAGGTCCAGGGCACCCTGGGGCGGCGCGTCCTCGACGGCTCGAAGCAGGCCAGCCTCCTCGGGGACAACGGGAAGATCAAGATAGTCGACGTCAACGCGTCGACCCAGAAGGTCGACGGGTTCAGCGGCCACAGCGACTACAACCAGATCATCCGGTTCATCGGGAAGATGCGCCCCAAGCTCCAGCAGGTCATCGTCCAGCACGGGGACAAGAGGAAGATAGAGAACCTCGCCTACGTCATCCAGCGCATCTACAGGATACCCGCTCTGAGGCCTGCTGTACAGGAAGCTATCCGCGTATTCTAGCCGGAGAGCGAGCCTCTCCAGATCCTGACGCCCGGGGGCGTAATGACTATCCTCTCCTCGCCCAGCCTCGCGATGTCTCCGCCAATCGAAGTGGCGAACTCGTAGAGCTGCTCCACCACCGTCTTCAGGTCCTCGACGCTCTTCTGGGCGAGCGGAGTCACCCTGAGAATCACTATGGTCCTCTTCGCGACGTCGTCCTGTATGGCCTGGAGGTCCTCAGCGCTCCTCAGCTGGAGGGCCTTTAGCAGCATCCCTCCCCCTTCTTGTGCGGAGCCTTCCCCGGACTCCTCGGCCGTCAACGTCGATTCCAATTCCTATCTTTTCGCTCCGTAAGAGAATACTCCGGGTATTAAACCTAAATGGAGTATAAAGACTGCGAGGTCAAATTGTTCTATACGCGTTCCAGAATTTGTCGCCCGCGTGGTGCAAGTTCTTGACGCAGTTCCCCTTCTTGAGCTCGGCCATCTCAGAGCTCGCGACCGCGGCCCTCCCCACCGCCGCTGCCCTCCCCTTCTTGTCCTCCCTCACGACGACGAGCTTGCCGGCCTCTCCCCACTCGTCGTACTTGCTTATCCCGGGCCTCATCACGTCGGCCCCCTTGATGATGTACTTGAGGGCTCCCTCGTCGATCGAGACCGAGGGGAAGAGCGCCACGGCGTCCGGCGAGCCCACGTAGGGAACGTACGACTTGTCCCCCTGGAGGGCGACGAAGGCGAACCTCCCGTCGATTATGACGAACCTCGTCTCGTCGTCGGGCTCGAGGATCTCGACCTGCGCCGACCTTGGGAGCTCCAGGTGCACCCCCGTGGATGCCTCCACCTCCGCTATGAGGTCTTTCGAGTCTCTCTTGGAGACGACCTGCCTCTTCAAACGCCTGCAAGCGTGAATCCATCAATTTAATAAAGCCAGTCTGAGACGCCATTTCTCGACCGGCACAGATTTACGATGTCAAGCTCAGAGATGGCGATAAAGGTCCTTGAGACCAGCGTTGGGAAGACCGTCCTCATCAAGCTAAAGGGCGGGAAGGTGATCCGCGGGTCCCTCCAGGGCTTCGACCAGCACATGAACCTCTCCCTCGAGGGCGCCGAAGAGATCACGTCCGACGGCAAGTCCACCAGCCTTGGGACGCTGATAGTCAGGGGAGACAACATCATCATGATCTCCCCGCCGCCCGGCTGAGCACACACCGACCCTGGAAAGCCCCTCCGTGGAGCGTCCCGACGGGATGAAGCAAAGTTGACCTCCGGAGACCCCGCCCCCTCGGTCGCTGTCCTCGGGGCGGGCACGATGGGCCACGGGATAGCCGAGGTCGCTTCGCTCGCCGGCTACCAGGTCGTCCTCTATGACGTGGAGGCCAGGTTCCTCGACTCGGGGGTCGAGAGGATCAGGTGGAGCCTGTCCAAGCTCGCGGCGAAGGGGACGATCACCAAGCAGAAGGCCGAAGAGGCAGCCGCGAGGGTCCGCCCAACGCTGGAGCTCAGAGACGCCGCCCCCTGCTCCCTGGTGATCGAGGCGGCCCCGGAGAGCCTCGACCTCAAGAAGCGCCTCTTCGCGCGCCTCGACTCCCTCTCCAAGACGTCCCTCCTCGCCACGAACACGAGCAGCATCCCGATCTCCGAGATAGCCTCGGCGACCTCCAGGCCCCAGGACGTCGTGGGGATCCACTTCTTCAACCCGCCAGTGATGATGCCCCTGGTCGAGGTCATCAGGGGGGCGAAGACCAGCGACGCCTCGACCAGGAGGGCGGTCGAGTTCTGCGAGGGGCTCGGCAAGAATGTCGTTGTCTGCAACAAGGACGTGCCCGGGTTCATAGTCAACAGGGTCATCGGCCCGATGATCAACGAGGCCGCTTGGACGGTCGCGAGGGGAGAGGCCACGGTCCGGGAGGTCGACTCCTGCTGCGTCTACAGGGTCGGGCTCCCCATGGGACTGTTCGAGCTCGCCGACTACACCGGGATAGACGTGATCTACGCCGCGTCCCAGACGATGCGAGCCAGGGACCCCGCCGCCGTCGAGGTCGCCCCCCAGCTTGGCGAGCTGGCGAAGACGAACAAGCTCGGCAGGAAGACGGGTTCGGGGTTCTACGACTACTCGAGCGCTGGAGCGACCTACTCCAAGACGGACGGCGAGAAGCTCGACCCCCTCACCGTCTTCTCTGTGGGGATAAACTCCGCCGCCTGGCTCCTGAGGAACCAGGTCTGCACCAAGGATGACCTCGACTCTGCCGTGAAGCTCGGCCTAGGCTTCCCCGAGGGCATCCTCCGCCTGGCAGACACCTGGGGGTTGGACAGGGCCGTCGAGTCGCTCAGGTCCAAGCAGGCCTCCCACGGGGCGTCCTACGCCCCCGACCCGCTGCTCGTAGAGATGACCGCGAGGGGAGAGGATGGCGTCTCGTCGGGCCGAGGTTTTTATGACTACGGCGCCAACGAGACAAGGTTGGAAGAGACCGCGGTCAGGAAGACGCCGCCCGTCGCCTGGGTCGCCCTCAACCGCCCGCACAGGCACAACACCATCACCCCCAAGATGATGGACGAGCTCGAGTCCATCTCAAAGGACCTCGCCAAGGACAGCACGATACGAGTGGTGGTCATCTCTGGAGAGGGAGGCAAGGCCTTCAGCGCCGGGGCAGACCTGACCGCCTTCGAGCTCACCTCCCCAGTCAAGGCGTACGAGGCCTCGAGGAGGATGTTCGAGGTCTTCGCCATGTTCGAGAGGCTCTCCAAGCCCGTCATCGCGGCGATTGACGGCTACGCCTTCGGCGGCGGCTGCGAGCTCGCGCTCGCCTGCGACTTCAGGCTGGCCTCGGAGTCGAGCCAGATCGGGCTGACCGAGACGAGCCTCGGCATAATCCCTGGTGCGGGAGGGACCCAGCGCCTCCTCCGACTGGTCGGACCCAGCAAGGCCAGGGAGATGATCTACTTCGGCGAGCGCCTGAGCGCCCAGGACGCGCTGAAGGCGGGCCTGCTCGACAAGGTCTTCGCAAACGACAGTTTCCAGTCCGAGGTCGAAGGTTTCGCGAGGAGGCTCGCCAAGCGCGCCCCCATCTCGCTCAAGCTGGCCAAGCAGGCGATAACCCTCGCCGAGAACGTCCCCGCCTCCGACCTCGCGCAGCTGTTCGAGGCGGGGGGGTTCGGGCTCGCCATCTCGACCCAGGACGCCACCGAGGGGATAACCTCCTTCCTGTCCAAGAAGGAGCCAGAGTTCAAGGGCGAATGAACCGATAAATAGGGTCGCGAGCCGGTTTTTCCAGAAGCGTTGACAGGCCTCCCAGCGATCGCCTTCTCACCCGAGCACGAGGACCTCAGGACCTGGGCAAGGGACTTCGCCACCCGTGAGGTCGCCCCTGTCGCCGAGAAGATCGACAGGACGGACGAGTACCCGCGCGACCTGATGAAGAAGATGGCCAACTACGGCCTCCTGGGAATCGGGACGCCCAAGGAGTACGGCGGGCTCGGCCTCGACCTGGTCTCCGCGGTGGTGGTCGCCGAGGAGATAGCCAAGGTCAGCCTCTCCGCCGGCTTGATCATCGGCGTCCAGAACGGCCTCGTCGCCTTTCCCATCTCCGAGTTCGGGACGAAGGAGCAGAAGGAGAAGTACCTCCCGAAGCTAGTCTCCGGGGAGATCCTCGGGTGCTACGGCCTGACCGAGCCCGGCGCGGGCTCCGACGCCGCCAACATCCAGACCAAGGCGGTGAAGGGTCCCGACGGCTCCTACACGCTCAACGGCTCGAAGATCTGGATATCCCAGGCCTACCACGCCGACGTGGCCGTCCTCTTCACGAGGACGGGCGCGCCCGCCGACGGGGCGGCAGGGATGACCGCCTTCATAGTAGACAAGGGGACGCCGGGGTTCTCCGTTGGGAGCAAGCTCGAGGTGATTGGGATGAGGGGGACGGGCACGGCAGAGCTGGTCTTCAAGGACTGCGCCGTCCCCGCCGCCAACATGCTCGGGTCGCCGGGCGACGGCTTCCTCATTGCGATGACGGTCCTCAACCAGGGGCGCGTCGGCGCTGCGGCGGCCGCCCTGGGCATCGCGGGCGCCGCGCTCGAGGCCTCCGTCGAGTACTCGAAGAAGCGCATCCTCTTCAACCGCCCCCTCGCGAGGATGGAGGCCATCAGGTTCATGATCGCCGACATGGCCACAAGGCTCGAGGCGGCGCGCCTCCTGACCTACCGGGCTGCATACCTCCGGGACACGGGGGCTGATTACGTCAAGGAGGCCTCGATGGCCAAGGTCTTCGCCACAGAGACGGCCGTCTGGGTCTGCGAGAGGGCGATCCAGATCCACGGGGGGATAGGCCTGAGCAAGCTCCTCCCCCTCGAGAGGTACCTCCGCGACGCGAAGATACTAGACATCATCGAGGGCACCTCCGAGGTGCAGCGCTGGATAGTCTCCAGGGAGGTAGTCCAGGACTGACCGTTCGATGAGGAGCGTCGCGATAGTTGGCATCGGCCACTCCAAGTTCGGCAGGCGGACCGACGTCGACGTGGCAGAGCTCGCCTTCGAGTCGATCAAGGAGGCGACCGAGGACGCGGGCGTCGACAGGAAGGACATCCAGAACGTCACCCTCGGCAGCGCGGGGGGCTGGTACGAGGAGTCGCTCCCCGCGGTGGTGGTCAACGAGTACGCTGGGTTCCACGACGTGGGGACGATGAGGGTGGAGGCCGCCTGCGCCAGCGGGAGCGCCGCCGTGAGGAGCGCATACCTGAGCGTCGCCAGCGGCGAGGCCGAGGTGGCGATGGCGGTCGGGGTCGAGAAGATGACGGAGGTCGACACCCTGACCTCGGTCGAGCTCATGGGGAGGGCGGGCTCCTACCTCTGGGAGTTCGAGAACTACGGGATGACCTTCCCGGCCTACTACGCCCTCTACGCGGTCTCCCATATGAACAGGTACGGGACGACCGAGGAGGACATGGCCCGGGTAGCCGTCAAGGCGCACCACTACGCCTCGATGAACCCCCTCGCCCAGTTCCAGAAGGAGATCACCCTCGACAAGGCCCTCTCGTCCCAGGTAGTCGCATGGCCTCTCAAGCTCTACGACGCCTGCCCGATCACAGACGGGTCTGCCACCGTCGTCCTCGCGAGCGAGGAGGCGGCGAGGGGGCTCACCGACACGCCCGTCTGGATCAAGGGGATGGGCATCTCCTCCGATTCGGCCAACCTCAGCAAGAGGTCGGACTTCGTGGGACTCCGGGCGACCGTCGACGCCTCCCGCAAGGCCTACGCCGCGGCCAAGGTGGGCCCCAAGGACATCGACGTCGCCACCTGCCACGACTGCTTCACCATCGCCGAGCTGATGGCCTACGAGGACCTCGGCTTCTGCGCCAAGGGAGAGGGCCCCTCGCTGGTCCGCGACGGCCAGACGATGCTCGGCGGGAGGATACCCGTCAACGTCGACGGCGGGCTCAAGGCCAAGGGCCACCCCGTCGGGGCGACCGGGGTCTCGATGATGGTCGAGGTCTCGAAGCAGCTCAGGGGGGAGGCAGGCAGTCGCCAGGCCTCGATAAACAAGGGAATCGGTCTCGTCCACAACGTCGGGGGGACCGGCCACTACTGCTATGTCACCGTCCTTTCGAGGTCCAAGTGAGTTGTCCGGCGAGCCCCCCACCCTCCACTCCCGCCGAAGCCTCACCCTCAGGTTCAACGTCCCGATCTCCAAGACGAGCAGGTTCTGGGACGCCCTCGCGGAGGGCAAGTTCGTCACGACAAAGTGCGCCGACTGCGGCAACCTTACCTTCCCTCCACAGGCCGACTGCCCTGGCTGCATGAGCCCGAACTCCACATGGGTCGAACTCGGCACGGAGGCCGAGCTCCTCACGTTCACCTGCGTCCAGGTCACCCCGACCAGCTTCGTCGACCACGACCCCTACGTCGTCGCGATAGGCAGGCTCCCCGAGGGGGTGAACGTCCTCGCCTGGGCGGAGGGGGCCGACCCGGCCGAGCTCAAGCCGGGCGCCAAGCTGAGGATAGAGATCAGGAAGGAGAAGGACGGGGGCCCGTACTATGTCTTCGTCCCGGCCTAGAACTCGACCGGGATCCCGCGCATGACCTCAGCTATCCTCATGAACCTGTCTCTATAGTAGAGTATCTTCGTGATCGAGCCCTTGAACTTGAGGAGGCCCTTGAGGACCGCCGATTGGAAGTCGAGCTCCCCCTTCGCCACCTTCGTCCAAGTGTCGTACGCGCCCTCGAACGAGAACTCGGCCTGGGCGGCGGGGTCCGAGGACGATATCGTCGTCTTCCCGTCCTCCACCTTCAGCACGTAGGTCGAGGCCGAGCCCTCCCCCGTCGAGCCGAGCTTGATGCTCGTCTTGAGCCCCTTCGTCCCCTCCTGCCACTTTGCGTCCGCGGCCAGCGAGTCCTGGAGCTGGACGAAGAATTCCGGGGAGAAGTACTTGACCATCCGCGCGTCGCTAGCCCGTGACCGCTTTTTTGAGCTTACCTATCGCCCCGGAGGTCAGCTTGGAGCGCAGCATCACGGGCCCGCCGCCCGCCTCGAGCGCCTCCCTGACCATGGGCAGGTCGACGTTGTCCGTCCTGACGATCACAGCCCGCTCGAACCAGACCGCCTTCTTGGCGATGGCCGGGGAGATCTTAGCCATCCTGTACGTGAGCTCCCTCCTCGCCTCCTCGTCTATGGCGACGTCGCTGGTCAACATCAGGTACCTCTTGTGCCTGGGGCCCCTCAAATCCTCCCCCCTCCGAGGAGCGTGTCGTAGAAGGCCGCCGGGTCGCCCCGCACCGCGTGCCCCCGCAGCTTGACCTTGACCCTAACCGGGTCAGAGGATGCGAGGACAAGGTCGCCGCTCATCACCAGGACCTGCTTGCTCAACCGGAGGTAAAGCGCCCCGTGCTCGTCGACGATCGACCCGAGGTCACTCCTGACCGCCCTCCTCTCGTCCTCGGCCATCCTCGCCACGAGCCTCCCCAGGGCCGCCTCCGCCTGGTCCCCGGTGAGGTGGTGGCGGACCATGACGATGGAGTTCCCAAAGTGCCCCTGCGCCGCCTCTCTCTCCTCCGGGACCTCCCCTCCCAGCATCCCCGCCACGGCCCTCCTCAACTTCTCTTCGTCCTCCGTCATCTGGACGAAGTACGAGACCTCGACGGACTGCACCTTGGAGGGCAAGGCAGGGCCATCCCGACGAAACAACTTTAAAGTCTCTCGGGTCCGAAAGTTCCGGACACGACCTGAGATGCGCGGCGACCTGAAAGTACTGGGGATAGAGAGCACCGCACACACGTTCTCCGCCTCCCTCGTGACCGAGAGGTCGGGGGTGGTGACCAACGCGAAGGACGTCTACGTCCCGCCCGAAGGGAGCGGGATCCACCCGGCAGAGGCCGCGGACCACCATCTCGAGGTGGCCGTCCGAGTCGTGAGGGAGGCCCTCCAGCGGGACGCCCGCGGGAGCGCCATCGACGAGGTCGACGCGATAGCGTACTCCATGGGCCCCGGACTTGGGCCATGCCTCAGGGTGGGCGCGGTCACGGCGAGGACCCTCTCGCTCTCGACGGGGAAGCCCCTCGTCGCGGTCAACCACGCAGTTGGCCACATCGAGCTCGGGTGCCTCCTGACCGGGGCGAAGACCCCGCTCGTCCTGCTCATCTCGGGGGGGCACACCATGGTGGTCGCCCACTCCGACGGCGTCTGGCGGGTGCTCGGGGAGACGCTCGACCTCACGCTCGGGCAGCTCCTCGACCAGCTGGGGAGGCACGTGGGGTTCGCCTCACCGTGCGGGCGGAAGATCGAGGAGGCCGCCGCCAATTCCAAGCGCTACCTGAAGCTCCCCTATACCGTCAAGGGGAACGACGTCTCCTTCTCCGGCGTCCTCACAGCCGCGAAGAAGCTTATCGAGGGCGGGGCTTCCTTCGAAGACGTCTGCTACTCCGTCCAGGAGACCGCCTTCGCGATAACCACAGAGGTGACAGAGCGGGCGCTCGCCTTCACTGGCGCCAACGAGCTGATGGTTGTCGGAGGGGTCGCCGCGAACAAGAGGCTCGCCGGGATGTTGGAGGTCATGGCGCTGAGGCACGGCGCCTCGGTCAAGGTCGTCCCCCTGGCCTTCAGCGGCGACTGCGGCGCCCAGATCGCGTGGACCGGGCTCCTGGCGTTCCGGGCCGGGGAGTCCGTCCCAAGGATCGCCGACAGCGTGGTGAGGCAGTCCTGGCGGCTCGACACCGTCCCGACCCCCTGGAGGCCCTGAGCCGGCAGGATGGGCCAGTTGAAGCTGCTCTACCGGGGCGCGGAGGCCGACGTCTTCGCGGGCGAGTGGTGCGGCACGCCCGCCGTCTACAAAGTCCGCAAGCCGCTTCCCTACCGCCTCCCCGAGCTGGACACCCTCATCCGGAGCCAGAGGACCTCCCGCGAGGCGCAGATGCTTCACCTCTCGAAGGAGGCGGGCGTCTCCGCCCCCCACGTCCTCTACGTCTCCCCGGCGGAGGCGCTGCTCGTGATGGAGTTCCTCCAGGGAAATCGCCTAAAGGTCCTCCTGGAGGCCGGCCCGCCCAAGGCAAAGGTCGAGGCCCTCGGGCAGGAGTTCGGGAGGAGCGTCGCCAAGCTCCATGCCGCCGGGATAATGCACGGCGACCTGACCACCTCGAACGTCATAGTCCGCGACGGCGAGATCAGCCTGATAGACTTTGGGCTCTCGGTACGGTCCCACAGGCTCGAGGACCACGCCGTCGACCTCAGGCTGATCAAGGAGACTGTCACGGGAGCGCACCACCCGGTCTCGAAGGGCTTCATGGCTGCGTTCCTCGAGGGGTACTCCTCGGTCGTGGGCGAGGAGAAGGCGGAGGCCGCGAGGAGGCAGCTCGCGGAGATAGAGAGGAGGGGGAGGTATGCCCGGGTCGAGTGAAAGGCGCCGCACCCGTCTGCTCTTCGCCACCTCGAACCGGGGCAAGCTGGAGGAGGCGAGGAGTGTCCTCGGGCCTCTTGGGTTCTCGGTCGAGGGGTGCGACGCCAAGGGGGTCGAGATCCAGGCGGACACCACCGCGGAGGTTGCCGCCAACTCCGCCGCCGCCGCCGCGAGCAAGCTCGGCGAGCCTGTCCTGGTCGAGGACGCCGGGCTGTTCGTCGACGCCCTCGGAGGGTTCCCGGGAGTCTACTCGGCCTACGCCCTGAAGACCATAGGTCTTAGGGGTGTCGTCGCGCTCACAAAGGGGTCCGGCTCCCGAGCCGCGAGGTTCGTCAGCTCGGTCGCATACTGCGAGCCCGGCCGCGAGCCTGTGGTCTTCGAGGGCTCCGTCAGGGGGAGGGTGGCGGCCAAGCCCCGGGGCTCCGGAGGCTTCGGGTTCGACCCTATATTCGTCCCAGACGGCTCCCGCTCGACCTTCGGGGAGATCACGCTGGACGAGAAGTGCATGGTCTCTCACAGGGGGAGGGCGCTCAGGAAGTTCGCCGAGTGGTATCTGGCAGAGGGCCGTCTGTGACCTCCCTGGCGCGGAAGCTCGGCATCGGCCCGGGGCAGGAGGTCGCGGTCGTCGGTCAGCCGGCGGGCTACGTCCAGGCCCTCGAACCGCTACCCCCGGGCGTCAGGGTCACCCGAAGGATGAGGAGGGGCCTCGACATCGTCCAAGTCTTCTGCACTTCAAAGTCCGAACTCGAGCGCCGGTTCCCGGAAGCAACGTCGAGCGTCAAGACCGACGGCGCAGTCTGGGTGTCCTGGCCGAAGAGGTCGTCCAAGCTCCCCACCGACCTCACCGACCGGACGGTCAGAGAGGCCGGGCTCGAAGCCGGGCTGGTCGACGTCAAGGTGTGCTCCGTCGACGAGACGTGGTCGGGTCTGAAGTTCGTCAGGCGGACGGCGGACAGATAGTCCTCGCTCTCCCGGGAATGGTTTTAAAGCCGGGAAAATCGAGGCGCGCAAGGTTTCGATTGGCAAGGATCCACTCTCACAGGCACGGGAAGAGCCACCAGACTAGGCCCACCAGCAAGAGGGCCCCGGCTTGGCTCACCTACAGCCCTGAAGAGGTCAGTGCCATGGTGATCAAGCTCGCGAAGGAGGGCGTGACCCCCAGCGCGATCGGCGTGAGGCTGCGGGACGATTATGGGATCCCGCTCGTAAAACCCATCATCGGCAAGTCCGTGATGGACCTCCTCAGGGAGAACAAGCTTGCCCCGGCCGTCCCGGAGGACCTGCAGAACCTGCTCGACTCCGCCCGCCGGGTCCAGGCCCACCTCAACGCCTTCAAGGCCGACAGGAAGAACGTCAGGTCGCTCGAGCTGATAGAGGCCAAGATCTACAGGCTGTCAAAGTACTACAAGGAGATAGGCCTCCTCCCTCAGGACTTCAAGTACAGCGCCGTAGTCGCCCAACTGACCTGACAAGAGGGAGACCAAAGTGGTCGCAAAGAGCGCTGCGACTGCCGACAGCCGCCCGGACTACCCCGCGCTCATGTCGCGGGCGAGGTCAGAGTCGGAGAGCCTCGTCTCGCTTTCCGCGGGAGGCGCCAGGATACTGGTCGTAACCCACATCGACGCCGACGGCCTCAGCAGCGGCTCCATCGCCTTCTCCGCGCTCGCGAGGAGGGACTCCGCCGTCTCCGTCCGGGCCGTCCCCGACCTCGACCACCGCGCCATCGAGAGGCTCAAGGCCGACAAGTTCGACTTCTACCTCTTCACCGACCTCGGCTCTGGCCTCCTCCCAAGCCTCTCGGAGGCCCTCGGCGAGAGGTTCCTCGTCGTCGACCACCACCAGGTCCCCGAGGAGGACCTATCCAACCCCCGCCTGTTCAACGCTTGGAACTACGGATACGACGGCGGCGTCGAGGCGTGCTCCTCGACCATGGCCTACTCGCTGGCGAAGGCCTTCGACCCCGCCAACGACGACCTCTCGGCCGTCGCCATCGTGGGGGCGCTCGGCGACAGGCAGGACAAGGGGCCCGACCGCTCCCTGGGCGGGCTCAACAAGGTCGCGGTCGACGACGCCCTCTCGAAGGGGCTCGTCAACGTCTCCAAGGACCTTCTGTTCTTCGGCAGGGAGACGCGCCCCGTCCACGAGGCGATAGCGGCCAGCACGACCCCCTTCATCGCCGGACTCTCGGGGGCGAAGGACGCGGCGCTGGGCGCACTGTCCAACGCGGGGCTCAAGCTCAAGGAGGGAGGGAGGTGGCGGACTCTCGGAGAGCTTACCTCCGAGGAGAAGCAGAGGGTGATCGAGGTCGTCTCGAGCTTCATCGCCAGCTCGGGCAAGGGCTCCGACCTGCTCAAGGACCTCCTGGGCACCGTCTACACGTTCAGGTTCGAGGACCCGCTCACCCCCCTCAGGGATGCAAGGGAGTTCGGGAGCGTCCTCAACGGCTGCGGAAGGATGGATAGGACAGACCTAGGCCTGTCGATCTGCCTCGGCGACAGGGAAGACGCCCTCAGGCAGGCGCTCTCCTTGATGTCTGAGTACAGGACGAAGCTCAACAAGGCTATCCAGAGGGTCCAGACCGAGCCCGACAAGGTCTCGACCAGCGGGGACGTCATGATGGTCATCGGGGAGGAGTTCATCGAGGAGAGGATGACCGGCTCCGTATCCTCACTCCTCGCCTCCTCCGACAAGTTCCGCGACAAGCTCGTCCTAGTACGCGCGAGGTCGGGCGACTCTGAGCTGAAGTACTCCTCCAGGACAGGAGACTCCTACCCGGGCAAGGTCAACCTGGGCGAGGTGATGAGGGAGGCCGCCCAGAGCGTGGGCGGCGTCGGCGGAGGGCACAGTATGGCCGCGGGCGCCAAGATACCCTTCTCGAAACGCGACGACTTCACGAGGCTTGTCCTCGAGAAGGTGGCGGCGCCGTGACCGGCTCTGTCGCGGTCGAGCTCCTCATCGAGTGCTCCGACGAGGAGGTAGCCTCCGCGCTCAACCAGGCCCTCGCCCCTGACAACAGGTACTTCCCCAAGGACGAGCGCTTCCGCTCCTCCAGGGACGGCCCGCTTATCCGGGTGGACGTCGAGTGCCCGCGAGCGAGGCCCGCCCTTTCCACAGTCGCCAGCGTGGTCGCAGACGCCAAACTCTTCGGCGAGATATGGGTCGAGGCAAGGACCAAGGGGCTGGGCAAGGCGCCGCCCTAGCGGTACAGGAAGGCGCCAAGGTTAATGCGGGGCCCCGGCTGGGGAGAGGCGAACCATGCTCGACGTCAGACTCCTTCGCGACAGCCCAGACGTCATCAGGAACGACCTCCGGAAGCGGGGCTGGACAGAGAAGCTCCCCCTGGTCGACGAGGCGGTCGCGGCCGACCTCGAGTGGCGCCACTCCAAGAAGAGGGTCGACGACCTCCGCCACGCCCAGAACAAGATCACGGCCGAGATAGCGTCCCTCAAGAGGGCCGGCAAGGACCCGAAGGACAAGCTGGCCGAGGCCAAGGGTATCCCCGCAGAGATAGCCGGCATCGAGAAGAGGGCTGCCGAGCTCCAGGCGAGGGTCAGGGAGATCCTTATGTCCCTCCCCAACATCCTCCACGAGTCCGTCCCGGTCGGGCCCGACGACTCCGGGAACGTGACGGCCAGGACCTGGGGCAAGCCGAGGAAGTTCGACTTCGCGCCCAAGGACCACCAGGACGTCCTGGGCGCCCTCGGCCTCATCGACATGGAGAGGGCTGCCAAGATATCCGGGGCGCGCTTCTTCTTCCTGATGGGCGACGCCCTCAGGCTAGAGCAGTCGATCATGCGGTACGCCGTGGACTTCCTCTCCGACCGCGGGTTCACGGCGGTGGGTCCCCCGCTCATGATGCGCAGGGACGCCTACGCGGGGGTCGTCGACCTCGCCGACTTTGGGCCCGTCATCTACAAGGTCGAGGGAGACGACCTCTATCTCATCGCCACCTCCGAGCACCCGATGGTGGCGATGCACATGGACGAGATACTCGCGGGGGACTCGCTCCCCATCAGGTACTGCGGGTTCTCACCCAACTTCCGAGTCGAGGCGGGCGCCCACGGCAAGGACACCAAGGGCATCTTCCGCACGCACCAGTTCTACAAGGTCGAGCAGGTGGTCTTCGCAAAGCCGGAGGCGAGCTGGACGATCCACGAGGAGCTGATCGGCAACTCAGAGGCGATATTCCAGAGCCTCGGCCTCCACTACCGGGTGGTCAACATCTGCACCGGTGACATCGGGACCGTCGCGGCCAAGAAGTACGACCTCGAGGCCTGGATGCCCGTCCAGGAGAAGTTCAGGGAGATGGTCTCCTGCAGCAACGTCACGGACTACCAGGCCAGGCGCCTGATGATCCGGTACAAGGAGAAGCAGAGCGCCGAGCCGACCCTCGTCCACACCCTCAACTCGACGGCGGTGACCACCAGGGCGCTGGTGGCCATAGTCGAGAACTTCCAGCAGAAGGATGGCTCGATAGCCATCCCCGAGCCCCTCGTCCCCTACATGGGCGGGCTCGAGAAGATAACCTAGGGTGCGTTTTTAAGCCAGAGAAATTAGGCCGGCAAACCAGTTGCCAAAGAAGGTAACAGGGAAGGTACGCGACAAGTGGAAGCTGAAGCAGTGGGTCACTGTCCTCGCTTCCCCCTCGTTCGGCAACGCCCCCATCGGGAGGGTCCCGATAACTGACATCGAGAAGCCGGCCGGGCGCGTGGTCGAGACCACCCTGTACGACATACTCAAGCAAGACCCCCAGCACTATAGCTTCAAGCTCTACTTCCAGATCGACAGGGTCGACGGAGACACCGCCTACACCACTCTGAAAGGCCACGAGTTCTCAAGGGAGTACCTCCGCAGCCTGATCAGGAGGGGGTCGTCGATGTCCGACTTCATCAAGGACTACAAGACCAAGGACGGATACACAGTCAGGGTCTACACGATCGCCCTGTCGCAGGGGAGGATGAACTCCTCGAAGAAGCACGAGATACGCATGATAGTCGACAAGATAATGGAGGAGCGGGCAGCCTCCCTCTCCTACGACCAGTTCGTCCAGGAGACGGTCCTCCAGAAGCTAGCATCGGACGTCTACAACGAGGCCAAGAAGGTCACCAGGCTCAGGCACGTGGGCGTGAGGAAGACCAAGCTGATCGGGAGGCCACAGGCCGCCCCGACACAGATGGAAGAGCTAGCCCCGGCGGCCGCTTGAGACTATCTTGATAATGTCCCTGTCCTTCAGGGGATGCTCCGCCCCCAGCCGCATCCCCGTCCTCGCGTCGACTGCGTAGAGGAAAGTCTCCGCTAGGTCGCTGTGGATCTTCCTGGCAAGGTCGATCACGGTCGACCCGCCGTTCATGACGTAAGCGTCGGGCAGGACGTCCCCGTCCTTGTTCGAAAGCTTGGTCTCGTCCTCTACGGGGTATACGACAACCGCCTTCAGCAGCCCGAAGTAGGCCTGGTCGATGGCCTGCTGGACTCCGGTCGTCCCGTAGACGTCGAGGACCCTCTCCCTGACCAGCTCGAGCGCCCGCTGCTGGGCCGGTGTGAGCCCCTGCTTCGCCTCGAACTTGGGGTCCCCGGGGGTGTAGGCGATGACGCCTGCCTCCGCCGCCTTTCTCAGCAGGAGCTCCGCCTCGGCCGCGCACGCAATCACGGTCCTCCCTGTGGCCTTGAGCGCGGCGATCTTGTCCGCGGCCGTCGGGAGGTCGGCCTTGTTGGCCGCGATAAGACTGGGCTTGTTCCGCTCCCTCAGCGCCCGGACGAAAGCCTCCAGCGACCCGGGCGGCCACCCGGATGGCTTGTCCGACTTTAGGTGGAGCTTCAGCAGCGCCTCCTCGACCATCACTTCCGTTATCCCTATCCCGGTCAGCCTCTGCGCGAGCACTGGGATGACGCTCTTCCTGACCTGCTCTGCGAGGTTGGACTGCCTGTCCCAGTCGCGCTTGATTATGCCCAGGAGCCACAGGTCGACCTCGCTCTCGACCATCTCGACGTCCTTGATCGGGTCCTGGCTCCCCGGGGCTGTCTTCTGTCCCTCCGGGTCAGTCGAGCCCGACGCGTCGACCACGTGGACTATCGCGTCGGCCTGCATGATGTCCTCCAAGAACTGGTTACCCAGGCCGCGGCCTGCCGCCGCTCCAGAGACGAGCCCCGCCACGTCTATCAGCTTGACCGGGATCAGCCTCACTCCGTTGGTGCAGACGGAGTTCTTCGGCTTGTCGACAACGCCCATCTCCTCGTGGACGCACCGGGTCCTGAGGTACGCCATCCCGACGTTGGGCTTGATCGTCGTGAAAGGAAAGTCGGCGATCGGGACGCTCTTGAGCGTCGCTGCGACGAAGAACGTCGACTTACCGACGTTGGGCTTGCCGAGTATCCCGACGATCAAGTGGAGGCTCCGCGCTCTGACACGAAGGTCATCCGGCGTCTCCAGGTCTAGGTAAAAAGCAATCCCGCGGCAAACCCTTTACCATCGAAGCCCATCCCGGCGACCCATGGCGCGGGTCGTGGTTGTGGGCGGGGGTGTGGCCGGGGTCGCCGCGGCGCTCTCCGCCTCCAGGCTGGGCGCCAAGGTCACGCTGATCGAGTCGTCAGGAAGGGTGGGCCTCTCCAAGGCGTCCCTCCCGCTCTTGGTCTCCCAGGGGCTCTCGGAGGACGACCTGATCCTTCACGACTCGACCCTCCTCACCGCGGCAGGCGTCGAGGTGCGGAGGAACGAGACGGTGACGTCTGCCAGGTCAGAGTCGGTCGAGGTCTCGTCCGGCGCCCCGTCGGGGACGAAGACCGTCCAGTTCGACTCCCTGGTCGTCTGCACCGGGGCGGCGGCTGTGACCCCAAACCTCCGCGGGCTCTCAAAACAGGGCGTGTTCTTCCTCCGCGGTCCTCCCGACTACGTCGAGCTCTCGAGGGCTCTCGACCGCCTCTCCAGGGTGGCGGTCCTGGGCCCGGTCCCCCTCGCCCTGAAGCTCGGGGAGGCGGTCGCAGACAGGGGGAAGCACGTCTCCGTCTTCTGCGGGAAGGAAGGCCTCGAGCGGCAGTTCTCGGGCCCGGTAGCGAAGCTCGTCAGGCGAGAGTCGCAAAACCACGCAGCCGGTTCAGTGACCCTCGTCGACGACTCGTTCGACGCCATCCTGGGCTATGAGAGGGCGGAGGCCGTCTCCTCGGGGGGCGTCGTGAGGACGTTCGACGGAGTAGTGGTCGTCCCAGGAGCCTCGCCTTCCCCGCCGAAGCTGGAGTGCGAGCGAGGGCCCAACGGGGGTCTCCTCGTCGACACCAGGATGTCGACCAGCCTCAAGGGAGTGTTCGCCGCCGGCGACTCGGCCGAGATCAAGTTCAAGTCCGGCTCGGTCCAGGCCCGGCTCTACTCCACCAGCAGGCTGGGCGGAGAGGTCGCGGGGACGAACGCCGCAGGGGGGAGCGCCCGGGCGTCTCCCTCTTGGGTGATGGAGCAGACCTACTTCGGCCTGGAGTTCTGCTCGGCCGGGCTGACGGCGGGGGAGGCCACCGCCATGGGACTGGACGCGTCCGCCCGTGAAGGCGAGTTCGGGGAGCGGGAGCGCGAGACGCTCGTCACGATGGTCTACGACCAGGGCACCCACGAGGTCTATGGGCTCCAGGTCGCGGGCGAGGGGGCGTCGTCGCTCTCGAGCGCAGCCTCGATGGTCGTCTCCCTTGGGCTCAGGCTCGACGAGCTCGTCCTCATGGAGTGGCCCTACTCGCCCGGACGGGGCGCCTCCCCAATATGCTTAACAGCAGCGGAAATACTCGCGGCCG
Organism: Nitrososphaerales archaeon; assembly: GCA_035515635.1. Lineage (GTDB taxonomy): Archaea > Thermoproteota > Nitrososphaeria > Nitrososphaerales > Gagatemarchaeaceae > Gagatemarchaeum. The sequence continues at coordinate 150,372 of DATJBB010000003.1, forward strand.
AAGGAGCCTGACGATGGCGAAGCGCAAGGTCCTCGTCTGCGACAGCTTGGACGTCGCGACCCTCGGACTCACCGACGACTTTCAGGTCGACTACGAGCCGAAGATAACAAAGCCGGAGCTCCTCGCCAAGGCTGGCGACTACGACGCCCTGGTCGTCCGGAGCAGGACCAAGGTCGACGCGGACGTGATCGCCCACGCGGGGCGCGTGAGGATCATCGCCCGCTCGGGGTCGGGGGTCGACAACGTCGACGTAAGGGCGGCCGAAGCGAGGGGCATCGAGGTGGTGAGCAGCCCTGAGGCCCTCGTTGAGGCTGTGGCGGAGCACGTCTTCGGCCTCATGCTCGCGCTAGCACGCGGAATCCCGGCCGCCGACCAGGTGATGAAGTCGGGGAGGTGGGACAAGGAGATGTTCACCGGCGTCGAGCTCAGGGGAAAGATCCTCGGGATAGCCGGCCTCGGGAGGATAGGCAGGAGGGTCGCAGAGGTCGGGAAGGTCTTCGGGATGTCGCTCTATGCCTACGACGTTGTCGAGGTCCCGCAGGAGACCCTCGCGTCGTTGGGCTGCAGGATGGTCGACCTCGACACCCTCTTCGCCTCCTCTGACTTCATCACCATCCACGTCCCCCTCACTGCGGAGACGAGGCACATGGTCGACGCCAGGAGGCTCTCTCTCATGAAGAAGACCGCCTTCCTCATCAACGCGTCCCGTGGCGACGTCATCGACGAGGCCGCCCTCCTCAAGGCGCTGAGGGCCAACGAGATAGCCGGCGCCGGGCTCGACGTCTTCGAGAACGAGCCGACCCCAGGGGAGATAGTGACGGCGCCGAACCTGATAGCGACGCCCCATATCGGCGGCCAGACCAAGGACGCCCAGGCGATGGCAGTGACCATCGTAGGCGCCAAGATAAACCAGTTCTTCGCCGGGCGGAGATAGAGAAGACTTATCTCTCCGTCCCGAAGCGGGGCAATGTTCGCTTTGTACAGCCAGATAGGGGAGACCTGGCAGAAGGTCTTCAAGGACAAGTCAGGCGACATCCTCCAGCGCGCGGTCGCCCTCAGGCGCGGCCCCACCATGGAGAGGCTCGACCGCCCGTCCCGCCTCGACAAGGCGAGGATGCTCGGCTACAAGGCGAAGGAGGGCGTCGTGGTCGTCAGGATACGCGTCGCGGCCGGAGGGATGAGGCGCCCCCGCCCCGTCTCCGGCAGGAGGCCGAAGCACATGGGCGTCCTGAGGATGAAGTCCGACGAGTCCGTCCAGCGCGTGGCCGAGAGGCGGGTCAAGGAGAGGCACGCCAACCTCAAGCTCATTGGGTCGTACCTCCTGTGGGTAGACGGCAAGCACAGGTGGTTCGAGTGCGTCCTGGTCGACCCGAACCATCCGGCGATCAAGAAGGACTACGACTATAGGCGCAGGCTCGGCCTCGTCTCCTAGAACCCCGCTTCCTGCGGGGACTCGGGCTTTAGCAGCTCTCTCAGCAGCGCAGTCGCGTACTCGCCCTTCCCCAGCGAGTATTCCATGACCACCCCCCTCTCCACCCTCTCGAACGAAAGGTCTGCTGAGAGCAGCGGCGCCTGCCTGAACCCTCCCTCGCTGCTAACCTCCTCCGCCTCCTTCACGTAGAAAGAACCCGGCGAGATCCCCTCCTCCTCGATGACCCTCGCCAGGTGTCGGTCGAACCTCGACCCATAGTCTCTGTAGGCGTATCCGACGATCTGGACTAGGGGAGCCGCGTCCCCCTCGAAGGGGGGCTCCCTGACCCCGTGCACCCTGCCCACCCTGAGCCCGCCGTCCATTACGGGGGCCCAGTTGTCCCCCAACTTCGGCCTGCTGATGTCGATGCCATCGGCCACCGCAGCGCTTAGCGCGAGGTTGAACAGGTACGCCTGATACGAGTTCACGAGGAGCCGCCTGAGCTGGATCGGGACCCTCCTGAGCGCCCCCAGGTGGTCGCCCGGCTTCCGGGCGAGGTGCGACGCCACCGCCCTCTCGAGGTCCTGGCCTGGCGAGAACAGCCGCAGCGACTCCTCGTACCGCCCTTCGCCGCACAACCTCCTCGCCTCCCTCGTCCCCTCCCCCTCCCCCTCCCTCCCCTGGGCGAGGATCAATCCCGTCGCATCTGCAAAGTCCTTCGAGACAATTGCCTTGCCCACCCTCCGGTTGACGCCTCCCCTCAGGCCGAACCTCTGGTAGCCGAAGAAGTTCGCCACCCTCCGCTCCCTGCACGCGGAGAAGCAGGCCTCCGCCTCTCCGCCGAGGTCCTCCTCCGTCTCGACGAGGATCCTGAACCTGTTCCCGCTGAGCATCGCCCTGGTGACCGGCCTTGAGAACCCGACCAGCTTCGCCTCGAACCTCGCGCCCTTGACCTCGGGGGGCGCGGACGCCCGGGTGCTCCTAGCGCTCATGTACTGGACGACGTCCGCCTGCTTGTCCTTGAGGCCTGCGAAGTTCACCTCACTCTTGATAGCATCGGCCATCTCCCTCGCCACGTGGAGCGTGTCCACCCCGGACTTGTTCACCTCGTAGACCGGGACAAGCCCTGGAGCCCTCTCCTTGACCAGTCCCTCGAGCGAGATCAGCTCTCTGACCAGGAAGTCCCCTGAGGTCGACCGAATCCTGCCACTGTGCCTTCCCCCGGGGGTGCTGTAGGCCAGGAGCCCGCATTCGACGTCGGCGGGAGGAGGGACCGTGCCCCTTCCGCTCAAAGCAGCTTCAGCTTGCCGGTGACCTTGTCGATGTCCGAGGAAGGCCCGGGTCCTATCCCCAGACACGTCGTGGTGCCCGGTTCGACCTGGGTCAGCCCCCTGTCCTGGATCAGCGAGACCGGCAGCCCCAGGGAGCGCGCCTGCCTCTGCAGGTCCTCGAGGGCGGCCTCCCCTCCGTCTGTCTTTACGACGACCTTCGCCTGCCCGGCCTCCCTCCAGGAGTCGTACCAATCCGGTCGCCTCCTCTTCGCCGCCTCAGCCGCGTCGAGTGCCGCGTGTGCCACCTGGGCCGCAATCTTGCCCTTGCCCATCTTGAGGTCGGCCCTTACGACTATCACCTGCTTGACGTCGGTCACGCTGGAAGGGCCTCCGTTTTCGAAGGGTTATTACGCGGCGGGTTAAGGCTTGCTCCAACTCTAGCCACGGTGGAACCGATGCCCTCTTTCTCAGACAGCCCCCCATCCGAGCGATACGACGTTGTAGTGGGTGGAGGGAGCGTCGCCGGACTCGCGTTCGCCGCGGAGGCGACGAAGAGAGGGTTGAGCGTCCTCGTGCTCGAAGAGGACAAGGAGATCGGGGAGCCGGAGAAGTGCGACGGGCTCGTAAGCCTGCAGGAGCTACGTAGGTACGCGATGCCCGACAAGGACTGCATCCAGAGCCGCGTCTCGAGGGGAACGGTCTTCTCCCCGTCCGGGAGGAAGGCATCCCTCGACGCCTCGAAGATGGACGTTGTGGTCATTGACAGGAGCGCGTTCGACAAGCAGCTCGCCGCCAACGCGGAGGTGTGGGGGGCAGAGGTCAGGACGGGCGCCCGGGTGACGGGGGTGGAGGAGCGTCCCGAAGAGGTCAGGGTCGCGGCCGGCCAACAGACCTTCCGCGCCTCCTACTACGTGGACGCCACCGGCCCGGCAGGCGTCATGAAGTTCAACAGGCAAGGCCTCGTCCCCACCGCGAAGTACGAGGTCGAAGGCGACTGGTTTGTCGACGGCGAGATAGAGGTCTATACGGACCAGGAGAGGTACCCGGGCTTCTTCGCCTGGGTGATCCCGCGCGGGGCCGGCATCGCCAAGGTGGGGGCGGCTGGGTTCGGGATCAATGCGGCGAAGGCCCTCGAGGACTTCCTCTCCACGCGCCAGTCGAGGGTCGTGAGCAAGGTTGCATGCACGATATACGTGGGCGGGCCGATCGAGCAGTTCGTCTCAGGTAGGACGCTCTACGTGGGCGAGTCGGCGGGGCAGGTGAAGCCGACCACCGCCGGGGGGATACCGAGCTCGGTGGCGGGCGGGGTCATCGCCGCGAGGTGGGTCTCCGACTCCATCCAGCTCAAGGACCCCGCCCTCATAGCGAGGTATCAGCCCGACTGGTCGGGCAGGTACGGCAAGGAGTATCGCCTGATGACCCGGCTGAGGCACATCTACGAGAACCTCTCGAACAGGGACCTGGACAAGCTCGTCGCCACGCTCGACAGGCCAAAGGTCGCCTCCAAGCTGGCCGCCGGGTCGTTCGACTTCCACGCCACGGCCGCGGTGTCGGCCCTCGGTGTGACCGGTATCCTCCAGCTCGCCGGGGTGCTCGTCTCCTCCGAGGCCAAGCAGGCGGTCGCCTCCCTCGTCCGCCCCTCCAAACGATGAACTACCGCCTCCTGACGTTCGCAAGGTATAATTCCTAGCCTCGGAGGGGCGTTCCGAGCTTGTCGCAGAAGACGGTCGTGCTCCCGGTCTGCACGTCCTGCAACCGACCTCTGATGCCTGGGGAGAAGGCGTCGAAGTTCAGCTGCCCCAACTGCACCCAGGTCACCGTCTGGCGCTGCGAGAAGTGCAGGAAGTTCTCCCGCAGATACAAGTGCGTCAACTGCGGGTTCGAGGGACCCTAGCATGGCGGGCTCCTACCTCGTCAGAATAAAGGTGATGCCCTCCGGACCCGAGGTCCCGGCGGCAAAGCTCCTCGACTCGATCAAGAGCGTCCTCACCAATGACATGATGCTGAAGGGAAGCAAGGAGGACCCGATAGCCTTCGGGCTCTATGCGCTGATCGTAGACGTCGTCACCCCAGAGGTCGAAGGGATGCCCGACAAGGTCGAGGCGGCAGTCGCCAAGGCGCCCCTCGTCACCCAGTCCGAGCTGATGGGCGTCAGCAGGATGTCCAGCCATCTTAAGGTCTGACCCCGAAGAGTTTATACCTCGGGCGGTTGGATGTCTTCCATCTCCGAAGGTCCTGTCCAGGTTGGATTGCTAGATTATTGAGACCCCCGCTTCGTTTCGCGCTCTACGAGCTGATCAAGGAGAAGAAGCACGCCACCGACGACGAGCTCCTCGACATCCTCGGCAAGGGAGAGGCCTACTCGATGAACGAGTTGAACAAGGCTCTCTTGGACCTGGAGATACTGGGCACAATAACGGTGAGGTGGGTCGCGAAGGAGAAGCGCAGGGTCGAGTTCGTGGAGGCGGCTGCCGCCCCCGTAAGGTACGCCGAGTAAGACTAGGTTTTTAGCCAGCGCCCGAGCCCTCGGGCCGAAGGGCTTCAGATGGGCGTAGACCTCGGAGACGTCATCCCCCGCAGGAAGGTCCCTCTAGAGTCCCTCAGCAGCAAGAGGCTGGCCGTCGACGCCTACAATACGCTCTACCAGTTCCTGGCCATAATCCGGGGGATGAGCGGGGAGCACCTCAAGGACTCCAGCGGGCGTGTGACCAGCCACCTCAGCGGCCTCTTCTACCGGAACGTCAACCTACTCGAGCTCAACATGAAACTCGTCTACGTCTTCGACGGCGCGCCTCCCGAGCTAAAGGCGACGGAGATAGACAGGAGGCGCAAGGCGAAGGAGGAGGCGAGGAGGCAGTACACCGTGGCGGCCGAGGCCGGAGACACGCAGGGGATGAGGAAGTACGCTGAGGCCTCGACCTCGCTGAGGCAGGACATGGTCGTGGAGTCGAAGGAACTCCTCGACGCGATGGGGATACCGTGGGTCGACGCCCCCTCCGAGGGGGAGGCGCAGGCCGCGGTGATGGCCACGGAGGGGACGGTGGACGCCGTGGCTTCGCAGGACCACGACTCGCTGCTCTTCGGAGCCCCCCTGCTCGCGAGGAACATCACCATATCAGGGAAGAGGCGCCTCCCCAGCAAGAACGTCACCATCGAGGTCGAGCCAGAGACGATAAGCCTCCAGGAGACCCTCCAGGTACTCGACCTCACGAGGGACCAGCTTATCGACTTTGGCATCCTTATGGGGACCGACTTCAACCCCGACGGCTTCAAGGGAATCGGGCCCGCCAGGGGGCTCAAGCTCCTCAAGACCTACCACTCGCTCGAGAGGATAGAACCTCTGAAGGAGGAGATAGCGAAGATAGACTACCAGGCGATCAGGAGCCTCTTTCTCAACCCTCCTGCGACGAGGGGTCTGAAGCCGAGCTGGGGCGACTTCAAGCCCGACGCCATAAAGTCCTTCCTCGTCGACGAGCACTCATTCTCGGCGGAGAGGGTGGACGCCGCGATCGAGCGTGTGGTCGGGCTCGAGAGCGCGAAGTCCGAGTCCCTCGAAAAGTGGTTCGGCTAGTCCTGCGAAAGACCCTCAAACTCCCTGCGGGTCCTCGCCAAGAGAGCGGGGTTCCTGGCGGACTCCTCCCCCAGGCTCCTGAAGCGCACGTCACCATAGTCGTGGCCCGGGTAGATCAAAGTCTCCCTGGGGAGGCTCATGATCTTGTCGTGCAAGGACTCGAACAAGGTCGCGGCCGAGCCGCCCGGGAGGTCCGTCCGCCCCCACGCCCCGATGAACAATGTGTCGCCCGTGAACAGGTCCTTCCCGTCATAATAGCACACGCTGTCCATCGTGTGCCCTGGGGTGTGGACCACCCTCACGCGGGTCTGCCCAAGTGCGAGGACGTCCCCGTCCTTGACCCTCACGTCCGAGGCCAGGGGGGACTCCTCGTGGGAGACGGTCTTGGCCCCGAGGGCATCGGCCAGCGCGCCGATCGTCTTCACGTGGTCGAAGTGCCCGTGGGTCGCACAGACGTACTTGACCTTGATCCCGTTCTCCTTGGCGACCGCGACGATGGGCTCGATCTCCCAGCCGGAGTCGATGACCATCCCCTCGCGGCTACCCTCGTCTATGACGAGGTAGGCGAAGTTCTGCATCGGGCCGACCCCGATCTGGAAGACCCTGACGCCCAAGGGCGCGTCGGCGATGACACCGATGGGCGCGACGACGACCTCGCCGGTGTAACCCCCGTTGCCCTTGAACCCGACCTTTGGGAGGTGGAGGGCAACTGTGAAGTCTGCCACGACCGTTGGCTTCGCTGGGACTCCCGTCCCGGGGTCGAGGCCCGACGGAATGTCGACGGCGACCTTCGGCGCCCCGGACTCGTTCACCATCCGGACCGCCGTCGCCAGAGGCTCCCTGAGGGCGCCGCCCGAGACCCCAGTCCCGAGGATCGCGTCTACAAGGACGTCGGAGCGCTCTATGAGCCCAGCCACCGCTTCGAGCGCGCCCACGTCCGGGCAGGTGTGCAGCTCCACGCCCGAGCCGGCCAGCCTCTCCCAGTTCGACCTGGCCTCCTCCGTCCTGATCCTGTCCGGCGTCGCGAGGAGCACCAGGCTGACATCGAAACTGGCAGCGAGGTACCTCGCGGCGACGAACCCGTCTCCTCCGTTGTTTCCGCTGCCGCACAACACGCACACACGCCCCGCCCGGGGGTACCTGGACTCCACGAACTCGGCGACCGCCCTCCCAGCGTTCTCCATCAGATCCTTGGGGCCGACGCCGTTCGCCGCAGACCTGCGCTCGAGCTCTGCCATCTCCTCCGGTGTGACGTACTCCAAGCTCGTCAGCGTGGGCATCAGGCCCGAATCAGCTTTATCAACCATCGCGCCGCCTCACCGACACTCCATGAGTCGGAAGGGCGCGGGCAAGCACGTCTCGGCCTCCCAGATGACGACGGTGAGGCTCATGATGCCCACTGACGGTAACGTCCTCGGCAACGTCTTCGGCGGCGCGATAATGCGGTACATGGACGAGGTGGCGGGCATAGTGGCGTTCCACCACGCCCGGAAGGTCGTCGTGACCGCGTCGATAGAAAGGATGGACTTTTACGCGCCGGTCTACGTCGGCAACCTCCTCATCCTCAAGGCTTCGGTGAACTACGTCGGGCACACCTCCATGGAGGTGGGGGTGAGGATAGAGGCGGAGGACCCCCTGACCGGGACGACCACGCACACAGGTTCGTGCTACCTTACCTTCGTCGCGCTGGACGGCAACGGCAGGCCCACTCTCGTCGAACCGATCATCCCGAGGACCGCCGACGAGAAGAGGCGGTACGAGGAGGCCATGGCCAGGAGGAAGAGCCGCGAGGCTCTCGCGGCTAGAACGAAAGGAGTTTGATGTTCAGTTCAAACATTATAGAGTTCCCCAGAATTAACCGACGCGGCGGGACCTGTTCGCATGAACTTCTCGGACGTTCTCCATCTCGCGAAGATAGGCCGGACCGACGCTGCGTCGATTCTCCTAAAGGAGGAGTTCGAGAAGCTCCAGTCTCCCGGGCAGAGGGTGGACCTGTGCAAGTGGATAGCGGTGTGCTTCGAGGGCTTGGAGGAGTACTCGAGCGCGGCGGAGTGGCACGAGATGGCGGGACTCCTCTCCCTCGCGGAGACCAGCAGCGACGCGGCGAACGCCATCCGCGCCCTCCCGGAGTACGAAAAGGCCCGGAGCTTCTACTCGGTGTGCGAGGACGATGAGAAGACCGATCTCTGCTCGTCGGTGATCCAGCAGCTGAACAAGTGCTTCGCCGCCTCCTAGGGAACTAGCCCGACCTCTCCTGGTCGAGGGCCTTCCTCCTGTTGACCGTCTTGGTGTAGCATGAGACACAGATAAGCTCCTCCTTCGCCCCTATCTTGAACGGCTTGGCGTCCGAGGCCTTCATCTCGGAGTCGCAGAGGTAGCACTTCAACCGCCGCCACCCTCACCCTACTTCCGCGCCCGGAGGCGCCTCTTCTCGAGGTGCCCTCGGCCCTTGAAGTGCCAAATCTCTGCGTCCGCGTTGAAGGCCTCTGCCCATTTAACCAATTCCTTGGCCTCCTCGGCCTTGACCCGCGCCTTGCCGTTCTTGACCTGAAGCAGCAGGGTCGCTCCCTCCTTGGCGGCGAAGACGTCGACCGGGCTGTGCGAACCGGCGCTCCTGGCCACGACCCAGCCCTCGGCCCTGAGGATTTCCATCGCCCTATATTCCTTCGATCGGCCCCTTTCGTAGTTCAGATTAGGCAATTTCCTGAATTTCGCTCCTGTGAATTGTGCCGAAGTCGGATTCAACATTAGACTCTAGAAGGAACGCAGGAAGTTCTGGCCTTACATGAAGAACGGAGAGCTTCATCTTTAGCGCACCCGCCATCGCCCTTTGGCGTCTTAATGCCTTCTCCATCCCTTTTGTTGCACCAGCATGCACCCTCTCTCCTCTGGAGGCGGCGGCTATGTCAAAGGAGGACACCTTGCTGACTGCTTAGAGGTGGCAGATCTCTGAGAACCCCAACTCAGGAAGTACCTTGGAAACGGCGAATCCCTCTGCTTCCGCGGCAATTGGGCGATTCGACATCCCCAACTCTCTCGCGTATTGGTTGACGTGAGCTCGACTCCTTGAAACGTATCTTGCATGTTGAGCGGTCTAGACTTTCCTGGGCGCTCTTTCGAGCAGCGAGTCCATCTGTGGATGCCATTTCCCAGAAGGGGCTTCCCGCACAGTTTGCAGACAAAAGTCCTTTGTCCATGGTTCCGGCTCGTCAATACTCTAACTCAGTAGGCGGGTTAGCTATAGAAGCGCCTCGATGAGGATGGGCACAACCTTATGTCTCCCTCTTCGAATCCGGCAGACGACTGCACTTGGACCCTGGCGTCGACGAGTCTCTCAAGGGCATCGAGCGCGGCCTGCAGGACGTCATGTCAAAGAGGGAGAGCATCCTGAAGACCTCGAGGGACTGCATCTCTTTCTGCTCCAAGGCGATCGTCCACATCCACACCGGCGAGATGGCAGAGGCAAAGAAGGAGATAGAGGAGGCCGGCAAGATAATCAAGGCGCTGAGGAAGGAGGCGACCTCGGGCAGCCTTACTAGGTACCTCGCTTCCCCTGAGGCCGAGTTCGTGGAGGCCAGCGCGGTCCAGGCGATCGTCTCGGCCAAACCCATCCCGAGCGCCAAAGACCTGGGAGTATCGGGTGAGGGCTACCTTATGGGGCTGCTCGACACCGTCGGCGAGGTGAAGAGGCTGCTCCTCGACTCCATCATGCGGTCAGAGATAGGCAATGCGAAGAAGTACTTCGCCCTGATGGAGGCGCTCTATTCGGCGCTCTCTCCCTTCGCCGTGTTCGACAACGTCGCCGGCGGGCTCAGACGGAAGATCGACGTCGCGAGGATGCTCACGGAGGACGTCCGCGGGGTGATGGCGGAGGAGGCGAGGCGGTCGAACCTCCTGGACTCGATGGAGGGGCTGCAATCGACCCTGGGAGGCCGTGCGGCCGCTCCCCGAAAGAAAAGGCAGAGCTGAGCGGACCCTCAGTTCCCTAGGTCGTCCTCCCCGAGCGGGGAGACCTTCCTGTAGAACGGGCCCTCTCCCTTGGCCGAGACGTTCTTGACCAGCCCAATCGAGGCCAGCTTCTCGCAGGCGGACTCCACGTCGTCTGGGTCCAGCTTGACGTTGTACCTGCCCTCCAATTCCTCCTCGATCGTGAACAACCCCTTCTCCTGCATGTCCCCGAGCGCGGCAAGCACCTTCCCTTCCAGCTCGTCGACCGAGGGCGCCGGAGGCAGAGGCAGGATCTTGATCTTCTTGTTCCGGAGCTTGTCTATGACGGCCGCCCAGTCGTTGAGGTTCTTCTTCCTAGACCCGCCCGTCACCTGCTGGACGAACTCCGAGACCCTCTGAATGCCGTGGTCGGACCACTTGACCTCGAGCTTGGGGGCGGCCCCAGGCACCTTCTTCCCCGCCGTCCCCGCGATCGTGGCGATGGGTATCTCCAGGCTCGCGGCGTCCATGCTCACGGAGTCGAGGTCCTCGACGTCGGCGAAGAACAGCCTCTTCTGGCTGAAGGCGCCGATCCTGAGGTCCTCCTCCTTCTCTCCTCCGTGGACGTAGATCAGCCTCCTGTCAGTGAGGACGAGCGTCCCCTGCGTCTCGCCCACCCCGAACGCCGCCTCCACCTCCTTGCGGGTCCCAGAGCCCCGGCAGATGACTCCCTCCTCCTGGGCGAGCATCACCTCGGCAGAGCTGTCGTCTGGCATGTCGGCGCGACCTGGGCGCCGGGTCCGCGACGGGGTATTAATGAGATGCGCGCTCCACCCGCCTGACTTATATCACCGGGAGGAAGGCCGCGACCAGTCCCGTCGAGGGAAGAGTTTGGACAAGATCAAGCCCGTCCTGATCCCGACCCTGGTCGAGCTGGTCAAGCTCGAAGCCCATCTTTCTTTCGTCCCCCTCTCGACCGAGGAGCTTGCCGAGAAGACGGGCCAGAGCCAGCAGTCTGCATCCCAGCACCTCCGGCAACTCGAGAGCTTCGGGTACATCGAGCGCAGACGGTCCGGACCGAAGACGGCGGTGAAGCTCACAGAGGCGGGGCGCGACATCGTCCGCGCCTACTACTCGAGCCTCAAGGTGGCCCTCGAGAGCAAGCCGAAGGAGATGAGGTTCGCCGGCAAGGTCTTCAAGGGCCTCGGCGAGGGAGCCTATTACATCGGGCTCGAGGGCTATAGAAAGCAGTTCGCGAAGGTACTGGGCTTCGACCCTTACCCGGGGACTCTCAACATCAGGCTCGAGGACTCGATCCAGACGGAGCAGAAGAAGCAGCTACGAGCTTTCGACGGTCAAAGAATCGACGGGTTCCAGAGCCAAGGGAGGACGTACGGCGGGGCTAGGTGTTACAAGGCGACGGTGGGCGCCAAGAAGCTCCCAGCTTCGGTCCTGGTGATCGACAGGACACACTACGACGACAGCGTGATGGAGATAATCGCCCCTCAGTACCTGCGGGGGGCGCTCGGCCTCAAGGACGGCGACAAGATCGTCGTCAGCGTCTCCGTGACCTGAGCGGTTAGAAGGACTCCAGTATCTTCGAGGTCTTGAGGCCGGGGGCCTGGGCACCGAGTCGCGCGGTTCTGAGCTGTATCCCCCTCTTCGACGCCTCTTGCACTATCACGTCGCTGTTGTGGTGCTGGTCGTAACCTAGCGCGACGATGTCCGGCCTTATCCTCGCGAGGATCTCGTAGATGCTCCCCTTGTTCCCAGGGAGCGCCGCGTCCACCACCCTGACGGAGGATACGAGCTCGACCCTGGCATCTTGCGGAGTGACGGGTACCCTCCCCTTGTTCTTCTCCACGCTCTCATCCGTCGCGACGACGACGACGAGCGTGTTCCCCATGCTCTTGGCCTCGGTGAGGGCATGGACGTGCCCGGAATGGATTATCTCGAATGCTCCCCCCATCATCACCACCCTCAGCCTCCCTCTGCCGGCCGGCGTCAGCTCGACGCGGCTTCTGGTCACCTTTACGAGCCCGGCCGCTTTCGCCCCCTCGAGGGCTCCCCGGACCTCGCGGACTGTCTCGCCCAACGCCGACGATATCGATTCCGCCGATGGCGGCCATCCCTTCAGCCCCTGAACATACGTCTCCCGAAGGAGGGGGAGGATCTTCCTGCCCGACGGCGCCGCTCGCTTGGCCTTCCCGGCTACCATGAGAGTTTCACCTCACCCGTGAACGACAGGGCGTCGACCAGCCCCTCCGCGTAGCCGATGCTAAGCATGGCGAGCTCGTCCTCGTTGTTCGCGAGGAAACCCTCGGAGTCCTTGAGGTAGATCTCGGCGTTCTCGATGAGCTCCTGGTGCCTCCCTTGAAGGTCCTTCTTGGCGTCCTGTATCGCCCTTCTCGCCTTCGCCACGTAACGCGGGATCAAGACCTCGGCGGTGCGCTTGACCGCTGCCGAGTTGTCGCCTATCTCCTTCGCATCGATCCCTAGCAACGCGCAGAGCGCCTCCTCCTCGCTGAAGTGCAGCTTCCCCGTGACTATGACGCAGTGTGGCGGCGCGCCGAAGTCCGACCCGCGGAGCTTGCCGATCGGCCCGCCTCGCATGGTCTGGCTCTTCATGCCCACCCTCGACAGAACGACCACGAACGTCTCGGCGGAGATCACCCCTCGCTTGAAGTTGCTCTCAGCGTCCAGCAGCTTCTCGAAGACGAAGGCCGGATCGGCTCCGACCTGCCTCGCGACGTCGTACTCCAGCAGGAGCAGGGTGTGCTGCCCGCCCAAGAGGTTCTGATGGACCCGGCGGTAGACCTCCTGGTGGTGGGACGCGCTCTCTCTCGTGAAGGTGATTGTCCCCCCGAACTTGTAGTAGTGGAGCCCGCTCTCGCTCGCCGCCGCGGCTGGAATAGTCGCTCCGTGGAACAACCTGGTCTGGATCCCCTTCGCCATCGCACGGACCCTGAGGTCGCTGTGGGTCGTCGCTATCATCGGGTCTCCCTGGACGGCCACCACGACCTTCATGGTCTTGGCCTCCTCGAGGACCTTCTTTCCGTCTTCGATGAACTCCCTCCCCACCTTGGAAATCCTCTTCCCGGTCGCCTCTGATAGGCCCTCCTCAAGGCCGGGCGCGGGAGGCGAAGTATAGTCTTCGAGGTAGGTGATGTCTGAAGAGGCGATCGCCTCCTTGCCGGCGAGGCTGACGCCGCCCTCTCCCAGGCCGAGTCCGACGAAGGCTAGTTCTCCCAAGCTACTATCGCACTAGTCATTGCGCAGCAAAATGGGGATAGAAATACCCGTTGATTAGGTCGAAAGTATCTGGCCACGCGACCGTTCGCACGTGGTCCCGGGGCTAGCAGAATCAGACCGGTTCCGCTTTGTGTCCGTGGCTCTTTTTTAGCGAATCCGGACAGTAGTTCCGATGCGGTCGTTCTCAGCTCGTGTCGACGCGGACATTGCCGAGTTCTTGGGGGTTCTTCTTGGGGATGGCTGCATCTCTCGCTTTGTATACCGCGGCAAGGAAATTTTCGAGGTTGCGTTCACTGGCAATCTCGCCGAGGTAGGCTACTACCGTGATTTCCTGAAACCAGTGGTCGAGGGCCGCTTCCCTGTAAAGGGGAGACTTTGGGTCCGTGATGACAATACGGTAAGGCTTCACTTCAGGAGCAAACGGCTCTCAGCACACCTTCTTTCGTTGGGACTTCCGCTAGGGAAGAAGAAGGATGCTTCGATCCCGCCGTCTGTGATTGGTAACCGACTAATCATACCGTTCATTAGAGGGTTCTACCATGCGGAGGGGTCAATCTACTACAGGTATTCCAAGAGATATTCCCACCACGCCAAGCATTACAACAACCTCCTTGTCATTCAATTTCGGTGCAAGCTGAAAACCCTGATGTTGCAACTGCATCACGCGGTCGAGCGACTCGGCTTCGGACCGACTCGGGTGGGAGAGGCGGATGGAGTCTACACGTTTAGGCTCGCGAATCAGCAACAAATCAGAAGATTCATTCAAGTCGTGCGTCCTCGGTACAAGGCGGCTCCAAAGACTGGGGCAAGCCTTTAATCGGCTTCCCCAATGCGACAGAGTCGCGGGCCCGTGGCTCAGCCAGGTCAGAGAGGAATCCCTGGAACGGCTGGCTCTTAACCAGAGGTGCGCGAGCACTCGGTGAGCATGTCGTGGGTTCAAATCCCACCGGGCCCGCTCAAAATTTGTTTTCTGATCCTGGTTTCGTTACCCTGCAGAACTGATTCGGCTCTCAGCGCCGTTGGCGCCGTCGGCATGACCGCGGGGAATCTATATGGCTTTTATATGTAGATTATCATTCAGTTAAGGGCTTAGTAATAACTATGCTTTAATTTATAATTAAAGCCAGGAAGGTGCATGAGCAAGGACCACAAAGAGGTCGATGCAATCCATGCCGAAGTCCACGCTGTGCACACAGAGGTAGACTCCGTGCACAAGGAGCTGGACAAGATCCACAATGAACTGGACAGCCTTCACAAGTTGGTGGATTCAATCCACAGCGATATGCTTCGGAAAAGGTAACCTTGCCCCGGATTGCGCCAACGCTGCCGGCAGGGGTTTGGCCAAGCTTTCCTATTGGACGGGGTCAGCTTGGCCACGACCCTTTTTTTATTCGCAATCTCGTACTACGGCCTCTGCGGCCTTGATTTGACCTCCGAGGCAAATACTGCGACATTATCTGATCGGCAACGCCCCGCGTTCCATTCCCTGACCTTGGGCGGAACGGGTGGCCCTTATTTTGATAAAGAATATGCCATATGATATATTCTGAGTAATAACATATCCTTATATTGTATTAACTTGGTTCCTTCGGCAATGAGCATACTAGACGTGGTTCGCGGGAGAATCTACAGACCAATGTCGATCCACCGGAAGGTGAACCGCCTTCCCGCGTCCAAGACTTCAGGCTGGTCCGACCGCCCGTCTGGCGGGGAATTCTTCACCTTCGCCGGTGCGAATGAAGTCGGCGACAAGTCGGCCGAAAGGTCCAAGCGAGACCCTATCGAATTGCTCGTTGAATGGCTATTCTAACCTAGCCCGACCACCGAGTCGCATCCGCTATTTCGCCTAGTTTGAGGCGGAACGATGTACCCCGCCAATAGGGTGATGATCAGAAAAGGGCGTGGCGAACTATCTGATTAGCCTCGCCGAGTTTATTATGAATATGAGCTCCGATGTTACGTGGATTCCCGCGGCCAGCAGGGGATTGAGGAAGCCGAGGAAGGCCAGGGTAACGCCCACCCCATCCACTGCCACCGTTCCATAGAAGTTCACCATTATGGTGCGATATGCCTTCCTGCTAAGTCTCGCCACATCCGCTATCTTCTGAAGGTCGTTCGTCATCAACACAATGTCTGCTTCCTCTATCGCAACGTCCGTCCCGGCACCCATACCTATCCCGACGTTGGCCCTGGCGAGGGCCGGAGCGTCGTTGATGCCGTCTCCCACCATCGCGACCTTGCGGCCGTCGGCTACGAGTTTCTCAACGATGGAGACCTTGTCCTCCGGCAACAATTCCGCGAAGACCTCGTCGATCCCAACCTCCCTCGCTACCTCTTGGGCGACAGACTTGTTGTCGCCCGTGAGCATCACAGTTCGGATTCCCATCCTCCTCAGGTCTTCGATTGCGCCCTTGCTCTCTCCTCGGATGGTATCGGCGATGGCTATCGACCCGCACACCCTATCCTGGTATGCGACCAGCACGATAGACTTGCCTTTGGAGAACCGGGCCGACTGAGATTGTTCCAGGCCGCTACCTGGAAACCCAATATTCCTCTCTGCCATCAATGCTTCGTTCCCCACGATTATCTGTCCTCCCTCGTACTTGCAGATGACCCCCTTCCCTACGATGTAGCTTGATGAAGCGGACGCGATGCCGTCGGGGACCACGATTCCGACTTCGGCAGCCCTGCCCATGATTGCCCGCGCCACCGGGTGGTTGGAATACCTCTCCGCCACGGCAGCGTATTCCAACACCTGCCGTTCTGTCGTGCCATCGAAGCCGACTACGGCGGTGACCCGAGGCTCGCCGAAAGTCAGGGTCCCGGTCTTGTCGATCACGACCGTGTCGACTCTGCTCATCTCCTCAACGTATGCGCCGCCCTTGACGATCGTGCCCTTCTTCGCCGCCTTCCCCATTATCGCAACTATCGCCAGGGGGGTCCCGGCGGCGACGCCGCAAGCACCCGCGACAACCACCACGGAGAGGGTTGAGGTCACGTCTCTGGTGACAAGGAAGGTGAGGACGGCGAACCCGATGGCAAACTCCACCAACCACGTCGCGAGCCTGTCGGACAGCCTCTGTATCGGCGCCTTTCTGTTCTCGGCGTCCTCGACCAACTTTATGATCTTCCCGAAGACGGTCTCCGTCCCCACCTTCTCAGCGCGCACCTCGATTAGCCCTGACTCGTCCACGCTTCCAGCGTAGACTTTCTCGCCCGGGCCCTTCTCGACCCTCGCGGACTCGCCGGTTATGGATGACTGGTTCAAGAAGGCCGAACCTACAACGATGGTCCCATCGACAGGGACACGCTCGCCGTCCCTTACGATGACCACGTCTCTGGGCTCCAGCCTCCCGACGTCCACCTCCTCTTCATGTCCCCCTCGTCTTACGAGGGCGACCTTGGGCGCCGATTTTTCGAGGAGGATGATGGTCTGCCTTCCTCTGTCCACGGCGTAGGTCTCGATGTACTCGGAGAGGAGCACGAAGAAGGTGATCACTACGGCCACCGTGAACTGTCCGACGAGCAGCGACGCGAAGATGGCGACTGCCATGGAGACCTCCATGTTGACTTGCCCATGCCTGAGGGCCGTAGCCGTCTCCTTGTACACTGGATAGCCGCCGAGGAGGGTTGCCGCTATCGCTACGACGTCTATTGGAAGGAGCTGCCGCCAGATCCC
This sequence comes from Nitrososphaerales archaeon, assembly GCA_035515635.1. GTDB lineage: Archaea > Thermoproteota > Nitrososphaeria > Nitrososphaerales > Gagatemarchaeaceae > Gagatemarchaeum. The sequence goes on from DATJBB010000003.1 coordinate 167,483, forward strand.
GATCCCGCTCGAAACTGCGGCGACGGCGATGATGCACAGGCGAACCAGGTCAGCGCGCGTGTTGACGTCCTCTGACTCCGATTCTGCCATGGCCCGGTCGACCTTCACTTTTCTCGCATCCGTCTTCATCGAATAGAGGCGACGACCTCTTGCAGCTCCACCAAGCTGTCTGTCACGGCGCCTTTCTGCTCGGCCTTTACGACGCAGTCCTCAACCAGATCATCCAGGACGACCTGTACGACACTGTCCAGGGCAGACCTGACAGCAACGATTTGGTGGACGACCTCGGGGTAGGACCTACCGTCTTCAAGCATCGTCTTTATCGCTTGAACATGGCCGTGAATCTTCGCAACCCTCGTCTCGATTTCCTTTCTCTTGTGGTTTGTCAACTATGCCCTCCAGGGGGAGGGGTTGGCATTAATAGTTTTGGCGCCACCAGGGCGTGCCTGAGGGTGAGCGGACTCTTCGGACGGGATGTTATTCTCCTTCGAGAAGCTAACTTGATATTAATAGCATGGAGACAAATATTATTAAAAGTTTAAATGACGGGCCAGTTTGATTAACAACGGTATTCGGCGTGAAGTATCCCAGACTAGGGATGGCGGTCCTGGCGGTCCTGTTGGGTTCCACGCTTGTTTACTTCACACTGGGATATCTCTCCTTTCATTGGGGCGGCCCGTACAAGTACGAGCTTTGGTACTATCCTTCACCGGTTTCGTCCACTCCCGACTCGGTGGCGTCGCTCGGAATACTGGCGTCGATTGCCCTTCCAGTCGTTGTCTTCTTGGCGCTCCTTTTTAGCCCCGAGATCATCAGAAGGATATCATCAAACAGTAGATCCACAGAGCACAACAGCCAGTGAGGGGACTCGGTGAATCCCGTAGATGTGGAACAGGTTCCGTTCGAAGCCAGGGTCAAGAAGGAGTATTCGGCAAGAGTCTGCATCTCTATCCCTCCCGAACTGCTGAAGGAGTTCGACGAGGTGGCGAGACGCGAAGGCTATGAAGAGCGCTCAAAGGCGTTCCAAAGTGCCGTACGACGTTTTGTCGACCAGTCTCGGAATGACGAATCGCAGGAGGCGCGTGCCGCGGGAACGATACTCGTCCTTTTCGACCATAAGAGAAGGAGTGTCGAGAATATCACGCGGCTTATTCACACGTTCGGGACGGTTGTCGTGTCGACCGTTCATGTCCACCTGCCGGAACCAAACTATCTCTACATCATGGTCGTGAGCGGCAGAGTCGCTGACATCGCCTCGCTTGAGCAGCGGCTGAGAAACCTGAACGGTGTCATTCAACTCAAGATAACCCATCTAACGATCGAGGAGGCAGCCAAGTCCTTGGAGGCGAGATTGCCGCCAAGTTCGCCGAACATGGCCGGTTATTAATAGAAACATAACTTAATTAACCTCTTTCCGATGATACAAATTCAATCTTGACCGTGGTAAGCCTCTCTTTTCCGGACAACATGCTCAAGGAGATGAACGAGGTCCAGAAGACCTCCGGGTTCACAGGGAGGTCGGAGCTCGTTCGCGCTGCAATTCGGATGCTCCTGGAGGACTCCCGGGAGAAGGCGAACGCAACCGGCGACATGAACGGCCTGCTGATAGTCACCCACGACGAAGAGGAGGAGGCACCGGTCACGAAGCTGAAGCACCAGTACGAGGACATAATCACGACCCACGTCCACAACAAGACCAAGACATCGATGTGCATAGAGCTCTTCATGCTCCAGGGCGACGCCAAGAAGATCAACGCCATGAGCAGGTCCTTCCAGGCAGAGGACAAGATGAAGAGCACGAAATTCGTGCCAATCTAGCGGACCATTCCTCTTCCGTGCTTCAGCTGCATCTGGAATGTGCCGATTCAGCTGTTGAACTGCTGGGTTCCGAGCTTTCATAATCTTTGCTATCGTTCGAGGGTGAGATTGTGATGGTTTAGCAGTCCTATCCTTAATAGTTACTGACCCGTAGGCGCTAAAGGTGCTGTTAATTATTACATATCGAAGAATACTTATTAACCCGACAGGCCTCAGCGATGCCGATGTCCGGCAGCACAGGCAAGTCAAGCAACAGGCTGATACTCCCGGCGGTGATAATTGCCATCCTATTGGTGGTGGCAATAGGGGCAGGGCTGTATCTGAACAAGGGCTCGAGCTCGACCTCAACCGTCACGGTGACGGCGGGGGGCTCTAACACATCAACAGGCGGTGGTTCAGGTACGGTGATTCAGATCGTTGCCGCAGAGAACTTCTGGGGCAGCCTGGTGTCGCAACTTGCGGGGGTGCACGGCAATGTGACCAGCATAGTGTCTGACCCCAATACCGACCCGCACGAATACCAGAGCAATCCTGCTAACGCAAAGGCGATTGCCGACGCGAAGCTCGTCATCATAAATGGGATGAACTACGACACCTGGGCGCAGCTGATTATCAACGCGAGCAACTCTCCGGGCCAGACTGTGATTAACGTCCAACAAGTCGTGGGCATCAAGTCCCCCGACACAGAGCAGACGATAAACGGGGTGACTTCGGTGGTAAATCCCCACCTCTGGTACAGTCCCTTCTATGTCAACGACAGCATTCATGCGTTCTACAATGCCCTCGTGAAGATCGATCCCACAGATACATCATATTTCAACTCGAACTACGCTAGCTTGAACTCCTCGCTCTACCACGACTACATGCAAGCAGAGGAGCAAATCAAGGCGCAGTGGGGAGGGACTCCTTATGGGGATGGTACGGCCAAGAACGGAACGAACGTCGCGGCCACTGAGAGCATATTCATCTTCATGGCGAATGCAACTGGGCTGAATGTCATCACGCCGCAATCATTCATGAGGGCAGTCGCCGAAGGGGACGACCCTTCCCCTGCAGATGTTGCGACGTTCCAGAATGACCTCGCTCAGGGTAACAGCACCGTGAGCTGCCTGATCTACAATGTGCAGACAGTGACCCCCGTCACACAGCAGCTAAAGGCCGAGGCGGCTCAGTACGAAATACCAACCACCCAGGTCTCAGAGACAATACAGCCGCCGAATCTCTCGTTCCAGAGCTGGATGCAGGGCGAAGTTGCTAACCTGGCAAACTGCCTAAACGCAGCCGCCCTCGGTCAGTGACCAGATGGACCCGGCACAGGCCCCACCCCTTGAGGTCGGAGCTTCTTCCGACCTCATCGTGGCGGAGAACGTCTCGGCCGGTTACAGGGAGAAGGTGGTGTGGGAGAACGCCAGCTTCTCTTTCGGGCGGGGTGAGTTCGTCGCCGTCATAGGGCCGAACGGCGCCGGGAAGACGACGCTGTTCAGAATGCTGCTGGGCCTTCAGCCGCCCATCCGCGGGTCGATCAGGATACTGGGGGCAGAGCCGAGGCGTGGCAACATGAGGATAGGATATGTCCCCCAGCGCCACACAATCGACGCCGAGACCAATGTCGAGTCGCAGGAGCTCGTTCGCCTCGGGCTGTCGGGAAATCGGTGGGGATTCAACCCCTTCTCCCACTGGGACAAAGAAGCAGCGGACAAGGCCTTGGAGGCGGTGGGAGGAACCGAGATTGCGCGCCGGCCACTCGGCGTCCTGTCAGGAGGGGAATTGCAGAGGATCTTTCTCGCAGAGGCGCTGGTGAGCAACCCGGATGTCCTGTTGTTGGACGAGCCTCTATCGAACCTGGACATAAGGCGCGAGACGGAACTCCTGCACCTCGTCAACGACGTTGTGCGCAAGCGAAGGGTGACGGCTCTCCTCATCGCCCACAACATCAACCCTCTCCTTCCTCACCTGGACAAGGTTATGTATATCGCGAACGGCAGGGTGGCCACCGGCACGCCCGAGGAAGTCTTGACGTCGAAAAGTCTCACCGCCCTGTACGGGATCCAGGTAGAAGTTCTCCGCGACCCTCACGGAAACGTTGCCATCATCGGCGTCGAGGAGCACCACGGGAGCGGGCGAGAGGATTGAGCAGTTTCTTCGGCATCAACCTCAATCCGGTCGTTGACCTCCAGGAGATGTGGAAGTACCAGTTCATGCAGCACGCCTTCGAGGCGGGCACCCTCATCGCGCTCATCGCGGGGGTTACAGGATACTTCGTGGTGCTCCGCCGCTCGGCGTTCACGGCCCACGCGTTCTCTGAGATAGGCTTCGCGGGAGCCGCGTTCTCGATACTGGTCAATGTCGCCCCGATAGCAGGGCTGCTGGGCGGTTCAATCTCAGGCGGCCTGGCCATTGCTGCCCTGGGGCGCCGCGCCACCAACCGCGACACCCAGATTGGCATTGTCCTCGCATTCTCGCTCGGCCTGGGTCTCCTTTTCATCAGCCTCTATGCCGGCTACGAGACTGAAGCCTACTCGATCTTGTTCGGAGAGATCCTCGGCATCAGCGCCGGAGCCGTCTCGTTGACAGTCGTTGCGAGCGTCCTCCTCCTTGGCGTGACAGCTCTCATCTATCGTCCGTTGCTCTTCGCGTCTCTCGACGAGGATGTGGCCGAGGCAAAGGGAATGCCGATGTTCTGGCTTGGAATAGTCTTCATGGTGATCGTGGCGGTCGCCGTCTCGTTCGCGGTTCAGGTCACCGGGGTCCTCCTTATCTTCTCCCTGATGGTCACTCCTGCCGCCACGGCCCAGTACGTGGCGAGGCGCCCGCAGCGGGCGATTATCCTTTCCGTTGTCATCGCGGTCATTGCCGTTTGGTCTGGTCTTTTCATCGCCTTCTTCACGCCGTACCCAGTGAGCTTCTTCATCACGGCCGAGGTGTTCGGGCTCTATCTCGTGGTGAGGCTCGTCCATCTGGGTCGGGGGCCGGCTCACCTGCACAGGAAGGGCGAGCAACCCACCGAAGAAGAGCTGGCGGCCTAAGGACCGCGGGTCGGCTACGAGGGACCTTTCAAGGACGGCTCCCGCCTCCCATGGCGTCGCCCCCCGCCCTTGGGGTAGAGGCGAGTCGCCATCCCGAGGATGGAGAGCCCTGCGAAGAGGGCGACCAACAGGTCTGCGTTCGTGAACCACTGCAGCGGGGTCCCTATCTGAGCATCCGTAACGTGGACGCCGAACTCGCTCCTGTCGAAGAGGAACACCTCTGTGGGAAGCGGTAGCAAGACGAAGAGGACCAGTTCGAGCGAACGCACCGCCTTCCTGACCAGGCCCCCCTCGAAGGTCAGCATGGCTAGGACGAAGAGGCATGCCAGCCACCCTAGGTAGTACAGGTCTAGAGTGCCGCGGACAGCGGGGAATTGGACGTAACCGAGGTACGCCACCAATCCTCCCTGCGGCAGCCATCCTGGCAGGAAGAGCAGGAAATAGAACAGGACGCCGCTGGTCCAGGCGAATGCCAGGTTGAGGACAACGACGGGAACCACTATAGCGCTTACAAGGGCCGACCTGCGGCTGAAGTGCCTCATCCACACGCCGACCAACAGGAAGAAGATTGCCCCTTCGACGGAAAGGTCGCCGTTGGTCCTCAGGGCGTAGTAGACCCCGTAGATATGCTGAGACGATGGTGCGCCGAAGAATTCGGCATAGAAGAACGTCGCCGCAAGGATGCAAGAGAAGGACGCACTCAGGCTGGCGCGCCATCCCCATCTACGCACAACGGCGGTGGCCCCACCGACGCCTCCCGAGCCATCCTCGAGCCTTCGCTCCGTCTCGCCTTGCGCCATCGCAAGCGTCAAGGTGTAACCCACCTTACGGCTTAATCAATCTATCAGGGAGTTGAACGACTGACGAGACGTGCTCTCGTAGACCCTCACGCACAGGGAGCGTGTACCCGAGCAGATGTTGACAAATGGATATAATCCCTGAGGGGTCTGGTCTCAGGGTTGCAATCCGACCTCATAGTGGCGGAAGACCTCGCGGCGGGTTACCGCGAGAAGCTGGTTTGGAGGAACGCCAACTTCGCCTTCGGGAAGGGCGAGTTCATCGCGGTCATCGGCCCAAACGGCGCGGGGAAGACCACGCTCTTCAGGATGCTCCTCGGCCTCCAGCCCCCGATCGGAGGGACCCTCAGGTTGTTCGGGGTCCCTCCAAAGCGCGGCAGTCCGAGGATAGGGTACGTCCCTCAGCGACACACCGTTGACAGCGAGACCAACGTGGAGTCTCAGGAGCTGGTCCGCCTAGGCCTCTCGGGGAAACGCTGGGGTTTCAACCCTTTCTCCCACTGGGACAATCAGGCGGCGCGAAAGGCGCTAGAGGACGTCGGCGCGTTGGAGCTTGCAAAGCGCCCTTTGGGGGTGCTTTCGGGGGGAGAGCTCCAGCGGATCTTCCTCGCGGAGGCGTTGGTCAGCAACCCCGAGCTCCTCCTCCTCGACGAGCCGCTCTCGAATCTCGACATAAAGAGGGAGACCGAACTGCTGCACCTCGTCAACGACGTTGTGCGCAAGCGAGGGGTCACCGCGATGTTGATTGCTCACAACATCAACCCTCTCCTCCCCCACCTTGACCAAGTGGTGTACATAGCGAACGGCAAGGTGGCCACGGGAAAGCCCCGCGAAGTCCTGACTTCGGAGAGCCTCACGGCGCTGTATGGAGTCCAGGTCGAGGTCCTTCGCGACCCACATGGCAACGTCGCAATAATCGGCATCGAAGAGCACCACGCTGCTGAAGGCGGCGAGTAGCGTGGGCTTGTGCATCAACCCCGTCAGCGACCTACAGTAGTTGCTGGCGCATCAATTCTTGCAGCACCAATTTGAGGCGGGAACGAAAATCGCAATCTTTGCGGGAGTGACGGGCTGCCTTGTGGTCCTCCGGCGTTCGGCGTTCACGGCCCACGCGTTCTCGGAAATCGGCTTCGCCGGCTAGGCAGCTTCCGTCCTGCTGAAAATCGCTCCAATCGAGGGTCTTCTGGCGGGCTCAATCGCGGCGGCCTCACGAATGCGGCCTAGGACGCCGAACCACCAATCGCGTCCTCGTTTTCTCAATGCTCGGCCTCCTATTCATCAGCCTCCATGCCGGGTGTGAGACTGAAGCCGACTCGATTCGGTTCGGGGAAAATCCTGGGCTTGGGCATCAGCACTGTCATCCTGGCGCTGTGGCCTGTTTGCTGATTCTTGCGTTCGTCGGATTTCTTTACCGACCCCTTCTTTTCTCGTCTCTCGATGAAGACGTCGCAGAGGCCAAGGGGATGCCGATGCTCTCCCCGGGAACGGCCTTCATGATCGTCGTGGAGTGGCTGTGTCGTTCTCTGTGCAAGTGACTGGTGTCCTCCTCATCCTGTCCTTGGTGGTCACTCCCGCTGCGACAACGCAGTGCATGGCGGGACGATCAGAGCGGGCGATAATCGTCTCGGTCGGGATTCCGCTGGGGACAACGTGGTCTGGCCTGTTCATCTCGTTCTTCACGCCCGTGTCCCGTCGGCTTCACAACGGCGGAAGCATTCGGTCTCCACTTGTTGGTCAGGCTCGTCCGCCTGATGCTGAAGCCAAGGACCGTCTCATCTCAAATCCCTAGGTCGAAATTCTTCTCGTCGGTGGCGCAGCCGCGTCCGGCGTGCAGATGCCTGGTGCGGATTTCGAGAGGGTACCGACGCGAGTATCACTTGGTCGTTGTTAAGTATGATTCTTAATAGGATATTATGAAATCATAATCTTTATTATGGATATCCTGACCATATATTATTATCCCTGATGAGTTCTCCGGAGCTCCGCGAGTTCGTACGCCACGGTCGGGCGGTTGAGTTAGATGCAGGCGAACGTTAGCCAGAAGAGCCGCGCGACGGCGGTCTTGCACTTTGTGAAATTGTTCGCTGGGGTCGGCGCGGTGGGCTTCCTTACGCACGTGGCCGAGTACTCTTCGTTCATCATCGTCCTGGTCTTCCTCTCGGACAAGCTCACCGTCACCTTCCGGCTGGGGACGATTGGGTACGTCTTCGTTGGTTCGATTTCGGGCATCTATCTCGTCACCTCCGGGCTGATTTCCGTCCCGATGGGTCACCTCTGCGACAAGTACGGGCGTCAGAGATTCACAATCTTCGGGGGCGTGCTCGGCGCAATATCCTTGGGTTCACTGATCGTGGCCAACCAGTTCACCGACCTTACGGAGTTCCTCGTTGCCATGACGATATCTCTCTGCGCCCTCGGGATAGCGCACGGAACCTACACCTCGAGCACTCTGTCGTACAGCGGGGACCTGGCGGAGAAGTACCAGGAGATGGGTAAGGCGTACGGCCTGGTGGACGGGGCGGAGTTCGCCGGCTTCGCCTTCGGTCCCGCCTTCGGCACTGCGGTCGCGGTCCTCACCGGCAGCAGGATAGCTGTCTTCCAAGACGCGCTCTTCCTAATGCTCGCCTCTGCGGTGATCGCGGTCTTCCTGATGCCGGAGATCAAGGGCGCCTCATACAGGACAACGGCAGGTCACGGTGCGGCCAGCCCGGTGAGCGTGGAGTCGCATCCGCTCGGCCTTGATGCGCTTCACGAAGAGGAGCACGCCCACAGCGCGTCCTGGGGCGACTACATCAACGCCTTTCGGACTCCAATAGTCAGCGTCGCGCTCCTGACCACGATCGATGGCGCGATAGGGTTTGCCGGGTTCTTCCAGTTCGTGCCAATCTACGCGAACACGCTGAGGGGCGCGATCCCGATCTTCGGACAGATCTACGGTTACTTCCCCTCGATAATGGCCATCACGGTCGTCTGCTTCATGATTCCTCTAGGGCACGTGATGGACCAGGGAAAGAGGCGGATGCCGATCCTCGTGGCGGGCTTGATAGGAAGCTCGATATCCATCGCAGCAGTCTTCTTCAACTCGACGCTTCCGACGTTCCTCGCCGCCTCGTTCGCCCACGGGATCTTCATTGCGATGATTCGAATCAGCCAGCTCCTAATTCTTGGAGAGGCTAGCCATCCGTCCAACCGCGCCGCCATAATGGGGACGAACCATGCCATGGAACATGCCGGCTATGGCATAGCCGCGGTCTCGATAGGCTTCTTGGTCGGGTTCTTCGGATTCATAGTCGCGTTTCGCGCCCTCTCGATCATTCTCTTCCTGGCGGGGTTGGCCTTCCTCGTGTACGCGGTCAAGAAGAAACTGAGGTAGGTCAAACACATGTCGAGGGAAGGCGCCCGAAACCAAGGCCAGCCGATTCCTTGGATCGCGAAGGGAGCCATGGCCTGGTTCGGGGTCGCCATAGTTTCGATGGCGATACTCCTTGTCGTCTTGCTATTGTCCCAGTCCCTGACTAGCAACGCATCCGGGGCGGGCTCGGCAACTCCGCAATTGAATCAGTCAGTACTCCAGGCGCACCTGAACAAGCTGGAGCAACTGAACGTGAGCGGGGTCTGCACGGACTACGTCTACTACGCTGTGGTCACCTGGTATGGTCCCTCTCCGGGACAGACCGGAGTCTACGACAGCCCAACCGCAATCCACAATCTCGTCGCGAGCATCGCTCAATCGACCCGCAACCTGTCTGTGGCGATAGAGTCGTTCACGGTCAATCCATCGCCGAGACCGGGCATCGAGAGTGTCGACGCCACGCTCTCAGTCTCGAACACCACCGCCCAAGGCAAGGTCACCGGGACCGTCGCGGCCCAGTACCAGTTCGTCTATGCCGACGGAGTGTGGAAGATATCTCAAGAGACTTGGATCTACAAGACCAACATTGCGGTGCCAGCCGGCTGAGAGACGGCACGATGCCCAGTCTGCGGTTCGACTAGCGGCTGGCGCTTATATCCGAAATCGGTCGCCTAACAGGAGCGAGCATACTGACTTGGCGAAGATCCTCTTCTTCACCTACGGGGAGCTCGCGACCATCATCGCGATTGGGCTAGTCACCGGGTTGATAGACGACAGAGCCGAAATGCTCGAGTTCGCCCTCGTCGCCAGGATCAACCCCCTGGTCCTCTTCGACTTCTACCTAGCCCACGTCGCGGGAGGTCCTATTCTTGGAGACCTCCTCATTACCTGGCTCGAGTACGGGGCTGTCCTTGCGGCATGCGTTGTGAGGAAGCCCGCCGCAGGGACGATAGCCTTGACGGTCAACGGCGCCGTCCAGGTCTTCGCCCACGGCACCCACGACCCCCACCTGCTCTACGGCGCGGCGGGGCTAGGAGCCGACCTTGTCTTCGCCGCGTTCAGTTTTAGGAGGTACGACGTCAGGTCAATTCTCCTGGCGGGGGCGGCCTGCGGGGTCTTCTGGTATCCCATCGTCTGGTTCACCCACGGCGTCTACCTCTACCCTCCCCTCTTCATCGTCTCTGACTTTGTCGTCCGGGTCGGCGGGAGCGCTCTGGGCGACGGCCTGATAGGGGCCGCGCTCGCGTTCGTCCTCCTCGGCCTTGGAGGCAGGACCTGGGACAGGGCGCCCCCGCTCACCCTGGGTGACGTCTACGAGACGTCGAGCCTAGCCGAGCCGCTGGGGCTCCTGGCTGTCGCAGTGGGCCTCCTCTTGATTGTCCTGACGTATGCCGTCCCCGCCGTCTCCAACTTCTTCCTCAGCATAGGACCGCACCTCCCCGCGGGAGTCCCCGCCCTGGAAGAGTACAACCCCGGTTACGTGCTGGGGGTCGACGTGGTCTTCGTCGTAGTGGTCGTCCTTGCCTTCTGGCATTCGAGGACCCGGTACACCGCCCAACTCTAGGCGCCGAGGACTTGGCCGCGGGCCCAAATCAGGTGCGAGCCGAGAAAGAGATAAATCGTCGAAAGCGGGGTGCTGGCTGTTTGACAAAACCGCGGTCAGGCATAAGCGCGCTGACTGGTCTTGTCGTGGTCGTGCTGATACTCGGAGCGGCCCTCTACGTGGGGATCGCGGCCGTGTCGTCGAACTCTATCACCTCGTCCACCATAGGTGGATCTTCCGGAAGCACGACGAGCACCACGACCTCGCCGACCGGGAGCTCGTCCTCGTCCACTGGGACCCTGACGATCTCATCCTCCCAGCCGCTGATGGTGGCGCCCGGGACCAACGAAACTGTCCCGCTGAAGTTCTCTGCGATAGGGACCGTGTCGGGCAGCTACGCGCTATCCGCGACCTCGCTCCCCAAGGGGGTCTCGGCGACCTTCAGCCCGGCGACCCTCAGCCTTCCCTCTCAGCTCGCAACCGGGGCGACGATGACGTTGAGCGCGGCTGCAGGGGCGACGGTGGTCAACACCACGATCGGTATCTCGGCCACCGCCGGCTCTAGTGTCTTCAGCGCGCAGGTCTCCCTTATGTCCGTCCAGGCCCTCGTCCTGATCCAGGGCAACGCGTTCATCCCGAACTCGCTGACCGTGGCTTCGGGAACCAAGGTCTACTGGCTGAACCTCGACCCGTCGTCCAGCCCTGACCTGGGGCCTGACATGCACGACGTGACGGCGCTCGACAGCTCCTTCTCCTCGGGCAACGGCAACCTCGGCCAGTATGACATCTTCAGCCACGTCTTCTCAGCCGCGGGGACTGTGAAGTACGAGAGCCAGGCCCAGCCTTCGATGACGGCCCAGATCACCGTGACCGGCTAGTCCGGTCCGCGGAGGTGCGGCAGCAACTAGGCTGCTGCCGCAGGCCCGCCCTTCTGTCCAAACATGAGGACCACGTTCATCAGGCCGAGCAGAGTCCCGATTAGGTAGATGAATATCGAAACCCCGATCGGGATGACCAGGGGACCTATGATGTACGTGATCAGCGAAGACCCGACCCCGGAGGCGAAGGCGTACGTCCCCCCGATGTAGCCGGCCGTGAACATGAAGGTCACCTCGACGTAGACCGCGAGCTCGGTCAGTATCAGGCTTGCCGTCGCCAGGAACCTGTCGCACGACTGGACTCCGGTCGTCCTCCGGAGGAGGTCGAAGAGAACCGCCCATGCGAGTGTGCCGAGGACTCCCACTATCAGGAAGACAAAGTACGAGATGAACATCCACGTACCGGGCCAGACCTCTAACTTGAGAGGGAAGGCGAACTCCGGGATGATTATCGGGGCCGTGAAGGCCACAGCCGCGAAGGCGTTGATGATGGTGGCGTAGATGAAGTACCTGATCAGCCGGTCGATGCTGATCGACGCCATGTTGTCCGGCGCCGATGTGCCGCTTATTTAACGGAATACCTCGCGAGGGCGGTTTGAAGTAGCAACGCTTTAATAATTTAGAAAAGAAGCACAGCACCGATAGTTGGAACAGAACCTCGTTTCAGACCGTTCGGAGGTAGAGTCCTAAGGATGAACACAATCGAGCTGTCGAAAAGGTTCCTGAATTTGGCCACGTTCAACGTGGTCCTGTCAATCATATTCACAGCCGTAGTCCTCGACCCGTTCCTCTGCGTCTCCGTCTCGCCGGGGCAGTTCGGCTGCCACGACAACATGGTGACGAGCTGGCCTGGGACTTGGCTCTTCATCGGGTACTTCACCTGGCTCATAGTCGGGGTCATCGGGGCCTTCGGTTGGTCCGGCATGTGGTACCTCGGCAACAAGCTCCGCGGCAAGACGGAGGTCAACTCTTTGTGGGCCAGGCTGCAACTGATAATCTACGAGGTTGGTGTGCTAGGCGCGACCGCCACGATGGCGGCGATAGGCTATGTGGGAGGGGGCGTGGTGGCGTCGGGCGGAGGAGCGGCGGTGGCCGCGGAGGCGATCGCCCTCGACATATTCCCGCCGCTCTCGAACGACCCTTCCAACATCTTCAACGACATGCCGGTCGTGGTGGAGGCAGGGTTCATTGCTATCGCTCTGCTGAGCATCGTCCTAGGCGTCCTGATCTACGTGAACTCAAAGTCCACGGGCGGGGAATCGGCCTAGTATGTTCGTTCTCTCCGACAGAAGCGTTAAAACGTCCCCGCGTCCAAGCTGAAAAGAGGACTGAAAATTATGGCGAGTTTTGAAAAGAGGAGCGCCTCAAGCAAGAGGCTGGCAATCTCGGCCGTCGCGGTCGCGGTCGTGGTCTTCATTGCAATAGGAGTCGCGGTCGAGATAGCCTTCCTGCCAAAGGCCTCCCAGACGAGTGCCACCACAACGACGGTATCGACTTCCTCGACGGTCTACTGTGCTTCGGGATGCGCGACCCCATCGACGACGGTCCAGTCGGCTGTGACGCAGTGGGTGGCCGACTTCAACTCGCGCGATGTCACCGGCATCGGGAATTTCTACTCCGCCAACACGGTAGTTGACTGGACGGGCAACGCCCCGGGGCTCACCGGCACCTACAACGGCGTAGGGAACGTCAGGATCCTCTTCGGTTCCTCTATTGGAAAGACGACCTCCCTGAACGCCTCGGTGTCCAACATGAAGGTCAACGTGGTCAATCCCTCCAACGTGGGTGTGACGCTCACGCTGACGATGGCAGGGAACAGCACGGTCGTAGGGGCGCTCGGCATCACGATCCAGGCCAACCAGCAGTGGAACTACATCGGCGGCCAATGGCAAATAGTCCAGGAGACCTGGAACTACGTGACGTTCAACGAACAGTATCCGGTATCCGCGACGACCTTCCCGCAGTGGACCGCCATGAAGGAAGGCCTCAACCCGAACCTCGTCCCTGAGAAGAGCTTCGAGTGGCACGCTGGGCCCTACGTGGCGGCGTCGGTGTACGCGTTCCTGGCGGGAATCGCAGCCGTCGGCCTCTTGGCATACAGGAGAAGGGCCTCCTCCAGGTGAACAAACTAATGGCGAGAAATCGCGCGATAGCGCTGTCGATACTCATGCTGCTGGGCGTGTCCATGGTATTCGGGATCTTCGCCCTGCCGGTGCCGGCACACGGGGCCGTCTCCACCGACACGGGCGCGAACTGGCAGTACATCAACTACAACATGAACGGCACGAACGACTCGCCGCAGACGGCGTTCTCGCCCAGCAACGTGGGCAGCCTTGTGATGAACTGGACCGTCCCCATGCCGTCCACGACCAGCTGGACGTCGCAGGCTCCGGGAGCTGACTGGCAGGTCGAGCCCGGCTCCGACTCGCCGCCTCTTGTCGTCCAGGGGATCGCCTACTTCGTGACGAACCAGGGCGTCCTCTACGCCCTGAACGCCGAGAACGGAGTCCAGGTCTGGAGCCAGGCGATAACCGCGAACTTCCAGCAGGCGCTCAAGAGCGTCCCGATCATCGAGACTCAGGTCGCCTCCGGAGCCCTGCCGGCCTGCGCCAAGGGGCCGGTCTGCACCTACGACGACACCTTCTGGTGCGGAGTAAACAACAACCCAGTCGCCAACTGCGCATCCCCGGTCGAGCACAGGCACGGCATCGACTACCTGTCCATTCCCAACCCGAAGAACAACAACCAACCCGAAGGCATCATCAGCGTGACCGGGTTCGACTGCGAGGTCTGGGGCTTCGACGCGAGCACCGGTGACGTAGTCTACCACATCACCAACATCTGCGTCAACGTCCCAGGGAACGGGAACGGCGCCTACCCTGCGACGTACGCCTCCGACCCTCCAGAGTACTATAACGGGCTCCTGGTCTATGTGATGGGCGGCTACACCGACATCGGCGGAAGGACGTTCCTTGTCGCCTACAACGCCTCGAGCGTACTCAACGCTGGCGGCAAGGGCTACGACGGCGCTTGTGCCGCGACCGGAAGCTCATACACCCTCGGCACTGTCGAGGGCACCTGCCCCCCTGAGACCGCTGGCCAGGGACCCTCGTGGATGATCTTCCTCCAGCCGCCCGCAGCAGGCGATGCAAGCTGGGACACCGAAGCGTGCAATACGGCAGGCATCCAGGGATGGGTCTTCGACTACCCCGCCTATGTGCAGTCGGGGACGCTGGCCCTAAAGTGCCAGCAAATCCCGAGCAGCGTCACGTCGCTGGGAGGCGGAGACTGGGGAGTCCCGAAGGCAGCGGCATCCGGCGTCTCAACGTCCTGGGGCCAGTACGCGATAGACAACAAGACAGGGTTGATGTACTTCGGCACCGGCGAGGCGGGACCGTTCGAGTACTGCTACGGGCCGACATGCCCCAACACGCCGAACGAGAGGCCTGGGCTCAACCTATACTCCTCCAGCGAGATGGCTGTCGACCTGAAGACCGGCAAGATAGTCTGGTGGTTCCAGATGCTCCCGCACGGACTCAACGACCAGGACGCCTCCTGGAACACCATCATAGGGACTGTCAACGGGACGGAATCGGTCTTCAAGGCCACGAAGGAGGGGATCCTGTTCTCCATGAACGCCGCAACGGGCGCGCCCAACTGGGTCTACCTGAACCCCGCGGTCGTCTACGAGCCAGGCTCGCTCCCGTACGACCCGACCAACGCGACCCAGATGCTCACGCCCTGGCCTGACTACCCCAACGCATCCTGGATCCAGGAGCCCGGCCTTGGCGGCGCGCTCGAGGAGGACCTGGCATACGACGGGCAGAACATCTACGGCGCGTGGTTCAACAGCGCCCCGACGGTGAACTACGTCAGCAACAGCAGCCAGTACTCCATAACCTCGAGGACGCTCAACTGGCCGGACAACGTCACCGTCACGGCGGTCAACGCCAACACGGGCAAGGCCGTCTGGAGCAAGTTCTTCGACAACTACGTCTTCAGGGGAGGGATGACCGTCACCAACGGGATGCTGATCATGCCCACAGGGAACGGGACGATCTTCTTCCTCAACACAAAGGACGGGAGCGTGATCAGCAAGCTCTACATCGGCTCGCCGCTATTCGTCGACCCGACCATCGGTCAGGCGGCGAACGGTGAGTGGGAGCTCCTGCAGATAATCGGCGGCGGGCGTTGGCTGGCGGTTGGACAGGTCGGCGGCACCCTAACGCAGCCGGGCGCCCTGATGGCCTTCACGCTCGGGACTGGAGTCGGCAGCGCCGCAACGACCGCCACTGCCACGAGCGTGGCCGTAATGGCGTCCAACCTGCCGCTCAACTACATCTCGTACGGGGCGGTGACCTTCGCCATCGTCATCACGGTGGCCAACGTCTGGCTCGCCCGTCGCAGACGACCAGGCTAGTGCAAGATCGGCGCCCAGCACTAGGGTGCTGCCGGCTGGACCGGGAAGGCGACTTCGAGCTCTGCCCTGTCGGCGTCGCTCAGGCGCCAGCCGCTCCCCCCGATGTCCTCCATGACGTGGCGCGGTCTCGACGCCCTGGGTATCGCGAAGACCCCAGGCTTCGAGACGAGCCAATTTATCGCCACCTGGGCGGGCGTCTTGGAGTTCCTCAGGCACACGGCTTCCACCCTCCGGTCGCGTTTCGCGAGGAGGCCGTGGCCGAGGGGATAGTAGGCGAGGACGGCGATGCCGTTCTGCAGGCAGTATGGGATCAAGTCCCTCTCGGGCTTCCTGTGGGCCAGGGAGTAGTTCACCTGGCAGGCCGCGATCTCCTGCCTTGACAGGGCAGAGTTGGCCTCCACCATCTGCTCCAGGGAGAAGTTGCTCACCCCGATCGCCCGGGTCTTCCCCTTGTCGACCATCTCCTCCATAGCCGCCATCGTCTCCTTGATCGGGACGCTGCTGTTAGGGAAGTGTATCTGGTAGAGGTCGACGTAAGGGGTCTCCATCGCGCGGAGGCTCCTCTCCAGGGCCATCACGAGGTCATCGTGGTGCAGGTGGTCGAGCCACACCTTGGTGGCTATGAAGAGGTCGTCCCTCTTCCTCCCGCGGATCGCCTTCGCTATGAACGGTTCCGAGTAGTAAGCCTCGGCCGTGTCGATGAGCGTTATCCCCCCGTCGAGCCCCGCCTTCAAGGCCTTCACCTTGGTCGAGCCGCCCATCGCCCACCCGTGCTTGGCGACCCTGATCCAGGGCTTGTCGTAATATGTCCCCATCCCGACCTCGGTGACGTCCCGGCCGGTCTTCCCGAACTTCTTCGCGTTCAATCGGCTGTGTTGCCCCCCGGGGAAGGCAGGCTCCCGCCGGTCATCTCTTCACCGCTATAATCGCGTCCTGGCTCGCAGACCTGCTCGGGCTCCCGCCGAGCCTGTACTTCTCGAGCTCGCCCGACTGCGGCGTGGTGACGGCCCACGTCCCCCTCTCTATCGGCTCGACGATGTTGAGCCCGACCTTCGCGTAGAGGTCCCTCACCCACTGCTCCGGGTGGGCGATGAAGTGGGCGGGGTCCGCCGTCGTCCTGACCATGCAGTCGCCGTACTTGTAGACTAGCCTGGGCATGCTCTTCCCCTCCTCGACGATCGGGCGCGTCTTGTCGTTGAGGAGGCAGAAGGTGGCGAACGTGACCCCGCCGGGCTTCAGCACCCTCTTCGTCTCCGCGACGAAGTTCGCTACCTCTTCGGGAAGCTGGTGGGTATAGAGGGAGCCGGCGAAGGCGAAGTCGAACTTGTCGTCCTCGTAGGGGAAGATCGTGTCCGCAGCGCTCGTCCTGCCCGATGGGTTATACCTCTTGTTGAACGTGTCCGCAGTCCGAAAGTGGAAGTTCGGGAACCTCGGTGTTATCGCGCCCTGGGCCCACTCCACGGGCTTCTTGGCGGCGTCGAACCCCTCGTAGGTCGCCGTGGGGGCGAGGTACTTTGTGAGCGACCTCGCGACCCTGCCGCACCCGCAGGCGATGTCGAGGAAGTTGGCGTCGGGCTTGAGCCCGGCGAGGACCTTGAACCCCTCCACGTTCTGGTCTCCCGCGAACCTGTACAGCCTGGGGTCGAGGAACGGGCCGATGTGGAGCCTTATCCTGAGCGGCGGCGTGAGGTCCTCCCTCCAGCCCAGGACGCGCTCCACAGAGTTTGTCGCGCCGTCGAACAGCCTGGTCGCGCCGGGCTGCGCCGAGGGCGGTATCACCCTCTTGACGGCCCCTATCACGTAGCCCGTGATCTTGGAGGACGTCTCCGCCACATGACTCCCGACCATTTGGGATGGCCGTCGCCGCGGCGCGAGCCTAAAAGGTGTATGTGTTTGCCTCCAACTGGGCCTGGACCGAGTCGAGGGCCGCCTGGGCCGTCGAGGCCCCGGTGTATGCGTTGTATATCGCCTGGGCTATCGCCCCGGCGGCGGTGTCCGACCCCTTGAACGGCGGGACGTAGCCTATCTGCCCGGCCGCCAGGAGCTGCTGGGAGATCCTGACCGGGTCGTACGTGGGCGTCGAGATGATGTCCGTGACGAATGACGACTCCGCCGCGGAGGCCCTGCTCGGGACGTACCTCGTCAGGTTGTTCGCCACGAGCATCATCTGCGTCCCGGTCGCCGTCGCCCACTGGAGCCAGAGCCACGCGGCCTCTGGGTTCTTGGAGAACTTGGATATCCCGATCCCGTCCCCGATGTACGTCGAGAACGAGCCGCTGGGACCGGCGGGGTTGACCGAGTATGCCGTGGTCGTCGCCTCGATCGACCTCAGCGGGTCGTCGATGAGGACGGAGAAGTCCTCGAAGGATATGGCGTTGGCGGCCTGTCCGTGGGCCATCGCGGTCACGCAGTCCTCCCAGGTGTTGGTTATCGAAGAGGGGAGGGTGTAAGGCCTGAACCTGACGAAATTCTCCAGGGCCTGGACGTTGTCTGGGTCGTTGACCGTGGGCGTGATCGTCTCCCCGTTGATGTCCCACAGCCTGCCACCGAAGCTGTAGAGGTGGTTCGTGAACTCGTGGAAGATGGGGGTGCTGATCGAGGCCTGGCTGACGCACCCGTAGACGGTCGACGAAGCGCTCACAGCCTGGACCTGGTCGAAGTAGTCGTCCCAGGTGACGGGCTGCGCGAGCTGGAGCGATTCGTAGACGTCCGTCCTGTAGAACCTTATCATGAGCGGGGTGTTGTAGGGGAAGCAGAACACCTCCCCTGACGGGGTCTGGGCGTCGGGCAGGACGGGAGGGTACGTCCCTATCAGGTTCATCGGCGTCGTCAGAAAGTCCGAAAGGTCGAACCCCGGATAGGTGAGGTCGGGGTACGTGTCCGCGAGGGTCTGCGGCGGGATCAGGTACTGGTTGAAAGACGGGATGTCGAGCGAGTCGAAGTCGATAATGTCGATGGCCGGCGAGGAAGTCTGGACGGCGAGCTTCGTCCTCTCCAGGTTGATTATGTAGGGCTCGAGGTCGTACAGGGAGTCTATCCCCGACGCCGCGTAGAAGTCGACGTCGAGGTTCTGGAGCGCTCTGTAGTCGGGCTCGTTCTGGAGGTTTATCGCCACCTTCGTCCCCTTGAACTTCCCGGAGACCGACTGGAGCCACCTCAGGAAGTCCTTGTACTCCGACGGGACCGCCGGGTCGCTCAGCCTCTGGTCGAGCCCCAGGTTCGAGGTGGAGGTCGAGGCGGTGCCCCCTGGGATGGGCTGCCCCCCGCCCGGAGCGAGCGTCGCGTACGCGACAGCCGCGGCCGCGGCTCCCGCTCCAAGTATCGCGCCCGCCTTCAGAAAGTCTCGCCTGTTCACCTGTCCACCACTCTCTTAGAATACAGTGGGACTCCTCTCCCAGTCGGCACGTTGGGGAAGCGCCGAGGTCATTTAACACCTCCCATCCCCCGGCAAGGTTCTAATACGTGGACCGCCTCTCCGTCGCCAGACCTCGAGATGAGAGTCGGCACCGTCGTTCAGGTGGCAGCGATGCTGATGGCGGTCGCCCTCGTGGTGGGGGGTGGCTTCGCGATCTACTACCTGACGCTTCCGCCGTCGAACGTAGCGACCGCGGCCAGCAACCCGACCACGAGCGAGTCGGTGCGCGGCGGGATGATCACGGTATCCTACAACGGGACCTCTTACCAAGTCCCCGCCAAGGGGCCAAACTCCCCGTCCTTCCCCTGCCCCGCGGGAACCGCGCCGTCCCTGTGCAACCTCCTCCAGCAGACGTGCGGAAACGGGGTCGGACCGGGCAATGAGCCCTGGAAGACGTGCAGCAACTGCGTCTTCGACGCGGGGTGCACGGGGGACCTCAGCTGTGACCCATACACCCACGAGTGCTCCACCCCTGCGACCGCCTGCATGGTCGCCGTCTACCAGAGCAACGGGTAGCCTGCCGGAAATCCCAGACTAGCCTGGGGCCTTGTGCGCAGACGCTTTGCCTCCCCTACTCCTCGTGGCAAGCGTCACCCCGGTCAGGGCACCGACCACCACGGCTCCCACCGCGACCGAGGCGAGGGCCCTGGCGTCGCCGACACCCGCGGCTGCGGGGGCGGCAGCGACCTCCACCCCCGTGAGCTTGAGGGTCGTGCCGTCGTCGACGACGAACGGGTAAGCGGGGTTGTCGTACTGCTCATAGACTACCAGGTCGGCATAGAGCGTCGCGTTGGTCTCCTGCCCCGGCCTCAGGCCCAGCTGCGAGTCGTTCAGGTCGAGCGTGACGTTGAAGGGCCCCCACCTGCCGCCCTGGTAGAGGGTCACCTGGTTCTCCGCTTGGGGGAGGGCGACCGACTCGGTGGCCGTGTTGAGTGTCACCCTGAGTATCTGGGTCTGGCTGTCTATCTTCCAGCCCGACAAGGCGGTTACGTAGACGAAGAGCGTCACGTTGGCCTTGACCCCGGCCTGGATGACCGAAGGGGCAGAGTAGAAGACCGTGTAGTTGCTCGAGTTCTCTGAGACCGCCGCGCCGAAGTCGTAGACCACGCTCCCCGAGGAGGCGTACGCCCTCGGCGCCGAGGCGAAGACCGTCAGGAAGAGGAGGACGAGGAGGACGGCGGTGCCCATCCCCGCGGAACCTCGCCAGGCTCGCATCCAAAGGCCCCCGAGTTCAGTTGGGTTCAACAGAAACATTAAGTTATTGCGCAGCCGAAAATTCTACACCTGTGGACAGAACCGCCTACCTCCTCATTTTGCCCCTCGTCGCCATCCTCGCCGCGGTCGAGGTCTATCCCCTGGCCGAAAGCGTCTACCTCAGCCTGACCAACTACGGCGGCGGAGGGGCCTTCGTCGGGCTTGCGAACTTCGCCACGCTCTTCTCCCAGTCCAGTTTCTGGACCGCCATCTCGACCTCTGTCCTCTATTCGAGCGGGAGCGCCGCCCTCTCCACTGCAATAGGAATACTCGCCGCCTACCTCCTGACCCAGGTGAGGAAGGGGAGGGGCTACTTCGAGGCGATATTCCTCATGCCCCTCGCGGCCGCCCCGATCGTCGCCGGGGTGGTGTGGGCGCCCGCGGCCGTCTGGGACGACATCGACACCTTCTGGCACTACATCCTCCACCAGCCGTTCTTCAACATCCTCAGCTACCACCTCTACTTCCCGATAATGATCCTCTCGGACTCGTGGGAGTGGGCACCGATGATGATGCTAGTCGCCCTGAGCATCCTCGCCTCAATCCCAAAGTCCGTCTACGAGGCGTCCGAGGCGTTCGGCGCCTCAAGGTGGAAGACGTTCACCAGCGTGGGGCTGCCCGCGATACTCAACTCGCCGGTCTTTCACTTCATGATAGTCATCCGGTTCATCGACGCGATGAGGGCTTTCGAGATCCCGTTCGCCTGGTCGGGGTGGCTCGCCTACTCGCAGCCAGGCGCCCCGACGGACACTCTCAGCCTCTACCTCTTCAAGCTCCTACTCAACCCGGAGACGGACGTCATCCCCCTCCCGCTGATTTCGGCCGCCGCCCTCGTCCTCCTCGCCGTGACGATGGCCGCCGCCCTCGTCCTCTTCCGTCTGATGAGGGGGCTGAGGAAGATATGAGCAGGCTCGCAGGCCTTCGGAGGCTCCCTGTGTACGTCGGGCTCCTCCTCGCGTCGCTCTTCGCGTTCTGGCCGATCATGATCATGGCCTTCGAGGGGGCGGACATCGACCTCGGCCCGCTCTTCTCGGGCAAGGGCATCTCCTACGTCTCCGGGGTCCCATACTACAGCGGCGGGTTCTTCCCCACCTGGGCGAACTACCGCGACGCGCTCGCCTGGGGGGACTTCCCCAAGCTCGTCCTCAACTCCACGAGCATCGCCCTCCTGAGCATCGCGATTGCCCTCGCCGCGGGGATCCCCGCGGGGTACGTCCTGGCCAGGTCGAAGCTCAAGGGGATGGGCGCGATAGGCTTCCTCCTCCTCGCCCTCAGGACCGTCTCGCCGTTCGCGATAGTCCTCCCTCTCTACCTCCTCTACGTCAACGTCGGGCTATTCGACACCACCCTCGGGATGAGCCTCGCCTACCTGGTCATCGACGTCCCGGTGGTCGTCTGGATGCTCAGCGGGTTCTTCAGCGAGGTCCCTGGGACGGTCTACGAGGCAGCAGAGTCCGCGGGGGCGACGGAGAGGCAGATCTTCTGGAGGATAGCCGTCCCGTCAGTCGCGGTGGGGATAGCGGCCACAGCAATCTTCGCGTTCATCCTTATCTGGAACGAGTTCCTCATGGCAAGCCTCCTCACAGGCGCCGCCACCAAGACGGTGAGCGTGGGCGTCTGGTCCGGCGTGGGCGAGGGCTTCGGGGGGCTAAAGTCGGCGAACTGGGACGCGATCAACGCCGCGGGTGCGCTCGCGTTCTTCCCGGCGTTCGCGATGATCCTTGTCGTCAGGCGGTACTTGGCGAAGGGCTTCAGCCTCGCGACCGCGAGCTAGCCGCCCGGGCCGCCTTCCTCGGGGAGCGAGACGCCGGCCGCAGGAGGAAGCCCGAGACGCACGCCCCGTAGCGCCCCTTCACCTCTTCCGGGAGGCGGCTGTAGCTCCCCACCACCTTCCTGCAGGAGCCCGAGCCGCACTTGCACTCCATCGAGAACCCGTCCCAGCCGACGTTGGTGGAGTAGTCGAAGGTCACCTCCTCGCCTCGAGATATCCTTCTGAGCGCGACGATCCTCGTCCTGCCCATTATCACGCAGTTTGGCTCGCAGGAGTGGTTCATGAACCACCCCGGCGACCCCCGCTCGGGCAGGACGTATCTGTCGTAGTCGACCTGGAAGCAGTACTGCCAGACCTCTGCGGGTATGTCGTTGATCCACCTCTCTTCCCCGCCGTAGTCCCAGACGAGCTCTCCCGACTCTATAATCCTGGCCGCGAAGACCCCCCTCCCCTTCGCCCCGGCGTCTCCTATCTCGAGGGCGGGGCCCGCGCTCGCCTCCGTCAAACGCTGCGGCCAGGCCGCCTAGCTTTATAGAGGTGCCAGGTTAGAATCATCCGAACCAATGTGGGGCAGCGAGCCGACCAGATCCTCCAGCCGTCGAAGGGCTGGGTGAGGGACGGAATCCTGTCGCTGCTCGCGAAGGGTCCCGCGACCGCCACCGAGGTAGCCAACAAGCTGGGGGTGTCGAAGGCCACCGTCTCCTACCACACAAAGGCGCTGATCCGCAGAGACATCATAGAGATCTCCGACATTCAGAGCATCCGCGGCGGGGTCTACAGCAAGACCTACTCCCTGAGGGGAGCGGGCCCTCCCCTCGCGGGCAGGCGGGGCGAGCAGGAGGGCGCGCTCTCGCACCTCGACGAGATATTCGAGAAGATGATGATGACCTGGCACCTCGAGCCCAAGAGGAGGCCCTCCGACGAGATCGAGGTCTTCCTCTACCACCTCTTCAGGATACTCACCGAGGCCGATTCTCTCGACCGGGCCAGCCTCAACGAGTTCGGACAGCGCGTCGGGAACCTCATGATCTCTCCCGCCCTCAATGTCCCGACGATGAAGAGAGGGCTGAGGGAGCTGGCGGACTACCTCAGCACGGAGGGGATGGCCGAGGTCTCAGCCGAGGTTGCGAAGGGGCAGGAGGCGAGGCTCGTCTGCATGGGGTGCTTCGAGAACAGGAACTACGGCGGACTTGTCTGCTCCTTCACGGAGGGGATGCTCACGGGGGCGATCAGGGCGAAGCACGGCGGGAGGCCGCAGCTTGAAAGGTTGAAACGGGCGGAGGGCGAGCCTGGCTGCGCATACGTAGTGAAGGTCAGGGGGTCCAGGTCTTGAGCAGGCGGAAGCGCGAGAAGGCCCGGCCCGCCCGCGCCGCGGTCGAGGGCGTCGGAGACGACAGGCCTCTGGACAAGAGCGCCTTCCTCTCGCTCCTCAAGCGTAGGCTCGAGGGCAAGTACCAGGACAAGCACCCGCTGATGGTCATGCTCTACGCCGGAAAGCTCTCGCCCAAGCAGCTGCGCGCGTGGATAATCAACAGGTTCTACCTTCAGAAGAACATCCCTCTCAAAGACGCCGCCATCCTCTCGAACTGTCCCGAGACCGAGGTGAGGAAGCTGTGGATAGGCAGGATCCTGAAGCGCGAGGGCCTCGGCGGGAGCATCGGCGACGTGGAGGGCTGGCTGGGCTTCGCCGAGTCGGCGGGCGTCTCGAGGGACGACGTCCTAAGGGCGAGGTGCCTCCCCGGGGTGAGGTTCGCAGTGGACGGGTACGTCAACTTCGCGAGGAGGGCGGACTGGACTGAGGGGGTCGCCGCGTCACTCATCGAGTACTTCGCCAGGGGCGAGCTGATCAAGAGGATCGAGGCCTTCAAGCGCCACTACCCGTGGATAGAGCCGGCGGGCTACCGCTTCTTCATGTCGAGGCTGGGCCAACTCGACGAAGCCAACGAGACCACGCTGAGGATAGTCCTCCGCTACTGCGAAACTATGGAGAAGCAGATGCGGGCGATAGACGCGGCCGTCTCCATGGCGGACATCTACTGGAGCCTCCACGACGCGATATACGTCGCCTACGTCATCCAGGACAGGCCGCTCGCCGACTCGCTCGCCGGGTAGGCTCAGGCGCGCTTCGTGGCCCTGCCAAGGGACCTGTTCTCGACCACCAGAAACACGACCACTGCCGCGAGCAGGCCAGAGGCGACCCAGGGGACGTAGCCCTCCCACGACTGCCCTCCGGGAGCCGAAACGGGCGAGAGCTGGTACGCCATCAGGGCGCCTGGCACGGCCCCGGCGAACGCCCCGTACGCCGAAGTCCCCACCAGCTGGAACAGCCTGACCGTCCCGTCCACCCCCGCCCCGACCGTCGGGCTCTCGTAGAGCGGAGGACCTACGTATATGTCCACGACCTGCACGCCGCTCCCCGCGTCGAGGACGTGGATGCTCCCGTCCAGGCTCCCAGCGAAGATGAGCCCGTTGCTGGCCGTGAGCCAGCCTCTGTACGGGATGCTCTGCATGAAGTAGCTCCAGTCTACCTTCCCTGTTGACTCGTCGATGGCGTAGATCGTGGTGTTCGCCGTCTGCGCCTCCGGGCTGAGGCTCGTCACGCCCCAGTACTGGCTACCCTCTGAGCTCACTGAGGTGACCTGGCCGTAGGTGCACAGGTTGTAGGTCGCTACGTAGACCTTCGAGTAGGCGACGGCGATGTCCGACTCGACCGCCCCGTTCTCGCCGGGACACTGCTTGAACTGCTGTGTCGAGGGGTAGTTTATCCACGGCAGGCTCCCCGAGTAATTCTGGGTGACCACGTAGTTGGCGTTCCCAGTCAGGTTCCTCTCCACCGTGGGCGGGTCGAAGTACCAGAGGAGCCTCCCGGTCATCGCATCCAGCGCGTAGAGGTAGCCGTTCTTGCACGCCTTGAACACAGCCTCGTGCCCGTCGACAGCCCCTAGGACCGTGTTCCACCCGCAGTCGAAGTCGTAGAGGTCGTGGGGGGTCGTCTGATAGAACCAGACCATCCTCCCGTTCGTGACGTTAAGTGCGACAACGGAGTCGGCGTAGAGGTCGGGCCCAGGCCTGTACGTCCCGTTCCAGTCCGGGGAGGCCTGCGAGGTGGAGACGAAGACCATCCCGTGCCTCTCGTCCACCAGGGGCTCGCCGAAGCTCGGCCCCGCCCCTGCCACGGGCCCCGCGGAGCCCGGCGGGTTGAGGCTCATGGTCCCCCAGTCCCCGACGACGGGAGCGACGTTACCGTGGCAGGGTGGTGGGCATGACTCCTCGTCCCAGCTCTGGTTGCCGCCCGCGGCCGGGGTGACGTACCAGCGCCAGAGCAGGGCACCGGTCTGGATGTCGTACGCCGCCACGAAGCCCCTTCCGACATCGGTCCCCTCGGAGACGGAGCTCGTCCATATCATGGTGTTGCCGTCGAAGACGGGAGGCACCCCCGAGGAGTCGTAGAACCCCCCGTTCCCTGGGATGTCCTTGCACAACCCGCCGATCTGCATGACCTGGTCGCCGGTGAGTGCGTTGAGCGCGTGGACGGAGCAGTCGGGCATGCTGACCCAGATGTCCCCCCGGTAGTAGTCGATGCCGTGCATGTGCCCCGTCAGGGGCGAGAGCGGGAGGCCGGTTGTGTTGAGGTGGGCGGCGTACGACCAGAGCACCGAGCCCGTCTCGGCGTCCAGGGCGTAGACGGTGAGGTAGTTGGTGACGAGGTAGACCGTCCCGTTGACCACGAGCGGCGGCGATATCGAGCCCTGCCCTACCACCGCGAGGCCAGGGACGCTCGGGGCGACCGGGAAGGGGAACGTCCACGCCACCTGGAGGTCCTGGGCGTTCGATGCCCCTATCTGGTCCTGGGCGACGTAGTTCGTCGAGTTGGCGTTCGAGTTCATCGTCGTCCAGCTCGGCAAGGGTTGGCCGTTCGCCTGCGCGGCCGCGGGAGCCGCCGGCGACCCGAGCCCGACCAGCATCAGCACCAGCGAGGCCAAGGCGAGGGCCTTCCTTCCCCGGGACCGTTCCATTGAGCTCCCTCCCTCCCCGCTCCGCTTTAATCTTAGGCGGGGCCTGCGACGCCTTCCTCGACGAATAAGATTCCGCCGAGCGGGGGGCAGGTGCAGCCCCATTCCGAGGCGAAACAACCATTGACTATCACAACATCCCGGAGAACCTTACTCCAGGCTTGACCCTTTCGGAAAGGTCTTAAGGCGAGAGGCTCCCGCCAGTGAAGATTGGAAGCGCTCGCGAGGCGGCGCAAGTGGTTCTCGCTTTTTGCTGTCAACTTGGGCAACTTCGCTCCTCCCCTTGACACGGGGATAATGGCGCTAATCCTCCCGACCATAGCGGTCAGCCTAAAGGCGGACGTCCAGCTCGTGCTCTGGGTCCCCCTCGAGTCGCTGATCGTCACCGCCTGCTTCATGCCGATCTTCGGGAGGTTCTCCGACCGCCACGGGAGGAAGAGGTACTTCATCCTCGGGCTCGCCCTCTTCTCCCTGGGGTCGTACCTTTCGGGGAACTCCCTGACGATCTACGACCTCCTGATCTACAGGGTGGTACAAGCGCTCGGCGGGGCCTTCATCCTCTCCAACGGGAGGGCGCTCATCGTGGACGCCTTCGAGCCCAAACAGAGGGGGTTCGCGCTCGGCACGCACATCTCGGTGATCTACACTGCGACGACCGTGGGGGTCGCCCTGACCGGGACGGTGATCGGGATAACCCAGGCCGTGGGCTGGAGGTACGTCTTCTATGCCAACGCCGCCATCGCCCTGATATCGATCCCCATCTCGTACCTCGCACTGCGGGAGAGCCCGAAGAACGTCAACGTCAAGACAGACTGGCCGGGCGCGATCTTCCTCGCGGGGGCGCTGAGCTCCGCCCTGGTCGCCCTGACCGCCTACTCGAACGGGACCACCGCGATCAACATGTACATCCAGGACATCTACGTCCCGCTCCTCCACTTCTACATCTACCTGAACTCCGCCTACTCCATCCCGGACTACGCGGTGGCTGCGGTTTGCATAGTCTCCACCGTCCTCTTCATCGCGCGCGAGCTCACCGCCCCCCAGCCCCTCATCAACTTCAAGTGGTTCAGGACTAACTCCATGTTCGCCTCGACCAACTTCTCAGCCCTCTTCGTGTACATGGCTCACTACAGCACGCTGATTCTGCTATCGTTCTACCTCGAGGAGATCAGGCTCATCTCTCCGTTCAACGCCGGGCTCATCCTCACCATAGAGCCGCTCGCGGTGACGGTCTTCGCCCTCTTCGGCGGCTGGATAGCCAGCAGGACTGCCAGCCGGGACCCTGCGGTCGCCGGCCTCGTCATAGTCACCTTCGCTCTCCTCATGCTCAGCACGCTCTCCCAGACCTCCTCCACCTTCCTGATCACATTCCTGCTGGGGATGCTCGGGGCTGGCGTCGGGATCTTCGCCCCGAGCAACACCAACGCCAACCTGGCATCCGTCCCGCCGGGCGACCGCGCCCTCGCCAACGGGATACTCGGGATGATGAGGCACACTGGGCAGGCTGTCAGCCTCGCCATAGGGAGCATAATCATCGGCGTCTTCCTTTTCGGGCTCACCGGGAGCGGCACCGTCCTCCCGTCTCAGTACATCTCGGCGCTAAGCCTGACTTTCCTTGTGGGCGCGGCGATGGCTGCAGTGGCCGCCGGCTTTGCCTTCCGGGGAAGGGAGCTCCTGGGCCCTACGCGCGAGGTTGCGTAGGGGCCCGTCTCCTGACCAGGATGTACATGGCCAGGACCACCACCACCACCCCGAGGGCGATTATTATCGGCTGCTCGAGCCCTGGGCCGAAGATATTCGAGCTGGTCGTCGTGCTAGGCCCTCCCGACCCCGATGTCGTGGTGCCTTGCCCGAGCCAGAACGCGGTCACGACTCCGGGCGTCGCGTTGGGCAGGTCGCCGCCTCCCGAGGGGGCGAAGAGCATCATGTTCCCGTTGCTGTCTTCCGCTATCGAGACGCCCGCCGCCCCGAGCCCGCCCAGCTCGTAGCTGCTCAGTAGCGCCCCGGTCGCGGCGTTGAGTTCATAGAGGATCCCCGCCCTGTCGATGGCGTAGAGGACCCCTCCGCTCACCACGGCCGAGGAGCCCTGGTACCTGTTGGGGATGTTGTAGTGCCAGATCGGCTGGCCGTTCGAGAGGTTGATCGCGTAGACGGTCCCGTTCTGCTTCGCCGTCGAGTCGCCGGTGTAGACGTAGCCGTTGATGGTCTGGCCCTTGTAGGGGTACGGCCCGGCCGTCATCACGCCGCAGCCGTTCTGTGACGCCACGTACAGCGTGTTCCCCACCACCGCGGGTGACATCTCCACTCCGCCGTCTGGCCCGGGGCAGATCCTCTGGTTGTTCCCGAGCGAGGACTGGGACGCCTGCAGGTTGGCGGTGGTCGTGTTCCCGTCGTTGAGGTTGTTCAGCGCGGGCGCGCCCACAGCGATGGGCGAGTAGACGAGCTTCCCCGTCAGCGCGTTGAGGACGTAGACGTGGTTGTCCTTCGAGGCCTGTATGACCACCGGGGTGTTCACCCCGCTTATCGTCGCGTTGGCGAGGGTGACGCTCCACCCGCCTTCGTGCTCCGTGAGGTCGTGCGAGGTCATCTGGTAGTACCAGAGCATCTTCCCGTCGGTGGTGTTGAGCGCCACGAGGCAATCGGTGTACAGGTTGGGGCCAGGCCTGAGCGAGGCGTCGTACCCGTCAGACGGGTGGCCAGTCGAGAAGTAGATCACTCCGGTCTTGTTGTTCACCGCCATCAGCCCCCAGGCCGCACCACCCCCGGCGTAGAACTGGCTCTGCGACGTCGTCCCCCAGTCGCCCTGGTACGGGGTGATGTTCCCCTGCGGCTGGCCGTAGTTGACGGTCGTCCCGTTCGCCAGTAGGACCTCATCCTGGGAGTCCCAGTTAGTGTCTATCGGGCCGGTCGACGGAGGCGTCGAGTACCACATCCAAGCCAGGCTCCTTGTGTGGATGTTGTACGCGGCGACGAACCCCCTCCCGCCGTAGTCGGTCGTCGAGGCGCGGACGATGAGGTTGTCCCCGACCAGTATGGGTGCCTTCTCTCCGTAGTAGGTGCCCGTGTTCCCGGCGATGTTGGCCGCGACCGGGGGTATCGTCCAGTCGATCGTGCCGTTGAGCGCGTTGAAAGCGTAGACCGTCGTGTCAGACGACATCACATAGAGCGTCTCGTTGTAGAGCGAGATCCCGCTTATCGTGTAGGCCCCGGACCACCACGACTCGCCGATGAACTTGGTCATGTTGATCTGGTAGTTCCAGATCTTGGCGCCTGTCGTGGTGCTGAGCGCTATGATGTTGTTGTACGGGGTTGCGATGTAGACTATCCCGTTCTCGACGAGGGGTTGGGTCTCTACGCCGAGCGCCGGCGGGGCCCCTGGGATATTGAACGGGTTGACGGGGATCTGGTAGAACCACCTCAGCCTGAGGTCGGAGACGTTGTTCACGTTGATCACGTTCTGCGGGTCGCTGTTGGTGTTCTGGAAGTTGTAAGCAGAAGCCGCCCAGTTGGAGTAGGACGCGGTGGCGGCGGAGGCCGACTGCGCATGGGTGATGGCGTTCGCAGAGCCTCCCGCCGCGAGCATGAGGGCCAGAACGGACAAGGTCGCCACCTTGCTCCGCGAGGACCTCATCGAGCGCGGCTCGACAGATGCCGAGTTAATAAGAGATTCTCATATTCGAAGGCCCGAGCAACTTAGCTCGAAACGCCATAGCTGCAAACGGCCACCTAATATCGACGCCTCGAGTAGACCCACCCGACCGCGAGGACGACCGCAGCCGCGGCCGCCACGACGGCGACGACTTGGCTCTCGAGGATGACCTGGACCGCCCCTCCATGCTGGGCAGGGATGACGAGCGCCTGGACGAACCCCGGGAACGGCGGGCCCCACCTGGTCGACCCCATGTCGGTCAGCACGACCGCCATCCTGCCGTTCGCGTCCTCCCCTATCGAGGGCTGGACGAGGAGGGACCCCCCGACGTCGATTGTCGAGATGAGCTTCCCCGACCCCTCGTCGAGCATCCTGAGCACGCCGTCCAGGGTCGAGACGTAGACCACACCCGCACTCACGGTCAGCCCCCCGCGGTATGGCTGGTCGGGGATCTGGAAGGCCCACTTCACGGCGCCCGTCGAGGCGTCGATGGCGTAGACGGTCGCGTTGACAGGCCCGAGCGGGTGGATGGTGAGAATCTGCACCCCCCAAGAGAACTCCCAAGAAGTGACGTTCTCCGGGGTCTTGGGAGGCCCTACATCGGAGAAGTTGAAGAGCTTGGCGTCGTTGTAGACAGCCGCGAAGACAGTGTTCGAGGCGGGGTCGAACGCGAGGTCCGACTCGAGCGCGCCGGTGTCGCTCGGGTTCTGTACGTTTGGCTTGGCCGACGGGTACCCGGCCCAGTTGTACTTTGTCATCTGGGTCGCGTTGAGTGGGTCGAGGACTGACACGTTCTGGTAGTCGATGGCGGGGGGCTTGAGGTACCAGAGCATTTTCCCCGTCGTCGCGTCCAGGGCGAAGATGTACCCGCTCTTGCACCCCTTGTACACGACGGGCGTAGACGTCCCCCCTATGGTGACGTTGGCCAAGACCACGTTCCAAGAGCAGTCGAAGTCCCCGAGGGCGTGGGGCATCGCCTGGAACGCCCATATCACCCTCCCGTTCGTCATGTTCAGCGCCAGCACGGACGAGCTCCAAAGGTCCGGGCCAGGCCGGTAGGTGGCGTTCCAGTCAGGCCCCGGGACGTTCGTCCCTACGTATGCGACCTTGGTCTTCTCGTCGATTGCCCAAGCACCTCCCCACCCCGCGCTCGCCCCGGCGAAGCTCGTCGTTCCGTTGAACCCGAAATTCCCCCAGTCTCTCATCAGCATGCTGCTCAGCTCCGACTGGGGGAGCGACTTGAGGTCGACCGCGCCCGTGCCGTCGAATATGTACGCGTGCGTCATGTTCATGACCGAGTCGAGCGACCAGGCCGGGTCGCTCCCGTCCTGCGGCGGGATGACGTAGGTCCTCCACATGAAGGAGGGGTGGGGAGAAGAGACGTTCCACGCCTCCAAGAAGCCCCTCCCAGCGCTGTCGCCTTCGGTCACCGACGGCGAGAACAGGAGCACCCCGTCCCTCTGGTCTATCGCCATGGTCGGGGTGTCGACGTCGTAGAGCCCATAGCTGCCCTGAATCCCGGCCTGTCGGTCGTTGATGAACGGGTCGAAGTCGAGTGCGATGTCGCCCGTCGTCGCCTTGATCGCGAACACCTGGTAGGTGTTCGAGACCACCCAGACGAGGGGCTCGTCCCACAGCTGCGTCGTGATGAACATCGCATGGTAGTGGCCCAGCGGTATCCCCAGGGGCCCTGGCACCGAGGGCTGGAGGTACTGAGAGTAGTTGTCCATCAGCGGGAGGTCCCGGTACCACACGACGTCCCCGTTCTCCAGGTTGAGTGCGTAGAGGCGCGACCAGTTTGTTATCGCGTAGACCACGCCCTCGTAGATGAGCGGGGTGGCCATCACGCCCTCGGCCATCTGGACCTGCCCGACGGGGGCGGCCGGGACCGGGAAAGTCCAGGCAGCCCCGAGCTGGCCGACGTTCTGGGCGTTGATGACGGTCTGGTTGTCGCTGCTCCAATTGAGCGGGTAGTTGTTCTCGGGCCCCGTCCAGTCGGCCGAATGCGCGGCCTCCTGGGCCGAGACGCCTGTCCCGCCCAGAAGCAAGAGCATCATCCCGGCGGCCGCGAAGACGACGGAGGCCGGCCTCGCCTTTCTCATGCGACCACCACCTAGAGGCCCAGGTCGTCTCGATTTAGACCCTTTCCTCTCGAACCAATCCACGGAGCACCACACTCGTTAAAAGCCCGCTCCGGGGGCAAAGAATTCGTGGACTTCGCGGAGACAGTGCTCCTCTCGGCGATAATGGGCCTGTCGATCTTCCTCTCCCTCCCGATAGTCCTCCACAAGAACACCGACGCGCGCCGGACCAAGCTCCTGACCTCGGTGGCGATAGGCATACTGATCTTCCTGATGGGGGACGTCTTCACCGATGCGGCCGCTTCCCTGTACAACGGGTCGCTGTATGGCTACGGATCCTCGCCCACGAACGACGTGGTGTTCGTGTCAGCCCTCTTTGCGGGTTTCTTGATACTCTTTGCAGCAGAGAACAGGTCGAAGGAGGGACTCACCCCGACCGAGCTTTCGCTTGTCATCGCGGTAGGCATGGGTTTCCAGAACCTCACCGAGGGCCTGGTGTTCGGCTCCCTCGGAGTGGCGTTCGGCCTCTCCGGAGCCGCCCTCGTCGTACTCGTGGGCTTCATACTCCAGAACATCAGCGAGGGATTCCCAATCGCTTCCCCCTTCCTCGGCAAGGTCCAAGGCAAGACCGGCCTGATCGTGGTGCTGTACCTGGTTGGGGGCGTCCCGACGATCATAGGGGGTTCGATAGGGCACTTCTACAACTCGTCGGTCTTCGACCTGGCCTTTGACGGCCTCGCCATCGGGGCGATCCTCTACGCCATCCTCCCCATGCTCAAGGCGCTCTTCAGGGAGTCCTCGAGGGACCTCCTGCGCCTCACCTATCTGGGGGTCTTCGTGGGCTTCGTGATAGGCTTCCTGGTGAACCTGCTGTGAGGGAGGCGAACGATGAACAGGCGTAGATTCATCGAGGTACTGGGCGGCGGGGCAATAGGGGTGGCTGCGCTCGGGTACGGCGTCTCAAGGCTGCTCCCACCGAAGCACGCCGAGCCATCAGGGAAGCTCGACCCACAGTCCCTGACGAAGTTCGTCGACCCGCTCCCCATCCCAGCCGTGATGGTTCCCACGGCCCCCGGAGGCACTTACGAGGTGAAGATGACCCAGATCAGCCAGAAGCTCCACGACCAGCTCCCCGCAACCACCCTGTGGGGGTACAACGGGTCCTCTCCCGGCCCATCCTTCGAGGCGGTCAAGGGGACGCCCATCTCGGTCACCTACCTCAACGAGCTCCCGACGACGCACCTCTTCGAGGACGCGATCGACCATACCATCGCCCACGTCCACGGCTACCCGGACGTCCGGACGGTCGTCCACCTCCACGGCGCCGAGGTCAAGGCGGACAGCGACGGCAACCCGACGGCCTGGTTCTCCTTCGCCTTCGAGACGACGGGGCAGGGGTGGTCGCACCAGACCTACACCTACCCAAACTCGCAGGAGGCAGCAACCCTCTGGTACCACGACCACGCGATAGGGACGACCCGGCTCAACCTCTGCGCCGGCCTCGCGGGCTTCTACTTCCTCAGGGACCCGACCCTCCAGTTCGAGGCAAGCCTCCCCGGGGGCTCTGACGACAGGCCGCACGCCGGAGCGGGCCCCTACGAGGTGCCCCTCATGATTCAAGACAGGCTCTTCAACGCCGACGGCTCGATCCTCTATCCGGACCAGGGGGTCAATCCCGACGTCCATCCGCAGTGGATACCCGAGTACTTCGGGGACACGATCCTCGTCAACGGGAAGGTCTGGCCCTACCTCGAAGTCGAGCCCCGCAAGTACAGGTTCCGGTTCCTCGACGCGTCGAACGCGCGCTTCTACGACCTCTCGTTCGCGAACAAGCCGGTGACCATCAACCAGATCGGGACAGACGGCGGCTACCTCCCCGAACCGGTGGCGATCAACGACGTCTTCATCGCCCCGGCGGAGCGGGTCGACGCTGTCGTCGACTTCTCCGCGATGGAGGTCGGCGACACCGCGGTCCTCTACAACACCGCCCCGGCGCCTTATCCCGGCGGGGACGTCCCAGACCCCGACACCATCGGCCAGATAATGCAGTTCAGGGTGGTGGAGGCGAAGGGGAAGGACAACAGCGTCCTGCCCACCTCCATGGTGCCAGTGCCCCAGCTCCCGTTCCCCGGGGAGTCGGTCAGCGCTACGAGGAGCCTCATCCTCATCGAGTACGACACGGACGCCGGGCCGGTCACCGGCCTACTCAACAACGCCGCCTACGACAACACGATATCGGAGAACCCCGTCCTCGGCTCGACCGAGATCTGGGAGCTGATCAACCTCACCGAGGATGCCCACCCGATCCACCTCCACCTCGTCCAGTTCCAGATATTCAACCGACAGGAGTTCGATGCCGACAAGTACCTGGCCGACTACCAGACGGCCAACCCTGACATGTCCCCCGGCTCGGGGCCTGGGACAGTCCTCGACCCCACGCCGTACTTCGAGGACGACCCCTTCCTGGTCACACCTCAGGAGGCCGGGTGGAAGGACACCGTCAAGGCCTACCCGGAGGTGATCACCAGGCTGATCGTCAGGTTCGCCCCGAGGGACGGGACCGACTTCGCCTTCGACGCCACCGCCGCCCCCAACTACATCTGGCACTGCCACATCCTCGAACACGAGGACAACGAGATGATGAGGCCGTACCAGGTCCTCCCGCGGACAGTGGCCCCCTGACCAGAGGAGAGCCTTCTGTCCCCAACAGAGCCGCCTGCCTCCTGGACCGGGGAGGGTTCCTGACCACGGCCTCGCCGCGCCTCGCTCCGGACCGCCGAACCAGGGCCAAGTCCGCGCTGGCGCTCTGGCTCCTCCTTGTGGCGGGCATCGCGTCGGCCTCCGTCTCTGTCCGCCACGCCGACGCCTTCCAGGCCAGCGGCCAGTACGCCGCGACGGTCATCGGCCAGGGTAACTTCACCTCCAGAATCGCCGGTCTCTCGCCGCAGAACCTCTACCAGCCCTTCAGGCCTACCTTCGATTCCTCTGGCGACCTCTGGGTCGGGGACGAGGCAGACCACCGGGTCGTCGAGTTCATGCCCCCGCTGACCGACGGAGAGCCTGCATCCCTCGAGATCGGGGAGCTGAACTTCGCGGAAGGGGCGACCAACGGCTCGCTCCCCGCTTCCCAGGACACCCTCTTCGGCCCCGTCGCCGTGGCCTTCGACAAGTCGGGAGACCTCTGGGTGGCCGACTTCGTCTACAACCGGGTCACCGAATACAAGCCTCCTTTCGAGGACGGGATGAACGCCTCCCTGGAGCTCGGCCAGCCTGCGGGAAGCTCGCAGTTCACGAAGCATCCTGCCCAGTCCCCCTCGATGGGCCTGAACGCGCCGGTCGCTCTGGCCTTCGACTCGGCTGGGGACCTCTGGGTCGTCGACAGGGGGAACAACAGGCTCGTGGAGTACGCCCCTCCCTTCGTCTCGGGGCAGACGCCCTCACTCGTCGTGGGACAGCCCTCTCTGAACAGCAGCGCAGGTGCCACCACCCAGTCCGGGCTCAACGGCCCTGAGAGCGCGGCCTTCGACTCCTCCGGGAACCTCTGGGTGGTCGACGAGGGGAACGACCGGGTCCTCGAGTACGGAAACTCTTCCCTTGAGAGCGACGGTCCGCGAGCAGTCCTCGAGCTGGGCCAGCGCGCAGGTCCCGGCGAGTTCGTCTCCAACGGCTCCGAGGTCTCCCGGTCCACGTTCGGCGCCCCCATGGGAGTGGCCGTCTCTCCCTGGGGCGACCTACTCGTCTCCGACCGTTCGGGGAACAGAATCCTGGGGTTCGAACCTCCCTTCTCGGACGGGATGAACGCATCCTACGAGATAGGCCAGCATGCCGGCCCCTCCCAGTTCGCCGCAGCGCCCGCATCCGTCACGCAGAACGGGCTCCACAACCCCCTCGGTCTCGCCTTCGACCCCTCTGGGAACGTCTGGGTGGCCGACCAGTTGAACGCTCGGGTCCTTGAGTTTAGCTCGCTGGCAGCGGTCACCTCTGGTACGGACGTCTCCGCGACCGCGACGGGCGCTTCTGACAACGAGTCCTCCACGACCGGGCTGTCCATGTCGGTGAAGGAGACGTCCTCCGCGTCGGTCAACTTCTACTCGGCGAAGCTCTCCGCGCAGCCTCCCGGGTCGGGCACCCTGCCCTTGTCCGGGAGTCGGGTCTTCTACCAGGCGAAGGTGTCAGGCGGGAGCGGGGACGTCGCGATCTGCGTCCGCGACCCTCGGGCGTCCAACTCGACGTCGATGATGTTCTTCGACGGCGCCTCGTGGATCGGCGCGGGCGACCTCAAGGCAACAAGCGGGGGTTCGATATGCGGCGACGTCCCGAGCGCCACTTTGAGCTCCCTCACCCTCCTCGCCGTAACCGAGGCGCCCGGCCCGCCCCTAGCTTCGCCTTTGCTCCAGGCGGCGGCCCTCCTGGCCGCTGCAGTCGCGTTGGGCACGATATCCTACATCGTCCTGAAGACGCGCCCGGCGGGGTCTAAGACGGGGCAACGACGAGAAATCCTAGTATGACCTTGGTCATCGACGCGATGGCGTGAAGAAGAAAGCCGTGGGGACGAGCCCATCGGTGGGCGCAATCGTCCTGATATGGCGCTAGTGGCAGGAAGTCTTGCTTCATCGGACACGGCGGGACGGCCGCGGCGGCGCCCTTGACAACCACCAGCACGACCACCACGGCGGTCGGCGGCTCGACGAACGGTAGGCGCCCTCGCAGGACGCCAGGGTAGCGCCCCCCGCCTAGCCGCGCTCCCAAAAAAGGAGAAATACGCCGAAAGCACTCGAGTTCCACTCTTCATGCCTTTGCCAGTCCTGCGGGAGGTGCTCTCGGCGGAGTACAAAGGCCCCCGGGCCGTATTCTCGGAGGTCCACGTCCTCAAGGCGATACTGTCCATCGGGGACTCTGGCGCGGTGGGCAGGGGCAAGCTCGGCGCCCTCGTCGGGCTGGGCCAGGGGGAGGTGAGGACGCTCATCAAGCGGATGAAGGGGAACGACTTGATAGTGATCGAGCCGGACGGCTGCAAGCTCAGCCGGAAGGGAGAGCGCGAGTTCGAGAAGCTGAGGGAGAAGATACCCTGGTCGTCGGCCGTCAACGCCAAGGCGCTGGGAATCGGCGAAAGGTGCTCGGCGGTCCTCGTCAGAGGGGGGGCCGCCAAGGCCAGGAAGGGCATCGAGCAGCGGGACGCGGCGGTGAGGGTCGGGGCCAGAGGCGCGCTGACCGCGGTCTTCGCCTCCGGAAGGTTCGCCCTTCCGGGGGAGGGCTCCAGCGCCGAGGTGGACGGCCCGCGGGACCTTTGGTCCAAGGCGAGGGCGGCCGGCCCGCGCGAAGGCGACGCCCTGGTGGTGGTCGGGGCCGACTCCGATGACCTCGCCGACCTGGGCAGCCTCGCGGCGGCCATCACCCTGTTCTAGAGACGCTCGCGTTATTACCTCCTTAACCGGGGGTTCGGGCCTGCGATGAAGTACACAAGCGTCGTGGTCGACGACAAGGAGCACTGCCTCGAAGTCATGAGGCAGATGGAGGAGGAGTTCAAGAAGGGGAACGAGTCGTTCTTCATCAGGGTGATCGAGGACGAGCCCAGCCTCGTCCTGAGGGTCCACGCGGTGACCATACTCGCGGACCTCGGGAGCGAGGCCGCAATCCCCGCCCTCTCGCTCGTCCTACTGCACGACCCAGACCCGTTGGTAAGACACGAGGCCGCCTTCACGATGGGCCAGATAGGCCTCACCTCGGCTGTCAAGGCCCTCGAGGCAGCCACCACCAAGGACAAGGACCCCATAGTCAGGCACGAGTCCGCCGCGGCGCTCGGCTCCATCGGGAGCCAGACGGCCAGGAAGACGCTGGAGGCGGCGCTCAAGGACAAGGACGAGCTTGTGAGCAACTCGGCGGCCGCTTCGCTCTTCAACCTGGAGTTCCTGCGGACCTACTCCGTGGGCGCGACCGCAAGGGACAGGATGCCCCGCCCCTAGAGCCGTATCCTCGCCACCAGGTACCCCTTCCCCTCCTCGAACTCTGCCTGCGCGAACGCCGACGCCACCACCACCCTGAACCCCTCGCTCTTGCTGCCGTGCCTGAAGACCCTCCCCGCCTTCAGGTCCCTAATGTAGACCTCCCCGCCCGGCCTCACCACCCTCGAGACCTCGGCGAGCGCCTTCGCAGGGTCGGCGAAGTGGTGGAACGACGCCATCGAGATCGCCCTGTCCACCTCCCGGTCGGGTATCTCTCCCATGTCCTCGGCGCCTGCGACAACAACGACTACGTTCGAGGCGCCGGCCTCCCCTGCCCTCCGCCTGATCTCCGCGGCCCTCTTGGGGTCGGGCTCGACGGCGTAGACCTTGCCCTCAGGCCCGACGAGCTTGGCAGCTGCGAATGAGTAGTAGCCGTACCCCGCCCCCAGGTCGGCGACCCTCATCCCACTAGCCACGCCGGCCTCGGCCAGCCTACCCTCCGGTGGCGCGCTCCGTCGACGGAAGTACTCGACCGCCCGCAGCCAGGCGCCCATCTCCCCGGCTTGAGTCCTATCCTGCCCTAAAATCCTTAAAGTGCCTCCGCGCTCCTTCCCGGAGTTGAAGCTCAAGGGCAAGGTGGCCGTCGTGACCGGCTCGACCACAGGCAACGGCGCGGCGATAGCCCGGGCGTTCGGCCACGAGGGGGCCGACGTGGTGGTCCACTACAACCGCTCGGCCGCCGAGGCGAACAAGGTGGTCTCCGAGATAAGGAAGGCCGGCAGGGACTCGTTCGCCGCGAAGGCAGACATCTCGGTCCCGGCGGAATGCAAGAGGATGTTCAAGGAGGTCGAGAAGAGGTTCGGCAGGGTCGACGTCCTGGTCAACAACGCCGGCCTCGCGGACGGGACGATATGGAACTCCCCCATAATGAGCCTCAACAGGGAGATGTGGCTCAGGGTCTTCTCTATCGACGTCTTCGGGGCGTTCGACTGCGTCCAGGGCGCCCTCCCGCTCATGCGCGGAGGGGGCTCGATAGTCAACGTCTCCTCCACCCCCGCCCTCGCGGGCGACACTCAGGGGCTCGTATACGGCTCGGCGAAGGGCGCGGTCCTCACGATGACAAAGATGCTCGCCAAGAGCCTCGCCCCGAAGGTCAGGGTGAACTGCATGGTCCTCGGCTCGATAAACACCGGCTGGCTGAAGTGGTTCGACCAAGGCCAGGTGGAAGCGCTAAAGTCCTACATCCCGATGAAGCGGTTCGGGGAGCCGACGGATGTGGCCAACCTCGCCGTCTTCCTGGCGAGCGACGACTCCGCCTTCATGACCGGGCAGGGGGTTGTCCTCGACGGCGGAGAGGTCACAGACTGACCCTAGTCGGCCGCCTGGTAGAGCCCGCCCGCCCTGTCTATCTTCGAGAGCGCGACGTCCACTTCGTCCCCTTCAGAGACCGTCCCCTTTTCGACGGCCTTGTCCCATAGGTCGATGTAGACCTCCAGCGCCTCCCTGACGTGCGGCGGCTTGCCCTTCTTCGTCTCCCTCAGCTTCGCAAGGTAGTCCCTGAGGAGGAGCGCCTGACCAGCCGGCATCGCTCCCTATCAACCGCCAGCGTGTTATTAATCGCCGCTCCTTCCTACGCGGCCTACCCTGGCGCCCTTCCCGACGCCCGAGGTCAGCGTCTTGTAACCCATGTGCGAGATCGCCCTCCTCACCTTCTCCTCGTCGCCATCGCTGGTGTTGATGAAGACAGAAGGCCCGGTCTGCATCGAGAAGTAGGCCTCCACCGAGTTCGACCTGAGCTCCCTCACCTTTGTTATCACCCTTATCGTGTCAGGGCTCATCACCACCAATCTGTTGGCGCCTGTCATTGTGATGCTGTGGAGCTCCAGGGTGTCCTGCTCGACCAGCTCCCCGACCTTCTTCAGGTCGCCGCCCTTGATCGCCTTCTCCATCTCGTCGCACCTCTTCGAGGCCGACTCTATCCTCGCCTTGAAGAAGGGCGATGACTCCACCTCCCTGTGTGCGTCCTCCGTCTTGACCGAAGACCAGAGCGGAACGATGACCATCCGGAGCGGGAGGTCCTTCTCGTCGGCGAACTTCTCCGCATATGTGTCCTCGTACCCCTTCCCGGCGTAGAGCCTTGAGAACCCTCCGACCACCGTCCTCGATGCGGAACCGGCGAACAGCCGCGCGACCCTCGAGAGCTCGGTGTAGTCCGGCTCGCCGCCGTCCACCGCATGGAACACGGCCATGGTCACCGCGGCCCCGGCGGACGACGAGAAGCCCAGCCCCTTGGCGTCCACCCTGGGGAAGTTCCGAGAGTCGAAGCGGAGGCCGAGTTCCTCGAACGGCTTGCCGGCGAGCTTCTGGGAGACCGCCTGGATCCGTCTCAGCGCGTCCTCGTTCCCCTTCCCCTCGACGAGGAGCACTCCCTTGCCACCTTCAGCCTCGCTGACGACCACCTCGCTCCCGAGCGACGTGGTGTTGACCGAGATGCTGTCGTGATAAGGGAGCCTGAGCTTCCAGTCCTTCAGGCCGTGGTACTTGACCAACGCCTGCATGGTGTTCGCCGTCGACTTGAAAGGAGTCAACCCTCGACCTCTATCCTGAGCGTGCCGGGAGCGCCTTGGGATTTCAAACTTCTCACGATTTCTCGGGGGATGTCCACGGCCCCAGATTCGGCCCTGATGGCCAGCGTGCGCGCGCAGACGAATCCGCTCTTCCTCACCACCATGTCCCTCGGGTCCTCGAGGACCAGGTCCTTGCTCCCGCTCGCCCAGAAAGAGAACACCCCTGCTGGCGCGACCACGGTCAGCTTCACCCTCGCGCCCTCGGTCTTCAGGGCCGCCTTGAGCTGTGGAGAGAGCTGCGCAACCCCTTTCGAGGCGCCCACCCCCAAGATGCAGTCGCCCCTTTGAGTAAGATGGGTCTCCGTCGTTATCTCGACGGTCCTCTCGTGAGTCGCGAGCACCATGGGGTGGCCGGTGAACGGGACCACTTCCACGACCGAAGCTTCCTCAAGAGCCCTCATGGACGCCGACCGGCCCAGCCTCGCCTGATTAACGATTCGCCTGGGCGACTGAGGCGGTGGGCTGCAGGCCGTTGCAGTGACCGCACCGTTCGGCCCCGTCCGCGACCAGGGTGGAGCAGAAGACGCAGAACCTGTACCCGGAGGGCGGCTCCACCCTCTCCGTGGACTCGGCCACGACGAACCCCGCCACCATCGCGGCCGACCCTCCTGCGATGAGCGCAAGCCACGCCGTCCCGTCCAGCGCGACGAACAGCACGACCCCGGTGAGGACGATCACACCGCCCGACACGACGAGGCTTGACCGCACGAGCTTTCAATCCCGTCGATGGGTTTATAGATTTTGGTCTGTCCGGCCGGCCAGTTCCTTGGTCACCGAGTACGAGCAGCTCCTCGCGGAGATGCTGAAGGAGCGGAGGGGCAAGCTCGAGGCCCTCAAGGCGAAAGGGAAGAAGAAGGATGTCGACGCCCTCATGTCGGAGATAGGGTTCGTCCAGGCAGAGCTCGAGAGGTACCAGAAAGGGATGACCCTCTTCAGGACGAAGAACCTCCCCAGAGTGGGGCGGTGGGGCAAGCCCGAGGCCGGGGAGCACCCCGTTGAGCAGTAAGCCTCAAGGGCCTTA
Organism: Nitrososphaerales archaeon; assembly: GCA_035515635.1. Taxonomy (GTDB): domain Archaea; phylum Thermoproteota; class Nitrososphaeria; order Nitrososphaerales; family Gagatemarchaeaceae; genus Gagatemarchaeum. Next base: position 209,090 of record DATJBB010000003.1, read on the forward strand.
AATAACGAAAACCGTCGACAGAGTCGGGAATTGGAGCGCCCCCTTTCGAGCCTGATGCTGGCGGAGGCCTACGGCACCTTTCTCCTGACCTTCATAGGCGCGACTTCAATCACGGTGGCCAGCGACGCGAGCATATTCCCCGCTGGCACGGGCCTCGGGCTGGGGTTCATCGGCCTCGCCCACGGCGTGGCCCTCCTCGCGGGCGTCGCAGCCCTAGGGAGCGTCTCGGGAGCGTTCTTCAACCCCGCCATAACGATAGGCGCGTTCGCCTCCGGGAGGCTGCCAAGGGCGAAGGTTGCCCCCTACATCGTCGCGCAGTTCGCGGGTGCGATACTCGCGGCCGTGGTCGAGCTGGGTCTCGTCGGGATGACCGCCGCCTCAGTCCCGGGGGTCGACCTGGGGAGCAACCTCCCCAACACGTCGCTCCCTATCCCGTATTTCTCCGCAGTCCTCGCCGAGATAGTCGGGACGATGATCCTGACCTTCACCGTCCTGGCCTCTACCGACCCCGATTCCTCGGGCATCTCCTGGGCGAGCTCAAGCATAGGCCTAGTCCTCGCTGCCTGCATATGGGCTCTGGGCGGGATCTCCGGCGCCGCGCTCAACCCTGCCAGGGCTTTCGGGCCAGCGGTGATCTCGCTCCTCTTCGACACGACGCCCATGGCGGACTACTGGATCTACCTGGTCGGCCCGATACTCGGAGGCCTCCTCGCGGCGCAGCTCTACAGGACGATCTTCAGGCCGCACGGTTAGAGCCATGAAGTCCCAGCCGAGGATGAACAGGGAGAGGGCCAAAGAGCTCCTCGCCGAGGTCGACCTTCTCCTCTCTAGGAAGGATCCGGCGCCTGCGCTGAGGAAGAGCATCGTCCAGCTCCTCAACCTCGAGCCCACCTACAACTGGGTGGGGCTCTACCTCCTCAAGGGAGGGGAGCTACGCCTCGACGCCTGGAGCGGCCCTGCCCCCACAACCCACACCTCGATCCCCCTGGGGAAGGGGATCTGCGGCCTCGCGGCAAAGTCCGGGAGGACCGAGATAGTCTCCGACGTCTCGAAGGAGCCGAGGTACCTCCAGTGCTTCGCCAACACAAGGTCAGAGATAGTCGTCCCCATCCACCTCGACGGCAAGGTTGTGGGCGAGATTGACATCGACAGCGACGTCCTCAACGCGCACTCCTCCGTCGACAGGGAGTTCCTGGAGGCGGTCGCCTCCAAGATATCAAAGTCTTGCGCCTGAGCCGCCTTACTTGACCTTCGCCCTGCGCCCATACAGGAGGAATGCCAGCCCGGCGACTATCAGGACGACGGACAGGAACCTGAACGCCGCGCCGAAGCTCCCGAAGATCGCTATCAACGTCCCCGTCATCACGGCCGCTGTCCCGTAGCCCACGTGCTCGAGCGCGTGGTTGGTCCCCATTATGGCGGCCCTGTTCGTCGGCTTGCTTGCCTCGGCGAGTATGACCAGCTGGCTCACCCTCACCATCCCCACCGAGAGCCCGAACGCAAGCGCCGCCACGAGGAAAGTGGGGAGGCTGACAGTGAAGAAGACGAGGGCGAGCGCGGCCGCTCCCCCGATGAGCCCGAGCACCAGGTAGGGCATCCTCCTGCTCGTCGTGTCCTCGTAGTGCCCGAACGGCACCATGAACAGGACGCCCGTGATCGCCATCAGCGAGCCGAAATACCCGTAGAGGTAGGCGAAGGCAGGTACCTGGCTCTGAAGGGTGTGCGCGTAGAGGGGCACGAAGGAGTAGAAGGCCGAGAACCCTATCGCCCCGACGAGCGTCGTGAGAAGCGCCACCCCGACGATGGGCGTCCTGAACGCGTTGACGTAGTCACCCCACGTCGCGGAGTGGCTGTGGTCCTGCCCGAGCGCCGAGTGTCCGCCCTCGTTGTGGCCGAGCTCGGCGTCCTCCCCGTGGAAGTGCGGCCCCTCTTCCTCCTCGTGGCCACTGGCGTCGTCGGTCTCAGGCCCCGCCTCGACGTGACCGGGGCGTATCTCAGGCATGAAGAGGACGGCGAGGACGGCGGAGATCAGCAGCATCGAGGTGGACATCTCGAAGACGGTCGTCCTGCTGGTGAGGAACGCCACAGTGGTCCCCACCGCCGGCCCAAACGCGTACCCGGCGAACTCCGCCCCGTCCACTAGGCCGTATGCCTTGCCCATCGTCTGGTGCTTCTCTGCCAGGTCTCCCCCGTACGCCAGGGTGCTGGCGGTGTACGTGCCGTGCGCCAGCCCCAGTGCCGTCAGGGCGACCGCCGTGGCCACAAGGAACTCGGCGAGCGAGGTCAGGTTGTCGGCCAATATCAGCGAGAGAAGCGCGACGGACCCGAGGATGCAGCCCGCAATCATCGTCCTCCTCCTCCCGTACTTGTCGGAGAGGTGCCCCATGTAGATGGCGACCAGGCCGGACGCGATGAGGAACGCGCCCGAGATCAGCCCGACGAAGGCGTAGCCCGTCGCCCCCAGGTCGAAGGTCACCGTGAGCTTGTCCGAGAGATAGACAAGGACTATTATGAAGGCAGCGTACTCCCCCACGTACGTGAGGAAGCTCATCGCCCCGATGCCAGCGAAGACTCTGAAGAAGCTCTCTGACTTTTCTGGCTTGCCCAGACTCAACACCTCGAGGACCTGAGGGCCAAACTGCGCGGCCGTCCTTGGTTGTGCCTTGTCCGCCTAGGCGGGAAAAGAACGCGGAAGGAAATCCCTCTTCCCCTTGCCGCGACCCCGCATCAATAATAAGGATTCCTCAACATTCGGCGTTTGCCGCACCGCGGATGCTTGTCACCTGCTCGCGGGGAGCTTGTTGACGAGCTTCATCATTTCATCGTAGTGCTCCTTGATGATCGTAGACCCCTTCTGGCCCATCATGGCCTCGGCGTTGGCCTTGCACTGGGAGATGGCGGAGACTATGCCCTCCTTGGTCGGCTGGTCGAAGCTGGCGCCGCAGCTCTGGAAGGACCCGGTGACGAACTGCCTGACTTGGGCCTTTAGGACGGCATCTTCGGTCGGCATGTTGAGGACGTGCATGAACTCCTTGTTGGCGTCCTCGAAGCACTTCAGGAGCTCGTCCCTGACCAAGGTCGGGGTGACCTTGCCCTTTGGCACGTCCGGTGCCTTGTAGTGCCCTGCCATGGGGGGATGCCGCCCCAGGGATATTTAGGGTGCACTGCTCAACAATTCCGGACACTCTAGCTAGCGTCCGGGCTTTCTCTCGCGGACGCCGCGACCGGATATAACTTAAGTTATAGACTTATATAATTACGCGGCCGCGAGCGTCGGTGACAATGGGAACGCTAGAGATCCGAGACCTCCACGCCACCGTGGAGGGCACCGAGATACTCAAAGGGGTAAACCTGACCATCCGCCAGGGCGAGATTCACGCCCTGATGGGCCCGAACGGCTCTGGCAAGAGCACCCTGGCCAACACCCTACTCGGCCACCCAAAGTACAAGGTCACAAAGGGCGACATCCTCATCGACGGGGAGAGCGTCATCGACCTCACCCCAGACAAGCGTGCGAAGAAGGGGCTGTTCCTCGCCTTCCAGTACCCGGTCGCGGTCCCCGGGGTGACGATGTTCTCCTTCCTGCGGGCGGCCTACAACGCGGTCCACTCGGACGCCAAGAACCAACCCCCCACGATCTTCGAGTTCAAGGAGACCCTCGCCGAGAGGATGAAGCTCTTGGAGATGGACGAGTCGTTCATGAACAGGTACCTCAACGAGGGCTTCTCGGGCGGGGAGAAGAAGAGGGCCGAGATACTGCAGCTGGCGATGCTCAAGCCCAAGTTCGCTGTGCTCGACGAGACCGACTCCGGGCTCGACATCGACGCCCTGCGCGTCGTGGCCGAGGGTGTCACGAAGCTGTCGAGCTCCGAGCTCGGCATACTGGTCATCACCCACTACCAGAGAATCCTAAAGTACATCCGCCCCACTTTCGTCCACGTGATGTTTGAGGGGAAGATAACCGCCTCCGGCGGACAGGAGCTCTCCCTCAAGCTGGAAGAGAAGGGCTACGGCTGGCTCAAGGAGCAGGCCGGCGTCGTCGTCTAGCCTAGATGTACTCAGAGGGGTCGACGACGTTTCGGGGTGCCTCGCCCCGCAGGAACCTGGCCAGGTTGTCAGTAGCGCTCCGCCCGGGCTCGCCTGTGATCGCCGAACTCCCTCCGGCCACGTGAGGCGTCCCGATGAAATTCGGAAGTTTCAAGAGTGGAAACTTGGACGAGTACGACTCCTTCCCCCTCTTGATTTGCCACACGTCGGTCGCGTAGGTGAACCTCGGGAACCTGGCTAGGTGCTTGTAGAGCGCCTCCTCGTCCACTATCTCCGCCCTCGCGACGTTGACCAGCACGGCGTCGCCCTTCATGTCGGCGAACTCCGGCCCGGAGATGAGCCCCACGGTCAGCTTTGTCAAGGGGAGCGAGATGACCATGGCGTCGCTCATCCTAAGGACCCTCCTCATCCCCTCGCTCCCGTGGTAGACCTTGACGTGCGGGTCGCCGCCGGGGTGCCTCGAGAAGCCGATGACGTTCATCCCGACCGCCCTCGCCATCGAGGCGACCTCCCTACCAATCCCGCCGAGCCCCAATATGCCGAGCGTCCTCCCCCTGAGGGGCATGATCTCGTGGACCATCTTCTCCCAGTCTTCCGGTTTGAACTCTCCAGCCTTGACCGCGTGGTCGAACCTAACGATCCCCTTGGCGGCCGCCAGGACGAGCGCGAAGGCGTACTCAGCGACGCCCACCGAGAAGCCCCCTGCGTTGCTGCTTACGGTCACCCTTTCGCCCAGCTCCTTGAACGGTATGTGGTTTACGCCGGCCATCCCGGACTGGACGAACCTGAGCCGGGGCATCCTCCTTACCCGCTCAGGGGTGAGCGAGTCCGGCCACCACGTCTGGACGAAGACGCAGTCGATGGAAGGCAGGACCTCGTCTAGCGCGGCGTCGTCCAGGTCGTCCAGCAAGTAGATGTTGGCATATTGCCGGAGGCTGTCGAGCCCGCCCTTGACGAACGAGTTCGTCACCAGCAGGTTCGGCTTGTCCAACGGGGCTCCGCCCCACCAACCCGGCCAGAACTGTATTGAGCTTTTGGAGCGCGACGCTATAGAATATGGAGGCGCAGTCGGCTGAAATGGCGCGACGTGGGAGCCCGGACCCGCAGGTCGCTACTGGGTCCCGACGCTATGTCCTTCGGCAAGGATGAAATTCGGTCCAGAGTCTCTCCCAAAACATGAAAACACGGACGAAACTATCAATCGTTACACCTCTGATCCTGCTGACGGTGATGTTGACGGCTAACATCGCCGCCAGCGCCAACCCGCCTGGATCGAGCACCGCGACGCCCATAAAGCACGTCGTGGTCATCTTCCAGGAGAACGTATCAACCGACCACTACTTCGCGACCTACCCGACGGCGACGAACGCGCCCAACGAGCCGCAGTTCAACGCGGCACCAGGCACGCCTAGCGCCAACGGGCTTACAGGTCCGATGCTCACGAGCAACCCCAACGAGCTTGTCACGGGCAACCCATCTGACAATCCAGCGAGGCTCGACCGCACACAGGCAGTGACGTGCGACAACGACCACGACTACACCGCGGAGCAGGCGGCGATGAACGGAGGACTGATGAACCAGTTCCCCGAACAGACCAGCTGCTCCGACGGCCTGGTCATGGACTACTACGATGGGAACACCGTCACAGCCCTGTGGAACTACGCCCAGAACTACGCGCTGAACGACAACGCCTTCGGCACGACCTTCGGTCCCTCCACTCCAGGAGCCCTCAACGTGATGTCAGGCCTAGGTGGCCCGGCGCTCGCGTACCTCGGCCCGGAGGGGACGACAACCACCACGACCACCGTCCCCGGGACCATCGCCAACGGCCAGATAATCGGCGACGCCGACCCGGTGTATGACGACTGCTCGTACACAAGCGACGGCTCGACGACGACTCTCGGGTTCGCGACCGGGTCAGGCGCTCCACAGAACGTCGGGACCCTCCTCAACAACGCAGGCGTGACCTGGGGATGGTTCCAGGGCGGCTTCACCCCAACCAGCTACACCTCGACGGGGCAGGCGGTATGTGGCTCCTCCGAGGCGCAGGTAGCCGGGACCATCGAGGCTGCATACAGCCCGCACCACGAACCGTTCCAGTACTTCCAGTCGACCTCCAACCCGCACCACCTATCACCAAGCTCACCTCAGATGATCGGGCAGACCGACCAGGCCAACCACCAGTACGACATCTCGTCCTTCTGGATAGCCGCAGACTCGGGGAACCTCCCCGCTGTAAGCTACCTAAAGGCGCCGAGGTTCCAGGACGGCCACCCAGGCAACTCTGACCCACTGGACGAGCAGACATGGCTGGTCAACACGATAAACCAGCTGATGAGCCTGCCGACGTGGAGCAGCACTGCGGTGATCATCAACTGGGACGACTCCGATGGCTGGTACGACAGCGTGATGCCTCCGATCGTCAACCCGTCCAGCGACTCTGTCAACGACGTCCTCAACGGGCCGGGAGCCTGCGGAGCAGGAACCCCGCCGCTGGGAGTCCAGGACAGGTGCGGCTACGGACCACGCATCCCCATCCTCGTCGTCTCGCCCTACGCCAAGTCGAACTTCGTGGACAGCACCCTCGCAAGCCAGACTGCCATACTCAGCTTCATCGAGTACAACTGGCACCTAGGCAGCGTCGGACCCACATCCTACGACACCATCGCGGGCTCGATAACCAACGCCTTCGACTTCTCGCACCCACAGCAGGGAGGCGGGAAGCTCTTCCTCAACCCATCGACCGGCGAGCCGGTCCAGAACGGCGGGTTCAACTTCTTCGGACAGCCCCACGCCTCCGACCAGGGAGACGGCTTCACGCCAGGCACCCCGAACCTCAGCACCACCCAGACTTGCACCGACGCCGACACCAACCCTGACGTCTGCGCGACCGAGAACGACCTGAACAACGGCGGCGCCGCCACTGGCAACGTCGTCTGGTTCAGCGCATCGGCAGACATCACGACCCGGGAGTCCTCAGGGACGACCGTCTTCTTCACAGGCCAACAGATCAACCTCCAGCTCAAGAGCGGGAACGGAATCCCACTCACCATCCCGGCACCCAACGCCGAAGTCGTCTTCAGCGCCACCGCCACCTCTGAGACCACGACGATGAACAGCAAGGGAGTCTGGGTGACTACTGTCCCCACAGACTTCACCGGCAACGTCTTCATCGGCGGAGTCGCCTACCAGGTCCCCAGCGGGGTGAACCTGGCTGGAGCCCAAGCTGACTGGGAAGGAGTCTTCAGCGGAACGACAGTCTCCTTCACCCTCAACTGGCAGTGGGCCGCGGCGGTCTACTCGACCCTCGGCACCGGACTGGGCACGACAGCCTTCTACAACGGCCTAGGCATCAAGCCCATCGACGCGAGCACAGGGAGCACATACCTCAACCACGACAACGCAGGCACACCAGAGAACTACAAGACCGACTACATCTCCAGCGCGACAGGATACGGCAACGGATACGGGCACGGCCAGCAGGGCTCGAGCCAGTACACCGGCCAGTACAACCAGCCAGGCAACGCGTACTACCAGGCGTACCTGCTCAACCAATAGCGAAAGAGAGGGGGACCGGGCGAGAGCCCGCCTCCCCTCCCCCACCTTTGTCCTGACAAGAAAGCGCGACCTCTCCCTAGCCAGCGGCGCTTGTGCGGCTCCATCCCCGTCTCTATCCTCACCTCGTTGATAACGATCGCCGCTCCTTCGCCGAGTATCGAGCGGACCTTGGCCTCGAAGGTGTCGGGGTCGACCTCGCCGACGTAGTACAGGATGGCCTTGGCGGCCGACTCGCCCAGTATCGCCTCGAGCGAGCTCTTCACCGTCGACCTGTAGGCCTCCAAGGTTTCGTCGGTCAAGCCGCGTCGCCTCCCCTCTTCATCGCCGACGGGTTCCACGCACGGTAGAACTGGTAGAACCCGACCAACAGGAGCAGAGTCCCAGCAGCCTGGAAGCTCTCTCCTATCGCGTTGACCAGGAACGTCGAGCCGTAGACCGCCTCGTAGGTCAGAACGAGCTGGTCTACCATGAACATGGGCAGGGAGCTCGCGATGAGCCGCCAGGCGTTCCAGAAGATCCCTCCTTTGAACGTCTTCCTGGTCTCGTACGCGAAGAACCATGTCGCGAACTCCAGCCCCGCAAGCGTCAGTGTGAACGCGGTCAGCAGCGGTTCGTTCAGCACGACAGTGCCGGGCTCGCACCGCATTAAAAGATGCTACTTTCGCAGGTCACCCGGTCTTGGGTTCGTCAATACGGCATCCCACGACTATAGCTGCTCCGTGACGCGCCTTGACCTGACGAGAGTCACGATGCCCGCGATCAGCATGAAGAAGGCGAGGATGAGCCATGAGAGGGCCAGGGACATGCTGGTCTGGCTGGTGTTCGAAAGGTCCACCTTGGGATAGTATATCGCTATCACCACGATGGCGGCGGCAACCATCCCGAGTCCCAGGGTCGTGCCTGGATTGGGCAATCTCGCCCGCCACCAACGGACCATTTCGCTATAAAGGGGAGTGAAGAAACGAAAGACGATTTTAGTTTCACAACGCTTATATGAGCTCAGCTAGCTGAACTAGCTAGGCAGCTGACGAGATGACCCCGGCTGAGCTAGCTCAGTTCCACTGCAAGTATTGCGGGAAGACCTTCAGCGATGGGAGGCGCCTCGGAGGACACGTTAGGCAGCTCCACCCGGTCGTCAAACCCGGCTCGACGACTCACGCGACTGCTCCTCTGGCCGAGGGAGAGACGGCGGCAAGGATCCTCGAGCTCTGGAAGGCCGGCGACGACCCGCTCACGGTGGTGGCCACCCTCAGGGTCCACCCGCGCTTCGTCAAGGAAGTCCTGAAGGAATACGACGAGCTCATCAACGAGTGGAAGAAGTTCAAGGAAGCCTGAGGGTCCGACATCGGTTCCTGGCTGGCTGCGCGAATGTTTGGGTCAGCTAACTTGGCATCACCCGAGACACGGAACCAGCCGAGAACGCCCGAATCCAAGTCAAGGGATAGAAAGAGTGGCTGACTACCATTCAGAACGCTAGCAAGAATCCATAAATCTACTCGACTCACAATCTTCTCGTTTGGACATCGCAGCCAAGCAACAAGTCCTGAAGGTTGGGGGTGTCCTCCTTATCGTGGCAGGACTGGGCGCTTTGGGCTGGTCTCAGTATCTTCAAGTCTACGCCGCTGATTGTGACTTGGCATCAAGTAGTCAATGCTATACCAGCACCGTCTTTGCTGAATTATTTGGGGTTCTGATGCTGTGCGTAGGAGGGTTGGCGCAGGTGATATCAAGGCAATTGCCCAAGCTCGAGAACGATTGGAGCATGCCAAAGGACGTGAGGATGGCCTTGAGGCGAATGCCTCGCGACCAATGGAGAGCGTATTGGAACACCGATGATGACGAGATGAGGAGGAAACTAATAGACGCCGAATTAGAAAGGGAGCGAAAGTATGAAGAAGAATTTGGATGGCCGAATAAAGAACCGAAGCCATCCCCCTAGACTTGACAGGTCAGCAGGGGAGGTCAATCCGCCGAAGACTTGACAGAACCCCGTGCTCGAATCCTTTTTATACATAACATAGGTAATACGTAACATCAAAATGACCGCCGCGGCCGATATCGTCACCGACGACTACAAGACAAAGTACGGCTTCGCTGACTCGACCGACTACCTCGACCAGCGGCTCAAGGGCCTCAGCGAGGGCGTCGTCAAGGAGATCTCGAGGCTCCGCGACGAGCCGTCGTGGATGGAGGAGTTCAGGCTCAAGGCGTTCCGCGCCTTCCAGGCCAGACCGGTCCCCACGTGGGGGGTCGACCTCTCCCCGATAAAGTTCGACGAGTTCTACTATTACGGCCAGCCGGCCAAGCAGACGGCCAAGACCTGGGACGAGGTACCTCCGGAGATCCGGAACACCTTTGAGAAGCTGGGCATCCCGGAGGCCGAGCGCAAGTTCCTCGCGGGCGTCGGCGCCATCTACGAGAGCCAGGAGGTCTACAACAGCCTCCAGAAGGAGCTCTCCAAGCAGGGGGTCATCTTCACGAGCGTCGGCAACGCCGTCAAGGAGTACCCAGACCTCATCCGCAAGTACATCGGGACCATAGTCCCAGCGAACGACAACAAGTTCGCGGCCCTCAACAGCGCCGTCTGGAGCGACGGGCCTTTCATCTACGTCCCCGAGGGCGTCAAGATAACCATGCCACTCCAATCGTACTTCAGGATCAACGCACAGGGCATGGGGCAGTTCGAGAGGACTCTCATAGTCGCCGAGCCAGACAGCGAGGTCCACTACATCGAGGGTTGCACCGCGGCCATGTACCAAAAGTCGATGCTCCATGCGGCCATCGTGGAGCTGGTCGCCAAGAAGGGGGCTAAGATACGCTACATCACGATACAGAACTGGAGCAAGAACGTCTACAACCTCGTCACCAAGAGGGCCCACGCCTACGAGAACGCCAGCGTGACCTGGCTGAACGGCGAGGTCGGGTCCGGCAGGAACATGAAGTACCCATCGATCTACCTCCTCGGCAGGGGCGCCTCCGCCGAGATACTCTCGATGGCCTACGCCGGCGCCAATCAGATACAGGACACAGGCGGGAAGGTCATCCACCTCGCCTCTGACACCTCGTCGAAGATAATCAGCAAGTCCGTCTCCAAGGACGGCGGCGAGGCAATCTACCGCGGCCTCCTCCACATTGCGAAGGGCGCCCACAACGTCAAGGCGACCGTGAGGTGCGACGCGCTCCTCCTCGACGAGAGGTCGAAGACCTCCACCATCCCCTACGTCGAGGTGATGGCCGACGACGCCACGGTCACCCACGAGGCGAGCGTCGGGAAGGTCGGCGAGGAGCAGATCTTCTACCTCATGGCGAGGGGGATAAGCGAGAGGGACGCCCTCAGCATGATAGTCAATGGCTTCGTCGAGCCCTTCACCAAGGAGCTCCCTATGACCTACGCCATTGAGATCAACCGCCTCATGGCGCTCGAGATGACCGGCGCGGTCGGCTAGGCCGCGCAGACAGTGACCTCGATGGCCCAGAGCGCTGTCTCTCGCTTCACCGAGCAGGCAGTCGCCTCGCTCTCCAGTGAAATGGGCGAGCCCGACTGGCTCAGGGACTACCGCCTCCAGGCCTTCCGGAGCTTCGTCTCACTGCCTCTCGAGACCTCCCCTCTCTACAAGAAGTACGAGGGGGTCTCCGCCTTCGACCCCGAGCAGTTCTCCGTCGGCATGGCAGACGAGAGGCTGGACATGCGAAGGCACTTCGAGGGCTTCCTCACGGGGAAGGAGACAAACATCGTGCTCCAGGGCAACTCCACGGTTGTCCACGTCGACCTCGACGCCGAGTTCTCCAAGAGCGGGGTGGAGGTGATGACAATCGGCCAGGCGGCGACCCGGCACACCCAACTCCTCAAGAGCCTCCTCTCCAGGCGCCTGGCCGACCCTGCGAAGGAGAAGTACGCGGCCTTCAATGCGGCATTCTTCAACGCGGGGACCTTCATCAGGATCCCGAAGGGCGTCAGAGCGCCCGCAGGCCTGAGGCGGATGCTCGTCACCAGGAACCCCTCGACCAGCGTGGTAGAGATGAACATGATCTACGCCGAGGAGGGTTCTTCCTTCAGCTACCTCCAGGAGATGTACTCGGCCGGGGTGAAGGCCAAGTCCCTGGTCAGCTCGGCCCTCGACGTCTTCGTCGAGCCCGGGGCCCAGGTCGACGGGAGCGCCCTCCAGCTCCTCGACGACGAGGCGGTCTACCTCCACAACGGCGGTGTCTCTGTCGCCACCGGCGCCAAGGCCTCCCTCGCCTCTATCCTCCTCGGGGGCAGGGTCGCGAGGTCGCGCTTCAACCTCAGCCTCGATGGGAGGGGCTCGAACTTCGAGGGCTACCAGGTCTTCTTCTGCGACGGCGAGCAACGGTATGACCTCGACGCCAACCTCATCCACAGCTCGCCGGACTCGGCGGGTTCCCTGACCGCGAGGGGGGTCCTCAAGGGGTCCTCGCAGTCGATCTTCAAGGGGATGGTCAAGATCCAAAAGGGAGCGAAGAACTCGCACTCCTACCTGGCCCACCACGCGATGCTCCTGGACAAGAGGGCAAGGTCAGATGCGATCCCCGGGCTGGACATCGACACCAACGAGGTCAAGGCCACCCACTCCGCCTCAGTCGCACAGATCGATGAGGACCAGATCTTCTACCTGGAGGCGAGGGGGCTCCCCCGCGAGGAGGCGAAGAAGCTCATAGTGCTAGGGTTCTTCGAGCCCGTCCTGGCGAGGGTCCCGATAGAGTTCGCCAGGGAGGGAGCGAAGTTCACCCTCGAAGGCAAGTGGTCTGGGGAGAGGAGGCGGCTCGTCGACAGGGAGACCCTGCTCGCCCTGACCGGCGAGGTCCCGGACGAAGAGAGGCAGGCGGCGGGTGACATCTTCGAGCGCCACTACAAGTACAGGGGCTGACGCTTGCCCAGGCTCGTCAAGGCCATGGAGCTCTCCAAGCTCCCGCCGGGGACGATGGCCGGGGTCGAGGTCGAGGGAAACCAGATCCTCCTCTCCAACCTCGGCGGCGAGGTCTACGCGGTCGACGGCATCTGCACCCACGAGGAGACCCCCCTCTCCCAGGGGTTCATCCTCGAGGACAGGGTGGTCTGCAACCTCCACCTCTCTCAGTTCGACCTCAGGACGGGCGAGGTCTACAACCCGCCGGCGTTCGAGCCCCTCCGGACTTTCAACGTTAAAATACAGGACGGCGACATTTTCGTCGAGGTCTGAGGAAACCGGGTGAGGTCCGAATGCTCGAATCCACAAAGACTGTCGACGTGGAGAGGGTAAGGAGCGACTTCCCGATCCTGGGAAGGAAGGTCAACGGCAAGCGCCTGGTCTACCTCGACAACGCCGCTACCACTCAAAAACCAAAGGCGGTGATAGACTGCCTGGTCGACTACTACTCCAGGTACAACGCCAACATCCACAGAGGCGTCCACCAGTTGAGCATCGAGGCCACGGAGGCCTTCGAGGGGGCCAGGAAGAAGGTTGCGAGGTTCGTCAACGCCCCTTCCCCGCAGGAGGTGGTATTCACGCGCGGGACGACGGAGTCCATCAACCTCGTGAGGTACGCCTGGGGCGCCAAGTACATCCGGAGCGGCGACCTGATAGCACTCACCATGATGGAGCACCACAGCAACATCGTCCCCTGGCAGCTCCTCGCCCACGAGAAGGGCGCCAAGATAGAGTACGTGAGGCTGACCGACGACGGCAGGATCGACTACGCGGAGTACGACAGGGTCCTCGCCCTCCACCCCTCGCTGGTCGCCTTCACGCAGTGCTCCAACGTCCTAGGCACGATAAACGACGTCCAGAAGATGTGCGACATGGCCAGGGAGGCTGGGGCCACCACGTTGGTGGACGCGGCCCAATCCGTCCCGCACATGGCGGTCGACGTGCAGAGGATTGGCTGCGATTTCCTCGCCTTCTCGGGGCACAAGATGCTCGGCCCCACCGGAATAGGCGCGCTCTACGGCAAGCGCGAGCTCCTCAGCTCGATGGAGCCCTTCCAGGGGGGAGGGGACATGATCAAGGAGGTCCACATGGAGGGCGCGAAGTGGAACGACATCCCCTACAAGTTCGAGGCAGGGACTTCGAACATCGCAGACGCCATCGGCCTCGGCGCGGCCATAGACTACCTCGACGCGCTCGGCATGGACAACGTCAGGAGGCACGAGATCGAGCTCGTCGAGTACGCCTTCGAGAAGATGACCAGGATCCCCAACCTCAAGATCTACGGCCCGATGAACCCCGAGGGGCGGGGCGGCGTGATCTCCTTCAACCTCGCTGACATCCACCCACACGACATGGCCTCCATCCTCGACGAGGAGGGGGTAGCGATCCGGTCCGGCCACCACTGCGCCCAGCCTCTGATGGAGCTCCTCAACGTCCCCGGGACCAGCCGCGCCAGCTTCTACGTATACAACTCCAAGGCGGACATCGACGCCTTCATAGGCGCCCTCCTAAAGGCGAAGAGCGTGTTCTGCGTTTGAGCAGCGACTTCTACAGGGAGCTCATCCTGGACTACTACAGGAACCCGAGGAACTTTGGGAAGCTCGACCCCCACGACATCGACGCCAAGGACTCCAACCCACTGTGCGGCGACGAGGTCGAGATGCAGGTCAAGGTCTCACCCGACAAGAAGATCGAGGAGATAAAGTTCGTCGGAAAGGGCTGTGCCATAAGCCAGGCCTCCGCGTCCATGCTTACCGAGATGGCGAAGGGCAAGCCGCTCGAGTGGGTCAAGGGCCTCTCGAGGGACGACATCCAGAAGATGCTAGGGACCCCAGACCTCGGACCAGCGCGGATAAAGTGCGCGATGCTCTCCGTCAAGGTCCTCAAGACGGGGGTCTACGGGTTCCTGGGCTCCGAGTACGTCGAGCCCAGCGATTAGCCGACCAGCCCTGCGTTCGGGTTCTTGAAGACCTCGGCGCCCGTCTTCTCTCCCTTCTTGCGCGAGAGCGGCGACGTGGCCGCCATCACGTGGCGCTTCAATAGCTGTATGCCCAGCGCGGGGTCGACCCCCTTCGGGCAGACCGCCGAGCAGGTCCCCGCAAAGTGGCACCTCCAGACCCCGTGGGCCGTGTCGACGGCCTCCACCCTCTCCTTGCCGCCCTCGTCCCTCGGGTCCGCCAGGTACCTGTAGGCTTGCGCCAGCGCCTGCGGCCCGGGGAACGAGCCGTCCGTCGAGGCCGTGGGGCACGACGAGCTGCACAGCCCGCACTTTATGCAGTAGGTGAACTGGACCATCGACTCCAGCTCCGCAGGGAACATCAGGTACTCCCCCGATGGCGACTCCTGCTCCGCCTCGTCCCGCTTCCTCAACAGGCGGGGGGAGAGGCTCGTGTGCCTCGAGAAGAAGGACTCCAGGTCGACGACGAGGTCCCTCACCACAGGAAAGTTGTCCATGGGCTCGACAGTCGCGGCCCCAGGCCCCAGGTCGCCCAACTGCGTCTCGCAGGCCAGGCGGGGCTTGCCGTTCACCTTCATCCCGCACGACCCGCACGACGCCATCCTGCACGAGAACCGCACCGCCAGCCCATGATCTAGCCTGTCCTTCACATAGATCAGGGCGTCCAGGACGGTCATCCCCTCCCTGGACGGCACGTCGTACCTCTCATAGTGGGGCGCAACGTCCACGGAGGGGTCGAACCTCTTCACCCTCAGGGAGACTTCCATCAAGTCACCTGCCCAGTCGCCGCGAGTATGACCGTCCTAGTGCCGTACCCCATCAGGGCGAGCGTCACGACGAGGACCCCCCAATTGACCCCCCTCGTCCATGCGGCCTCCTGGCGCCACTCTAGGAGGATTATCCTCAGCCCGTTGAACCCGTGGGCTAGCACCACGAGGAGGAGCACCTCGAGGAGGGCGGCGTCCACCGCGCTCCTGTAGACGGAGAGGACCCGCTGGAACGAGACCGCCTCTCCGTAGGGCACCAGAACCCCCTGCATCAGGAGGTGGAGGCTGACCAGGACGATGGCGGCGACCGCGGTCACGTACTGCAGTCGCATCAGGGACGACTCCCTCATCCCATCATCAACCCTCCAGAGTAGAGGGCGGCCAGTATCGCCACCACTATGGCCACCCATATGAGGTGCCTCTGGACAGTCCTGAGGGACTTGGCTCTGTACGGGTACTCCGGCCTCGACGGCTTTGCGAATATCAGGCCGTACTCTGCCAGGATGAGCCTGGCCCCGTTTATCCCGTGATAGACGACAACGAGCACGACCATTACGAGGACCAGGTGCCCGAGGACGTTCTCTGTCACCCCAAGGTCGGCAGCCCAGCTGGAGGAGCTTGGGCCCTCGCCGAAGGGTCCTCCCACGAAGAAGCTGGTGTCTCCGATGTGCCCGACCACGTACGCGAGAACCGCCAGCCCCGTCACCCTCTGGAAGACGTACGCCCACCTCTCGATGTTGAAATGGAGCGGGTCGAGCCACCCGGCGACCCCACGCCTGTTCGCGGCCGCCTTGTCAGCCACGACCCATCATCCGCACCCGAGTGCTTTTACGCTTTCAGTAGTGCCTCTCGGCCGGCTGGTATTTCGTTATCCTCACGGGCGAGTAGTCGAGCCTCGCAGGCCCGCCTCCGCCGTAGAACGCTAGGCTGTGCTTCAGCCAGTTCCTGTCGTCCCTCTTGGGATAGTCCCTCCTCGCGTGCGCCCCCCTCGACTCGGTCCTCGCGACGGCGCACCTCAGCATCGCGTCCGCAGCGATCAGGAGCGCCTCCACCTCGAGGACGTTGGTCAGGTTGGTGTTGTACCTCCTCGACCTGTCGTCGCAGTGGAGGAAGTCCGTCCCGCGGAGCGCCTCGACCCTCTTGACCGCCGCGGCGAGCCCGTCGCCCGTCCTGAAGACGAACGCCCCGTCTTCCATCGCCTTCTGGACCGAGTCCCTCACGTCGTACGGGTTTGTCCCGCCCTTGCCATGGAAGATCCCGTCGAAGACGCGCTTCTCCTCCTTCAGCACCCCCTCAGGCTCCGGCGCCGGGACGCTCCTCCCGGCGGCGTACGCGGCCGCCTCCGCGCCGGTGATCCGCCCCCAGACCAGGCACTCGGCCGTCGAGTTCGCGCCCAGCCTGTTCGCCCCATTGATGCTCACGCAGGCCGCCTCCCCGGCCGCCCAGAGGCCTTTCACCCTGGTCGCCCCGTCGATGTCGACGTCAAGCCCGCCCATCATGTAGTGGCAGACCGGCCTCACCGGGAGCGGCTCCTCGATGGGGTCGATGCCCCTGAACTTCATCGAGATCTCCCTTATCCCGGCGAGCCTCTCCTTGACCTTCTGCGCCCCGATCTTGGTGAGGTCGAGCTGGATGTAGTCGTACCCGCTCTTCTCGTCTCTGAACCCCCTCCCTTCCTCGACCTCTGTCATCATCGCCCGCGAGACGACGTCCCGCGATGCCAACTCCAGCTTCTCGGGCGCGTACCTACCCATGAACCTCTCGCCGTCCTTGTTCAGCAGGACGCCGCCGTCAGCCCTCGCCCCCTCGGTGATGAGGATGCCCGACGGGATAAGCCCCGAGGGGTGGAACTGGACGAACTCCATGTCCTTGAGGGGGACACCCGCCCTGTACCCGGCGACTATGCCGTCGGGCGTCGAGCTGTGGCCGTAGGTGGCGAACCCGTAGAGCCTCCCAGCTCCTCCCGTCGCGACTATCCCGGCCTTCGCGGCGAGGGCGGCCAGCTCGCCTGTCTTCATGTCTATGGCGGTGACCCCCCTGAACTCGCCTTGCTCGACGAGGAGTGACGTGACGAACCACTCCTGGTAGAAGGTGACGTTGGCGAACTTCGTGCAGGTGTCGTAGAGGGTCTGCATCTCGTGGAACCCGACCTTGTCCTCAGCGAAGGTGGCCCTCGGGTAGGTGTACCCGCCGAACCATCTCTGGGCTATCCTCCCGTCCTCCCTCCTCGACCAGGGCATCCCCCAGTGCTCGAGCTGGTACACCTCGAGGGGCATCGCCTTGACGAACCTCTCTATCGCGTCCTGGTCGCCGAGGTAGTCCGAACCCTTGACGGTATCGAAGACGTGCGACTCGACAGAGTCCCCGAGCTCGGGGTAGAGGACTGCCGCGGTCCCCCCCTCGGCGCTGACCGAGTGCGACCTCATCGCCTGAAGCTTCGTCACGACGGCGATGTCCGCCTTCCCTCCGCTCGACCTCGCCGCCTCTATTGCCGCCCTCAGCCCCGCGATGCCCGAGCCGATTATCAGGACATCGTGGGCGAACCTGTCCAGACCACAACCCTCCTTCCAAAAGACGAGCCCGCAGCGCCGTTAAACTTAGTGTCCGGCCCCAACACCCCTCCCGCGCGCCGGAGCGTCCGCTAGGAAAACGAATACCGCATCCCCTTCGTCGAGTTAGGTTTATATTCACTCCGCTGGCCGCTCGGTGATTACGGTTACCGCTAGTGCCACAGTTCGCATACACTTTCGAGGGCTACGACCCAGCGATTCACGTCAGGGCTAGCGGGAGAGAGCTGAACGTCTCGCCAAAGGCGGCGAGAGAGATCTGCTTGGCTCTCAAGGGCTTGACACTCTCCAGCGCCATCTCGCTGATGGAGAATGTCCAGGAGATGAAGGCCCCAATCGCTTTCAGGCGGCACAAGCTCAAGGTCGGGCACAGGAGCGAGCTCGTCGGGTTCCCGACCGGGTCCTACCCGGTCAAGGCGGCCGGCTCTATCCTCGACGTCCTCCAGAACCTGAGGGGAAATTGCGAGTTCAAGGGCCTCGACCCGGAGAGGGTGCGCCTAATCCACGCGTCCGCCAAGCCAGGCCGCGTCATCAAGGACTACATACCCAGGGCGCACGGTCGAAGCACCCCGAACTTCCACGTGCTCGTGCACGTCGAGTTCGTGGCGAGGGAGGCTCAGTAGGGCGGCATGTCCCAGGTCGAAAAGAGCGCGGTCAAGAGCCTCCTCTCCATGCACAGGGCATACGCGGAGTTAGACGAGTACCTCGAGTCCCAGCTGAAGGAGGCGGGGTACGCCGGGGTCGACGTCCAGAGGAACCCCGTGGGGACGAGGATAACTGTCTTCGTGACGAGGCCAGGCCTCGCGATAGGGAGGCGCGGCACCGGGATAAAGGAGCTTACCGAGCGCGTTGCCCAAAAGTTCAATCTGCCCAACCCGCAGATAGCCGTCTCCGAGGTCGAGAGGCCCGAGCTCAACCCGCGAATCATGGCTCAGAGGACCGCCCAGATAGTCGCCAGAGGCACGGCGTTCAGGCGCGCGGCCAACTGGACGATGACGACGATAATGGAGGCCGGGGCGATGGGCTGCGAGATAGGGGTCGCAGGCAAGCTCAGGAGCGACCGCGCCCACAAGGAAAAGTACCGGATGGGAGTCGTCCCGAAGAGCGGCGAGACGGCCGACGAGATTGTTAGGTCGGCCACCACCGACGTGCTGCTAAAGTTGGGTTTGTTCGGAATCAAGGTCAAGATAGCGATCCCCGACGCCCTCCCGCCGCCCATCGAGTTCCTGGAGGCGAACAAGGATGAGGCGCAAGCCCAGGCGGCCGCGCAGGCGACACCCGCTCCCTCCGCGCAGCCTGCGGTCGTCGTCGAGGCGTCGCCGTCGGCGGCCGTCGCCGCGGTGACGGTCGCGCCCCCGGTCCCCGCACCTCAAGCAGGTCCGGCGCCCGCCCTCGCGCCCGCTCCCGCCACGGCATCGACCGAAACGGAGGCCGCCCCCAAGAAGACCCGGGCCAAGAAGTCGACCAAGACAAAGGTCGCCCCCAAGAAGACCACGAAGAAGAAGGCAACCAAAGAGGTAGAAAAGAATGCCAAGAGTGAAAGCAAAGGCGCTGAGACAACAGGATCCTGACCAGCTCAGGGACAGGCTCTTCGAGCTCAGGAGCGAGCTCGCGAGACTGACCAGCCTGAGGGCAAGAGGGATGATTCAGAAGCAGAGCGGCTCCCCGAGGAGGGTGAAGCGTGACATCGCGCGAGTCCTCACGGTGATGAAGGAGAAGGGAGTGGTAGAATGATGATAATGATCATCGGAGAGCATGTCAAGGTCGCGGCCTCGAGGAGCCCGGGCCTCCTCGGCCTAAAGGGCCAGGTCGTCCTGGAGACCATGAACACGCTCACCATCAGGACGACGGCCAGCAGGAACGTCACGCTGCCAAAGACAGGGAGCGCCCTAGAGCTCGCCGGCGGGAGAATCGTCCTCGGCGACGACCTCAGGGGAAGGCTCGAAGACAGGATAGCGATCTCTGCGGGACGCGCCCAGGGCAGGAGAAGGTCGCGATGAGCACCGCGGGACTGGACATGGCCGCGCCGAAGCGCAGCTGCGACGACGCCCGCTGCCCGTTCCACGGCCACCTCAAGGTCCGTGGGAAGATGCTCGAGGGGACCATAGTCTCGATATCCAACAAGCAGACCGTCGTCATACAGAGGGAGCTCCTTCAGCGCGTGCCCAAATACAACAGGTACGAGAGACGGAGGAGCAAGGTCCACGCCCACCTCCCGCCCTGCGTTGACGCGAAGGAAGGCGAGACGGCCACGATTGCCGAGTGCAGGCCGCTAGCCAAGACCGTCTCGTTCGTGGTCGTCCAGACCAGGGGAGCAAAGTAATCCATGTCCACCAAGTCCAGAGCAGTATCAGCGAAGGGAGTCGAGGAGTTCAAGACATACATCACCCGCTCGATCCCCCTCAACGCCGTCATCACTTGTGCCGACAACACCGGCGCCAAGACCCTCAAGGTGATCATGGTCACAAAGGCCAAGACGAGGCTCTCCAGGTACCCTGCGGCATCGGTCGGAGACCACATCCAGTGCACCGTCAAGCGGGGTCCTCCCGACCTCAGGAACCAGGTCTGGGGCGCGGTGGTAATCAGGCAAAAGTACGCCGTGAGGAGGGTGAGCGGCCAGAGGATCTGCTTCGAGGACAACGCGGCAGTCCTGGTCACCCCGGAGGGCGAGATGAAGGGCACGGACATCAAGGGCCCGGTGGCGAGCGAAGCGGCAGAGAAGTGGCCGCGGATCGCGAACCTGGCCTCGGTGGTGGTATGACATGAAGAAGTTCGGATCCCGCCTGTCCGACGAGCTCAGGGAGAAACACTCGCGCACCTCGGTCAGGCCAATCAAGGGCGACAGCGTCAGGATAGTCAGGGGCGGGTACAAGGGGATAGAGGGCAAGGTCACCGGGGTCGACGCGAAGGGGGGGAAGCTCTTCGTGGAGGGCGTCACCCGCGAGAAGATAGCGGGGGGCAAGACCAGCCCTGTCCCAGTCGACTCCTCAAAGGTCATAGTGACGAGCCTGAACCTCGCTGACAAGATCAGGAAGCAGCAGTTCGAGGAGGGCCCGACGACGGAGGTGCCGAGCTAGACCATGGGCAAGAAGAGCGGCCGGGGCAAGCTCAAGCGCATCTCCGCGCCCAAGCAGTGGAACATCCCGCGCAAGGAAGGGAGGTTCGTCACCAAGCCCAGCCCGGGTTCCCACTCCATCGAGAATTGCTATTCGCTCGCGGTGGTCCTCCGCGACCTCCTCGGGGTCGTCTCCAGCCACAAGGAGACCGTGTCGGTCCTCAACAGGGGAGACGTCTTGGTCGATGGCTCGCCCAGGCGCGACCCCGGATTCCCCGTGGGGCTCTTCGACGTGGTCAGCGTGCCGAAGGAGGGAAAGTCCTACAGGCTCGTCCCGTCGCCCGACGGCCTCGTCCCGGTCGAGGTGGTCTCCACCGAGGCGGGGATGAAGCTCTGCAGGGTCAGGTCGAAGGTCAAGACAGCGGGCGGGCACATCCAGTTCGGCTTCCACGATGGGCGGTCCCTCCTCGACGACAAGCTCGCGGCCGCCTGCGGCGACACCATAGTCATGAAGGTCCCCGTCCAGAAGGTCGTCGACAGCGTCAAGCTCGCAAAGGGCTCGACGGGCCTCGTCGTGTCAGGCGAGAGGGCCGGGCAGGTAGGCAGGATCATCAGCGTCAAGAAGGGCACCAGTACGCGCGAGAAGATGGTCTCTCTCTCCCTCCCCAGCGGTGAGACGGAGCTCCCCGAGAGGCTGATATTCGCTGTTGGCAACGAGAAGCCGGCGTTGGAGGTCCAGGTCAGAGCATGATGGCCAAGCCGCAGGCCAAGCCCCAGCCCGAGGCTGCGCCGTCCGGGGACGTGATGCGCAGGATATCCATCGGCAAGGTCGTAATCAACATAGGGGTGGGCAAGTCGGGCGAGGCGGTCGAGAGGGCTAGGAAGGTCCTCGAGCAGATCACGTCACAAAAGCCGGCCTCCCGCAAGGCCAAGAAGTCGATCAGGGACTTCGGCACCCACAAGGGTGAGCCCATCGGGCTCGTGGTCACCATCAGAGGAGAGGAGAGGTGCAGGGAGCTCCTCACCAGGCTCCTCACGGCCAGGGAGAAGAAGCTCGCAGAGTCGTCCTTCGACGAGAGGGGGAGCGTCTCATTCGGGCTCAAGGAGCACATCGAGATTCCCGGGATCAGGTACGACCCGGAGATAGGCATCTGGGGAATGAACGTCTCGGTCCTCCTCCACCGCCCGGGCTTCAGGGTCTCGAGGAGGCTCCGCAAGACGTCTACCGTCGGCAAGGGGCACGTGGTCACCAAGGACGAGGCGATTGAATACTTCAAGCGGGAGTTCGGAGTTGTGGTAGAGTGAAGGAGCGCCATCCAAAGCCCAGAAAGTACGGCAAGTCGACGCGCTACTGCCGCAGGTGCGGCCAGTACGGCGCGGTCATCAGGAGCTATGACCTCCAACTCTGCAGGCAGTGCTTTAGAGAGGTCGCCGAGAAGCTTGGCTTCAGGAAGTACGACTAGCCCATGCCAGTGACCAACATCCTCGCAAACCTCTTTATCTCGCTCCAGAACTCGGAGATGCGCCACAAGAAGGAGTGCACGGTCATTCCCGCGTCCAAGCTCGCGAGTGAAGTGATGCGCGTCCTGCAGAAGAGGAGGTACATCGGCGAGTTCGAGTTCATAGACGACGGCGTCGCCGGCAAGCTGCGCGTCCAGCTCCTCGGCAGGATAAACAAGTGTGGCGCCGTATCTCCGCGCTTCCCCATCAAGGCAAAGGAGTACCAAAAGTGGGAGGCGCGGTACCTCCCCGCGGTCGGCGTGGGGATGCTCGTCGTCTCGACCTCGAAGGGGATACTGTCGCACAGCGAGGCCCAGGAGCAGAACCTGGGCGGGAGGCTCCTAGGCTATGTCTACTAGCGTCGCGGACAAGGGGACCCAGCGGAGGGAGGCCGGGATCAAGTCGGTCGACCTGCCTCAAGGGGTGACCGCAAGGGTGGCCGAGCGCGAGCTCACCGTCAAGGGACCGAACGGGAGCGCGACCAAGGTCTTCACGCGCATACCCGTGGACGTCGAGGTAAAGGGCAACCAGGTCCGGGTCATCCCCTTCACCGGGAAGAAGAAGGACGTGATCTCCGCCAACACTGTCTCGTCGATAATCCGAGCGCTGGTCCACGGCGTGACCAAGGGCTACGAGTACAAGATGAAGGTGGTCTTCGCGCACTTCCCCGTGACCGTCAAGGTCAAGGACGACCAGGTCTTGATCGAGAACTTCATGGGAGAGAGGTCCCCCAGGCTCGCGAAGATACTCGCGGGCTGCAAGGTCTCCACCGAGGGCGACGACATCCTCATAAAGGGAACCTCTCTCGAGCAGATTGGGCAGACCGCCGCCAACATCGAGCAGGCAACGAGGATAAAGCGCAAGGACCAGCGCATTTTCCTTGACGGCGTCTATGTCTACGAGAAGAAGAGGAACTGACGATACAAATGGCAAAAGAGACCAAGACGGATTCAGCGGCGAAGGAGCTCAAGGAGCTCCTCGACCTCCGCAAGAGCGTAGCGGAGGCCAGGCCGGAGTTCGTCCGCCCCGAGAGCTGGCGCTACGTGAGGATACACCCAGAGTGGAGGAAGCCAAAGGGCCTGGACAACAAGATCAGGAAGGACTTCAAGGGCTACCCGGCCAGGGTCAAGGTGGGCTACAGGGGGCCGGTCAAGGCCAGGGGCTACCACCCGAGCGGGCACGTCGACGTCCTCGTCCACAACACGGCCGAGCTTGAAGACCTTGTCCCGGAGAAGGACGCCGTGAGGATAGGCAGGCGCGTCGGGGCGAGGAAGCGCGCTGAGATACTCAAGAGGGCGACGGAGCTAGGCCTCCGCGTCTTGAATCCAACGAGGTTGAGGACAATTGAACCTAAGAAGTAAGAGGCGCCTCGCGGCCGACGTCCTCGGCGTCGGCGAGGACAGGATCAGGTTCGACCCGGAGGCGGAGGACTTCATCCAGGACGCCATCACGAGGAGCACGATCAGGGGTCTCGTCGGGCTGGGCGCCATCAAGGTCGCCCCGGAGAAGGGCGTCTCCAGGGGGAGGTTCAGGGAGAAGATGCGCAGGGGCAAGCCCAGGCACCAGGGCTCGTTCCGAGGCGTCAAGACATCTCGCACGCCCAGGAAGACGGCTTGGGTGACCAAGGTCAGGGCGCTCAGGTGGAGGCTCACCGTCGCCCGCGAGAGGAACGAGGTCTCGAAGGCGAACTACAACAAGCTCTACAGGCAGATAAAGGGAGGGCAGGTGAAGGACGTCAAGCACCTCCTACAGATGATCAAGGAGACGAAGAAGTAGATGCCGACGACCAGGCACTCCTACGTCCCGGTCTTCAGGAGAAGGAGGATGGGCGCCACCGACTACCGCGCCAGGAAGAAGATAATCACCTCCTCCATACCGCTCCTCGCGGTCAGGGTCTCGTCGAAGAACGTCTCCGCCCAGTTCATCCGCCCAAAGGCGGAGGGCGACCAGGTGCTCTCGTCGGCGCACTCGAGGAACCTCAAGCAGCTGGGCTGGAAGGGCTCGACAAAGTCCGTCCCGGCCTGCTACCTCCTCGGGCTCCTCGCGGGCAAGCGCGCGAAGGAGGGCGGCGTCGAGAAGGCCTACCTCTACAACGGGCTCTCTTCGTTCGTCAAGGGCTCGAGGATCTCGGCCCTCGTCAAGGGAGTCAAGGACGCGGGGGTCGACGTCCCGATGTCGGAGGACGCGGCCCCCTCCGAGGACAGGCTTACGGGCAGGGCGACGGCCGCCTACGCGAAGTCGCTCCTCGCGCAGGACAAAGCGAAGTACTCGAAGCTCTTCTCGGGGATGATCAAGGCAGGGTTCAAGCCAGAGGACTACGCGGAGAGCGCGACCAAGGTCAAGCAGGCGATACTCAAAGGAAAGTGATGGTAGAAAATGTCACAGGGTAGAGGCTACAGAAGGCGCGACGAGGAGAAGGTCATCCCATGGGTCCCGAGGACCAAGCTGGGGGTGATGGTCTCCGAGGGGAAGATAACCTCTCTCGAGGAGATCTTCCAGCAGGGCTGGAAGATTCGCGAGCCGGAGATGGTCAAGAAGCTCGTCCCCGACCTGACGTCCGAGGTCGTGAGCGTGGGCATCGTCCAGAAGCAGACCGACGCGGGCGAGCTGACGAGGTTCGGCGCAGTGGTGGCCGTGGGCAATGGGAACGGCTGGTTCGGGGTCGGCAAGGGCAAGGCCGCCCAGATGAAGTCGGCCATCGACAAGGCGACCAACGACGCCCTCCTCAACATAATACCGGTCAAGCTGGGCTGCGGGAGCTGGGAGTGCAAGTGCGGCACCGCCCACTCCGTCCCCTACAGGATCACGGGCAAGGCGGGGAGCGTCAAGGTAGAGCTCCTCCCGGGGCCCCGCTCCCTGGGAAGGGTCGCCGGCCCCGCCCTCACCAACCTCCTCGCCCTCGCCGGGGTCAAGGACGTCTGGGTGAGGACGTTCGGCTCCACGAACACTCTCTCCTCGCTCGCCAACGCGGTCTACGACGCGTTCAGCAAGTCGCACGGGCTCAACGTATAGCTGGTGGATAGATGGGCAAGCTCCTAGTTGTGAACCTGCACGGGATGATCAACGTCCCCACCGCGACGAGGTCGACCCTCGTCCAGCTCGGCATAGGCAAGAGGTTCGCGGCGACGGTGGTGGGCGACGACGCGGTCTCCAAGGGCGAGGTCAGGCTGTGCAAGGACTACGTCGCCTGGACTTCGCTCGACCAGACCTTCCTCACCGACCTCCTAAAGGCGAGGGCGAAGAGGAGCAACTCAAAGCCGCTCGACGATGAAGGGTTGAAAGCACTCGGGTTCAAGACGCACGCCGACATGGCGAAGGCCATCATGGCGGACGGCGGCAGGCTCTCTACCGTCGGGCTCAAGCCTTTCCTAGGCCTCTCGCCCCCAAAGGGAGGGTTCAGGCGCTCGTCCCGCAGGCAGTTCAAGGAGGGCGGGATACTGGGGGAGAACCCGCAGCTCGTGGAGATAGTCAGGAGGATGATGTAGGGTGCCCACCAGGCTGAGGAAGGTCAGGAGGATGCGCGGCTCGCGCACCCACGGCTACGGCCAGGTCGGCCAGCACCGGCACTCGGGCAAGCAGGGCGGGCACGGTAACGCCGGTCTCCACAAGCACAAGTGGTCCTGGCTCAACATCCACGACCCAGACCACTTCAGGCGCGACCCGTTCAAGCCGCCATCCTGGCGGAAGGTCTCGAAGTGGGCCAATGTGGGCGACCTAGGCTCGTTCGCGGGCGACGGCGACGGGAAGGGGCCGGTGTCGATAGACCTAGACGCCAAGGGCGTCGAGAAGCTCCTCGGGGGCGGCGACGTGACCCGCGCCTACAACGTCAAGGTCTCCTCATATACCGAGAGGGCCAAGCAGAAGCTCGAAGAAGCAGGTGGCAAGATACTCGAAGAGTGAGAGCGGAGGACAGAGCTAGCCTTGGTCTCATTGCGAAACTTCGTAAAGAGCGTCGCCACCGTCCTTCCCGAGATCCCCAAGCCCATCAAGAAGCCCACCCTCACTGAGAAGTTCATCTGGACCGGCGGCGCCCTCGTCATCTACATGATAATGTCGATCACGCCGCTCTTCCACTTTGGCAACCAGCAGGACCAGTTCGCCTTCCTCAGGATAATCTTCGCCTCGACGCAGGGAACACTGACCGAGCTCGGCATCGGCCCGATCGTCACGGCCGGCCTCATCCTCCAACTCCTCCAGGGCAGCGACATACTGAGGCTCGACCTCGGCAACCCCGACGACAGGGCACTCTTCGGAACTGCTACCAAGCTACTGACCTTCCTGGTCATAGCCATAGAGTCAGGAGCGTACATCATCGGCGGAGCGCTGGGCACGCTCCAGACCACCCAGGCGATAGTGATCTTCTTCCAGCTGTTCGGGGCGAGCGTGATAATCCTACTCCTCGACGAGATGATACAGAAGGGCTGGGGCATCGGGAGCGGGATATCCCTCTTCATCCTCGCCGGCGTTGCGCAGACCCTCTGGTGGGACAGCTTCTCGCCGTATCCGGTCGCCCCGACCCAGGGAGCGCCCACCCAGATCTACGGCTTCATCCCCGCCCTGGTCAACTCGCTCTTCTCAGGAGCGGGGGTCTCGTCCGTGCTGATACGTGCCAGCCAGTTCCCCAGTGCCTTCACCTTCGTGATGACGATCGCAGTCATCCTGTTCATCACCTACATCGAGGGGATCAGGGTCGAGGTCCCGATCACGTCAGTAAAGTACAGGGGATTCCAGGGTGTATACCCGATCAAGCTCCTCTACGTCTCGAACATCCCGGTCATCCTCGTCTCGGCCCTGACGGCCAACA
This sequence comes from Nitrososphaerales archaeon, assembly GCA_035515635.1. GTDB lineage: Archaea > Thermoproteota > Nitrososphaeria > Nitrososphaerales > Gagatemarchaeaceae > Gagatemarchaeum. The sequence goes on from DATJBB010000003.1 coordinate 236,270, forward strand.
TCTCGTTCTTCACCCGGCTTCTCCACAACTACGTCGGGAGCACCCCCCCGTCGTGGATGCACTATCTGGTGACCTACGACACCAACTTCAACCCCACGGGAGGACTGGTCTACTACATCACGCCTCCCAACGGGATCGCCCAGACCACCCAGGACCCGCTCCACGCGGTGATCTACTGCATCTTCCTGATGTGCTTCGCAGTGATGTTCGCCCGGATCTGGGTCGAGATAGGCGGCCTCTCCTCGAGGACGGTGGCCAAGAACCTGATGAACGCAGACGTCCAGGTGCCCGGGTTCAGGAGGGCCGGGCTCTCCATCGAGCAGGTCCTGAACAGGTACATCCCGCCCATCACCGTGATAGGGGGACTCATCATCGGGTCGGTGGCCGCCATCTCGGACGTCTTCGGGGTCTTCGGGACGGGGGTCGGCCTCCTCCTGGGCGTCGACATAGTCTTGCAGTACTACCAGATGCTGGTCAAGGAGCAACTGGAGGAGTTCTCGCCGAGACTGGCGGGAGTCCTCGGCCAGGCCTAGACGGTGGATGATCATGGGCCTAAGAATCGTAATCGTAGGAGTCCCCGGCGTGGGGAAGAGCACCGTGGTGGAGAAGGCGAAGGCAGCCGTCAAGGGGTCGACCGTCGAGGTCTTCGGCACCGCGATGTTCCAGGAGGCCATGAGGCTGAAGTGGGTCAAGCACAGAGACGAGATGCGGAAGCTGCCCGTTGAAAAGCAGCAGAAGCTCCAGGCAGCGGCCGCAGCCCGGATGAGCAGGGGCAAGGGCAAGGTCGTCTTCATAGACACCCACCTCTTCATCAGAACCCCTGAGGGCTTCTGGCCTGGCCTCCCGCTAAGGGTGATCCAGCCGATGAAGCCGACCCACCTCATCCTGGTCGAGGCCTCCCCCGGCGAGATACTCTCCCGCCGCAAGAACGACACCACCAGGTACCGCGACGAGATCACCGAAGACCAGGTGAGCGAGGAGCTGGCGCTCGCGCGGAGCTTCCTGACCACGGCCTCCCTCGTGAGCGGGGCGCCCATGCTCTTCGTCAAGAACGGGGAGGGCAGGTCCGACGAGGCAGCCGAGAAGATAGCGGCCCTGGTGAGGGGCGCCAAGGCTTGAGCATATCCATCCCCGACTCCACGCTCATCATAACGAGCACCGCCATCTTCCTCGGGTTCATGTCTAACGTCGCGACCAGGTTCCTCGTCGACCTCAAGCGGGAGAGGAGGATGCGCGCCGAGGTGGCGGCCTTCGACAAGGAGCTGAAGAAGGCCGTGGCCGACAAGGACAAGGAGAAGGAGGAGAAGCTCAAGAAGAAGAAGACGCAGATGGACCAGATGAGGCTCAAGGCCTCCACCGGGAGGTTCAAGGTCGTCCTGGTCACCTGGCTCCCCTTCATCGCCGTCTACTACCTCATGGCCAACTTCGTCGGAGGATTCCAAGAAGCGGTCGCCTTCTCCCCCATCCCCATCCCCGTGATAGTCAACGCGACCAACGGGAGCATGGTCCTGATCTACTGGTACTTCCTCTCCTCGCTCTCCTTCTCCACCCTGATGACAAAGCTGCTCGGGACTTCGCAGACGTGAGGGAGCCGGAGCGGGCCGATCTGAAAGCTATAATCCTCTGCGGCATGCCGGCGGTGGGCAAGACCACCGTCGCGAAGATCCTGGCCTCCAAGCTTGGCCTGAAGGTCGTCGGAGGTGGAGACGTCCTCAAGGAGATAGCCCTCGAGGAGGGCTACAACGCGGTCGGCGACGACTGGTGGGACACCGCCGAGGGGATGACGTTCATGGACGAGCGCGCCGGCGACCCCGAGTTCGACAAGGAGGTCGACAAGAGGCTGCTGGCGAGGGCGAAGAAGGGCGACGTGGTGATGACCAGCTACACCCTCCCTTGGCTCGCCGAGGACGGCGTCAAGGTATGGCTCTCAGGCACCAAGAGGAGCAGGGCCGAGAGGATGGCGAAGAGGGACAACTCCTCCCCCGAGGATTGCGCCAAGGTCATCGACGCGAGGGACAGCGAGAACTACGCATTGTACAAGAAGCTCTACGGAATACGCTTCGGCAAGGACCTCTCCCCGTTCAGCATAGTGGTGGGGACAGACGGCGTCCCGGCCGCCGAGGTCGCGGGCGCCGTCCTCGGTCAGCTTGCCCGAGGCCCCCAGGCAAGGTCGACCCGCCGCGGGGCAGGCGGGAAGAAGGCGTGACCGCCGAGCCGGCCGACGACATCGTCAAGGTCAGCGAGGAGCCGACCGACCCCGGCCACGGCTGGGAGCCGGCGAAGCGCCCCATCAGGGAGCTCCTAAACTATGGCCTCATCCCTCTCGACAAGACGCCCGGCCCGACCAGCCACGAAGAGGTCTCCTGGGTCAGGCGCCTCCTCACCACAGACAAGGCTGGGCACAGCGGCACGCTCGACCCCGGCGTGACCGGGATGCTCCCGATCGGCCTCGGAAGCGCGACGAAGGCCCTCGGCCTCCTGCTGCTCTTCCCCAAGGAGTATGTCGGGATAATGCGCATCCACTCCTCCGTACCGAGGGCGGAGGTGGACAGGGTCATCGCGGAGTTCACCGACGAGATCTACCAGCGCCCTCCCCAGCGCTCCGCTGTCAAGCGGGAGACGCGAACGAGGAGGATCTACGAGCTCGAGGTCCTCGAGCAGAAGGGGAACCTCTTTCTCCTTCGGTGCCTCTGCCAGGCCGGGACATACATCAGGAAGCTCTTCTACGACATCGGGGAGGTCCTCTCCGTCGGCGCCACCATGGTCGAGCTCCGGAGGACGAAGGTCGGCCCCCTGGACGAGGCCAAGGGAATAGTCACGCTGACAGACCTCGACATAGCGGTCAAGAAGTGGAAGGACTCCGGGGACGAGTCCGACCTCAGGCGCGTGGTCTGGCCGATAGAGTCCTGCCTCGACGGAATCAAGAAGGTCGTCGTCAAGGACTCCGCCGTCGACGCGGTCTGCCACGGGGCCATGCTCGCGGTCCCCGGGGTCGTCTCTCTCTCCAAGGGGATCTCCAAGGGGGAGACCGTCGTCCTCCTCACAGCGAAGGGCGAGCTGATCGGCATCGCCGAGGCGTCGATGACGACCCAGGATGTCCAGGAGCAGCCCAAGGGCATCGCCTTCCCAATCAAGCGGGTGATCATGGACCAGGGGACCTACCCAAAGATGTGGAAGAGGCAGGACAGGGTCGCGGACGAGGCCGCCGAGCCGGCAGAGGGCGCAGGGGCCGCGTGACGGCGTCACGCTGGCCTTGAGAGCGCCCTGCCCAGAAGTATCTCGCCCGGGACGACCATCATCTCGCGGTACATCAGGAGCGACCTGATCCTCCCGTACCTCGACGCCATGTCTGACCCCTTTACCTCGGCGAACCCCCTCGAGCCGAAGAGCCTCTTGGACTCCTCGTTGTCGTCCTCGACGCTGGCGTAGACGTGGCCGGCTCCCTGAGCCGCGAACCTCTCCAGCGCGTCGTCGAGGAGCCGCCCTCCGACCCCCATCCCCCTGAACTTCCTCGGCACGGCGACGTAGTAGACGTAGCCCGCCTCGCCATCGAGCATCTTCAGCATCGCCAGCCCCGCGTCGTCGCCGTCCTCCGTCCTCGCCGCCCTCACGACCTCTATGCTCTGGAGCGTCCTCCTAGCATGCCAGAGATACAGCCCCTCGAAGCTGTCCTCGAGTATGGGGAGGAGCTTCGCCCTCTCGCCCTTCGTGACCTCGACTATCGAGACGCCTTGCGCCGTCAAAGGGAGAACAACCTCGAAGCGTTCCTCCAGAGGATCTTCTCCTTGTCCTCCGGCCTCACCTTGAGAGCGGAGACCAGTGCTAGGCCGCTCTCCAGCGTCTCGACGGGGTAGTCGGTCCCAAACAACAGCTTGTCGGCGCCCCCCGAGAAGTACACAGCTTCGTCTATCCGCCGCGCCATCATCGCCAGGTACTCCCTCTCGTATGGCGACCCTCCCACCATCAACCCGGAGATGTCCGCGTAGACGTTGGGGTGCTTGTAAAGGAGCTCTGCGGTGTCGGCAATCCACGGGTTCCCAGCGTGGCATATGACGATGCGCAGCCCTTCCCTCTCGTTCGCGAGCTCGTCCAGCGTGAGGGGGTGGGCGTGGACGAGACTGCCGGTGCTGCTCGCCGTGTCCCCCGTGTGGAACATGACCGGGAGGCCGTGCTCCTCGCCGAAGTCGTAGAGCGGGGCGAAGACCTCGTCCCAGGCGTAGACCCGCCTGTACCCGAGCCATATCTTGAACGCCTTGACGAATCCCTTCTCCCGCCTCGCGAGGGCGATCCCTTCCTTGACGGCTGGCTTCGAGGGCTCGACTGTGAGCACGGGGAAGAGGGTGTCTCCGCTCTTTTCGCAGAGCTTGACGACCTCGGCGTTGGGGAGAGGGTCGCCCTTACCCATCGGAGGGCTGAGCAGCAGCCCCTTCTCGACCCCCTTCTCCTCCATCTCAGCGAGGAGCTCGGCGAGGTCGTACCTGAGGCCGTTGAGCTTCGCGTACGCCCTGAGCCTGTCATCTTTCCTCCCGTCCGAGCAGTGGACGTGCGCGTCGATGACCTTGCTCAACGCCCCGTCGGCCGCCCTCCGCGGTTTAAGTCCTTGGGATCGCGGTAGAGCGTCAGGACCACGGCCATCAAGACCACGTAGGGCAGCACCGACGTCGCTATCAGGACGGGGGCGACGGGACCTCCCGCGACGCCAGCGATCCCCGGCCCTAGGAACGCCCCGACGAACCCCGAGGTCTGGACGACGCTCGTCGCCGCAGTCCTCTTCTCCTCCGGGACGTTGACCTGGCACATCGCGGTGATGAGCGACCAGAACATGTTCGCGAGTATCCCTGTGAGGATGACGAACGCGATCATCACGGGGAACGACCCTGCCAGGTAGACGCCCAGCATCATCACCGCCGGAAGCGCAGCCGCAGCGGTCGCGCTCTTCCTCCCGCCTATCCTATCGAAGAGGAACCCGCCAGTCAGCGTCCCTAGCCCCCCGAGCCCGAGCCCTATCCCGAAGATAGAGTCGATGGTCGTCACGCTCCCGACCGCCCCGAACGTTGAGACGAGGAACTTGGGCGCCCAAGAGAGGTAGACCAGAAACCCAAAGTCCGCGAAGAACGCCGCGACCGATAGCACCAGCACCACCCTGTTCCTGAGCAGCTCGCCGAATGCCCCAAGGGCCCCGCCCGCGGAAGCCCTTCCACCCAATCCTAGAGCCGCGATGAACACGGCCGCGAACGCGAGTCCCACCGCCGCGAACTCCGCGAAGGGCGCGTGCCACCCGTAGGCGGAGAGGAGGTAGCTTGCCGATGACGGACCGATGAACCCAGCGAAGCTGTAGAACGAGGTGACGAAGCTCGCCGCGAACCCCTTCCTGTCAGGGAAGAGCGACGCCGCCACGCCGTAGGAGGGTGTTATCATCAGACCGCTCCCAAACCCCGCCACGAGAAAGAGGGCAGAGAATGGAGCGAGCCCCCCGCCCAGGGTGATGATGCCCATCGGCACGGAGAAGATAAGGAAGCCCGCGACGATGGCCTTCTGGTCACCGAACCTCTGGGCGAGGTAGCCAGAGCTGATGACTCCCAGCCCGACCATCCCGACAGATGCTGAGACCACCTCCCCCGCGGTCGCGTCGTTGATTCCATAGGTGGTCTCGAACGCTGGTACCAGCACCCCCACGGAGAACCTGTAGAGCCCGTAGAGGAATGCTGGGAGGACCAGCGCCGCTATCCGGAGGAGGTTCCGCCGCTTCACGGGTGCCAGAAGGTTCGGGAACCTATTTGTGCCGGTCGCCAGGAAGCCTGACGCCGGGCCGGCGTATGGGTAACCTGGTAACCCAGCAGCCTGGAAAGCTGCCGCTCGAAAGGGCTTGCAAGTTCAAATCTTGCCGCCGGCGCCTCT
>DATJBB010000004.1:0-92723 GCA_035515635.1 Nitrososphaerales archaeon
CAACCCAGTGCCGGACGTTGTCCCGCCAGTCGGACGACTCTCGAGGCAGGGAAAAGGCCAAGGTCGACCTTGCGAAGGTCGTCAAGTACGTGGGCGAGGTGGGGCCAAGGATCAACCAGGTCGCCAGACTGTCCCACCAATATCGAGAAAGCGTCCGGTACAGGTACCGCAAGTACCTTCTTGAGAAGGGCTTAGCCGTACAAGCGAGCCCTAACTACTCCCGGCTAGGATTCACGAGGCTCATCGCCTTCGTTAGGCTACCGCCCGCCCTCGAGAGCCACTCTGCCAGCATCTTCACGATCATGAGCGACGATTGCTTTCTCCACAGCTACACCCGCACCCTCCTCAGTCACGAATACATCTGCCACCTCGCTGCCCCGCGACAGCTCCGAGGCGAGGTCGAGGCGGTCTTCAGGAGGCTCCACGACATCGGACTGTTCGCCGAGGTCAGGATGCTCGAGTTCGAGCAAATCAGGAACCCTCCCATGAAGGCCGAGTACTACGACTTCGGCCACGACGTCTGGAACTTCGACTGGCCTCAACCCGATTCCAAGGTATTGATGCCGCTCACGGTGACCCAGGATGAGGTCGCGAAGTACGACAAGACGGACCTCCTCATCCTGAAGGAACTCGAGATCGACGCCAACAGGAGTCTGGTCAAGATGGCCGCGAACGTCAAGTTGAACGTCAAGCAACTGGACTTCCACTATCTTAAACACGTCCGAGGTCGCCGCCTGGTGAGGTCCTACAACGTGGGCTGGCAGGGTTCGCGGGTAGACTACAACCTCGGCAAAGTGGTGACCAAGAAGGAGCACTACGTCGAGGTCACGGTGATACTCGAGGAGGCTTCCAAATCGGAAATCGCCGAGCTGATGACCCTCCTCAACGCGCTGCCTTTCTTATGGAGCGAGGCCTTCGGACCGAGCTACTGTGCGGAGCTATTCATCCCCCCGGGATCCTACATCCGGTTCCTGGAATACCTGGAGCCTTTCGCCGGCAAGGTGGGAGACAAGATGAAGACGTTCGTGATGGACCAGACCCGGGCCCTGAGATACACAATCTCGTACAAGCTCTTCGACGAGTCAAGTGGTTGGCGGCTAGACGCCAACGGTCTCGCGGGGAGGTTCGGGGAGATGGTGAGCAGAGCAAAGCTCGGCGAGGCGGCCAGCCGGTAAGGATTGCTCCTACCTCACAAGGCCTGCCGCCTGCAATGTCCGCTTCATCCTCGACTCCATCGAGAAGGTGACCTCCTCGGCGGTCTTCTCCCCCAACCAGAACGACTCTTCCCACTCGATGTGCAACTCCCTCATGTTCCCAAGAGGTATTACCCTGCCATAGCGAACAGACCCCTTCAGGCGATCTTCAGCGCGTTCCGCAGTCAAGACCGGGAATCATCTCGCAAAACCCGAGACTTCGAACGAATATAGCGATGCTCTTCGCGTTTGCTTACATTTTCATGCAAAAACCGACGCCTGCGGCGCCATTGAATCGAGCAAATGGGCGCTTAATTAGCGCCGGAGATTCACTTCCTCTTCGACAGGGTTGAGATTGTCTCCGAGCAGAACCCAGGCAGCCCGTCGGGGACCCTCGACGCAATCGAGTTTCCATCCCGAACCTGGCCCTCTACGCAGAACTGCTATGGTAACATTCGAATAACTTGTTACGCGCTGTTATCAACATGACAATATCTCCTGTGAATCCATAAATAGTCAACTATTGCCTAAGAATTGAAAGTATGACGAAGGTTTCAAGAAAAGCACTGGCGACCGTATTCGCAGCAACTCTCTTCCTGATATCGACCGTCTCCGTCCCCGTTGTCATGGCGGCAACTCCCGCGAAGTCTGCGGCTCTTGCCGCGACTCCCCTCACCGCCATGCAGGCAAACTGGGCGGCGGCAGACGGGAACCAGTTCAACCAGAACTATAACCCGCAGAACGTGATTAACAGCTCCAACGCCCAATATCTGGGCCTGAAATGGCTATTCCCGCTACCGACCCTCCCGCCGTCCCTCGCAAGCGTCGCATATGGCGCCGGCACAGGGCTTGGTGTCGACACCGCGCCGCTGATAGTCAACGGCACGGTCTACGCAATCACCCAGTACGACCAAGTGTTCGCACTCGACGCGGCAACCGGCAACGTCCTCTGGACAGATTTGTTACCGGTCCTGCCCAACAGCACGGTAGGGCTCGGCACTTCCACCGTAATCTCGTTGCACCTCCACGATGGAGACGAGCAGTTCACGACGGCCCTGTTCAACCACACTCCGACTTTCTGGGTAGTAGCCGCGAATTTCAAGGACTACGCCATCAACGCCCTGACCGGCGCTTATGAGCTCAACTTCTCAATTTGGAGCGGCGTCAACGGGATTGCCGGCAATAATCCTAACGCTTTCGCGGGCACCCGACCGTCGAACCTCTTGATTGACCAGAACAGGGGTATCCTGATCTCATCCATAGACAGCGGTTCTGCCTCCAATACGGGCAGGTGCTTCTACCGCGGATGGAACATACTCGTGAACCCACCACAGCTGATGTGGACCGCATTCTGCACGCCTCCACAGGTAGGTTCCAACATCCCCGTCAACCCCAACTGGGACATCCAGCAGGTCAACAACATGACCGGCGCTGAGATCTTCTACCCAGGCCCGGCCTACAACGGTGGCGGAAACATACCCGGCACCGCGGTGGTCAACCTCAAGACGATGTCGGCAGCCCAGCTCAACTCCACCCTCTACAACGACTGGGGCTACGTCCAGAGCGCCGCTTGCACAGCGGCCGACGGCGGAGCATCTCCAGGCTCCACAGCCTCCGGCTGGGGTGCACCTTGGCTGCTCGACGAGAAGACCGGCATAGCGTATCTCAACACCAACAACAGGGACCCGTACACCAGCGCCTGCATGCCTGGACCTGACCTCTGGTCAGCGTCAGTACTGGCGCTGAACGACCAGACCGGCCAGTGGGTCTGGGGCTTCCAGACGGCAGCCCACGAGAACTGGGACTACGACTGCTCCTGGCAGCAGGTCCTAGGGAACGAGACGGTCAACGGGGTCCAGACCGAGGTCCTCTGGAAGACTTGCAAGAACGGCTACCTCTACGAGCTTAACGCAGCTAACGGGAACCTCATCTGGGCCTGGGAACCGCCCCAGAGCATACTGGCCAGGTGCCCGTACTGCTACATGCACAACCCGCTCAACTCCACTGAGATGACGGAGGCATTCTTCAACCCGAGTCTACAGGACACGCTCATGTACCCATCTGCGGCGGCCGGCTTCGAGAACGAGTTCTCGTACAATCCAGCGCTGAATTACATCTTCACGGCAAGCCAGAACGTACCTGGCCTCGAACACTACATCCCGATGAACATCACCAACTATGGCAAGAACGCCGGGTTCTCAGGCATCGCCACCGCCGCGACAGCAGCGAACCTCAACAATGCAACCATCGAGGCGGTCAACGCGGCGACCGGGCAGATGGTCTGGTCCCACCTCATCGCCTCTAGTTCGGGATACCGAGGCGGTCTAACGACGAGCGGCAACCTGGTCTTCGCCACGCTGTCGTCGGGTGACCTCGTGATGCTCAACGCGCAGACGGGCAACTTGGTCAAAGACTTCTTCATCGGCGGCCCCCTGAACGTCCTCCCCTCCATAGGAGCGACGGCCAGCGGGCAGGAAGAGGTCATCGTCCCGATAACCGCTGGCGAAGTCACGTGGGGCACGGCCGTCCCAGGGGACCTCGTGGCGTTGACCCTGCAAGCCGTGCCACCATCTAGCAGCGTATCCATCTCCACGACCACCACCACCGCCTCGGGCTCGGTCTCGACTACGACCTCGGTCTCTGTCTCCGTCTCAGTCTCCACGGTCACCGCCACATCCGGAGCAAGCAACAACACACTCTACGGGATCGCGGCGGTAGCCGTGATCTTCATCATCGCGACGGGCTATCTTGCCATGACGAGGGGCAAGAAGCCCGCCTCCTAGTTTTCCCCTTCGTCTTTAGTCCGCGCGGTCCATCGAAGTCTCCTGAAGGGTGTCCGGGACTAGCTGTTGAAAATTATTGAGATATTGCACGACCATTAGCGGCTAACTCATATCAATGTGGAAATCCGTAAATAGTCGACGAATGTCTAAGATTTGAAAATATGACGAAGGTAACCAAGTCATTTCTAGCATCAATCTCTGTCTCTCTACTCTTCCTCCTTTCTTGCGTCTCCGTCCCCGCGGTGGTGGCGGCTCCCAACAGGGCGGCAGCCGCTCCGGCCGCGACCCCTCTGACTACGCTCCAAGCAAACTGGGCGGCGGCGGACGGCAACCAGTTCAATTGGAACTACAATCCCCAGACTCAGATAAACAGCTCCAACGCCCAGTACCTGAGCCTCAACTGGCTCTTCCCGCTGCCCACCCACCCGACAGCCCTTCTTTCCGTGGCCGCCGGGCTCGGAGTTGACTCAGCACCCCTGATCATCAACGGCACCATCTACGCGGTGTCCCAGTACGGCCAGGTCTTCGCGATCAACGCGGCGAACGGCAACCAGCTCTGGACTGACGTCCTTCCGCTTACTCCAACCAGCGTCCAGGGACTCAGCGTCGGCACACTCAACCTGCATCTTCACGACGGCTCCGAAGCCTTCACGACGAAGCTCTTCGGCGGGACCCCCACCTTCTGGGTCGCGGCCCCCGACCTCAAGATCTACGCCATCAACGCCAACACGGGCAACTACGAGTTGAACTTCTCGTTCTGGGGCGGCATCGCCTCAATACCGGGCAACAACCCGAACGGCGTCGAGTCGGGTCACGCGCCTCAATTGCTGATTGACCAGCAGCGAGGCATCGTCATCACGTCCATAGGGAGCGGCAGTTCCGCCGCGACCGGCAGATGTTTCTTCAAGGGTTGGAACGTCAACGTGAACCCCCCGACTCTAATGTGGACCTCTTTCTGCACGCCTCCCCAGGTAGGTTCCAACATCCCCGTCAACCCCAACTGGGACATCCAGCAGGTCAACAACATGACCGGCGCTGAGATCTTCTACCCAGGCCCGGCCTACGACGGTGGCGGGTACATTCCCGGCACCGCGGTGGTCAACCTCAAGACCCTCTCCGCTTCGCAGCTAAACGCGACCCTCTACAATGATTGGGGCTACGCGCCGCAGAGCGCAGCCTGTCAGGCAACCGACGGCGGCGCCTCTCCGGGGTCGACCGCTCAGGGCTGGGGAGCGCCTTGGCTCGTGGACGAGAAAACAGGTATCGCCTATCTACCCACCAACAACAAGGATCCCTACACCAGCGCCTGCACTCCGGGGCCTGACCTCTGGTCCGCCTCAATACTGGCTCTTAACGACCAGACGGGTCAGTGGATCTGGGGCTTCCAGACCTCTTCACACGAGCTCTGGGACTACGACTGCTCCTGGCAGCAGGTCCTAGGGAACGAGACGGTCAACGGCGTCAACACCGAGGTCCTCTGGAAGACGTGCAAGAACGGCTACCTCTACGAGCTCAACGCGGCCACCGGCGCCCTCATCTGGGCGTGGACTCCACCCCAAAGCATACTGGCCAGGTGCGCGTACTGCTACATGCACAACCCGCTCAACTCCACTGAGATGAACCTGCAGTTCTTCAACCCGAGTCTCGCGGACACCCTCATGTATCCGTCGGCGTCTGCTGGTTTCGAGAACGAGTTCGCCTACAATCCCTCGCTCAACTACCTATTCCTTGCCAGCCAGAACGTCCCCGCCCTTGAACACTACATCCGGATGAATATCACCAATTACCTCACAAACTCGGGGTTCTCTGGAATCGCGATAGCGGCAACTGCGGCGAACCTTGACAACGCCACCATCGAGGCGGTCAACGCGGCGACCGGGCAGATGGTCTGGTCCCACTTCGTCGCTGCGCAAGGCTACCGCGGCGGCTTGACCACCTCGGGCAACCTAGTCTTCGCGACGCTGTCGTCGGGAGATCTCCTGATGCTGAACGCGCAGACGGGCAGCATAGTCAAGGACTTCTACATAGGCGGCCCGCTCAACGAGCTCGCGAGCGTCGGCGCGACCTCCGGCGGGCAGATGGAAGTCATCACGGCGATTACCGCAGGATTGGTCACCTGGGGCACCGGAGTCCCGGGGGACATAGTCGCCTTGACCCTCCAGAACGTCCCCGCCACTGCAGGCACGACAATAACCTCGACCGTTACGGGCCCGGGAGTGACAACCACCACCAGCATAGGTGGAGGCACGGTCACCAGCACGACAACCACCACCGCGGTGAGCACGGTTGGCGGTGTAGGCTCAACCGTGACCATCTCAGGTTCGGCCACCACGGTCACAGCAACAACAACAACATCTTCGGGAGTCAGCAGCACAACCCTCTACGGGATTGCGGCGGTAGCCGTGATCTTCATCATCGCGACGGGCTATCTTGCCATGCGTGGCAGGAAGCCCGCCTCCTAATTTTTCCCTTCGTCAATTCGTGGCGAATTCGTTCTTCTGAATTCTTGCCCTCTCATCTAATTCACTTCTCCTAAAGCGGCCGAGATTATCTCGGAGCAGAATGCGGGAAGGTAGTTGACCCTTCTGCTCGAAGGCGCATCGACCACAATCGGGTTAACAAAAGTCAAGCTATTGAATCCATAAATAGTCAACTATTGCCTAAGAAATGAAATATGGCGAAGGATTCCAAGAGAATTCTAGCGACCATCTCAATAACTCTCCTTTTCCTCGTCTCGGCGGTCTCCGTCCCAACGGTTCTGGCGGCTCAGAACAAACCTGCGGCTTTGGCCCCGGGCCCCCTGACATCACTCCAAGCCAACTGGGCCTCTCCGAACGGCAACCAGTTCGGCCAGGACTACAACCCGCAGACTCAGATTAACAGCACCAGCGTAGCGAACCTTGGCCTCAGCTGGCTCTTCCCACTCCCGACTCACCCGACGGCCCTCATCTCCGTCGCCGGCGGCCTTGGGGTAGACACCGCCCCGCTGATCGTCAACGGCACAATCTACGCCATCACCCAGTACGGCCAGGTCTTCGCGTTGAACGCGGCGAACGGGGACGTGATTTGGACCGACGTCCTGCCGATTCGTCCCAACAGCACCGCCGGAATCTCCGGCGTCGGGGGCCTCTCTCTACATCTCCACGACGGGGCAGAGCAATTCACCACAAAGCTGTTCGGAGGGACGCCGACAGTTTGGTACATTACTCCGGACATCAAGGTCTGGGCCATCGACGCCCTCACCGGCCAGTACGAGCTCAACTTCACTTACTTCCCTGGCACGAGCGCGATACCTGGGGACTCCCCCACGGCCATAGAGTCCGCGAACGCCCCGAACATACTGGTTGATCAGAACAGAGGCATTGCCATCACCTCAGTCGGGAGCGGCTCGAGCGCGGCCACCGGCCGCTGCTTCTACCGCGGCTGGAACATACTCGTGAACCCGCCCGTGCCACTGTGGACCACCTTCTGCACTCCCCCACAGCCCGGAGGTAACCTTCCGGTCGACCCGAACTGGGACATCGAGCAGGTCAACAGCATGAAGGGAGCGCAAATCTTCTACCCAGGGCCGGCCTACAACGGCGGCGGCCCCATACCGGGCACCGCGGTGGTAGACCTGAAGACGATGTCGGCATCCCAGCTCAACTCCACCCTTTACAACGACTGGGGCTACGTGAACCAGAGCCCATCATGCCTAGCGGCCACCGGTGGCGAATCAACAGGGTCAACAGCATCAGGGTGGGGCGGGCAATGGCTCCTCGGGACGGGTCCGACCTTGGGCTACGCCTTCGTGAACACCAACAACCCAGACCCATACAATAGCATCTGCACCCCGGGCACAAAGCTCTGGTCGGCCTCGGTCCTAGCTCTGAACGAAACCAACGGTAACTGGATTTGGGGCTTCCAGACCTCGTCCCACGACGAATGGGACCTGGACTGCTCCTGGTGGCAGGGCCTAGGCAACGAGACAGTCAACGGGGCGAACACGCAGGTGCTGTGGAAGCTGTGCAAGAACGGATACCTGTACGAACTCAACGCAGTCAATGGCAAAATGATCTGGGCCTACACGCCTCCCATCTCGTCTATCCCGGTGTGCCAGTACTGCCACATGCACAACCCGCTCAACCAGACGCAGATGACCGAGGCATTCATGAACCCGAGCCTCCAGCCTACGGCCTTCTATCCGGGAGCGGCTGTCGGCGAGGAGGAGGCTTCATACGACCCTGCCCTGAACTATGTGTTCTTCACCGACGAGGATATCCCCAACATAGCTTTCTACGTTGCCTTCAACTCGAGCAACTACAAGACCAACCCGGGAATGAGCTTCACACCCATAGGGACCCTTTGCGCGGGATGCGCGTATACCACCACATCCAACAACGCCACGCTCTCAGCCGTCAACGCCGCAACCGGCCAGCTCGTGTGGTCACACTTCATCGCAACCCAGGGCTACCGCGGCGGAGTGACGAGCAGCGGCAACCTCGTCTTCCTGACATTATCTTCAGGAGACCTCCTGATGATTAACGCTCAGACCGGAGCCACGGTCAGGGACTTCTTCATCGGTGGTCCGCTGAACGTCCTGCCCTCAATAGGGGCTACGGCCAGCGGCCAGATGGAGGTGATTGTCCCAGTCACGGCTGGTATAGTCTCCTGGGCTACTGCGGTCCCAGGCGACATCGTGGCGTTGACCCTACAGGCCGCGCCAGCGAGTAGCGTATCCGTCTCCACGACCACCACCACAGCCTCGGGCTCGGTCTCCACCACGACCTCGGTCTCAGTCTCCACAGTCACAGCCTCCGGTGCAGTCAGCGCGACCACAGCATACGGGATCGCGGCGGTAGCCGTGATCTTCATCATCGCGACGGGCTATCTTGCCATGACGAGGGGCAAGAAGCCCGCCTCCTAGTCTTTCTCCTCTCGCTATTCTATTGCGCCCTGGCTCTTGTGAACCCCAGCACTTTTTCCTAGGAGCTCATTTCTTCTTCGAAGACAGGGTCGAGATTATCTCCGAGCAGAACGCAGGCAGGTCGTCGGGGACCCTCGAAGTGATCAGCGTCCCGTCCCTGACCACGGGCTTGTCCACGTATTTGCCGCCGGCGTTGACCACGTCGTCCTTGATCGACTTGTAGCAGGTGACCGTCTTCCCCCTTAGGATTTTGGCAGAGACCAGCATCGACCCCGCATGGCATATGGCCGCGACAACGCTCCCGCCGTCGTAGGCGTCCCTGACGAACCTCACCATCGCCTCGGACCGCCTCATGTAGTCTGGCGCGAACCCGCCAGGTATCACCACCGCGTCGAACTGCCCTACCTTGGCCGTCTCCGCAGAAATGTCCGCCTTGACCTCCAGTCCATGCTTGCTCTTGTAGGTCGCCCCCGCCGTCGGCGCAACCACTGAGACCTTGGCCCCAGCCTCCCTCAGTCTGATGAGGGGATACCAGAGCTCCATGTCCTCGTACATGTTCTCGGCGAGGACGGCGACCTGCTTCCCGGCGAGCGGCGTGTCCATCAGCCCCGACGTCCCTCGAAGGGATTTAAGAATTGGGAGGGCCTCGGACCCTCGTTGACGCTCCGCTCCGGCGGGGGCGCGCTCGCTTTCCTCCAGAGGCACCCGGTCGTCTGCCTCCTGCTGCTCTCGCCGGGCATCCCCGAGTACATCTCGGGGTCGAGCCCCCTGAACGCGATCGTGTTGCATCCTCCCATGTTCCTCTTCCAGGCCGTCGCGAACCTAGGGCTGTACGGCCCCGGCGTGCTGCTCGTCAGGGAGGCGATGGTGCGATGGAGGAAGGGGTGGGCATCGGTGCTCCTCCTGGGCGCGGCATACGGGATCCTGGAGGAGGGGATCGCCCTGAGCACCCTCTTCGACCCGAAGGCCAACCCCGTGGGCAAGCTTGGGGTATACGGGCACTGGCTCGGCGTGAACTGGATATGGTCGGCGGGGATACTCCCCGTCCACATGATCTTCAGCATCTCCCTGCCCATCCTCCTCCTCGGTCTGGCTGTGCCTTCGACCAGGGGGAGGAGCCTCCTCGACAGGCGCGGCCTGGCCGCCGTCTCGCTCATCCTGGGCCTCGACGTGACCTTCCTCTTCCTGCTGGTGTTCAGGACGGGCGGATTCTGGATGGGGTGGAACGTCTTCGTGTCGAGCCTGCTGGCCATCGGGCTCCTCGTGCTCGCCGCCCGTCGGATTCCAGCCGATGCCCTCCATACGACGACCCTCCCCAGACTCGGCGCGCGTCAACTTGCCTTGCTCGGGGCGCTCTTCTACCTCTCCGTACTGTTGACGGAGGGTTTGGGGATGGACGCCAGCCTTCCGGCCGCAGCAGACCTCGCCGCGGTTGTCGCGGTGGAGGCGCTCTTCCTTCTCGCAACGGTCCAGTCAGTGGGCTCCCAGGACAACGAGAGGGGCTTGATCGCGCTAGCGCTCGGGCTCGTCCTGCCGATAGCGGCCATCGGCGTGATATCGGAGCTTCGTCTTCCTCTTACCCTGCTCCCTACCACGGCGTTCGTCCTCTTCCTTCGTGGACTTTGGGCCCAGTACCCCGTCCGGACCGATGCCCTGACAGGAAGCGGCGGGACTAGCGCTTGATCGCGGTGTAGCGGCCCAGCACCGCCTCGAACCCGTTCATCCAAACCCTCATCGCGTCTTCCCTCGAGACCCCCATCAGGACCGTCGCCAGGACGCCATGGCGCAGGGCGATCAAGAGCTCCGCGACCTCGGCGGAGTCCATCTCCTTCCTGAGGGCGCCCTTTTCTTTCAGCGTCTCAAGGAACCGCGTCATCACTTCCAGGACGGTGACGTAGTTGTTCCCGATCAGCCCGCTGATTGAGGCGTTCCTCGGTGCTTGGGCGAACGCCTCGAACATCAGGACTCCGCGGTTCTGGAACCTGTCGAGCTCCGAATCCATGTACCTCTCCGCCGACTTGCGCAGGTCGGCGCCGGAGAAGCTCTCCCTGAGCCTCTCCTCGACCATCTTCGCGGCCGCGTCGCACAGCCCTTCGAAGAGCTCGTCCTTGCTGCTAAAGTACTGGTAGACCGCCCCCTTGCTCACGCCGAGCTCCTTGGCGACGTCGTCCATCGTCGCATCCGTGAACCCCTTCTGGGCGAACACCCCCGCAGCCGTCTCGAGTATCGTCCTCCTAGCCTCCTCCTTGTACCCGGCCACTACCTTCGGCATCGGCCCTGCATGGCGCCGCCTGATATTTAACCCATACCCCTAGAATGTTAGCATTCGTAAGGTATTAATACTGACTTACCAGTCAGTTATGGGCGAGGAAAGATGTCTGCCGCTGTGCAAACCCAGACGGTCGCCGTGACGGCGAAGACCACCAGCCACCAGGCCAGGGCGCTGCTCTCCATGGTGGGCGTGGCCCTCCTGCTCAACTACGTCGAGACCATGGTCATCCCGGGGGTCCCGACCATCCAGAAGGACTTCGGGGCCACAGCCAGCACCGTCTCGTGGATCACCTCGGCGTTCCTCATAGTGGGGAGCGCGGTCTCGCCGCTCCTGGGCAAGCTGGGCGACAGCTACGGCAAGAAGCGGATGTTCCTCGTCGCCCTCGCCTTCTACACTGCCGGTGTGGCGATGGCGGGGTTCTCCCCGTCGATCTACTGGCTTATCGGGGCCAGGGCGATCCAAGGGATCGGCTTTGCGATCGTCCCACTGGCGCTCGCGATAATCGCGGAGACCTTCCCCAGGGAGCGCATCGCCGCCGCCCAGGGCATCATCAGCGCCACCTTCGCGGTGGGGGCGGCCATCGGCCTCGTCCTAGGCGCCTACATAGTCGAGGACTGGGGATGGCAGTGGGCCTTCCACACTGCGCTAATCGCCAGTGTCGCTCTCTTCCTCGTCGTCGCCAAGGCCCTTCCAACGGGAAGACCAGGGACCGGCGCCAAGGTGAACTACGTCACGATCGGGCTGCTGATGGTGGGCATCTCGCTCGTCCTGCTCTACTTGACCGAGGGTCCCTTCGAGGGATGGTACTCGGCCTACGACCTGGCCGCGCTCGGCGCGGGGGCCGCGCTCACGGTGGGCTTCTTCGTCGCCGAGAGCAAGATATCCAACCCGCTCATCCAGCTAAGGCTCCTGAAGATCACGAACGTCCAGGTGGCGAACGCTGTCGGGATCATCTCGGGCATAGCGATGTTCGGCCTCTTCTTCGCCCTCACCTACTACACGCAGCTTCCGGTGGCCTTCGGCGGGCTAGGCCTCAGCGTCATCAACTCTGGTCTCGCGATCGCCCCGGCGACGGTGATGATGCTGATAGGCGGCCCGGTGCTCGGGCGCATGGTCCAGAAGACAGGGCCCAAGCCCACGGTGATACTCGGCTCTCTTATCGCAATAGCTGGCATGGTGCTCTTCCTCACCAACAGGGCGACGACCCTCGACGTCACGGTCGACACGGCGGTCTCGATGGTAGGGATAGTCGGGATAATCATCCCCATCGTCAACATGATCACCATCTCCTTGCCGGTCGAGGCGATAGGCGCGGGCCTGGGCCTCAACACCATGCTCAGGAACATCGGGGGCGCGGTCGGCCCGGTACTCGCCACGACCCTCATGAGCACGTACACGCTCCAGGTGCCTCCCCACACGCTCCCGCCAGGAGTGACCGTCCCCTCGGGGACTGCCTTCGACTACATCTTCTATCTTGGGATCGCCGCACTGGCGGTGGGAGTCGTGTTCGCCCTCTTCTCGAAGAACTACGTGTTGAAGCAGGGCGCTGGCAGCGCGGCTCCAGTCGCGCACTGAGCGCCCAGCCGCCGGCTAGGCTAACCATATGAGGGCCAGGCGCCGACCTCTGAGCGTCGACTGATGAGCGGGGAAGAAGGAAGGGCAGAGGTCCGGGAGCAGATCGAGAGGCTCGAGGCAGTCAAGGACTTCATCATCGGCTTCCTCGAGGCCTCGCCCGTCCGCGACGCGGCGACCAGGGAGATGTGGGTCGAGGACGCGAAAGAGGCGTTCTACGACGTCGTTTCTGCCTACGACGCGCTGAGGGCAGGCAAGGGCGAGAAGGAAGAGCGCGCGGCCAGCGCCGCATCGCTCCTCGAGATGGCGAGGAGCAGGGTCAATCAGGTCTCGAGCGAGCTCAAGGCGTTCAACACCGACGTCGCGGAAGACCTGTGCAAGAGGCTCATCGAAGCCTTCGAGGGCGCGTCGCAGGCAATATCGCTCCAGGCCGGCGCAAAACGTCCTCCGGGAGGACCTCCATCGAAGGCCGTCGACAAGCTGGGCGAGGACAGCTACGTCCTCCTCTGCTCGTCCTGCGGGAAGGTCGCCGCCGTCTTCAGGACCGACGTCCCCAAGCTCTCCACCACCGAAGAGAAGGCCATACTCTTCGAGGGCGTCACCAGGTCGAACCACTTCGACATGACCAACGCCGGGGTGATCTTCGAGAGGTTGGAGCAGGGTAACGTCCGCGGCCTCAACGACTACGTCGAGCACCTGGTGGAGGGCGGGGTCGACGCGTACTGCCCCAACTGCGACAGGGCCTACTGCAAGGACCACTGGGACCTCGAGGAGGAGTGGGACGAGGGGTTCTACGACTGCACCTACGGGACCTGCCCCGAGGGCCACCGAAGGCTCCTCGACGACTGAACCGGACTACTCGCCGACGACCTGGACGACGACCTTCCTCGTCCTGGGCCTGACGTCGAACTCGACCAGGACGACCTGCTGCCATTCTCCCAGGACGAGCTCGCCCGAGACGAAGGGGATCGAAAGGCTCGGCCCGAGGAGCGAGGCCTTGACGTGCGAGTGGCCGTTGTGGTCGTGCCACTTCCTGTGGTGCGCATAGTCGATCCCCTTGGGCGCCACCCTCTCCATCATCTCCGGAAAGTCCTTGAGCAGGCCGGGCTCGAACTCGATGGTGGTGACCCCGGCGGTGGAGCCCGTCACGAAGACCGTCAAGACCCCGTCGCCGAGCCTGGATTCCTCGAGGGCCTTGCGCACCTCGGCGGTGACGTCCACGACCTCGCCCTCCCTCTTGGTGGCGACCTCGAAGGTGCTCGTCGCGACCCCGGCTCCCATCGGCGCCCGAGCCGAGCGGCCCTGGATTTGAGTCTAGGCCCCGGCCTACCCTGTCACGGTGAACTGCAGCGTCTCCACAGCGCCCCACTCGTCTCCCGCCACGACGGTGTAGGTCCCGGGAGCGAGCGGCTGCACAGCGTTGCTCGGGAGCCCGGCGTACGTCCCGCTCACCGTCACGTCCCCGCTCATCAGCGTCTGGTACGAGTCGCTGCTGGGCAGGATGACCGCCGAGTCGTTCATCGGCTCGAAGAGGTAGCCCGTCACGTACCTGAGGAGCATCGGGCACGCGACGACCCCGTAGATCTCGAGCGGCTTGCCCTGCGAGACGTTGGCCTGCGTGTACCGTCCCTGGAAGACGGCGACCCCGAACGGGTAGTTAGAGTACCCCTCGGTGGCGCAGGGCCCCAGCGAGAGCCCCTGGACCGCCCAGTCGCTCGCCTTTGTGATGTTGACCGGCGTTGAAAGCGTGTTGTACTCGCTGGCCGTGATCTCGATGGCGCCTCCCGGCTTGACGCTCGTCGCGTTCAACGAAAGGCGGAGCTGCAGGCCGCTGGACTCGCCGGTCGAGGTGCTGGATGTCGAGGTCGACGAGACCGAGGTGGTCGACGCGCTGGTCGTGGTCCCGCCCGTCAGTCCGGGCGCGAAGAACACGGTCGCCACGATCACCGCAGCGACGACCGCGATGGCGAGCGCTGAGACCAAGGGCTTCATGGCCTCCCCATGGACGGGAAGTTAGTTAATGCTACACACTGGAACGGCCGTTCTGGTGTCGCGAACGCCCTACGCCAGTCCGCCCAGCGCGTCCAGGAAATACGGGGGGAAGAGCTCCCTGTGTTCATGGACGAAGCGCAAGAAGTTGGAATCAAGGACGAAAGTGGCACAATAGTCTGTTTCGCTCCTGACCCCTCTTCCATAGGTCTGCACGAGCCTCAGCGCCGTCTGCCAATCGTACCACCCCCTCTCCCTCTCCATCTTCACCCTGGTCCTCCTGTCGGAGAGGTCTGGAAAGGGAACCTTGACGATGATCTGGAACCTCGCCAGGTCGTCCTTGAGGTCGACCCCCTGGTAGAGGCTCGGCGAGATGAGCACCGAGGCCCCCGTCGCGCCGTGGGTCTGGATGAGCTCCGACCTGGCCGTGCTCCCCTGCGTCGTGACGAGCCGCGCGCGGTTCCCCTCAGAGACGTGCTCCATGATGTAGTTGACCTGGGAGTAGTTGGTGGTGTGGACCACTCCCCTCTCGGCGGCGTGCCTGACCATGATCTGGTCCACGGCCCTGGCTATGCCCTCCATGGAGGCGTCCATGGACGCGCGGTTGAGCTGGGCGACGTCCATCGGATAGATCCTCCTGTTCTCGACAGGGAAGGTCGACTCGGCGACCTTGACGAACTGGGCCTCGTCCTGCGAGATTCCCAGGGTCCTGCAGAGCAGCTCCTCTGAGAACACCGTCGCCGACATCAGGAGGACGCACTCCGCTGTTCCGAACAGCTTGGAGGTGTACGCGGCCACTTCCAGCGGCTGGAACACGACCTCGTCCACGAGGGCGGAGCCTCCCCCGTAGGCGTCGACCCCGGCGGTCTTCCTGACGCTGCTCACCACCCAGTTCTCGGGGGAGGCCTTCAGCGCGTCGACGAACGCCTCGAGCGACTCGAGCAACGCCCTGCACGAGATGAGCTTGTCCTGAACGGTGGCGTCGCCCTCGTGGGCGTCGAAGAAGCCCTGGAGCGACTCCCCGGCCGCGCCAAGGGCCTTGAGCCAATCCTCAGCGTGGGCGTCCATGCCGTCCTCGTAGGGGATAGCGAACTCGCCCCCCTGACCCGAGGGGTACTGGCGGACCGTGGAGGCGTTCAATGTGAATGAGGCGAAGCCGACCAGCTGCCTCTCCAGATCGTGGGCCTCGTCGCACACGAGGAGCTTCCTCTTCCTGACGTCCTCTGTGTACTTCAGCTCGCTCATGAAGAAGGCGTAGTTGCCGACGGTAATCTTCTCCCTGAACGAGTCCCACTTCTGCTTGTAGTAGGTGCAGAGCTTCCCCTTGCCAGCTGTTCTCAGTTCCTTCTCGCACTTGGACTCCCTGTCGCAGAGCCCCTTGAGGTGGAGCTCGTATTGGTCGAACGAGAGGAAGTGGGGGCAGTCGGATAGAGTCCAGTCGGCCTCG
Source organism: Nitrososphaerales archaeon (assembly GCA_035515635.1). Taxonomy (GTDB): domain Archaea; phylum Thermoproteota; class Nitrososphaeria; order Nitrososphaerales; family Gagatemarchaeaceae; genus Gagatemarchaeum. The sequence continues at coordinate 16,163 of DATJBB010000004.1, forward strand.
CACCTCCCCTTACTGCAGGCTACGAGCCGCCCCGAGCTGGTCGGGACCTGGCAGGTGAAGTTCGACTTGCCCATCACGGTCGTGAACTGAAAGTCCGCAGAGTACTGCTCCTGGAGCTGCTTGGTCGAGGTGAGGACGTAGGCCGACCTGAGGTGCCTGCACAGGGCGGCCGCCACCGCAGACTTGCCGAAGCCGACGGGCGCCTCGAGGACGACGAACCTCTTGCCTGCCGCGAGCGCGGCCTCGATCTTCTCAAGAACCTCCCTCTGGTGCGGGCGCATCGACGAGTAGGGGAACGACTCGACGATGCTCCTGCTTGGCTCCTCCCTCTTGGGGGCCTCTTCTTCGCCCTGACCGAGCCTGTGCCCGCAGTTTGGGCAGAATGCCTGGCCGCGCATCTTCCCCGTGAGGATGCGCAGGCGCTTGCCGCACTTTGGGCAGAACTTCAATGGCGGGAGCTCCGCTCCGACCCCTTGCGAATTTAAGCTCGCGACCGCTCTGCGGAGAACTTCGCCGCCAGCCACCCGCGCGCCTCGGCGACCTCCGCGCCGGTGATGGAGTGGGCTGCCTCCGCCCAGCCCACCTTCACGTCGGCGCCCGACCTGCTCAGGATTCCAGCGAGCCTTTCGGTCTCCTCCCTGGGGACGAGCGAGTCCCTCTTCCCCGCGAGGATCAGGATGGGCTCGCCCGACAGGTCGGGGGGCGAGTCGGGCATGAACGGCACCATCGGGCGGATGAGGACCGCCCCTGCGAGAGCCTCGGGGTGGAGGATGAGCGTGCTCCCGGCAATGTTCGCCCCGTTCGAGTATCCGACCGCCACGACGCCCTTCGGGTCTAGCTTGTACTCCTTCGAGGCCGCGGCCACGAACTTGGCAAGCGCGTGCGTCTGGAGCGTCAGGTCTTGGATGTCGAACACGCCCTCCGCGAGCCTCCGGAAGAACCTCGGCATGCCGTTCTCCAGCACCCTCCCTCGCGGGCTGAGGAGCGCCGCCTCCAGCGAGAGCTCCCGACCGAGGTGGAGGAGGTCGTCCTCGTCCCCGCCCGTCCCGTGGAGCAGGAGCAGCGTCAGCCTCGACCCGCTCGGCGACGGGACGAACTTGTGGACGAACCCCAGGTCGGTCATCGTCTACCTCCAGGCCGGGATGCTCTCGGGCGGCGAGGGCACCGCCTCGTACTTCGGGGGCCACGTCCTCGAGCCGGTCAGGTCGGTCTTGTGGAGGGCCGCCTCTATCTGCCCGCGCTCGCCCTCGAGCCACTTTGGCAGGACGAGGGTCGTCCCCAGCTTGTCCAGCGGCTCGTCGACCGCGTAGCCCGGCTTCTTCGTGGCTACCTCGAGCAGGTTGTAGTCGGGGTCCCTGAAGTACAGCGACTTGAACCAGAACCTGTCGATGACCCCGGAGTTCCTTATCCCCGCGTCGTCGAGGCTCCGCTTGATCTTGAGCTGGTCCTCGTCCTCCTCCACCGCCACCGCTATGTGGTGGATGTTCCCCTTCCCCACCATCCCCGTCTTCGCCTCCTCAGAGACGAGGTACCTGAAGAACCCCGGGCTGTCCCTGCTCCCCACCTCGGCCACCGTCGCCCCATTCTGGTCAGGGTTGGGCTTCTCTGAGAAGGACTCAAGGCCGACGAACTTCTCAAGGAACTTGTGGGTGACCTCCCGGTCGCTCGACAGGGGCGATGCATGGTCGAACTTGACCAGCTTCATGTCCGCCGAAATACCGCTCGGTTCCTCCCCTGGGTTGTCGAGCATCCTGAGGTAGTCCGGCGCCACGCCCTCTGGGTTCTCCGCCGTTATCTCCACCAGCACGCCGTCCGGGTCCCTGAGGTAGATGGAGAGCTTCCCTTCCCTCGCAAACGGCCCCGACACAGGCGCGCCCTTGCTGCGCAGCCACGCCACCCACTGGGGGAGGACCTCGACGCTCCTAACCGAGTACGAGAGGTGGTGCGGGGAGCCCAGCCCGACGTAGCCGCGAGGGAGCTCGGGCCACTCGAAGAAGGTGATGGCGGTCCCCGTCGTCCCCTTCTCGTCCGCATAGAACAGGTGCCTGTGGAACGGGTCGTCCTGGTTGACGGTGAGCTTGACCCTCCTCAAGCCCAGGATCTCCGTGTAGAAGCGCCTGTTCACCTCCTGATCCGCTGTAACCAAACTGATGTGATGCAAACCCTTTACGAGCCCTGAAACGCTTGTCATACCCTCCAATACGGGCCGCCTCCTAATAAATACGGTAGTAAATTACTACTAAGTTGCACAACATTACTTTCCTGCTTCGACGAGGGCTTAAATCGAAAAGGCGGGAACGACTCCCGATGCCCAAGGCGACCCCCAAGGACGCGATGCTCCTGATAGAGCTGGAGAAGCTAAAGTTCACCGACCCTATGGAGGAGGCCTTCGCCTGGTTCTCCCGCGAGCTCGCGGACGCCCCCGCTCTCTCGGCGGCCGAGTTCGACAGCAGGTACCCGAAGGGCTCCGACGGGCGCAGGAACATCCAGAGGATCGGGCAGTACTACGAGACGATGGGAACGATAGCGAGGTACGGCCTCATCGACCTCGACCTCCTCTTCGACCGGTACGGCGTCTCCATGTTCTGGGACAAGCTCTCGGGGAAGACGGAGGAGGACAGGAAGCGGCACCCGGAAGCTGGGCCGATACTTGGGGAGAACTTCGAGTGGCTCGCGGCGCAGAACAAGGCCTGGGTCGAGAAGCGCATCGCCAAGCTCAAGAAGCGCGCAAAGTAGCCCGCGCGAGGCGCATCGGATAAATACGCGCAGGAGGGACTCCGCGCCCGAGATTGCCCGCCAAGAAGTCGAAACCGAAAGCAAAGGCCAAGGCAGCGGCGAAGCCGAAGGCCAAGCCTGCTGGCTCGGGCCAGGGCGCCACGATAGAGTGCGCAGAATGCAGCGGCCAGTTCACGGCCAACGTCGCCCTCGCGAACTTCGAGAAGGAGGTGGGCAAGAAGTTCAACTGCCCGAAGTGCGGCGCGCTCTACGAGATAATCAGCCTGCAAGAGTCTAGGATCACGGTCACCATCCTCGCCAAGGGCGAGACGAGGACCTACGGCAAGACCTACGACCTCGCGACCAAGCCCTTCGCCAAGCCCCTCTGAGCAAGGCTATAGCACTGATTAGGCACCCGGTTCCCATGCGGGGTGTTTGGTACTGAACGAGGGTGCCACGTCTGGAAGCTCCCCTCCCCAGCTGCTCTCCAGGGACAGGCTCACCCTGAGCGTGGCCGCCGTGCTGATCTCGGTGTCCGTCGCGTCCTGGGGCGTGGTCTTCTACGAGATGCCGATGATGGCGATGGCCTCGGGAGGCATGATGGGCGTCGCGGCCCTCGTCTCGTCAGTCTCCCCCTCGGCGATAGGCCTCTTCGAGCTCATCTGGGTGGTGGGCATGGCGGCCATGATGTTCCCCGCGATGATCCCCATAGTGACCTTCTACAACCGGTTCTCGACGAAGGTCGAGGCGAACCCGCGCCTTGCCAGGGCCGTCGGGACCCCCCTCTTCCTTGCAGGGTACCTCGCCGTCTACGCGGGGCTCGGCCTGGCAGTGTACCTCGGTGTCTTCCTCGCGGTAGGCGTCTCCTCCGCCGTCCCTTCCCTCGCCGGCGTCGCCTCCGTCGCCCCAGCGGTCGTCCTCATCTTCGCGGGGGCGTACCAACTCTCTCCCCGCAAGTCGACCTTCCTGATGCAGTGCGTTTCGCCCATCGGCTTCTTCACCCTGCACTCGCACAGGGGCCTGACCGGGAGCTTCACGATGGGGCTGTCCCACGGCGAATACTGCGTGGGCTGCTGCTGGGCCTACATGGTGGTGATGTTCGCGGTCGCGCTAATGAGCCTCCCGTTCATGGTCGTCCTTTCGGTGGTGATCGCTCTCGAAAAGATGGTGCTCCGCGGGGCGGCCTGGCTCACAAGGGCGATAGCGGCGGGCCTGATCGTGCTTGGATTGGCTTCGCTAGTGTTCCCCGGCTTTCTGAGCATCCTGTCGGCCGGGCTCTGAGCCCTCAGGGTCCCTTGAACGTCAGGGTCTGGCAGAAGAACGCGTTCTGTCCGGAGTCGTCGAACGACACGTTCGGGCTGACTATCCTCATGACCTTGGTCTTGCACGCCTTTGCGGTCTGCCAGATGAAGCCGTTGGGGATGTGGATCTCGGTCTCGGACTCTACGCCGGTGACCGGGTTCTTGAAGGGCTCGACCTTGACGTCAAGCACCCCGGGGACGGAGAAGCTGCTGTTCTTGCCGTCGATCTTCACCTTGATGTCGGCGACCCGCGGCTCGAGGGCGTACTTCACCGTCCCCGCGAAGACGGCGAACGGGCCGTTGCCCTTCGCCTTGCCCCCGACTATTGCCGCCACCGCCTCCCTCTGCTTGCCGTTGGCCTGCTCCCCGATGTAGAGCTGCGACGTGCCGTCGCCTTCGTGTATGGCCTTCGGCCAAGAGCCGACATAGATGACCGGGACCCCGTCGAGGGATACTCCTCCGTAGTGCCCTTTGACTATGTTGTACAGGACCATCGCCCTGCAGAAGCCGTAGGTCGGGAACCCACTGAAGTTGCAGGGGCACCCAAAGTCGCAGTTGCAGGTCTCGACATAGTTGACGGTGATTTGCCAGTCTGGGATGGACGCCTTCGCCTTCGCCGCCTCCTTTGCCTTCGCCGCCTGGGCGGTTATCGACACGGGCTCAGGATATGGACCCCGATGATATTAGTGTTTGATTCAGGCCGGAGGGGCCGGATCCCGGCCCCCCTTTTCCGCCTTGGGCGCGTCCTCCCCGACTCTCTTCGCCGACGCAGGCATGAAGAGGGCCGCGACGACGGAGATCACGCTCATGGCGAAGATGACCAAGAACCCGTCGAGTATCGACCCTGCCAGGGCGGCCCTTATCGACGGAACGAATTCCTCGATGGCAGGGTGGGCGGCGACTATCTGGGCGAGGGCGGCCGGCGAGTTGAGGAGCTGGCCCACCTGGTTGGCATTGGCAAACAGCGCGGAGAGCTGGGGCTGCGCAGCGGACGGCGCTCCCTGGACGATGGTCGTGAGGCGGCTCGAGAAGGAGTTCAACTGGATCGTCCCGATGAGGCTCACCCCGATGGCTCCTCCGAGGTTGAGGCTGAAGGTCGAAAGCGAGGAGGCCACGCCTATCTGCCTCCTATCCACAGAGTTCTGGAAGGCGCTCAGCACAGAGGCGAGCCCGACCCCCATCCCGAGGCCGGAGATGGGAGCCCGCACGATGAGGTCGAAGACCGAGGGCGACAGCCCCACGAACGCGAACAAGCCCGTCCCCACGGCCATCAGGATGACCCCGACCAAGGCGACCACCTTGTAGCCCAGCCTGGAGAGGAGCTGGCCGGCGGCTATGCTCCCGACGATGAAAGGGAAGACGAAGGCGTAGAGGACGTTACGGGTGTCGTTGATGTTCCCTCCCAGCGCGCCCTGGACGAAGAGCGAGATGAAGGCCGTGAGGCCCAAGAGGACGCCCCCGCGGACGAACTGGATGGCGAAAGACGAGGAGATCATCCTGATCCTGAAGAGGTCGAGCGGGATGATCGGGTCGCCGGCCCTCCCCTCCGCGTACAGGAAAGCCGGCAGGAGGACCACGAACCCCCCGAAGAACAGCGCCTCCTGCCAGGAATACCAGGGATATGTCGTCCCGCCGTTGAGCATCCCCAGCAGCAGCGTCGAGACCCATCCCGCGAGCAGGACTGCGCCCGTCCAGTCGATCCTCTTGTCGGACCTGGGCCCGCGGACCTCCCTCACGGCGAAGGTGAGCAGGAGGAGCGAGGCCACGCCGAACGGGAGGTTGACGTAGAATATCCAGCGCCAGCCCACCGACTGGACGAGGTACGAGCCGACTGTCGGCCCCATGATGGCCCCAAGGCCGAAGACGCTCCCTGTTATCCCCAGCACCCTCGACCTCTGCTCAGGCTTGACCGACGCCCCCACTATCGCGAGGCCCACCGTGAAGAAGGCGCCGCTCCCGAGGCCCTGGAGGGCCCTGAATGCGATGAGCTGGTAGATGTTCTGGGAGGCCCCCGAGAGCATCGAGCCCGCGATGAAGACCACCAGCCCGGCGAGGAAGAACCTCTTCCTGCCATAGATGTCGGAGAGCTTCCCGAGGAGGGGCATCGACGTCGTCTGGGCGAGGACGTAGACGCTGAAGACCCAGGTGTAGAGGTTGAGCCCGCCGAGGTCGCTGATTATCGTCGGCCCGGCCGTCCCCACTATGCTCGCGTCCATCACCCCGAGGCTCAGCGCGAGCATCGCCCCGACGACGATGATCAGGGTAGCCCGGGGCGAGGGCGCGGCCGGGGGAGTCCCCCGCGGGGTCATCCTCCTCGGGTCGTCGGGGACGGTAGATAGTCCTTTGTCAACAGGATTCAGTAGTAGTGCCGTTCCTTCTTGACGTCCTTCCCCCGTGTCTCGGGCGGCTTGTACTTCCACCCGAGCAGCCTGCCCACGTCCTCCTCCATCCTTGCGGGGACGAGCTTCGGGGGAACGTCCTTCGTCCAGAGTCCCCTCAAGTTGATGACAAGCCCCTTGTCCCTGGCCTTTATCGTCATCCCGATCGTGTGCCCCGTCGGGCCCGTCGCCCACATGTACGTCACGCCCCAGGCGTCAGGGCCGGGGCAGAGGAAGAAGTTGACCTGCACGCCCTTGTAGTAGAAGTCTGAGATGTATTCCCCGAAGACGATCACCTTCCCGCCGATCTCCTCGACCCGCTTCGTCACGGCGTCCTTCCACTTTGCGAAGTCCTTCCCTTTCGGGATGACCGCGAAGTCGATGTCGTGGACGACAGGTTCGCCCCGCCTCAGGCTCCCGGCGAGCTCTATCCTCTGGCAGAGGTCGCGCGTCTTGGCAAGGAAGTCGTCCGCGACCTTCCTCGCCACCTCGGGGTCGAGGTCCTTCTTCATCGAGGGCAAGGCGCTCACTTGATCTGCGACAGCAGGCACTCGCTCGCCAGCTTGTCGTGCCTCACCCTCAGTATCACCGCGCCCCTGAGCTTGTCATCCTCCGTGACCTGCTGGATCCTCACCTCGATGACCTCGCCCCTTTTGACCTTCCTCGGGTCGACCCTCTCGACGAACGCCCCGACCTTGCCGAGGGAGACCCTCTTCCCATTGTCGTCGTAGACGCCCACCTCCCACGACCTGGGCACGCCTGTCCTGTCCATCTCCTGGGTCCTCTCGATGCCTATGACGAAGACGTCGATGGTCTCGTGGGTCTTGAGTTTGAGCCACGAGCCTGGCTCCCCGTAGGTCGAGAGGGGGTTCTTGGCGACGACCCCCTCGTACCCCTCCTCCGCGTACCTCTCTTTGAGGTCGAGTATCTCCTTCGCTGTCTTCGCCATCCTGTAAGGGACCTCCATCCCCGTCCCGCCGAGAATCTCCCTGAGAATCTTCTTCCTGTCGCGCAGCACCTGGGACCTCACGTCCCTGTCGTCGACGTGCAACACGTCGAAGAAGAACAGCCCCTTGTTCTTGATCGGCTCGCGAGAGACATACTCCCCGTCGAGTATCATCCTGTCCGGGGCGTGGAGGAGTTCGGGGAAGGTGGCGAAGACCTTTGGGCTCGACTTCGGGGTGTAGACTGCCCCGCGCTTGCTGGAGATGACGAGCTTCTCCCCTGACTTGAATAGGAAGACCCTGATCCCGTCATACTTTGGCTCAGCGAGCGTAGGGAGCGGATTGCGCAGCAACCACGACCCCAAGTCCCCCTTGACGGCGGGGGCGAAGTTCTCTAGGACGTACGTGGAGAGCTCGTCGCTCATCGCGCGGACTACTTCGAGATGACGACCTTCGGCTTCTTCTTCGCCGTCGGGACCGGCGGGAGGCCCTCCGCCTCGGCCTCTCCCTCGAGGGCCCACGTCGTGTCGAGCTTGAGTATGCCCTCGCTCATCCCCATCAGGAGCCAGAGCTTGCCGTCCTTCCTCTCGTACGGGTAGATCACAGCGGTGTAGAACTGGTATCCCCGGCCCCAGGAGAAGAACGCCACGAGGGCCGTCTGCTTCTCCATCAGGTACCTCGCTAGCTGCCTGATCCTCCCGACCGTCTCCTTGACCTTCTTGTCTGTGTCGGGCGCGAGCTGGTAGACCTCCTTGAACTTGTACTCCTCCAGCCTCTCGATGGGGACGAACCCGTCCTTGTCGACCTCCACCCTGGTCGTCCTCTCGAAGGGCTCTATCTCCTCCCCGTCCTGCTTGTCGATTATCCTCTCGGCCGGGACCTCGATCCACTGCCCGGACATCTCGAGCTCGTGCTTGAGGAAGTACCTCTTCTCCGTCCTCACGGAGACGAGCCACTTGCCGTCGAACCTGACCTTCTTCTTCGCCTCCTCCGGTGTGATCTCCTCGACGTCGATCCGCTCCCCCGTCGGCCCCTCCTTGTACCTGTACATCCTGGGCACCTCCCTGCTCACCACCTCCTTCCCCGTCTTCTTGTCCAGCTTGACAAAGTTCACGGGCTTCAGGTCGCCGTGCGCCTTCGCCGCCCTGAGGTGGTACTCCACCGCCCCAAGCCCCAGGGTCGGTATGTTCAGAGCTAGGACGCCCCTCCACGACGCCCTCGAGGCCCCCGCGGCGTCGGACTGCTTCTCCACCTCCGAGAAGATGTTCTTGGCCATGCCTTGAACGGGTAAAACCCGGCCCGCGGATATTTAACGCTCCCGGAAACTCGAAGAATCGCAGGTTTCTCCCTATTCCAAAACGGGGCCTCCGGGCGGCTACCCGAAAGTCGCAAAAGTAGAACTATCGTCTTCGTGCCTTTCTCCCCGAACGCCATGGGTATCAAGATAGTGATGCCCCCCGAGGAGATAGACCGGGTGGCCAACGCGCTGGTCGCCAAGGCCGTCCTCAGGGAGATGGTCCGGAGGCTGGTGAGCACACCGCAGGACGCCCATTACTTCGCCGTCGTCCTCCACAGGGGGCTCTCGGACGAGCTCCGGAGCCTGGGATACCCCGACATCGCCCACCTCCTCGCCTGCCCCACCTCGGACGTCCAGAGGTTCGCATCCGAGCACGCGAGGAGCGAGAGGGCGAAGGGCAGGTGCGCCGTCTGCGCCAAGGCGTCCAGGCAGCTCAAGAACCTCATGGCAGAGGAGAGGAAGAGGAGGAGCGGCGACGAGCCCTTCTCTACCTTCGCCTCGATGGCAGCCCCGCCGCCCGCCCTGGGCTAGGCGCCGTCCTCCCCAACTTAATTAGCGACGGATCGCGCTGCCGCCTCGTGCAGGAGCCGCAAGGTGGCTCGCCCCTCGGGAAACTCCTCGTGGTGGCGGGCGCGTCGCTCATGGTCTCGAGCATCCTATACGTCTGGGCCTTCGTCGCAGAGTTCATCCTCCCCCCGCCCCTCCTGCTCTCGATAGGCTCCCTCCTCCAGTACATCGCGACCTACAGGACGTTCTTCGTCCTCTCCTACGCCCTCTTCACCATAGCCAACGGCCTCTCGATCGTAGGGGCCTTCGGGCTCTACGCCCTCACCAAGGCGAGGGATGCGAGCTACGCCGCCCTCGGCGCGGGGACCCTGGTCGTCGGACTCACCGTCGCCCTCCTCTCCAGCACCGCCCCAGCCCTGATCCATCTCAGCGACGGCTACGTCGCCGCGGCCGACGCCGCCGACCAGCAGGCCTACGCCACCGCCGCACTGGGCATCAGCTCGACCAACAACCCTCTGATCGCCTCCTCCTTCATCGGGGTCGGCGTGATCTTCCTCTCCCTCGCGATGCTGAAGGTGCCCGTCGCAAGGCCGCTCTCCTACCTCGGCTTCGTGGTCGGGGCGCTGAACGTGGTGAGGGACCTCCCGGTCGTCTCGAACTACCCCTTCGAGACGGGGGCGGTCTTCGTGGCGCTCTCCTCGATATGGATATTCGGCGTGGGCCGCGCTGTCTACAAGGAGGCCGCTTCCGGCCTCACTTGGTGAGGCTCGTCACCTGGATCGTGGTCGACTCGCCCGTGGTCAGCTTCTCGTTGAGGTAGACCAGCATCTGTTGGGTCGTCCCGGGTATGGTCGCGTACTCCACCGTGATGCTCTTGTAGGGAGTCGTGGGGACGGCGAGGTGGTAGACGGTCAGGCCCACCGACACCGACCCTATCGTCGTGGTGTTCTCGGTCGTCTGGCTGAGCATCGAGGTGAGGGTCGAGTTGTTGGTTATCGTCGGGATTAGCCCGAACTCGGTGGTGTCCGACTGGGCGAGTATCGCGGCTCCGGGCCCGGTGTAGTTCCTGCCCGTCGTGAGGAGGTCGATCCTCCCGACCACCCCTGACGCGTTGAACCACGCGACGACCTGGTTCCCAACCCCGGGCGTGGCGAACTCGACCTTGGTGTACGAGGTCCCGTTGTAGTTGGCCTGCCCGAGGACCTGGTACGCTATCATCTCGGTCTCGATCGTCCCCTGGAGCTCCGATGTGGTGTCCACTATCGTGGTCAGCGACATCTGGGAGAAGCACGAGAACAGGGAGAGGAGTTGGAAGGTCCCGCTCCCGCAGGTCACCGGCGGTGGCGCGGCCTTCTTGGGCGTGAGGAGCGTCGGCACCTCGTAGACGGAGGCGAGGACGACCACGACGGCGACGAGGACTATCGCCGTCTTGACCCCAGAAGAAATGCCCCTGCGGAACCTCATGGCGGACGGGCTGCCGCGTTCGCCCACGTATTTAGAATTTGGGAGGCCTTCGCCCCCGTTCTCCACCCGTTTCCAAACGCGAGAATCGTCTCCACCCCTTATGAGGGCCGGAGCCCCCGGACGGGGCATCTGGGGGAGAGTGAGATGGGGGAGGTTCCGCATAGGAGGACACGCGGCTGGGGCGTCACCATACTGGTCGTGCTGGTCGCCATCCTCCTGGCCTTCGAGCTGGCGGTCTACGCCGGCGTCCTGACGACCCCGATAGTCATCGGGACGAACACGATGACCACGACGGTCTACACCTCGACCACCTCGGTGGTGGTGGCCACCGCCCCCAGCGCGACGGAGACCAACACCCAGTTCAACCAGCCCGTGATAACGCTCACCACGATCGGGTCGACCAGCGTGTCGACCGTCTACGCCACAGTGACCACCACCCCCACCACCACGGTGACGACGACGATAACAGCCTCCAGCACCCTCCTCGAACCCTTCGCGATGTACTACACCGGCTACACCAGCGGCGGGTACGGCTCCGGGCACTTCTTCAGGTCCCCCTCCCCGGTCGCCGCGACGTACTCCGACGCCTCACTCTCCGAGTCCTACGGCGGGACCAGCCTCGACCTGGCACTCACACAAGACACAAGCAACGGATACGACCTCGGCTTCTACTACGAGATAGGAACCCTCTCCGTCCTGGCTACGGGCAGCGGCGTCACTGTCACCGGGACCGGGTTCACCACCAACCTGTGGCTCAACCCCGACTCTTGGTCTTGGACCTCGATCAGCGGGGGCGAGCAGTTCGTGAACCTTGGGACTAACGGCGGCTACGGTCTGGGGTCGGCCAAGGGGACGCAGACCATCGACGGGTCGACCTCGTACTCCAGCTTCTCAGGGGTCTGCTCCGGCACCTACACGGTCTCCCAGCTCGCCGGCGGGTCCTGCGCCGGGATCGACGGGAGCACGCCGGTGGCGATATGGGTCGGGATCGGCCCGCTCGCAAGCTCGGGCTCCGCCTCAGCTACCGTCGACTCGATATACCTTGGAGGTTAGCCTTGCGCGGCCTGGGCCTAGCCCTGGGCCAATGCTAGCGCGTGGTCGGCGTCTTTGCCCATCGACTCTAGCATCTCGTCCTTGACGCCCTTCCTGCTCATGTGCCTGGCGAAGTCCTGGATCGTTATTATCCCCAGAAGCCTGTTGTCCTTGACGACGGGCAGGTGCCTGATCCTCTTTTCGAGCATCAGGCTCGCGGCCTCCCTCGCCGACCTGTCGGGGTGGATGGTGATGAGCGGCGAGGAGACTATCTCCCCCACGTGGACGCGCATGGGGTCCCTCCCCTCCGCGGTGACCTTCCTGATGATGTCACGCTCGGTGACTATGCCCGTCGCCCGCCCGAGGTCGAAGACTATGAGGCTGTCCCTGTCCGTCGACCTCATCAGCCTGGCTGCGTCGCTGACGGGGGTGTTCAAGGTGGTAAGAGGGACGTCCACGCTCATCAGGTCCCTGACGCGGGGCATGGCTGGAGCGAGGGCCCAGTCCATAATGAACGCAGCCGAAGCGGTCTCTATACTTCTATGTGGAATATAGAATCTCCGTCTGGATTTGGCCTGTTTTCTCACCCCTCTCTCATGCAAGGAAGACCCCCGCAAGCCCTGATAGGCAAGGTTAAGACTCACCGGCGCCCGGAAACAGCCGTGCTCGACCTAAGCGCCAGCGCGCCCGACTTCTCCGACCTCAAGGGCGCGGACGGCAAGACCTACTCGTTGCGCTCCTTCGACGCCAAGCCGGTCCTTGTGGTGGTCTTCACCTGCAATCACTGCCCATACGCCAAGGCCTACGAAGACAGGCTCGTCGCCATCCAGAGAGACTACCTCGGCAAGGGCGTCCAGCTCGTAGCGATCAACTCGAACGACGACAAGGCCTACCCCGAGGACTCGTACCCCGAGATGGTCAAGAGGGCGAAGGACAAGGGGTTCAACTTCCCCTACGTAAGGGACCCGACCCAGGCGGCGGCCGAGGCCTACGGCGCTGTCTGCACCCCGCACGTCTTCGCCTTCGACAGGTCCAGGAAGCTGAGGTACCGCGGTAGGATAGACGACTCGAGGGACCCCTCGATGGTCAAGAGCCCAGACCTGAGGAACGCCCTCGACGACTTGGTCGCGGGGAGGGAGCCGAGGGCCGCCGACACCAAGCCTTTCGGCTGCAGCATCAAGTGGATGGTCCTCTGAGCTTATTGCCCGGCGGCCGTCCCGACCCCACGTGCCGCCCGAGAAGCCCGCCCGCCTGGACGGTCTAGAGCCCCAATAGCCTAACGTCGGCTACGTCGCCAAGGGCTAAATCCGAACCGCGCCAGGTGGGTTCTGACCCCTCGGCACAGTAGGACCCAACCCCGGCAGGGAGCCCCTGGGGCGGAGCCGCAACATCCGCCCCGGGCCAGCTTCCGTCGGAAGGCGCCCAACACCTAAAGAGCCATCGAAGTCAGGCTGCCCGTCCGCCTGAGTTGTCAGAGAATACCGAGAACCGCCCGGCAGTAGCGACGGTCCTCGCCAACAGGCTCTTCTACTCCATCAACTGGTTCTCCATCCCGCCGATATTCTACCTCATCGCCCTCGACCTCCACACCCAGGTCTCCGGGCTGGGGCTGATCTCCTCGACGTTCCTCGTGGGGATAGGCCTCTTCCAGGTCCCGGGGGCGGTCCTCTCGGCCAAGTACGGCCCGAAGAAGCTCTGCCTGCTGGGGATGGCGCTCCTCTCCGCCTCGGGCCTCCTCATCGGCGCCGCTTCCGACATCGATGTCGTCGCAGTGCTCAGGTTCTTCAGCGGGACTGGGATGGCGCTCTTCTTCCCGGCGAGCATCTCGCTCATGACCAGCCACTGGAAGCCCGGCCAGTCCGGTTTCGTCCTCGGGTTGAACAACGCCACTGCTTCCCTCGGCGGAGGGATAGGCCTAGGGACGTGGGCGCTCGTCGCCGAGGCCGTAGGCTGGAGGTCGAGCATGTTCCTCATCGGCGCCCTCGGCCTCGCCGCCGCAGCCTTCCTCTTCGTCAGCGTCCCCCACGACCCGCCCGTGACCGACTTCAACGTCAGCTTCTCCGACGTCAAGCGCATCCTCGCCGACAGGTGGCTCCTCCTCGTCGGGTGCGTCCTCCTCTCGTACAACGTGGCCAACACCCTGGTCGCGACTTTCGCCGCCGTCTACCTCCACGACGACCTGGGGATCTCCGCCGACTTGGCGGGGGGCCTGGGGAGCCTCGTGATACTCGCGGGCCTGTTCACCGCCGCCCCGACCGGGCGGTTCAGCCACAGGATCACCAAGGTCAAGCTCGCCCTGGCTCTCGCCAGCCTCGCGATGGCAGCCGCGGTGTCGGCGGCTGCTCTGGCCACTCCCGCCGCGGTGGCAGCGTCGGCGATCTCGGTGGGCCTGGCGAGCGGGGTCGGCTACACGGTGGCCTTCGGGACGGCCTGGCAGTCCTCCAAGGACAGGAACGAGAGGGCGATCGCCCTGAGCTGGGTGAACTGCGTCCAGCTGATGTTCAGCTTCTGGGCGCCCTACCTCTTCTCCTACGTTGTGGTCAACTACGGCTACCAGCTGGCGTGGGCGACGGGCGGGCTCTACACCGCGGTCTTCATCGTCCCGCTCGCGCTCTTCCCGCGGGTCGAGCACGCCCCCCTCCACGAGGGGCATTGAGCTTCCTCGCCTCGACGAGGTACCATACCCCAAAGTCCTTCCGCCTCGCCTCGAGGCCCGCCTTGGCGAGCCCACGCGCCACCTCCGCCGCGGTGAAGAAGTCCTCCGCTTCGTGGCGCGACCTGAACTCTAGCTTCTTCGAGGCTGCGGGTTTGTAGTCCACGAGGACGAGCAGCCCTCCCGGGGCGAGGACCCTCGCCATCTCCTCCAGCGCGGGCTGGAGCGATGCGATGTGGTGGAGGACCATCACCGAAGACACCACGTCGAAGAACCCGTCCTCGAAACCCGTGTCGTCCGCGCTCGCCTCGACGAACCGCACGCGCCGGGCCTCGGCCCGCCCGAGGGCGGCGCTCGAGGCCTCCAGCACCTCGCGGGACGGGTCTATCGACCAGACCTCGCTCCCCCTCCCCAGCATCCTCGCGAGAAACGCGACGTTGATCCCGAACCCGGTCCCCACGTCGAGCGCCCTTACAGCCCTGTCCTGCGGGATCCTGCCCGCCAGCTCCTCCCTGATCGCCTCCCCGTACCCGTGGAGGTCGGAGTTCGGCGAGGTCGTCGCGAGCCTCTCGCCCTTGTAGTACAACGCCTCGGCGCCACCTCGCGCACTTACAACCCTTTGCCCGAGTCGGTCAAGATAGTTGACAGGCTGAGGAAGCGATTTTCACCTGCCCGATAATGAGCGGCCGCCTCCAATCTCAGGCCAGAATGCGGCCGACCGAAGCAGCCGGGTGCCTTGGCAAGCCCGTCGACGACCTCTACGGCAGGCGGATAGGCGTCGTGGTGGGCTTCTCCATCAAGACCAATGGCGATGTCGACTCGCTCGGGGTCGACCAGGGATCAGGGCGGTTCGCAGAGATAGCCTCCGAGAGGCTGGTGGCCTACGAGCGCTCCTACATCGTGGTGCCGACCTGGAAGACAGAGCTGATCAGGGTCACAGAGGAGACGACCGTCCTCAGGAACAGGCTCCTCGCCCTCCAGGAGCTTAGCAAGGACGCCGAGGACGGAGGGGCGCCGGGCCTGCAGTACGACCAGCTGGCCGTGCAGTACAGGGGGCGCCTCGCCAAGATCCGCGAGTCGAGGGACAAGCTCCTGAAGGAGATAGACGCGAGGATGGAGGAGCTCGACCGGCACGACCAGGCGATGGCGAGGTTCCTCGTCAACGTCAACACGCAGTTCCGTTCAGGGGAGATGACCGAGGCGTCGTTCCACCTCGTGAGAGAACAGTGCGGCGGGCTGAAGGCCAAGAACTCGAAGGAGAGGGAAGAGCTCGCCGGGGCCCACGCCGCCCTCCTCCGCAGGGCGGACTCGGAGGTCGAGGAGCAGCAGGCGAGGCCGGAGCCTCCCAGGCCCGAGCGCGCGGCGGAGCGCGAACGCGAGGACCTCGCCGCGAGGGACTCTGTCTTGGGCTTTGTGAAGTTCGACCTGGGCGACTGGAAGGGCGGGCGCTAGCTCATCCGCTCTTCGAGAGCCCTATCGCTTGGACGAACCTGCCGAACGCGGCCTCGCTCATCATGAACTGTGGCATCCCGAGGCGCTCCATCACCTTCGAGTCCGGCACCCCTATCCTCCTCGCCTCCGACACCATCGCCTCGTAGGACTCGACGACCACCGGGTTCTCGCCGAACTCCACGCCCGAGTCGAGCGCGGCCGTGCCCGACGCTGACGCCCTCTTGAGGAAGTTCAGGCAGAGCACCACGTCGAGGTAGACCGCCTCGAGCTCCGCCTCCCTCAGGAAGCTCGAGTTGACCACGAGGTGGCCGTCCTCCTCGCTCGGGAAGATGGTCCCGAACGGGCTCTCGATGAACTCGACCTTGAGCCCGCCTATCGCGTTCTTCGCGGCCTTGCCGAACAGCTCCTTTACGGGCGGGGCGTCCTGAAACCCCTGGAAGTAGTCCTCGAACGACCGGAGGACGAGCTTCGGGTTGCGGTTGATTTTGACCGGCAGCCTCGCGGCCCTCTTCGACCTCGCCTTCGACTCGCGCGCCGGCGCGCTCTTGCCTAGCCCCATCTCGTCGAGGAACCCGTTCCAGATCTTCGAAGAGGTGGGCATCATCTTGAGGTACTCGACTATCTCGTCGCGGGACATGCCGAGCCTCTCCGCCTCCCTCACGGTGTGCGCGTACGCAGGCACCTCGAGCGGGCTGACGTAGTAGAGCGCCCCGTTCCCCATGAACTTCTCGTGCTCCGCGGTGAACCACTCCTTGTCCTTCATCCACTGCCCGATGTGGAAGAGCTCGTGGACGATGTCGAGGTAGAGCGTGCGCGTCGTGCTGTGCCTGAGGTGGTACGTCCCGACCGCGATGTTGCCGTCGTGGTCCCGTATGCCCATGTACATCTGCTTGTTCGACATGAAGCCCACCCTGAGCCGGCGGAGGACCGCCCCTGTCTCGTCCCCGAAGACCTTCCTGACCGCCCCAACCTTCTCGAATCCCTGGAAGTAGTCCGTGAAGGGCTGGAGGGCCTGCACAGGGGCGTTCCTGTTCACCTTGACCGAGACGCCGTTACTCTTCTTTCGGGCCACTGGAGACGCTATCCTCGGGAAGACGAAAGATAAAAGTCGCGCGTTCTAGATGCTCATTGCGCCTCCGCCCTACAAGCGTCTCGGCAATGCGCGAGATTGGTCGTTAAATCCTCCTGGCCACTCCTTATGTAGATGCGCCGAGGAGAAAGCGTCGCAATGGCTCCGAGAAGGTACCCAAGGCGTGCCCCTGAGGTCGAAGAGATTCTGAGCGACCCGAAGCTCCTTGACGAGTGGACAGGAAGGGTGGTGAAGGGTTGGGAGAGAGTCGGGAGCAGCTACTCAAGATCCTTGAAAGCATCGAAAGCAGCCTAGAGACGAGGGCCATCGTCGCGTTCAGGCGCTCGCCTGAAACCTTCGTGAGAGAAGCCAGGACCCTGGAGCTTGTTATTGACCTGAAGGAGAAGCTGGCCAAGTTGGCCTAGGCGGAGCGAAGCGGCCTCTTCCAAAACGTCTGCAATCTATCGTTGGTGTCGTTGCGCCTCCGCCGAGAACCGTTCGTTCGGGCGGGGCTGTCACCTTGACGGGTCTTAGGAAAGGATGTTACCTGTCGGGTCATCACATTGTGTGGGGATACACACAATTCCAGTTTGAGGATTCTAACCAAGACGGCTCTGAACCGGGTAGGCCACCATCGGGAACTTGAATTGAGGGGATTCCGCTGAAGTCGCCGCATTGGATGGTGGCGAATGACGGTGACAGCCAAGCTGTCTCCGCTCCCCTGCCAAAATTCACTTATGTCATTGGAAGGAAAGGGACGAAGAAGAACACTACTCCGAAAGTCGCGATTATTACTCATCCGCGTCCTAGTCGGCAGGCCGATGGAGCGCAGTCCCAGCCCGATTCCGAAGAAGCTCGCCCTGAAGCCCGGGCAGAGGTTCCTCCTCCTCGACGCGCCCGCGGGCTACGAGAAGGAACTTGCCCCGCTCCCCGAGGGAGTTACTCTCACGACAAAGACGGGGGGCAAGTTCGACGCCATACAGCTCTTCGCGACCACAAGGAATTGCCTGGAGGAGGGCCTCTCGAAGGCCAAGGCCTCCCTGAACCCGGGCGGGATGGTCTGGGTGACCTACCCAAAGGGGACGGGCAATGTGGCCAGCGAGATCAACAGGGACACCATCCGCGCCTACGTCCTGACTGCGGGCTTCGACACTGTCGCTCTCGTGGCCATCGACGACGACTGGTCGGCGATACGGCTGAAGGCCGTCTGAGGCGACAGAAGCCTTTTCCCATACCCCCCGAGGCCTCGCACCTCGATGCCCAAGAAGCCGAGCCGCCCGTCCTGGGACGAGTACTTCATGCAGGTGGCCAACGTTGTGAAGTCCCGCTCTACATGCCTCTCCTCGGCCAAGGGCGCGGTCCTGGTCAGCGGCAGGCAGATAGTCTCCACAGGCTACAACGGGACGCCGGCCGGCACCAAGCATTGCGACGAAGGCGGCTGCGCCAGGTGTCTCGCCGTCAAGGAGGGCAGGCTGAAGTCCGGGCAGGACCTCGAAAATTGCGCTTGCGTTCATGCTGAAGAGAATGCCATCGCCCAGGCCGCAAAGAACGGGATCTCAACCCTGGGATGCACCCTCTACTCCACTCACTCGCCTTGCACTTACTGCTCGAAGACAATAATCAACGCGGGGATCAAGAAGGTCGTCGCCTCTAGCTCGTACCCAGACCAGCTCGGGGTCCGCCTCATGAAGGAGGCCGGGCTAGAGCTCGTGATAGCCTAGCGCTCAGCGTTGGCCGCCCAGGGCCGCGTGCATCGTCTTCCCGTGGAGCTTGACGGTCTCGTCCCCCTTTGACTCCCTGCCGTCCACGTCCCTGTACTGGATCTGCAGCGCGACCTCCTCAGCCCCGTCGGCCTCCTCGTGGATCCCCAGGTCGATGTCGACGCGCTCGCCCCGCCCGACGTCGCACGGCTTGCAGGCCCTAGTCAGCCCTCCCGGGAGGAGCACGAGGACCCTGAGGTCCCTGCAGTCGCCCCCGGAGTTGGAGACGACCAGCTGGAACCTCCTCTTGCCCAGGAGCGGCCGCGAGCCCTCGAGGCTTGCCTTGACCCAGAGGACGGGCCTCACATCGCCCTCCCTCTTCTTGTCCTCGACCATCTTCTCCATCCGGGGGAAGGCCTTGGAAAGGAGGGCCAGGCAGTCCTTGGGGCCGAGCTTCGCCATCGCCGTCGTGGAGACCTTCCCCTGGGGGTCGGTCCTGACCACGATCGCGCCGGGAGATATCGAGACGCTCCTCAGCCCACTGAAGGTCTCCCCGAGCTCGGCAGGGTCGAGCTCGACCGGCTTGCCGAGCCAGGCGAGGACGGGGAGGATAGTCCCCATGACGTCGGCGACCTTCCTGTCCTGCTGGGCCGCCAGCTCCGAGCATCTGGAATAGAGGTCGGCCATGGCGCCTAGTTTCTCCGCCGCCTCCGGCGAGGTGGTCATCGCTGGGCTACGCGCGAGGAGCCCCCGCCCTCAATAACTCGATTGTATCGGGAATCTGTGTTCTGGTTCTATTCCGTCCTGATCGGGGGCGAGTACTTCGAGGCCGTTATCCTCGTGTCCAGGGCGTCCGCAGCCTTGGACATGACCCTTCTTACCTCGGCAGGCAGGTCCATCCCCGCCTTCTTGTAGTGCTCCTCCAGCTCGCACAGGAGGCCCAGCAGCGAGTCGCAGAGCTGTTCGTTGATCATCTTGTACCGGAGAGCGTCCTTGTACTCCTCGACCGCCTCGAGCTTGATCTGGTACTCGCTCATGGCATCCGGAGTTCGCGGCGCCCCTAATGACGGATTTCGCCCTTTCCGTGGAGCGCTGCGTCCCACCTTGTGGAAGCGGGCAAGCGCGGGGCCGCCGGCAAGGAAAAAAGTCCCCGATACGCGCTCCCCGCCAGGATTGAACGACGCCGGGCGGACTGCTGTGGCCAGGACGGCCGCGGCGCTGACGGTCACCCTTCTCGTGGTCGGCGCTGCGGCCGGGTTCGGCCTTGGATACTACGAGGGAGCATCAGGGGAGAGCACGGTCACCACCACGGTCGAGGCTCCCTTCACGACGCAGCAGATGCCCTCCACCACCACAGCGGCGAACCAGACGACCACGGCCGCCCCGGGGCCCATCAAGCACGTCATCATAATAATGATGGAGAACGAGGAGTACGGCGACGTCATCGGGAGCTCGGACGCTCCCTACGAGACGATGCTCGCCTCGCAGTACGCGGCCGCGGGCGACTACTACGCGGTCGCCCATCCCTCCCTCCCCAACTACATAGCCCTGGTCGCAGGCGACACCTTCGGGTTCTCGACGGACTGCCTCCCAGACACCTGCACCCTCCCCTACTCCGTCACGACGGTCGCCAACCTCCTGGCCGCGAAGCACCTTTCGTGGATGGAGTACGCCGAGTCCATGCCTGCCAACTGCTCTCAGACCATGAGCGAGGACGGCCTGTACGACCCGGAGCACGTCCCCTTCGTCTACTTCAGCGACATAACGGGGAACTACGGGACGGGGAGCACCTCGGACTACTGCGACTCCCACGTAGTCTCCCTAGACCGATTCTGGACCGACTCGATCAAGGGCGACCTCCCCGCCTTCTCGATGATCACGCCGAACGTCTGCGACGACGCCCACAGCTGCCAGCTCTCCGCCGGCGACACCTGGCTCTCCACCTACGTCCCCCTGATAATCAACTCGCCCTCTTTCTCCTCCACCGCGCTGTTCATCGTGTACGACGAGGGGACGAGCGGACTCGGGCCCGGGGGCAGCCAGGGTGGGGGACAGGTGGTGTGCCTCCTCGTATCGCCCTTTGCGAAGCAGGGCTACGTCTCCACCGTCCAGTACACCCACTACTCCCTGTTGGCGACCGTGGAGGCGATCTTCGGCCTCGGGAACCTGGGACGCGACGACGCCACCGCGACCCCGATGTCCGACCTCTTCTCTTCGGGTTTCCCCGGGGCCTAGACGCCCGACTGGATTGCCAGGACGACCACGATTATGAGGAGGACCGCCCAGCTCACCGAGACGAGCGCGAGCTTCATCCTGCTCGAGAAGGCCTTCGCGTTCCCCTGCCTGATCGACCGGTAGGTGTAGACCCGGAGGAGGAAGAGAATGAGGCCTGGGACGGCGATGCCCAAGGTCACGACGTAGTCGCCGACCAAGTAGACGAAGCTCTGGTCGCGCGCAGACGTGTAGGTGGCGATGACGATGATCGCCCCGAAGAAGGCGAGAGCGATCAGCCCCGCCGAGACGAGGAGCCTCCTCCCCTCGCGCAGGAGCCCGCGTGCGTCCTTGAACGCGTTCTCGTCGCTCACAGGGTGCGCGAGGCTCAACTTGGACCGCGGAACCCCTGAAAGATGTATAAAGTTTTAATGAAATTCCGATACATTTCGCCGGTCCCAGGGGGCCCGGCGGCACGGTCGCGTGTTTAATAGATACTACCACGATAGTAAGGCGGAGCGGGAGGCGTCGAGATGAACCCTGCCAGGGACCCCGACATCGGCGACTTGGAGGCTGATGTCCTCAGCGCGATGAAGCGGATGGGGAGCTCGTCCGCCGGCGAGATAACGGACGAGATGAAGAACAGCAGGCCCATCGCCTACACCACGGTCAGCACGACCCTCGACAGGCTCTGCAGGAAGGGCCTCCTCGAGCGGAAGGAGGCCGTGGGCAAGACCGGCCGCAAGTACGTCTACTCCCTACCCAGCAGCCGGCTCACGGAGAGGAAGGTCGTCAACAAGATGGTCGACAAGTTGGTCAGCGCCTTCGGGCCCTCCGTCGCATCCGCGATATATGACAGGCTGAACGAGCTCACCCCCGAGGAGGCGAGGAAGCTCGGCCAGGCCGTCGAGACTCAGAGGAAGAGGCCGGGCGGCGCGACCTGACGCTCGTGGAGAGAGGGCGGCCTACGGGGAGAAGGAGTTCTCCGCCGACCAGCTCTCAGGCCGCGAGACGCAAGACCCCTCTCGCTCGCGTCGGCTCTGCTGAAGATAAGCTCCGCCCTGCCCTCGTCCCACTCGGGGGCTCAGGGGCTTGCGATACTCGGCCGCGCCGAGGCGTACAACCCCCCGAGCGTGAAGGAGAGGGTGGAGCGCCTGGTCAGACTGGACGCCGAGCTGAGAAAGAACCTGGGCTGGTCAGGCCTGCCCGGGGGCGCCTTCGCTAGTCGTCGTCGGAGTCGTCCCCGTCGCTGTCTTCGAAGTCGTCCTCGAAGTCGTCGTCAGTCTCCCCGTCTTCGGCTGACATTTCGGCCGTCTCCGTTTTGCCTGTGCTTTTAAGAATTTCCTGGGACCAGGCCCTGTCGTCCTTAAAAGAGGATGCCCCGGGGGACGAGGGCATGGTCGCCATAAGGGTCGCCGACGACGGGAGCGGGGTACCACCGATAGTGGAGAAGGGGCGCGACGCCCCCTTCAAGCAGGGAAACTTCTACGTCTACGAGGTCAAGGACGAGGTGGCGAAGTACTGGAACAAGCTCCCGCCCGGCAGGCGGGACGAGCTCTACAAGCAGTCCAAGAAGGAGAAGAAGGACCTCAGGCAGGTCCTCGACTCGTTCGTCTTCAGGCCCGCCCACACGAAATAGACGGTTGAGCCGACCGGTTTATATCGAGACGGCGCCACTCGCGCCCTCGCCATGAACTGCGCGAGCTGCGGGACCTCGATCCCGGAGGGGGCGCTGTTCTGCCCCGCCTGCGGGGCCAAGGTAGGCGGCCTCACCTTCCCCCAGCCCACCGTCTCGCCCTCGCACTTCAACTCGGGGATTACGGCGACCGCACCGCCGCAGACCACCGTCCCGACGGAGGGCGACGGGTCCGCCCAGCCTCCCCCTCCCTCCCAGGAAGAGAGGAGGCACGCGCCGACGGGGAGGAGGAGGGGCCTGGTCTTCACCGTCATCGTCGCCCTCGCCGTCCTCTTGGTCGGCGTCACCTTCGAGGCGGGCATGCTCTCGTCTGGAGGCCCGACCGCGCCCGCCGTCAACACGGCGAGCACCCCGCTCAGCGGCCAGCAGCTCTACGACGCCTACTCGACCAACAGGTCCCAGGCCACCTCGTCCTATACCAACAAGACGATCTTCATCCAGGACAGCGTAGACTTTGGAGTCGGGGTCGACTCCTCGGGGCAGTACTTCTCGACGCTCGACTCGGGCTCGGTCGTCCTGGAGTGGGACGCCCACGCCCAGGTGTCCCAGCTCTTCCCCGGGGCGACCGTCCTGGCGAAGTGCTCCGTGCAGGGCCCTGAGGCCGCCGGCGTGGGGTTGGGTTCTCCCTCGGGCTACGTCGTCTACCTGCAGGACTGCGCCCTCATCAAGGTCCAGTCCCAGTCCGGGGGCTCGACGCAGAGCATCTCAGTGGCGAACGACTAGCCTAGGGCTGCTTCGCGCCGCAGCTGTTGCAGAAGGTCGCCGTGGCCGCTAGCTTGTTCCCGCAGTTGACGCAGAACTTGGTCCCCCCGGCGGGCGCCCCGGGCACGAGAGGTGGGCGAGGCGGGGCCATGCCCTGTGACGTCCCCATCCCTCCGCCCGCTTGGGGCACGCTTTCCGGGATGGAGAAGTACGCCACCGCCTGGAGGATCTCGGCTATGAGCAGCAGGAGGAAGCCCACGATGACGATGGTGAGGGCCGCGCCGATCAGGTAGAGGGTCCCAGCCGTCCGGAAAGTCCCGACCCCCAGGCGGTCGGCCATCTTGCTGTAGGCCCGCCTGATGAACACGGCCGAGATTATCAGCGCTATCCACGCGACCCCCAGCCCGAGGAGCCCGCCGAGGACCGCCCCCACCACGCCGGTGGTGGCTGGGCTCGAGGACAGGGGGTTGGTGTAGCTCGTCCCGAACAGCGCCGCTATCACCCCGATGACTATGAAGGCAGCAGCCAGCGCCCCGACTATGCCCGTTACGGCCGCGATCACCACGTCGTTGAAGATGCTCTTGTCCTGCAGGTCGTCGGAGATGTCCTTGACCGCGACTATGATCAGGATGTACCCGATTATGCTAACGAAGGGGATGAAGACGAGTATCGCTCCGATCCCGCCCAGCGTCTTGGCCGTCGAGAGCGAGGCCACAGCCACCCATCACAGCGAGATTCGCATATAAGCTCAAGCCAAACCGTGCGCTGCCCACCAGCAGCAGCACTCGGCGGCGAACGAGTTGGCCACCTGGGAGCAACCCCTGCAGTCCCTCGCGGTCTCCGCCGCCAGGCAGACGGCTCGGGTGCAGTTGCACTCCGCACAGCGTACCTCCTTGGCCATCGGGCGCTCCCAGCGGCAAGAATCGTCCCCCTATCTTATATCATCGGGCCTCATCCTGAGGGCAGCGAATTCAGGGTTGTCCACCGGAAGCCGGTTCTGCGCGAACTGCGGCACTCAGATGCCGGCCGGCTCGGCGTTCTGCCCCACCTGCGGCACCCCGGCCTCGGCCGCCACCCCACAGCCGCAGCCCGGAGGTCAAGACTGGCGCACGATGCGCCGCGAAGCACGCCGGCACGAGAAGCAGGAGAAGTACGAGAAGAACGAGAAGGGCGAGAAGAACGAAAAGGGGAGGGGCGGCGACATCACCGGCGCCCTAGTCGGGGGGCTGATTCTCATCTGGCTCGGGGCCGTCTTCTTCCTCCAGGAGAACAACTACATCTCGTCCGCCAACTGGTGGTCGTACCTCCTCATGGGGATCGGCGCGATCGTGGCCCTCCAAGGGGCGCTCCGGATGGCGATGGGGAGGAGGGCCTACCTCGGCTCTTTCATCGGGGGCGCCATCATCTTCTTGATAGGCCTCGCGGCCTACCAGGGGTTCACCGCCGACCTCTGGCCGCTCTTCCTGGTGGTGATCGGCGTTGGCGTCTTGCTGTCCGCGATGGTCGGCAGGCAAAGAAGGCCGGCTCCTTGATCCAGAGTGAACGCCACAACCGCTTCCCGATCCTCCGCATCATCGGCGGCCTCTGCTTCGTCCTAGCCGGGATCGCCTACTACCTCGGCGTGACCGTCAGCTCGTCGGTCGCCATAGTTTTCGTGGGGGCCGGGGTGGTGGTGATCTACCTTGGCTACGCCGGTCACCACGCCAACGCAGGTGACGTCGCGATCTTCATCATAGGCGTCCTCGTGCTGGGAGCCACGCTCTCCCCGGGTGTCGGAGCCCCAGCAAGAGGGGTCCCCGTCGCGACCTACACGGGGGCCAGTTCCGCCTTGACAGCCCACGCGGTGACGCTTCTGGCCAGCACCGACGTCGGGAACGTCGACGTGGCCTACTCGACCAAGAGCGGCCTCGGGTATCAGGTCAACTTCACGCGGACGACCACCTTCCCCTTCTGGTCGTTGTCAGGACGCCAGCCCTTGGCGTCTCTCACCAACGAGACGGTCGGCGGGACCTTCGTCCTCAACGCCACCGCCCGCGGCTACGACGTCTCGGTCCTTGTCGGGACGGGCTATCTGCTGAGCGTCAACGCGACCACCGGCACCGGGAACGTGAAGGTCCGGACGTCGGACTCGCAGTCCCTCGGGAACGTCCGGCTCCAGAGCGGCCTCGGCAACGTCGATGCCAACCTGACCTGCGCAACACTCGCGGGCGCCTACCTGCAGACCGGGACCGGGAACGTGGTCCTCTCCTCCAGCCACGTGGCACCGAGCGGCCGGAAGGTGAGCGTCGGGCTCCAGACGGGCACGGGCGGCGCCGACCTCAACGTATGGATGCCCTCAGGGACTGCTGCCTCCGTCACAGCGAACACAGGCCTGGGAAGCGTGAGCCACGACCTGCCTGGGTTCTCGGTCTCTCCCCAGTCCACGGCGACGAGCCTCACCGCGACCGCCGGAGACGTGGAGACGGCGTCGGCGTCCTTCGTGTTCGCCCTCCAGACCGGGACGGGCAGCGTCGACGCCCAAGCCCAGTTCCTCGGCTAGCTCAGAAGTTCAAGCTCCCCGTCAAGAGCTCGAAGAACATGTGCTCGAGAACTGTCCGCCTTCCGGCCCTCCCGAAGACCCGGAAGTAGTTCTTGCCCGCGGCTTCGACCAGGTCCCCGATGTCGTACCTCGGGAAGAGGGGTCCTGAGACTATCAGGCGCCCCCACTCGCCCCGCCGGAGCTCGTGAAGGAGCTTGACCTTCCCGCCCCTCGTCGAGACCTCGAAGACGAACGCGTCGTAGTTGGGGCAGACGTAGGGGCGCTCGTCGAGCTGCTGGGCGAACACGCCTTCCGTGGCCGTGTACATCTCCACCACCGAGGCGCCCTCCCCGTAAGCCCGCCTGAGCACGGGCGCATAGTCCGTCTGGATCTTCGCGACGCTCGTGCAGAAGAGCCCGCGCATCCTCCAGAGCTCCGCGGGCTTGACTCTGTGCTCGGAACGTACGTACCTGGCGAACGACTCGATCACCTGGGTCACCCCCATCACGCTCCCGACCGGACGGTCCCTGGCCCGCTGGTAGACCAGCTCGAACCGCCTCCGCCAGTCCGCCCGGCCTACCCCGCCCCCGAGCGCATCAATCTCCTCCTGGGCGGGGACGAGGGTGGTGGGCCCCAAGGAGGGGTTGAGCTTCGCGTACGTCCCCGAGCTGTATCCGTACGTCTCCGTCCCCTTGCCGGTGACCATCGAGGCCACCTCGGACGGGAAGTTCAGGTTGAGGACGTTCATCTCCAATACCTTCGGGTCCCTCTTGATCGCGAAGTTGACTATCGCCCTCGCCCCCAACGACAGGATCAGTGAAAGGTGGGTCTCCGTCGCAGGGATGACCTTGGACCTGCCCGTCGTTCCTCTCGTCATCACCCAGCGCGAGGGAGGCTCAGGGAGCAGCGCGCGGTACTCCCCGGCCTTGACCCTGTCTAGCAGAGGGACGAGGTCGGAGTACCTGACGACAGGGAACCTGCGCTGATAGTCGCCGATGCCCTCGATCGAGCCTGCCCCGAACCTCTTGCCGTACTCGGTCTCGGCGTAGCCCTGGAGCAGGCCGCGCAGGGCGGTCGCCTGGCTCCCCGCAGGGTCAGAGAGCGACAGATACCAGGGCTCGACGAGCTCGGTGAGGAACGACGAGACCGGGCCGGGTTCCTCCATGGCGCACCGGGCGCGACCACGGCGTCGTGGCGTAAAGGGTTTCCACCCGGCGACATCGGGGGATAATACCCCGCCTGGAGTGTCTCCGCGTACTCGGCTTGAGCGCGAGGGGGCAGGCCCCAGAACAATACATATCACCATCCGCGGCGGACGTGAAAGAAGCACCGAGGCTAGTCTTGAACGTAGACCCCAAGCTCGTGAAGTACCCCTTCCTCAGGTCCGCAAGGGACTTCCTCCTCGCCTACCCCCTCGACGAGGTCGTCCAGTCTGTCTACAAGCCCATCCTCGCCCAGGCCAAGTACCGGGTCAACCTCGCGATCAAGAACCCAAACTTCGACGTCCAGAACGTCCGGAAGCTCAACTACGAGTCCTACGACAGGTGGAGCAAGGACACCAAGAGCCCCGAGGACGTCATCGAGTTCTACAGCTACTTCGTCGCCGTCCTCGCCTCGAAGAACGAGCCCTTCCTCACCTTCGCTCTCTCCAGGACAGAGGCCGCCCGCGCCAAGACCTTCTTCATCAAGGAGCCCACCGCGCAGATGGCCGCCCTCCTCAAGGAGGCGGCCGGCCTCGAGCTGAGGTTCGATTCGGAGGCACAGCGGGGCGGAGGGAGCCGGACGGTGATAACCTGTCCCTTCCAGAACTACGTCGAGGTCGCCACCGAGTACGAGCTGACGAGAGAGGCCAGGTGGAAGCTGGTCAACCAGCGCCTCTCCGGCGGGCAGGTCTACCTCACAGTCAACGACGTCAGAGACCTCTTCGCCGCGCTCGTCCAGGGCCTGATGACCTCGGGCATGAGGGCGCTGAGGTCCGCTCCTGTCCCCGAGTTCGTCCAGGGGCTGGTCGAGGAGTTCCGGCCGCTCGTCCCCCGGCCGCCTCCCCGCCAGCAGAACCAGTTCGACTACATCAAGCGCCTCCTCGAGCACCCTATCACAGACGGGAGGCACCGCGTGATTTGGCTGATACTCGCCCCGTACTTCACCACGGTCAAGGGGATGGACGAGGCGACCGCCACCGAGGCTGTCCTCGCCTACATCGGCGACACGAAGTACAAACAGTTCATCAGGTACAACGTCAGGAGAGCGATTAGGAGCGGCCTCTTTCCCCTCTCGGAGCAGTCGATAAGGAAGAAGCACCCCGACATCATGGCCGTGCTACCAAAGGGAGTACTAGCAAGGTAGCTCTGTCGCTGCGAAGGCGGAACTTGTCTAGAAAGGCGGAGATGGCCTGTTCAGCAACGCGTAGACTGCGGCCTTGGCCCGAAGCGCCGCCTTCTCCTCTTCGGTGGGCTGCCGCTCCGTCGTCTTCAGCTTCCCGTCGAGTTGAGCATTCATTGCAGTGAATTTCCCGTCCGATGGTCTTAAGGATTTGCATACACTTCGTACATTATATCCATAGATATCGATTTATACAGAAAACATGTAGAAAACATATTTCTACGATTATTTTATAATCCACGGCGAAAATAGCGCCATCGTGCAAGTCCGAAAGATGCAGTCTACGGCCGGCGGCACGTTCATGGTGACGGTGCCCAAGGAGTGGGTCGAGCGGCTCAACCTCAAAAAGGGGGACCTCGTCTCGACCGAGCTGGACGAGGGGAGCCTCGTAATCACCCCGACCACCTCGAGGCACGAGGCTCACTCGAGAACCATAGACATCGACCAGCTGAAGGACCAGAGGTTCCTCGACCTCGCCATAACCGCCTCGTACATCCAGGGGAACGACGTGACCCGCGTCTTCTCCTCGAGCAACAAGATGGAGCCCAGGCACAGGCAGATGGTCAGGCAGACCATCGAGGGGATCATGGGGGTGGAGGTCTCCGAGGACTACTCCGACCACGTCGACCTAATCAACCTGATAGACCCCGCCAAGTTCAGCCTCCTCGAGACCATAGAGAGGTTCTCCGCGACCTCCGCCGCCGTCCTGAGGGACGCGGTCACCGCCCTCGACGCGGGGGACTCGGCCCTCGCGAAGGACGCCTTCGCCAGGGGCGCGGACAGCACCAAGACATACAGGCTGATGATGAGGCTCGCCTTCCAGGCGGCGAAGAGCAGGCAGCTCAGGGAGGAGATGAACCTCGACGACGTCTCCCAGGTCATCGTGATGACGATAGCGACGAGGGAGCTCGGGAGGATAGCCTACTACTCGATGTGGGTGGGGCAGCACGTCGCCGCCCTGACCCAGAGGCCAGACCGCGACTACGTGTCGGTCGTGCAGAGGATGGCGAAGGCCACCGCCGAGATGCAGTCCCTCGCGCTGAAGGCCCTCCTCTCGAGGGACATCGCCTCTGCAAACGCGGTCTTCCTGAAGATGCCGCAGGTCAGGCAGCTCTACGAGAGCGGGTTCAAGCTCCCCGCCTCCTACGAGGAGAAGAACGCATACCGCCTCTCGCTCATCCTCAGGGACATCCGGGGGATCGCGGGCTACGCGGTCGCCCTCGCCGACGACGCCGTCCTGGGGATATTCGCATAGGGGGTGTCTGGCACGCCCAAGCGGAGGGCTTCAGGCGGGCTCGGGGCCGACCTCGCTAGGATAAGCGGAACCGAGAACGTCGTCTCTGACGAAAAGAAGTTCGGCGAGTACTCCGAGGACATGGCCGGCTACCGCGCGACGCCAGCCGTGGTGGTCAGGCCGGGCTCCGAAGCGGAGGTGAGGAAGATAGTCGCCGTGGCGGCGAGACGAGGAATCCCCCTGGTCCCCAGGGGTGCCGGCAGTAGCCTCACCGGCGCGGCGGTCTCCAAGGGCGCCATAATCCTCGACACGAGGAGGATGGACGCCGTCCTCAAGGTCGACACGGTCAACTGGTACGTCCGAGCCCAGGCCGGCATCACCCTCGAGGACCTGAACAAGCGCCTCGCCAAGGACGGTTTCTTCTTCCCGCCGGACCCGGCCAGCAGCTCCCTCTGCACGGTGGGCGGCGCCGTCGCCGAGGGGTCCGGCGGGCTTCGGTGCGTCAAGTACGGCACCGTCAAGGACTGGGTGGTCTCGCTCCGGGTCGTCCTCCCCAACGGCAGGGCCGCCAACCTCGGTGAGCCGCTCGCCAAGAACAGGGCGGGCTTCGACCTCGTCCACCTCGTGGTGGGCAGCGAGGGCACCCTCGCGGTGGTGACCGAGGCCTGCCTCAAGATCATCCCCATCCCCGCCTCCAAGCCCAGGCGCCTCCTCCTCACCTTCGACGACTGGCGCTCCGCCACCGAGGCGATATGCGAGCTCAAGGCCGCCAAGATAATGCCCCACATCTTCGAGTTCCTCGACAGGGAGACCATCCAAGCCCTCAACAAGACCATGGGCTCCGGGCAGGACGAGGCCGAGGCCACCCTGATCGTCGACGTCGAGGAGCCCTCCCTCCCGGCGGCCATGGAGATATTCGGCCGCCACCGCCCCGGGAAGGTCCTCGTGGCGAAGGACGACGACGAGGCCGAGGCCTTCTACCAGGTCAGGGCGATGGCGTACCTGGCCATCCGCGGCCTCGGCCAGGCCGTCCAGGTCGAGGACGTCTCCATCCCCATCGAGAAGCTTGGCGACTACCTCTCCAAGGTCAAGGAGACAGCCGCCAAGCACGGCCTCCGGATCCTGGTCAACGGCCACGCGGGCGACGGCAACGTCCACCCCTGCATCCTCTACGACCAGGCCGACCCCAAGAGCCGCGCCGCCGCCCTCCGCGCCTTCGAGGAGATATGCAGGTACGGCATAGCGATGGGCGGCTCGATAACCGGGGAGCACGGCGTGGGGACGCAGAAGGCCGGGCTCCTCAGGGAGCAGATGGCCGCCCACGACGCCACCGAGTCCCTCAGGCTGATGAAGGGGATCAAGAAGCTCTTCGACCCCGAGGGGATCATGAACCCGGGCAAGTACGTGGAGGCGGCCTAGGTATGGCGACGCTCTACGCAGGCTTCGACGGAGGCGGGACGAGGACCACCTGCGTCCTGTGCGACGAGAGCGGCAGGTTCCTCGGCTCGGGGTCGGGCGCCCGCTCCAACTTCCACGACGTCGGCCTCCCGAGCGCCGTCTCCTCCCTGAGGTCCGCCTTCGATGGCGCGCTCGCCCAGTCCGGGATGCAGGCGCCTGACGTCGAGGCGTGCTTCGGGCTCGCCGGCCTCGACTCCCCCAAGGACATGTCCTTGATGACAGACGCGATACGCTCGATGGGCCTCACCAAGTCCGACCCATTGGTCGTCAACGACTGGAGGACCGCGGTCACCGGCGCCTTCGTGGACGAGCCGGGTGTGACGCTCATCGCCGGGACGGGCTGCGTCGCCGCCGCGCAGACCTCCGCCGGGAGGAGGATGGTCAGGGTCGGGGGCTGGGGGCACATCGTCGACGACAGGGGCAGCGCCTACGACATCGGGAGGGACGCCCTCTACGCAGCGATGAGGGACTACGACGGCCGAGGCCCCAAGACAAAGCTCCTCAGGATGATAATGGCCAGGATGCGGGTGGACGAGCCCCAGGGAATAATCGCGAGGGTCTACGCCGAGCAGATGTCGGTGTCCGAGGTCGCCTCCCTCTCCAGCGTGGCGGGCGAGGCGGCGAGAGCGGGCGACCCCGTCGCCCGGGCGATCCTCCGCGAGAAGGGCGAGATCCTCGCCGAGCTGGTGGTGGTGGCCGCCTCGAAGCTGAAGATGACGAGGTCGAAGCTCGGCGTCTCGCTCAACGGCGGCGTCTTCAACGCAGGCGAGCCAATCCTCGGCCCCCTCGTCAAGGCGATACACGCCTCCGTCCCCAAGGCCCACGTGGTCGAGCCCAAGCTCCGGCCCGCCTTCGGCGCGGTCGTCCTGCTCCTCCGCCGGACCGGGGTCGACGTCGACGCCCCGCTGGTCAAAAGGATGCGCGAGACGGCCCCTAGCGCTCAGTAGACGGCCTCGGTCCTGGCACCCCTCTCGAGCCTCCTCTGGAGGAGGACCATCGCCGTGATGGCCGCCACCATGATCACGAGGAGGAGGACGCAACCCGCCGCGAATGTCTCCGAGGCGCCGAGGTTCCCGCTGGAGTAGAGGCTCCACAGGAAGATGGAGAAGAGCTGGTTGTGGACTCCCCCGAGGAAGAGGACCGCCCCCAGCGCCGTGAAGCTTCCTATGAAGACGTAGAGCCAGGCGGCTACCAGGCTCGACCTGACCAGGGGGAAGAAGATGCGCCTCACCGTCGAGCCGACGCTCGCCCCCGACGCCCTCGCGGCCTCCTGGAGGTCGGTCTGTATCTGGATCACCCCGCCGCTCAGCGCCCTCACCCCCTGGGGGAGGAGGGCTACCGAGAGGGCGATGACCATCACGCCGAGCGTCCCGTACAGGCCTGTCTTGATGGTGAGGAACGCCCACAGGAGCCCGAACCCGATGACCAGCGACGGCATGGAGATCGGGAACATCGCCAGCCCCTCGAGGAGCCCCCTCCCTCGCACGCTCGTCCTGCGTGAGACGAAGAGGACGGCCAGGGCCACGACCGTGATCACCGAGGCCGCGACGACCGCGGTGACGAGGCTGTTGAGGAGCGCGGGGTACGCGCCCGAGGCGCTCGACAGGAGGAACTGGTAGTTCTTGAAGCTGAGGTGGGCGAACAGCGCGTTCGGGAGCCAGATGGGCACCAGCGAGAGGACGACGATCGTGAACGCCGGGAGCGCCGTCGAGAGCACCAGGTACCCGACCATCACCGCGACGGCGAGGTACCTCCACCTGCCCAGCGCGAGGACCCTCCCGCCCGAGTAGCCCCTGCCCGAGACCACCTCGAACCTCCTCGACCTCCTCAGCGACCTGTTGTAGAGGTACACCGTCGCCATGATTATCGCCAGGAGGAGGACCGACTCCGTGCTCGCCGCCGAGTAGTTCGGAGGGGAGACAGCGTCCGCGTTGTCGTAGACCGACGACATCATCACGCTGATCCCCGCGGGTATCCCGATCATCGTCGGGGTCTCGAACGAGCCTGCCGAGAGGGTGAAAGACAGCAGGAACGCCGAGAGTATGCTCGGCGACATCAGCGGCAGGGACACCCTGAGGAGCGTGTCCCTCACCCCAGACCCCGACGCCCTGCTCACCTCCTCAAGGGTGGCGTCCATGTTCTTCATCGCGGCGGAGATGATGAGGTAGCAGATCGGGGTGAGCGCCATCGCGCTGGCGAAGACCATCCCCGGCCAGCTGTAGATGTTGAACGTCGTCTTCGAGAGCCCCAGGTCGCCGAAGAGGATGTTCATCAGGCCGACCCTCTCCTCGAACAGGTAGATCCAGGCCTGGTTCGCCACCAGGACGGGGAACGCCAGGGGCAGGTACGGGAGGTAGAAGAGCGCCCTCCTGAGGGGCGTGTCCGTCCTCACGGTGATGACGCTGAGCAGCGTCCCCATCCCCACGCCGATGAGCGCCGAGCTCCCCGCCTGGACGAAGGTGTTGACCACCGTGGCGTAGGTCACCCCGCTCCCCAGGAGGGTCGCGTAGTTCGCGAGGGTGTAGTGCCCCGGGAGCCCGGGCTCCCCGCTCCAGAAGCTGCTCAGAAGGGTGAACGCGACGGGGTAGACGATGAAGACGCCGAGGACGGCGACCCCGACCACCAGCGCGACGCCGGGGAGGCCGCCCAGCCTCGACCGCTGGCCTGGCGCGCTCATCCCGCCGTCAGCTTACGACTTTAGGAAGGTAAAGGTAGACGCCCAGGCTGTCGCCGTCGCAGCCACCGTCGGCGTGGGGAAGTAGATCTGGGGCCCCGCGCCCGGGTCGAAGTTCTTGAGCTCCGAGGTCAGGCTCCACGTCGCGGTCACCGCCTGGCTGACCGGGGTCCTGACGTTGACGTTCCCCCACGCCGTCTGGCCAGCGGGCGACGCCATGAAGTCCGCGAGGAGCTTCGCTGCGTTGGGGTGCTGAGCGTTCTTGATGAGCATCGCGTTGGACGGCGTTATCATCAGCGGGAGGCCAGTGATGTTCAGGAACTTCTCGGGAGACCCGGCCTGGATGTCGGGGGCCGCCTCCTGCATGTATGCACCCAGGCATATCGCGTGCGCCCCGCTCGCGACGTCCGTCGCGCAGCTGGTCGTGGTGGGGAGGATGACAGGGTTGACCGCCGCCTTTAGGTTCTGGAGGAAGGTGTAGACCGTGGAGTTGCCCAGCGCCAGGGCGAGCGACGCCCAGTACTGGGTGAACGCAGTCCCCGTCGTCGGGTCGTTCATCACGACCTCGCCGGCGAACTGTGCGTTGGCCACCTGGGCCATGGTCGTCGGGACGTTGGCGGCCGCTATCATCTGGGTGTTGTAGGCCCAGCCCAGCGCCAGCTCGATAATCGGGGTGCTCTGGTTGAGCGGGTCGAGGACCGCCTTCGGGAACTGGCTCGTGTAGGGCGAGACGTACGGCATCGCGTCGCCCTGCTGCTCTAGAGGGTAGACTGCCGTCGCGGCCTGGAGCGCCATGT
Source organism: Nitrososphaerales archaeon (assembly GCA_035515635.1). Lineage (GTDB taxonomy): Archaea > Thermoproteota > Nitrososphaeria > Nitrososphaerales > Gagatemarchaeaceae > Gagatemarchaeum. Next base: position 50,347 of record DATJBB010000004.1, read on the forward strand.
CGGCGCTGTACCCCTGCGTCGCGAGCTCGGAGTTGATCCTCGGGGTCGCCTGCGGCGGCTGGAGGTTGACGTAGTTCACCGTGATGCCCGGGTACTTGGCGTTGAACGCGGTCGTTATGTTGGCGAACTGCTGCGCCGTCGGGCTCCCGTAGACCGTCACGCTCCCCTCCTTGAGGGCGAGCTGGTAGATTGCCGCGTCTGGGTCGACCGAGGACGTCGAGGTTGAACTGGTCGTCGACGTCGTGGAGCTGGTCGTCGAGGAGCTCGAGGTGGTGGAGCTGCTGTTGGTCGTCGTCGATGTGGTCGAGGTCGAGGAGCTCGTAGTGGTGCTGGACGATGAAGACGACAGGACGATGAACGCTCCTACCAGCACGATCACAATCACAACAACGGCCCCGGCCGCGGCGATGGGGGAGATCCCACGACGAGTTCGCATGGCCTTTTCGAGGCCTGTCTTTCATTTAAGGGTTGGTCTAGTCTAAACTAACTGCCGGGTGGGAGCGAGTAGCGGTCCACCGTCCCGTCGTCCGCCATCGCCAAGCAGCTCTGCGCCGGGAATAGGACGGAGACCCTCTGCCCGTCCGCGAACGAGGTCCCCTCCGACGCTCTTACAGCCCTCACCCTCTGCCTCTCCCCACCTTCGCGCCCTACCGAGACCAGGACCTCGGAGAACGCCCCGAAGAACGAGGTGAACTCCACCCTCCCCTCGAAGGCGTTCGCCCCCTCCCCCCCGTCAGGGCTCACGACCACGCTCTCCGGCTTTACCGTCAGGAGGACCCGGTCCCCCGGCTCGGGCGGTTCCCCTCCCCCTAGGACGCAGGCCACGTCCCCGAACCCCGTCGAGACGACCGCGTCCCTCCCGCTCGCCGAGGCGAGCCTGCCCGGGACGATGTTCGCCCTGCCCACGAAGGAAGCGACGAACCCGAGCCCGGGCCTCGAGTAGACCTCCCTTGGCGGGCCGAGCGCCACCACCTTGCCCGCCTTCATCACCGCGACCTCGTCCGAGATGGAGAGCGCCTCCGACTGGTCGTGGGTCACGTAGACCGTCGTTATCCCGAGCGACCTCTGGATCTCCCGCAGCTCGACCCTCACAATGTCCCTCAGCCTCGTGTCGAGGTTGCTCAGGGGCTCGTCGAGGAGGAGCACCTCCGGGTCGAAGACGAGCGCCCTCGCGAGCGCCACCCTCTGCTGCTGCCCCCCGCTGAGCTGGGTCGCCGCCCTCGTGCCCAGGCCCGAGAGCTGGACCATGTCCATCACCCTCCTGACCCTCTCCCCGATCTCCGTGCCCGACGCGTGCCTCACCTTGAGGGGGAACGCTATGTTGTCGAAGACGTTCATGTGCGGCCAGATCGCGTAGGACTGGAAGACGAGCCCGATCTTCCTCTTCTCCGGTGGGACGTCGACCCCCTCGCCGAAGACCGTGACCCCGCCTATCGTTATCGTGCCGTTGTCTGGCCTCTCCAGCCCCGCGATGCACCTGAGCGTCGTCGTCTTCCCGCATCCGCTCGGCCCGAGCAGGGTCGTGAGCGTCCCCTTGCCAAAGTCCACCGAGACGCCGTCGACCGCCACGACGTCGCCGTACCTCTTCAGGAGGCCCTCGACCCGCAGCCCGGGCATCCTTCCCTTCGGGCCATTCTTCGAGTTTAAACGTTCTCTCGGGTCAAGCCCTCGGGCCCTTCACGAAGAGCGCCATATCGATCTCGTCCTCGTGCTTCCCGTCGATGTAGTAGTGGTCCTTCCTCACGCCCTCGACCTTGAACCCGAACTTCTCGTAGAGCCCGAGCGCCCTCCCGTTGTTGGAGAACACGCCAAGAATGACCTTCTCCACCCCGGGCTGCCGCTTCGACCACCTCACCGACTCCTCCATCAGCTTCGACCCGATCCCCATATCCCTGTAGCCGCCGATGACGAGCATCGCAAGGACCCTGACGTGCTGCGACTTTTTGACCGTCTGGCCGTACCTCCCGAGGGTCAGGCTTCCGACCAGCTTCCTCTGCCGCCCCCGCCCCGCCTCCGCGACAAGGGCGAGGCAGCCCTTGTCCTCTATCATCCTCTTCAGCATCCCCTTCGTCTCCTCCGTGACCTTCTCCACCCACAGGTACCTCCCCTCGTCGGCGACAAGCTGCATGTTCGTCGCCATCTGTTCGATGTCGCCGAGGGTCGCCCTCCTCACGACGACATCAGGCCGGCCCTCGGGCTTCACGCCGCCTCCCATAGGGGACCGCACCAATCCCATTATATATCATAGGGAGTCCGAAGTGGCTCCACCCGCGGCAAGTCATCCGGAACCGGTGCCCGAAAAATGTCCTCCTCGATGGGAATGGCGATGAAGAGCCTGCGGAGGCGCAGGCTCAGGACTGCTTTCACGGTCTCCGGCATAGTGATCGGCGTCGCGCTGATCCTCGTCCTCCTCTCGCTCACCACAGGGACCTCTGCCCGAGCCACCGCCCTCATCAATACGCTGTCACCCGCGCAGATAACGGTGGTCAACGCCACCGGCAGGACGGCCGCCCCCTCGAGCTTCGGTGGGTTCGGCGGCGGGGGTGGTTTCGGAGGGTTCCGCGGAGGGGGCGGCGGTTTCGGCGGGGGCGGCGGCGGAGCCGCTTCCGCTGTCGGCGCCCTCTTCAGCTCCTCGGACACCCTCGACCAGTCCATAGTCGACTCGATCGGGAACCTCACCGGCGTCGCCGTGGCATCCCCCACCCTTTCGTCGACCGGCTACGTCGGCGGCGACGCTGCCTTCCTCACGGGCGTAGACCCGCTGACCTACGGAAAGGCCACCGGGGGGCTGAACATAGTCAACGGCTCGACGCTCTCCAACTCGACCGCCGCCGGCAACCAGATAGTAGTCGGCCAGACCCTGGCCGCCAACCTCGACCTCTCGGTTGGTTCGGTCGTCGGGGTCGGCCCGAACAGCACCAGCGTCACCGAGTTCTCCGTCGTGGGAATCTACTCGACGGGCAACGCCTTCGGGGAGAGGTTCGCCTACATACCTCTCTCCGCCGCGCAGGCGCTGACGAACAGGGCGGGGCTGATCTCCGAGGTCTACGTCAAGGCGACGTACCCGCAGGAGGTCCAGCAAGTCTCCTCCGAGATAACGGCCTCCCTGCCGGGGGTCTCGGTCGTGGCGCCATCGACGTTCACCGCACCGGCGGCGACCCTGGCCGGGACCCTCACGACCTTCTTCACGATAATCGGCCTCGCCGCCCTCCTCGCCGGCGGGTTCGGGGTGGTCAACACCATGATGATGTCAATAACCGAGAGGACGCGCGAGATAGGCGCCCTCCGCGCGATAGGGGCGAAGAAGGGACAGGTGATGTCCATGTTCATGAGCGAGGCCTTCCTCATCGGGGTGATAGGGGGCGTCATCGGGGTGGCGATAGGCGTCTCAATCTGCCTCGCCCTCCCCTACGTCACGGGCGCGGCGAGCTCCGCCACGGCCGGCGGCGGAGCCCTCGGAGGCTTCTTCCGGGGGGCCCTGACCCCGAGGGTTACGCTGAGCACCATAGCGTTGAGCTTCGGCCTGGGCGTGGTCGTGGGGCTCCTCTCGGGGATCTACCCTGCGTGGCGCGCCTCGAGGATGGACCCCGTGGAGGCACTCCGCCATGTCTAGCGCCTCTGCCAAGGTCGACGGCGAGAAGCCCGCGGACAAGGCGGCCGCAGCCCCCGACGGGAGGCCAGTCGTGGTCCAGGTCGTCGACGTGAGCAAGAAGTACAAGCGCGGGAGGCTCTCGGTCACCGCCCTCGACGGGGTCACCCTGACGATCGCGCGCGGCGAGATAATCGGGATAATCGGGCCCTCGGGCTCGGGCAAGACAACCCTCCTCAACGTCATCGGAGGCCTTGACAGGCCGACCCACGGCAAGGTCGTCGTCAACGGCGTCGACCTCGGGGGCCTCGACGACGGCCGCCTGTCCGAGTACAGGCTCAAGACCATCGGCTTCGTCTTCCAGTTCTACAACCTGATATCGACCCTCAACGCGCTCGAGAACGTCGAGGTCCCCATGGGCCTCGCCGGACTCTCGAAGGAGGAGCGCGCCAACCATGCGTCCGAGCTCTTGGGGACCGTGGGGCTCTCCCTCAGGACAAAGCACATGCCCGCGGAGCTGAGCGGAGGGGAGCAGCAGCGGGTGGCGGTGGCGCGCGCCCTCTCGAACGACCCCGCGCTGATCCTCGGGGACGAGCCGACGGGCGACCTCGACTCCAAGTCGGCGAAGGCGCTTATGGACCTGATCTGGACCCTCCGCAAGGAGAAGAAGGTCACCTTCATCCTGGTCACCCACGACCCGCTCGTCGTGGCGAGGTGCGACAGGGTCTACTCCGTCAGGGACGGGAAGGTGGTCCGCGAGTTCTTCCCGAAGAGCGAGGCGGCAAAGCGCCTCTCCGACGAGGAGAGGCTAGCGATGGACACACTCTATTGAGCTGTCCCGCAAAGACCCCGACGAAAGCTAGGCGAACCTTAAGAGTGTCCTTTGTCCTCTAATCTGGGAAGGAAGTTGATGATTTTCGGCCCCCAGCGGAGGGGGTGGCCCGTCCCCTTCGTCGCGGCCCTCATCCTCCTCCCTTTGGCCCCCTCTCTCGGGCCGCCTGCGCCCGCCTCCCACGTCGACCTCTCGCCCCACCCGGCCTCGATGGGCTTCTCCTCCGCCCAGTCGGGGGCCCCCCTCGCCCCCGCCCTGAACCCGAACTACGACGAGCAGATGGGGATGACGTTCACCCAGTCGCAGACCGCCCTGACCTACAACGTGACCGCCCTCGCCCAGACCGACGCGGACGGCTACGGCCCCGCCTACCTCATCAACGGGCTCTCCTCCACGGGCTACTGGTATCAGGCTGGCATCTCCTATCACTGGCCGAGCTCGAGCGGGACATACGACCCGACCTTCGGGTTCAGCTACGAGGTCTTCGGGACCGGCGGCAAGTCTGTCTTCCCCTCCAACGGAGGGGCGGGCCTCGTCGGGTTTTCCAAGGCCGTCCACTCCGGCGACAACGTCCTCCTCAGCCTGACATTCTCGGCGGGCACAGCCCAGATGCTCGCCCAGGACTGGAACACCGGCGCGACGGCCAAGGCGACCTTCTCGAGCGAGGGCGCCACGACATTCGTCGGGACCGACTCCAACCCCTCCAACTCCAACGGCTACTTCTCCGGCCTGATGACCGAGTGGTACCACGTCGTCCCGTTCTCGGGCAACGTCGGCAAGGTGACCTACACCGACTCGGGCTTCGCCCTCTCTTCGGCCTGGATGTGGATCGACGAGTTCGACACCAGCACGCCAAACTCGCCGCTCTTCATCAACCAGACCCAGGGCCCCGTCCAGTTCACGACAACCGACCAGATCTTCCCCTTCGCCTCCCACGGGATAACGATGTACGGCTCCGCCCACCAGTTCATCACGGGGCAAATCAACTCGGCCTCCTCGACCGTCACCCTCGACTCCGCAACCTCTGACACCGCCTCGCCGGGCTTCGTCGCCGCCTACACGCTCGCCGGCCTGCAGCAGGCCGCTTCGCTCGACGCCGGGTCCCCCACCCTCATCGAGGCCGACCCAGGCACGCAGGTGACACTATCGATAAACGCGACCGGCTCCAGCCCGTACGAGAGGTGGGGCTTCGGGGAGGCGGGCAACTCGCTCGTAACCTCCGTGACGTTCAAGGCCGGCTCCAACGCAACCTACGCCTACTACCACCTCGTCCAGGAGACGGTGTCGTACCGGGTGGTCGGAGGCGGGTCGCTCCCTTCCTCCTCGCCCCCGGAGCTGGTGTACCTCGTCCCGCCAGCATCAGCCTCGGCGAACTCCTCCCCCGCCCAGGCGACCCAGGCCCTCGGCACCAGCCCTACCGTGGTCTTCGCGATCGTGGGCACGACCGCCAGCATCGCGGGGCCCGTCTCGGGGGCGGCCGGAGAGCAGTGGGCGCCGGGGGGCGGGCAGTCATGGCCGGTCGACTCCCCCGACGGGATTCCAAGCCCGATCCAGCTCTACCACCAGTTCCAGGTCTCGGCCGACTACCTCGTGGTGGGAGGAGGGACGCTGCCAACCGCTCCCGAGATAACGTCAGAGAGCTTGGGGAGCGCGACGACCTCCCCCCTGTCGGTCGACCAGACGACCTACTGGTTCGACGCCGGAAGCTCCTACTCCCTGACCGGGACGATCAACGGGTCGTCGCTGGAGAGGTGGGTCGAATCTGGGAGCGCGACGACCGGGGTCGTTGACAGCCCGGAGCAGTCAGTCGGCGCGACCTACACCCACCAGTACCAGGTCTTCCTCGGAGGCAACGACAACAGCGCCGGTTCTGTCTCCCTCCCCCTGCCTCCCGCCGCCGGCGTTGTCCCCGTTGGCTCCGACGCGCCCTTCCAGACGGGGGTCTGGGTCGACGCCGGGAGCACAACCAACGTCGTCGCCTCCTCCAACCAGGGATGGCAGTTCGAGAGGTGGGTGGGCTCCGGTGCGGGGGCGTACTCCGGCACCAACTCCTCGGTCTACCTGAGGTTCTCTGGCCCTCTCAACGAAAGCGCCGTCTTCTACGTCCAGCTCTCGATCTCGGCCGACGCCAAGACCAACGTCGCGTACTCCTCCCCGTCCGGGTCCGGGACCGTCCACGCCGGGTCGACCCAGGTGGTGTACGTCCCGCCCTCTGCCAACGTCACCCTCCAGGCCACGCCGTCCCTATTCCTCTACTCGTTCGGCTCGTGGCAGGGAGGCCCAGCCTCCAAGCCGACGACCTCCGTGGTGGTCGACTCCCCCAGCGCGGTCTCCGCGACGTCGTCGTACTCGTACCTCGTCTTGGCCTCGATGGGGACTCTGGTACTCGGGATCGTCGCCGCCCTCGTCTCGGTGCTAGCAAGAGACAGGCGAAGAAGGGCCGACATGGGGCCCTTCGTCTCCGATTCCTGATCCCCTACGTCTTCCGCTGAGTAGAAGCTATGGCGAGGACGACTATCGCCACCACCTCGAGCCCGACCGTGTACTGGAAGGCGATGAAGTAGAAGGTCGAGAGTATCGCCACCACTATCCCCGACCCTGAGTAGTAGAGCCTCTCGTCCTTCGCCTCCATCGTCGCGCCGAATACGAGCACCCACAGCCCACTGAGGAGGAATATCGCCGAGACCGCTTGGGAGAACTTGAGGACGTTGAAGAGGAGCAGCGCGACCGGGACGAGGACCGTAACGATCAGGCCCATCCCGAGGCCGACTCGCCGCAACTACGCCACCGAAAGAAAGGCGCGCCCGGTGTCTAATAAGGTCGCCAGGCCCTAGGCCTTTTCTGCGATGATGGTGTTGGTGCTGGTGACGGTCTCTATCTTCCTGACCTCGGTGTTGACTATCTGGTTGAGCTCGGCCATGTCCTTGGCCTCGACCAGCGCGACGATGTCGTAGACCGCGTAGACCTCGTATACCTCCTTCACGCCCTCTAGCTTCCTCAGCCTGGCGACCGAGTCCCTGTCCGTCCCGACCTTGACGTTCATCATCACAAAGGCGAGCACCGACAAGGCGGCTCGACTCGGCGCTCCGGGATATTAAATCCAGCCGCCGCCGAGAGGTCGACCGACTTTTCACTAGCTTTATCCCGCATCGCCCCTGGCCGCTTCAGGCTACGGGGCTTGGAGTAAGCGAGCTTGCAGTACAAGTGGGTCGTCCTCTCCAACACGACTCTCGGCTCGCTGATGGCTTCCCTGGACACCAACATAGTCCTCATCGCCATCCCGACCATCTCGAGGGAGCTCAAGGCCACCTCGTTCCTCGACCTCCTCTGGGTCCTGCTCGGGTACCAGCTCGTCACGGGCTCGCTCCTGGTCAACCTCGGCCGGCTCTCGGACATGTTCGGCCGGGTCAGGCTCTACACGCTCGGGTTCGCGATATTCACCGCGGCGTCGGCCCTCTGCAGCCTCGCCCAGACAGGGGAGCAGCTCATAGCCTTCAGGCTCCTCCAGGGGGTCGGCTCGGCCTTCCTCTTCTCCAACAGCGGGGCCATGATCACGGACGCCTTCCCCGAGGACGAGCGCGGCAAGGCCCTGGGCATCAACCAGGTCTCGATAGTGATCGGCTCGCTCGTCGGCCTTGTGCTCGGGGGCGTCCTGACCACGGTCGCGGGATGGAGGTCGATATTCTGGGTCAACATCCCGATCGGGCTCTTCGCCACCCTCTGGTCGCACCTGAGGCTCAAGGAGCTGGCGACGATAACGAAGGGGCAGAAGATAGACGTCCCAGGAAACATCACCTTCGCGGCCGGGCTAACCTCCCTCATAGTGGCCATCACCCTCGAGTCCGTGTCGGCGATGACCCTCCAGGAGTTCGTGGTCTTGACGGGCGCGGGCCTCCTTCTCCTCGTCGCCTTCTTCTTCATCGAGAGGCGGACTGAGCAACCCATGCTCGACTTCTCGCTCTTCGGGGTCAAGCTCTTCACCGCCGGGAGCCTCGCCAGCTTCCTAAACTCCATGGCGAGAGGGGCGGTCACAATCGTCCTGACCTTCTACCTCCAGGGACCCTCGATGCAGTTCGACCCCCTGCACGCTGGCATCTTCCTCCTCCCCCTCTCCGCTACGATCGCCATCTCTGGTCCTGCGAGCGGGCTCCTCTCGGACAGGTATGGGCCGAGGCTCTTCGCCACAGCCGGCCTCCTAGTCTCAAGCGCGGGCTTCCTGATCCTCTCGACCATAGGCAGGACGATAGGCTTCTGGCAGATGGCTGTACCTCTCACGCTGATAGGCATCGGGATAGGGCTCTTCCAGTCGCCGAACCGGGCTTCGGTCATGAACTCGGTCCCGCCGAACAAGAGGGGGCTGGCCTCCGGCACCGCGGTCACCCTCTTCCTCGCAGGGTCCAGCACGAGCGTGGCGGTAGCCTTCTACCTCCTGACGCGGAGCGTCCCCATCGCCGACCTCCAGACGATCTTCATCGGCGGGGTCGCCCGCGCGGACGCCCCTTGGGTCGCGAGCTTCATCGACTCCATCCACCAGGTCTACTTCCTCTCGACGGCCTTCATGCTCTTGGCCGTCATCCCATCCGTCCTCCGGGGTGGGTCGAGGGCCGAATCTTCTCCTTCCCGGGATGCGGACCCGGACGAAGGAATCTGAACGCCGTAGCACGAACCCTTATTAGCAGACATTTGTTTATAGCCTATAAAGGGTCGCTAAACAAACATCCAATAATTTTCCTATGGAGGGATGAACGTCTGGAGACTATTTAAGTTCGAAATGCAGTTGTTAACTTCTCGAGCAACCCTTAAGTATCTGTCTGCTCTCCTCCACGCAGGCGAACAAGCCGATGAAGAAGATTGAAGCTATAATCCGAAGGGACAAGTTCCAAGCGGTCGACGCGGCCCTCAAGAGGTTAGGCGTCGCCGGGCTGACCGTAGAGGAGGTCGCCGGAAGGGGACGCTCGAAGGAGACCACGACCGTGCTCGCGCACGGAAGGTGGACCTACGAGGAGGAGTACATCAAGCGCCTGAAACTCGAGATCCTCGTCAAGGACAGCGACGCACAGGGCGTGATCAACGCAATCCTAGCGAACGCCTCGACAGAGTCGGTGGGCGACGGGAAGATCTTCGTCTCCACCGTGGACGAGGTCCTAGACATCGGCTCCAAGGCCGTCGACGAGAAGGCAGTCGCCTTCGCGACGATTCCTAGGCAGAACTAGTCTCTCCCGAGTTTTTTCGGCGCGGGTCCAGGGCCGGGGGGCCCCGGACTCTCGCGGCTTTTCTCCTCAAAACGCATATCTAGTTTCTAACTGTCGCAACCGCAAGATGATCCCGAGGTCCTTCGAGCTCCACTCCCCGGCGACGGTCGCGGAGGCCCTCGAGATACTCGAGGAGAAACCCGAGGCCAAGGTCCTCGCCGGAGGCCAGAGCCTCATACCGATGATGAAGCTCAGGCTCTTCAGCCCTCCCGACGTCGTCGACATAGGCAGGATACCCGGCCTTAGCTACATCAGGAAGGGCAAGGGCCGCCTCCACATCGGGGCGATGACCATCCACAACGATGTCGCGCTCTCCCCCCTCGTCAGGAGGTTCTGCGGCCCTCTCGCCGAGGCGACGAGCGTGGTGGCCGACCAGCAGGTCAGGAACAGGGGGACGATCGGGGGCACGGCGTGCCACGCCGACCCGGCCGGGGACACACCCGCGGCGCTGCTGGCCCTCGACGCGGAGTTCGTTGCGACCGGAAAGGGCGGAGAGCGGGTCGTAGGCGCGAAGGACTTCTTCAAGGACATGTTCACCACCGACCTCAAGAGGGAGGAGCTCCTCACCGAGGTAAGGGTCCCCTTCCTCCCGCCCGGGAGCGGCGGGACATACGTCAAGTTCGTAAAGGCAAAGAGCGACTTTGCGATCGTCGGCGTGGCGTCCTCGATCGCCCTAAAGTCCGGCGCCTGTGCAGACGTGAGAATCGGCCTGGCCGGCGTCGGCCCAACCCCCATCAGGCCTACCAGGGCAGAGCAGGTCCTCGAGGGGAAGAAGCCCCGCGACGACCTCATCGAAGAGGCGGGAGCGAGGGCCTCGGCAGCCTCCAGCCCCTTCTCTGACCTTAGGGGCGACGCGGCATACAAGAGGGAGATGGTCAAGGTCATCGTGGAGAGGGCCGTCCGGCTGAGCCTGGAGCGCGCCTGAGCATGGCCGCCTCGAAGCAGGTCAACCTCGTGGTCAACGGCCAGAGGGTCTCGGGGAGCGCCGAGCCCAGGACACTGCTGTCCTACTTCATCAGGGAGGAGCTGGGACTGACCGGAACGCACATCGGGTGCATCGTCGGGAGGTGCGGGGCCTGCTCCGTCATGCTGAACGGCAGGGTCGTAAAGTCGTGCATGGTCCTCGCGCAACAGGCCGAGGGCGCCGAGCTCCTCACCATCGAGGGGCTGACGGAGGGCTCGAAGCTCCACCCCATCCAGGAGGCCTTCTGGGAGAACCACGGCCTCCAGTGCGGCTACTGCACGCCGGGGATGATACTCGCGACCTACGACCTGCTCAAGAACAACCCGAGGCCGACCGAGGAGGAGATCCGAGAGGGAGTGTCGGGTAACCTGTGCATGTGCACAGGCTACGTCAACATCGTAAAGTCCGTCAAGGCAGCCGCAAGCAAGATGGCGCCGTCCGGCAAGAAGGCTACTCCTTCCCGCTCTCGGCGGTGACCACGACCTGGCGCTTCGGCGCCGGCGCCAGGGTCTTCGCCATCATCCCGGTCAGGCCGGCCTTCTCGACCCTCGCCTTGGCCTCGGCGACGGCCGCCGGCACAGTCTTGGCCCACCACCCCTTCTCCCCCATTATAGTCCGGAAGGGTGGTTTGGTCATCGAGTAGGTAGACGTCAGCCCCTTCTCGGTCTTCATCTGCTCGCCCACGAACGAGACGAAGCTCCCGATGACGGTCTCCCTCGGGAGGGCCATCGGGTCCCACCCGAACGCCACGCGCGCCGCGTTGTAGCCCGCGAGCGCCCCGGTGACCATGCACTCCTGTATCCCGACGTTCGGCCCTCCCTTCTCCCCCGCGACGAAGAGGTTCCTGAAACCGATCACCCTGAGCGCGTCGTCCCTCGGCGCCATCGACATGAACCTCACGGCGTTCCCCACCCCTCCCCCGAGCGGGTCGGAGTAGCGGGCGTCCTCCATCCCCTTTAGCTTCCTGACGTCCTCCAGGGGCATGAAGACAAGGCCGTTGACCTTGAAGAACCCCGGATAGGCGACCTTGACCGACTTTACATGGGACGGGTCGTACGGCAGGTTCGTGCTCAGCCCTATCTTGGTCATGTCCCGGACCTCCTCCGGGACGGGGATCTTCACGCTCCCCTCGCGCTTCAACTCGTCCATGAGCTCCGGCGCGATAGAGTCGTCGTAGAACGAGCACGCCGAGCTGAGCCCCCCGAACCCGCCCCCGTGCTTCGAGTCGCGGATCTTCCTCAGCTCCGGGGCCCCTGCCTTGGTCGCGATGCTCACCCTGTCCCCGAAGCTGTTGCACCTGAGCATGCACTCGACGCAGCCGTAGCCATAGTCCTTGCAGATCTTGATCCCGCCCGCGCCGCCCGTCCCGTCGACGAAGGCGTCCGCCTCGATCCTCTGCCCCTTCTCTAGCACCACCTTGAGGACGAGGTCTCCCTGGGCGTTCTGCGCCTTGCCAACCTCGACGTCGACCGCCCGGTTGGCGAAGATCAGCTCCACGCCGATGTCCCGAAGGTACTTCCTGATGTGGGTCTCAGCCTTCATGCAGTGGAATATGGCTGTCGCGTGGACCTTCTGGACGAGGTCGTCGACCGCGCTCCAGTTCATGTCCGTCCGCGGATAAAGGAGCACGGGCGGGTTCTCGATGATGTCGACGATCCACCCCCCGCCCAGGGCCTTCAGCTCCTCCGTCCCGGCCTGGCGCCCGTCGTTGTAGAATATCCCCGAGTGGAGCCCGACGCCCAGCAGCTGGTCCGTCCGCTCCACGAGCGTGACGTCCGCCCCGGCGTTCCGCGCGACCGCGGCCGCGCTTATCCCCCCGAAGCCGGCGCCGACCACGACGACCTTCGGCAAATCGCCGCTTCCCGGCCCTCTCGCGTTATAAGGGTAGCTTGGGATCGGTGCACCGAACGCCCGTCCTCGGCCTCGGCCAACCTCGACCGCAAGTGAAGGATAAAATAATCAGGCCGACAGCTCCGGCCCGTTGAAAGCCCAGCCCCCGAGAGGGCCTCCGGCCGTCCGCCGCTGGGTCGGCAAGTCGGTCAAGGTCAAGGAGGACCGTCGCTTCGTCCAGGGCAAGGGCCTCTACGCCGACGACATCGAGCTCAAGCCGATGCTCCACGCCGCCGTCCTGAGGAGCCCCCACGCCCACGCCAACATCAAGTCCATCGACGTCTCGAGGGCGAAGGAGCTCAAGGGCGTGGTCGCCGTTCTGACCGGGCCTGAACTCCCAGCCCTGACCAACCCGATGCCGAGCAGGACCGGCTACCCCATGAAGGAGTACTCCATGGCCGTGGAAAAGGCCGTCTACGCCGGCCAGCCCGTGGTCGCTGTCGCAGCGGAGAGCAGGGGGGTCGCCGAGGACGCCCTCGACCTGATCGATGTCGACTACGAGACCCTCCCCGCGGTCGTCGACCCCGAGGAGGCGATGAAGCCCGACGCCCCCGTCCTCTTCAAGGACGTGGGGAGCAACGTCTTCTCGACCATCAAGCTCGAGTACGGCGACGTCGAGGGAGCCTTCCGCGACGCCGACCTCGTCCTCAAGGAGAGGTTCTCCGTCCACAGGTACAGCTCGACCCCCCTCGAGCCCGACGCGGTCATCGCCGACTACGACCCGACAGAGAACCTCCTCACGATATACTCGAACGCGACCGGCTCCCACTACCTGAGGGCCCAGACCAAGGGCTTCCCCGTCAAGGGAGTGAGGGTGAGGTTCGTAATCCCCGACATCGGCGGGACCTTCGGCGAGAGGTTCAGCGTCGCCCTCCAGGACATGACGATCGCCTCCCTCCTTTCGTGGAAGGCGGGCAAGCCCGTCAAGTACGTCAAGGACAGGAGGGAGATGCTGATGGCAGGGACCAACGGGGCCCGCGACGCCGTCTACTACATGGAGCTCGCGGTGAAGAAGGACGGCACGATCCTCGGCCACAGGCTCAAGGACATCACCAACGAGGGCGGCTCCGCCTACTACGCGGGCTACTACAACACGATCAAGCTCACCAACATCACGGGGCTCTACAAGATGAAGAGCTTCTCCCTAGACGCCTACTCCGTCGCCACCAACAAGGGCCCGGGCGGCTCCAACCGCGGCCTGAGCAAGCCCCACATGGGCTTCGTCCTCGAGAGGATGGTCGACCTCGCCGCGAAGAAGCTGAACCTCGACCCCGCCGAGATGCGGCGGCGGAACCTCATCCCCAGGGAGGACCTCCCCTACCGCACCCCGAGCGGGAACCTCATCGACGCGGGCAACTTCCAGGAGCTGCTCGACAAGGCGCTCGAGGCCGTGGACTACCCCAACCTCAGGAGGGAGCAGAAGCGGCTCAGGAGCAAGGGCAGGCACGTCGGGATAGGCATCACCTGCAACGTCGACCCGGGGGGCGCCAACCCCGGGAGGGAGCACATGGCTAGGGGCGGCTCGACCCTCCCCGGCCAGAGGCTCACCGGCGCGACCGTGAGGATGGACCCCCTCGGCAAGGTCACCGTCCAGATAGCCGCGACCAACTGGGGCCAGAGCCACGAGACCACGACCGCGCAGGTCGTCGCCGACGAGCTGGGCGTCTCCCCCGACGACATCGAGGTCTCCTCCGTCTTCGACAGCCTCTCCAACCCGTGGTCGAGCCACTCGGGGACAGGCGCCGACAGCTTCACCAGCGTCGACATGGGCGCCATCGTCTCCGCCGCCCGCAAGGTTCGGGCGAAGATCCAGAGCTTCGCCGCCCTCCTCCTCCAGGCCGAGCCCGAGGAGGTCCAGCTCGACGAGGGGATGGCCTTCGTGGTCGGCGACCCCAAGAGGTCGGTCCCGCTGGCCGACGTAGCAGTCTCGGCCTACGACAGGGTGAGGGCCGAGAGCCTCCCCCCCGGGGTGGAGCCCGGCCTCCACGAGACTGCCTACTACTTCTATCCCTACGCCGACCTCCCTGACAAGGACAAGCGGGTGATGGCGCACAACAACTACGGGAGCCAGGTCAATGTCGCCGTGGTCGAGGTCGACCCGGAGACGGGCAAGGTCAGCGTCCTTAGGTACGTCGTCGTCCACGATGCGGGCGTCCTGATCAACCCCGCCGTGGTCGAGGGCCAGATACACGGCCACGTCGCGCACATCGTCTCGGCCGCCCTGGGCGAGGAGATGATCTGGGACAAGGAGGGCCAGATGATAACCGCGACCTTCGCGGACTACCTCAAGAACACCGCGGAGGACTCGCCCGACGTCGAGGTCCTCCACGTAGAGTATCCATCGCCCTTCACCGCGACGGGGAGCAAGGCGGTCGGCGAGGGACCCACCATCACGCCGTTCCCGGCCGTCGCCAACGCGGTCGACGACGCCCTCTCCGACTTTGGCGTCAAGATCACGGACCTCCCGATGTCCCCGTGGAGGGTCTGGTCGCAGATTCAGGCCGGCAAGAAGCGAAAGCCCTAGCGGCTTCAGTTCGCGATCGGCTTGATGGCCCTGGGCGGTATGTGGACGTAGATCTCGTCCGCCCCCTGGTCGTTGGCCTCTTCGCAGAACTTGTGGGTCGTCGCCACGATCTCCCCGTCGCCTATCCTGATCTTGTGGTCGGTGACCGAACCCCTGTATTCGCGCGACGTCACGAGCCCCTTGAGGACGTTCTCCTTGTAGCTCGGCAAGTCGTGGCTGACCCCGATCTCGTTCCGCCTGATTATCACCGAGTCCAGGTCAGCCGGGAAAGACCCGTCGTACTGGCACGTCAGCTCCGCCCCTATCTCCGGGACCCTCAGCGTCGCAGTGTGAGCGGGCGCGTCGATGCTCTCGACCTGGGCCTTGAATATGTTCCCCCTCCCGATGAACTCCGCGACGAACAGGTTCGCCGGCGAGAGGTAGAGCCTGTCGGGCGTCCCCTCCTGCTCTATCCTCCCCTTGTTCATCAGTATGACCCTGTCGCAGATCACGAACGACTCCTCCTGGTCGTGGGTCACGAATATCGTCGTGATCCCGATGCGCTTGAGGAGCAGCCTGAGCTCGCCTCTCACGCGCTCCCTCTCCTTCTGGTCCAGGTTGCTCAGGGGCTCGTCGAGGAGGAGGACCTTCGGCTCGTAGGACAGGCTCCTGGCCAGCGCCACCCTCTGCTGCTGCCCCCCGCTCAGCTGCGAGGGGTACCTGCCTCCGACCTCCGCGAGCCCGACCAGCTCGAGGGACTTTGCTATCCTCCGCTCCCTCTCCTCCTTGGAGAACCCCTTGAGAGCGTAGGCGATGTTCGCCTTGACCGTCATGTGCGGCCAGAGAGCGTAGCTCTGGAAGACGAACCCGAGGCGCCGCTTCTCCGGCGGGACGAAGATCTTTTCCTTGGGCGAGCTGACAACGGTCCCGTCGAGGAGTATCCTTCCGCCGTCGATCTCCTCCAGCCCAGATATGGACCTGAGCACGGTGGTCTTCCCGCAACCGCTCGGGCCGAGGAGCCCCAGTATCTCCCCCTGATTCACCGAGAAGGAGACGTCGTTGACGGCGAGCACCTTGCCGAACCGCTTGACTACGTGCTCGACCTGGATCTTGGCCGTTCCGTCCGCGGGCACGTCGAGGTCGGTGTCTGGGCGGCTATTTCTAGTTTGACCGACGCGCGGAGTCTTCGGCGACCGACGGCGGGCCTCTGGTTAGAATCACGTTAACTGAACGGTTAAGTAGTCTCCGGCGGATTTTCGCCTCCATGCTTTTCAGGCGGTCGGGCGTCTCTCAAACTGTCGCGGGTCTGGCAGTCCTGGTCGTTATCCTCGGAGCGGTCGCAGCGTACGGCTTCTTGCGGCCCCAGAGCTCCACGACGACGACCTCGGTCTCGACGTCCACGGTCTCAGGGCTTCAGACCACCGTGACCTCCACACAGACGGCCACCTCCACTCAGACCTCCACGGCGACCACAACCGCGACTAAGACGACGACGGCGACCACCACCTCTACGACCACCGCCACGTCGACCACCACCTCGACTTCGACGACCACCGCCACGCAGACGACCACCCAGACCACGACGGCGGTCGAGCTGCAGGACCTCTCGGCGGCGGCGCAGGCCGAGTGCGCATCGGCGGGGTCAAACTGCCTCACGATACTGACCACCCAGTCCGCGACCAACTGGGCGAACTGCTACGGTCCCGCCTTCGACGCGATATACCCGTGGGCGACCGGCAAGGTGACCTACACCAGCCTCTCGACGGCCGCGCTGACGACCCAGCTCATCTCCAACTACCAGGCGCACCAGGTCCAGGCTGACATCGCCACGGGGACCCTGGCCGGCATAGAGCCGGCAATCCAAGCCGGGACGGTGATCAACTACACCAGCCCGGAGCTCGGCCTGATGAACTACTCCTCGAACGCCTACGGGCCCAACTGGGTCACGACCAACATCGCCATAGTCCACATGGTCTACAACCCGAAGGTCGTGGCCGCAGACCACATACCCGTCCCGACGAGCTGGACGCAGCTCTCCAACTCGGTCTACAAGAACCAGATAGCCTTCCAGACGGGGACGGCGCTGGGAATCACGGCGGCCCAGTTCTACTGGCTCTCCACGCAGATGAGCAACTCGTCCTGGACCACCCTGATGCAGGGCATCGCGGCCAACAACCCGATAATCACGCAGACGGCCGCCGCCGCTGAGCAGGACGTCATATCAGGCCAGGCGGCGATAGGCATAGCCACCTTCGACGACTACGTGGGCGACCTGAAGGCGAACGCCTCGACCCCCATCGCGTTCGCCGACATCGAGCCTATCGTCTACACTCCGGGCGTGGTCACGATAACCAACGGCGCGCCCCACCCCAACATGGCCAAGCTCTTCGAGTCTTGGTACATCTCCGTCTCGGGCCAGTATGCCGTGCTCTGCACCAACCACGACCCCTACCAGTCGACCCTCTCGGGCGCACTCCTGACGTACCTCCCCTCCGACTACAGGCTCGTGAACGCCTACGCCAACCAGGCACTGCTCGAGGACACCGGCAACTGGAGCACGCTTTTCAAGAACATCTTCGGAGCATAGGGGCAGGGGCTAGGACGGGCCGAATTCCCTCCATGCCGGAAGCCGGCCCAGCGCGCGCCGCGGGGTGCGCCCCGGCCCCAAGAGATTAGGTGGACAGATGTTCTCGAACAGGACGGTACTCGTCGTCTCCCTCGTCGCCTTCGCCCTCCTGGCGATCCCCGTGGCGATGCTGGCGATCGGGATCTCTCTCTTCCCGAGCCTGGGGACGACCACCTTCTCCTTCGCCCAGTTCATCGAGATGCCGAGCACCCTCACCCTCGTCGAGAACACGCTGGAGTTCAGCGTAGTCAGCGCGATTTTCACCACCATCTTCGCGACCACCTACGCGTGGTTCATCGCGAGGACGGACGTCTACGGCAAGAGGTTCCTCGAGCTCCTCCCCGTCCTCGGGCTGACCGTGCCGCTCCTCTTCAAGGCCTTCGCCTGGGCGTTCCTCGCCAACCCGCACGTGGGGGTCCTCAACCAGCTCCTCCAGAAGGCCTTCGGCCCCGGCTTCCCAGTGATCGACATCTACTCGATGGCCGGCCTTATCTTCGTCCAGTCCTTCACCAACGTCCCGATAGTGTACCTCATCGCCCTCCCCGCGCTCAAGTCCATGGACTCGACCCTCGAAGAGGCATCAAGGATATCCGGCCGGGGCGTCCTCGCGACCTTCTGGGAGGTGACGTTCCCCGTCGTCCGGCCGGCCGTCCTCTCCGCCTTCATCCTCGCGATAATCGGCGGCGTCGGCGGCCTCGAGTACCCGTTCATCCTGGGCATCCCGGGCAGGGTCCACACCCTTTCGACGGAGGTCTACTTCTGGGCCCAGGAGCGGGTCCCCCCGGCCTACGGCTCGGCGGGGATAATCAGCATCATCTACGCCATCATCACGCTCGTCCTGGTGACCCTCTTCATCTGGGCGACCCGGAGGTCCTTCAAGTTCCAGGTGGTGACAGGCAAGGCCGTCTCGACCAACATCCAGAGGCTCGGGAGGAAGAGGTACCTGGCGCTCGCCATCTGCCTCACCATAGTCTTCTTCGAGTTCATCCTCCCCTTCGTCACGCTCCTCCTGATGTCGACGACCACGATCTACGGCTCCGACCTGAACAACGTCCAGGTCAACTTCCCCAACTCGTTCGTCAACGCCTTCAAGATCCCCGGCATCTTCAAGGCCCTCGACAACTCGTTCTACTTCGGCGTGGCCGCCGCCCTCCTAGCGACCATCGTCGGCTCCCTCCTCTCCTACGCGTCTCTGAGGTCCAAGTCCAGGGGCGCCCGCTTCGCAGACTACGTCTCTGCCATCCCGCTCTCCTTCCCCGGCGTCGTCTACGGGGTCGCGCTGTTCTGGACCTTCCTCCTCGTCCCCGGCCTCGACCTGATCTACGGGACCATCTGGCCCCTCGTGATATCCCTGGTCTTCATACGCCTCCCCTTCTCGACGCGGATAATCTCGGCCAACATGGTCCAGATCTCGAACGAGCTCGAGGAGGCCTCTCAGGTGGCCGGCGCCGGTTTCTTCAGGACCTTCACCCGGATAGTCGGCCCGCTCATCAACAACGGCCTCTTCAACAGCGTGATCTACACCTTCGTCGACTCGCTCAGGGAGCTCGGCGGGGTGGTCATCCTGGCCACCGCCCAGTCCACGACCTTCACCGTCCTCCTCTTCCAGTACTACGACTCCTCCAGCATCGGCGGCCTTAGGGCCTTCGACACGGTCGCGGCCGCCTCGGTGACGTTCACAGCGCTCATCGCGGTCTTCCTGGCGGCCGCCGCCGTCGTCCGCCGCTACTACAGCAGGAAGTGGGAGCGCCCGGCCCAGGTCGCCCGGCAAGACATATCTAGTTCAAAGACCGACGAGGCCGTGCCCAGATGAGCGCCACCCTCGACAAGGCGAAGAAGGAGGGCAGGGTCCTCGTCTACGGCACGGTCGAGCCCAACGAGTTCGAGGGCTGGGCCGCCGCCTTCGAGAAGAAGTATCCGGGCATAAAGGTCGAGTTCCAAAGAAGGTACGTCCCCGGCACCCCTCCCCCCATGGCCAAGGCGATAATGGACGAGTCCGCCGCGGGCAAGGAGACGGCGGACGTAGTCATCGTCGCAGTCCCCCCTCTCCTCCAGTTCAAGGGCCTCGGCCTCCTCGCCAAGGCCAAGCTCAAGGAGGCCTCCGCCTACAAGGAGGCGGTCCGCCAGTCCGAGGGCTACTGGTTCCCGCTCGTCTCGATCCCGATGGTCCAGGCCTACAACCCGCAGACCGTCGCCAAGAAGGACCTCCCCAAGACAGCGATGGACCTGACAGACGCCAAGTGGAGGGCCGCGATCGTCTCGCACGACCTTACCGTGGGCACCCTCGGGGCGTTCTGGGTCGCCTCGATGAGGCCCGTCTTCGGCGAGGCCAAGTACCAGCAGTTCGTCAAGGGGCTCGCCGCCAACCAGGTCAAGCTCTACCCGCTCTACGACAGCGTGGTCGACTCGGTCACCAGCGACGAGACCAAGATCGCCCTCACCGTCCTCCTCCACGACTTCCTAAAGGCCAAGAAGGCAAAGAGGTCGATCGAGAGGCTCAAGCTCAAGGACGTCCCCCTGATGATGACCTACAACGCTATCGCCAAGACGACCAGGGGGAGCCACCCGGCGGCGGCCGACCTGCTGATCGACTTCCTCCTCTCAAAGGCTGGCCAGAAGCTGGTCGGGAGCACGTACCTCAGGATCCCCGTCAGGAAGGGGACGGGCGCGCCCTACTCGCTCGAGAAGTTCATCGGGGCAGAGAAGTTCAAGCTCTACCCCAACAAGGAAATGGCTGCCACCCAGGCCGACTCGATCGCCTCGCTGGCCAGGCTGTTCAAGAAGCCCTAGCCTCAGGTCCGCCGGCAGAGCCTACGCTGGCCTGGAAAAATCGAGGGGACGCGGCTCGCCTTACGGCAGCCCTACGGACTTGAACTTCTCTAGCAGCGAGTGAGGGGAGAAGGCGTCCCTTACGCCGTTCTCGTCTGGGAAGTACTTGATCCCCTTTGGGTCTCTGAACGGCGCGTTGTACTTCATCGTCGCCCCGGGCCTAGTCGGGATCAAGCCCTCGTACATCTTGCCCATGCTGTTCTGCCAGTCCTCAGAGAGAAGGTGGTCGACGAAGAGCTCGGCGTTGCGCTGGTGCTGCCCTCCCTTGACTATGCCGATGCTCCTCATGCTGGCCGTCCTGGGGACGTCCACCAGGTTGAGGGTCTCCACCTCCCAGCCCACCTTGATCAGCGGGAGAGGGAGTCCTATCGCGTAGTCTTCCCTCGCGACGTACTTTTGCATGTTGTGATAGCAGGCGAACACCTCCGGCTTGACGTT
Organism: Nitrososphaerales archaeon; assembly: GCA_035515635.1. Lineage (GTDB taxonomy): Archaea > Thermoproteota > Nitrososphaeria > Nitrososphaerales > Gagatemarchaeaceae > Gagatemarchaeum. The sequence continues at coordinate 71,270 of DATJBB010000004.1, forward strand.
CTTGATGAAGGACTTCGCGAACTCGTCGAACTTCTTCTCCCCGATCAGGCCGAGCAGGGTGGCGAAGTAGAAGAAGCTGTACATCCCGTCGGACCAGTCCCGGGTGGACTGCATCGCCACCATCCCCTTCAGCTCCGGGTTGGTCAGGTCCATCAGCCTCGTCGGGACGAGCTTCTGGTCGAGGAGCTGGCGGTTGTAGATGAAGTTCGTGGGCTCCACGGCGATTGCAGACCACGTCCCCTTTGGGTCCCTGAACATCGGGTCGTACGCCGCGAGCTCGGGCGAGCGGTAGTCGCGCAGGTGGCCCGACTCCTTGAGCATCAGGGTGGTGTAGTGCGGAAGCATCACCACGTCGGCGGTCGGGATGCCGTACTTCACCTCGTCCCTCACCTTCTGGACGACCTCCACGGGGTGGGCGGCGTAGTAGGTGAGATCGATGTCCAGACCATAGTACTTGTGGCGGAACTGCGTCAGAAAGTCGAAGAAAGTCTTGTGGAACGGACCATAGACGATGAGCTCGTTCTCGTTCTTGTGTAACCGGTTCTCGTGCATCTCCTTCGGTCTGCTGGGCATTTGCGAGGCAAAATTTACTACATAAGTGATATAAGCCTTTAGTCAGGATTATTCTAGCTAGGTCCGGCGCTCAGAACCGCCTAGGGGGCGAGGGGTATCTCCGCCCCCTCCGGCGGCACCCTCCCCTTCCCCCTGAGGGCCGATGGGACTATGGAGACAATGACGAAGGCGGCCGAGATCAGGAAGACGAGGTGGATGCCGGCGACGAAGTTCGCCGCGAAGGCCGCACCGCCCCCCACGTACTGCCCGGCGAACATGCTGTCCAGCGTCGCCACCGGGACGACCGCCGCCATAATGACGAAGGCGAGGCTCCTGCTCACGCTGTTCCCGAGGTTGATGAGGGTCGTGCTGATCCCCGACGCCAACCCCCTGTCCTCAGGCGGGACCGAGCTCATCACCGACGACCTGTTGGGGGGCGCGAATATCCCGATGCCAGCCCCGACCAGGGCCATGGGCAGGGCCAGCTGCCAGAACGTCGCCGTCGTCGGGAGCTGCGTGAGTATCAGCAGCCCGGCGGCCGTCGCGGCCAGCCCCACGGTGGCGACCACCCTCGGGCCCCTCTTGTCCGAGATGTAGCCGCTGAGGGGCCCGAAGAAGGCGATCGTCCCCGTGTTCGGGAGGAGGTAGAGACCCGCCTGGAACGGGTCGAGGTTCATGTTCGGCCCCTGGAGGTAGAAGGTCAGGACCAGCAGGACGCACCCTCTCGCCAGGGAGTTGAGGAAGATGGCCAGAGTCCCCGCAGCGAACAGCCTGATCCTGAAGAGCGGGAGCTTGAGCATCGGGTCCTCCACCCTGGTCTCGATGAACAGGAACGCGCCGACGGCCGCGAGCCCGCTCAGCATCAGGCCGACCGTGACCACCTCGCTGAGCCCTGCGAGGGCGTAGAGGGACATCCCCGAGAGGAAGAGCACCACCCCTACCGCGAAGGCGATGTTCCCGGGGATGTCCAGCTTCTGGTTCGCCCTCCTCACAGAGAGCTCCTTGAGCCTTAGGTACGACCAGGAGGTCGCCACTATGCCTATCGGGATGTTGACCCAGAATATCGACCTCCAGCCCGCCGCCGAGGTCAGGAGCCCGCCCAGGACGAACCCGAGGACCGACCCTACCGATATCGCCACCGCGTTTGTTCCGAGGGCCCTCCCCCTCTCCTCGAGGGGGAACGCGTCCGTGACTATCGCGGCGCTGTTCGAGAAGAGGAGCGCTGCCGCGAGCCCCTGCACCATCCTGAAGGTGACCAGCTGCAGGCCGGACTGGGAGAGGCTGCACAGGGCGGAGCTCGCCGTGAAGAGGGCGAACCCGAGCGTGTAGAGCCTGACCCGCCCGAACATGTCGCTGAGCCTCCCGAAGTTGACCAGGACGGCCGAGATGATCAGCTGGTACCCGACCACCACCCAGATGAGGTCGAAGGGCGAGGTGCTCTGGAGCTCCTTCCCGATCGTGGGGAGGGCGATGAGGACTATGCTGGTGTCGAGGGCCGACATGGCCGCCCCCAGAGTTGTGTTGGTGAGGGCAATCCACTTGTACTGTATTCTATACCGCCATCCTGCGGCCCGGAAATTCTCCTATAAACGATATCGCGGACCGACGCCCGTTGAGAGATATATCGAGACGATAACTTAGGTTATTAAACCACCTCGATTCGGGGCGGTGGGACAGATTTTTGGCACCCAGCGTTGTGACCAAATCCAGGGATTCCCCGTCAACAAGTATCCAGGCCTCCTCCAGCGGTGCGGCGCCCCCCAGCATGTCCTCCCCGCCTGCGAACGGCGCGTTCGAGGCCCCTTCCAGAAGGACCTCCGTCCTGATCATCGGCGGCCTGCTGACAGGCCTCCTCCTGGCGGCGCTCGACCAGACGATCGTCGCCACCGCCGGCCCGACGATAATCTCGGACCTCGGGGGCCTCAGCCTCTATGCCTGGGTGTTCAGCGCGTACATTCTCACCCAGACCGTCATGCTCCCCGTCTTCGGGAAGCTCTCCGACCTCTATGGCCGGAGGAAGTTCTACGTCCTCGGCCTCCTCATCTTCATGGGAGGCTCCATACTCTCGGGCGCCTCGCAGAACATCGACGAGCTGATAATCTTCAGGGCCGTCCAGGGCGTCGGCAGCGCCGCCTTCTTCCCGATAGCCCTGGCCATAGTCGGCGTCACCTTCCCACCGGCGATGCGGGGCAGGATGCAGGGCATCTTCGCGAGCGTCTTCGGCATCGCAGCCGTCGTAGGCCCGTCCGCGGGCTCCTACATCGTCGACGCGATCAACTGGAGGTGGATCTTCTACATCAACCTCCCGCTGGGCATCGCCTCGCTCATACTCATCACGATCGGCGTCAAGGAGTCGAGGAACGCCAACGCAAAGAGGTCCATCGACTTCCTCGGGGTCGGCAGCCTGACCGCCTGGGTCGTCCTCCTGATACTCGGATTCCTGGACGGTGGGACGACCTACCCGTGGTACTCCTGGCAGGAGTACCTCACCTTCGGCGCGGCAGCGGCGCTCTTCGTCGTCTTCCTCGTGGCCGAGCGGAGGGCCACCGAGCCGGTCATACCGATCGGCCTCTTCAGCAACAGGACAGTGTCGTCCGCCTCGGCGGTGTCCTTCCTGAGGGGTGTCGCCTTCTTTGCCGTGATCAGCTTCATACCTCTCTTCGTCCAGGCCGGCCTCGGAGGATCGGTCGACGACGGGAGGAACGCCCTCTACGGGTTCCTCCTCCCGCTGATCGTGACGGCGATAATCGGCGGGCAGCTCGCGGTCAGGTACAGCTACCGGGGGATCATCCTCGCGGGGGTGGTCGTCATGACCGCGGGCATGTACCTCCTCACGAGCCTCAGCCAGACGTCGACGATCCTCGACGTCGCCGAGCGCTCGGCCGTGATGGGGTTCGGGGCCGGACTCACCTTCGCAAGCATCGTGATAGCGGTGCAGTACGCCGTGCCCAGGGAGAAGATAGGCGTCGCCTCGTCCCTCCCGCAGTTCATGAGCAACCTGGGCAGCTCGATAGGCCTCGCCATCCTCGGCGCGATACAGGCCAACTATTTCGAGTCCCAGCTCTCCAGCCTCCTGGCGACCGTCCCCGCCTCCGGGCAGGCGGCGGCCTCGCAGTTCCTCGGCAACGCGAACTTCGTCGGCCAAGTCCTCGCCACCCCCTCGGCGCTCGCCCAGATACAGGCCGCCAACCCGCTCCTCACCCAGGCCTTGGTGCAGCAGCTTCGGGTGGCCTTCACCAACTCGATAATCCCGCTCTTCTGGGTCAGCCTGGCCATCTCCGTCTTCGCCGTGGTCGCGAGCTTCTTCATCACCGGGTCGATGAAGCAGCAGCTCGCGGCTGGCACCTTCGTCGCTGGGACCCAGGGGGAGAACAAGGACATGGAGCCTCCCCCCTCGGGGATGGTACCCTAGTCGTAGGGCCTCTGGATCTTCTCGTAGGCTTCCTTCAGCGCCGCCGCGTTCTTCCTCACCGCCGAGCGCAGGGTCTCCTGCGAGGCGCCCTTCCTGACCTCGACCTTCGCCGCCACCGTGAATACTAGCATCCCCTTCGTCCCTGAGCGGCGGAGCTCGAGCTTTGTCTTCGTCCCCCCAGCCACCGCCGCCACAGCCTCCTCGTACTCCCTGATCCTCCCTATCACGATGGGGAACCTCATCTTGAAGTCATCCTGGAACGCAGGGTCGTCGAACCTCGAGTAGTCGATGTCGAGGGACTGGCCCGCCTTCTCGTCCCCGTAGGCGATCTCTATCCAGTCGACCGTGTCCCCGACCACGAGCGACTCCATCCATACCGCCCCGCCCCTCTCCTTCCACGCGACGTTGAGGTAGGGGGCGCTTGCTATCTCGTTCTTGTCGCGGCACCTCATGAACCAGTCAAGCTTCTCGACCGGGAGCGGGAACGCCGGGTGCGGCGGGACGACCTCGAAGTGTACCCCGGTCGCCTCCGAGACCGTCTCCCTGACCAAGTCCTTCTCGCTCACCTTCGGCCTCGGGCGTCTGGCCGGCCTTGCTTTCATTCGCCCGGTGGAGGGGCCTCGGGACTATTAGCCCTTCCCGGACCAGAGCGGCCGATTCCTAGGCCACAGAAAGGTTAATTTCTCAGGGCTACCCTCAAACCAGAAGATGGCCCGGCGATTTTTTGCCGCTGCAGGCCTGCTCGCCCTCTTCGCCACCCTAGGGCTCACGCTCACCTTCACTCTGACATCCGCGGCCACGCCCTCCACCGTCACGGTGACGATACCGAACGGCGCCGGCAGCGGGCAAAGCGCAGCTCCTGGCTTCTCGCCCGAGAACATCACGATAGTGATCGGGGTAAACAACACGGTGACCTGGAACAACGCGGACACGGCGTCGCATACGGTCATCGCCAAGACCCAGCCATCCCTCGGAAGCATGCCAGCCTCGGGGTCGGGTAACATCGCGCCGGGGCAGTCCTATACGCTCACCTTCACGGTGCCCGGGACCTACACCTACTACTGCTCCTATCACTCGTGGATGGCAGGGGGTATCATAGTCAAGGAGCTCGCTTCGACGAGCACCACCTCGAGCAGCTCGACGACGACCTCTACCACGCCCGAGTTCCCGACCTCGGCGCTGGCAGCCGTCCTGCTGCTGGTGGTGGCGGCAGTCGCTGTCGCCGCTTCCCGGGTGAGGCCGAGGACTCCCTCGGTCGTCAACACGGGCAAAACCTAAGTCGCCCTCCCCAACCCTTATCAGGGACCGGAGACGTCGGCCTCCACCTTGAGGCCAACAGCCGCCCTGATACTGGCGTCGCTCTCGCTGCTAGCCCTCCTTCCGATGGCCAGCGCGGCGACGACCACTACGTACTCAGGGCCTTCCTCCGGGTCCGTCACCTACGCAGTGACGGCCAACGGGAACGGGACGACCGAGGCGGCGACGATAACCGAGACGATAACGCCGTCCTCCACCGCCGGGCAGTCCATCCTCTCCCTCGCCTCATCCCTGACGCTCAACCTCCCGAGCATGTCGCCGTCGTCGAGCAACTTCACCTACTCCCACAACATCAACTCGTCCTCGGCGATGTTCCCATACCTCCCCGCGATATCGGGGACCAACTACACGTACTCCGGCAAGAACGTCACGATCGCTGCGAAGATCTCCCAGTCCGGGACCTCCCAGGCGACCTTCCAGGGCAAGGCCTACACGATGACCGACTACTCCTTCTCCCTCGCGATAACGACGACCAACGGCACGCAGACCGTGACCGGGACGATCGCGGCCTTCCCGTCTGACCTGGTCTACTCCTTCACCGGCACCGCCAACAGCGGGACGATCCAGGCGACCCTGACATCGACCTCGCTGCCGTTGACGGCCGGCCAGGCCGCTCCGGCGCTCCAGGCGGCCTCCGCGGGCATCGGGATCTCCCTGGCCGTCGGCGCGATAGCGCTCTCCCTCGGCGTCAGGATGAAGAGGCACAGCGGGACGGCCGGCACCGCCAACCCAGACCACTGGGTCGACTGACGCCAGCCTCGACGACCTCACGGTGACACATTGACCGCCCCAGGGCCAGTCGTGAGGTTCGACTCCGCGGTCAAGGACTACGGCACCAAGGTGATCGGCCCAGTCTCGTTCTCGGTCGCCCCCGGCGAGATAGTCGGCTTCCTGGGCCCCAACGGCTCCGGCAAGTCCACGACCATCAGGATGCTCCTCGGGCTGATCAGGTCGACCTCGGGCCAGGTCTCCCTGATGGGCCTGGACCCCCTCAGAGAGCACGTCCGCGCCCTGGGCCAGGTGGGCTACTCCCCGGAGCTCCCGAACCTCCAGTCCTTCCTCACGCCGATGGAGCTCCTCAAGCTCACCGCGAGCGAGGTCGGCCTCCAAAAGGGAGAGGCCGCATCCCAGCTTCCCGCCCTCCTCGAGAAGGTCGGCCTCATCCAGTACCAGGACTACAAGATAGCGAAGCTGAGCAAGGGGATGGTCCAGAGGCTGAGCGTCGGGCAGGCGATGGTAGGCCACCCGAAGGTCCTCATCCTCGACGAGCCGATGATAGGCATCGATCCCGCCGGGGTCGTCCAGTTCCGCTCCATCTTCAGGGACTTCGTCCGGGACGGGGGCTCGATACTGATGTCCTCGCACATACTCTCCGAGGTCGAGTCACTCTGCACCAGCCTCGTCGTCATCCACTCGGGCAAGATACTCTTCAGGGGCGGAATCCAGGAGTTCATCCGCCAGCGCCTCAGCTCAAGGTCCGTCGTCGTCGATATAGCAGGCGCGCCCCTGGGCCCGGCCGACTCGCTCGTCGCCCGCATCTCGTCGCTCCCTGGCGTGACGCGCGCCACGCCGACCCCGGGAGGGATCGTGGTCGAGATAGACTCGGGCTCCGACCCCAGGGCCGAGATCTCCAGGGCGGTCGTGGAGTCCGGAGCGAAGCTCGTCGGCCTCGCCTACTCGAGGAGCGAGCTCGACGAGGCCTACATCAGCGCGATAAGGGGGACCGCCCAGTGAGGCTCTCGAGGGTCGTCACCTTCGCCGGCTACGAGATGAGGCGGGCCGTGGCGAGGAAGAAGGTCCTCGCCCTCGTCGCCCTCACCATCCTGATCGACACCGCTCCCTACTACGCGCTCGCTGCGGCCGGCAAGGTTTCTATCGTCCCACCGCCCCTCCACCCATACCTCTGGGTGGTCGGGGTATTCGTCCCCCAGGCCTTCTTCCTCCAGTTCATCGCGCTCCTGATAGCGGCCGGCTCGATGTCGGAGGAGTACGAGCAGGGCACCGCGGAGGTCCTGCTCTCGAAGCCGGTCTCGAGGCGCGAGTACTTCTTCGGCAAGTACCTCGGCGGGTACGCCCTCCTCATCGCTATAGTAGTCCTGAACGCCTTCCTGGCACTGCTCTCGGCGACCTACGTCTTCGGCCCCCAGACCCTCCTCGGGATACTCCCGGTCACCCTCCTCTCTCAGGCCTTCTCGGCGCTGGTCTTCTACTCCGTCGCCTTCATGGTGGGCGAACTGATGCGCAGGTCGTCGCTGTCCTACATCCTCTCCTCGGCCGTCTTCTTCACGAGCCAGATACTGGGCATCTACCTCAACCTGATCTACTCGCTGACGGGGAGCGACATCTACCGCGTCGCCGACCTCTACCTGCCGACCTCGCCCGTCGACTCCCTCCCCATCCTCCTTGCTCAGCCCAGCTTCCCCGGCGCGCTCGTCACCCTCTTCGGCCGGGTCGGCGGGACGGGCGCGGTCGAGACCTCCATCTCGCTGAGCGTCGCCCTCATCGCTGCCTACGCCGTCGCGGCCGTGGTTATCTCCATGGCCTACTTCTCCAGGGCCGACGTCGCGAAGCGCGTGACCTAGGCCCTACCACCAGCGCCGCCGAGGCCACAGGATCATCGCCAGCCCCCCGAAGACCAGGACGACCGCGATGACCACGCCGAGGAACCCGAGCACCAGGACGATGAGCTGGAACAGCACGCCCCTCAGCAGGTACAGGAGGACCAGACCGAAGAGCACCAGCACGACGCCGATTACGTCCGAGGACTCCACGGGCGAAGCATCGGCCTTGCCGGCCTAAATAACGTGCGCCGGAGGCCGGCAGCGCCGACCCCGAACCATTATATGCGGCAGAAACCCTCGCCAGCCGTCTTGTCCACCGAGGCACCCGACCACCTCAGCGCCAGGGTCAAGGACTTCATGGAGGCGCCCCCCGTGGTCGTCACCGAGGCCACCACCATCGACCAGGCCGCATCGACGATGTGGGAGAACCACATCGGCAGCGTGATAGTGGTCGACGGCGACGGCAAGATGGCCGGGATACTCACCGCGAGCGACATCGTCTTCGCCGTGACCAAGGCGCTCATCGGGCGCCAGGTCCCGGTCTCGGGCATAATGTCCAAGACCTCGATAATGGCCACGCCCAACGAGAGCGTCCTCACCGCGGTGGACAGGATGATGAAGGAGAACGTAAGGCACCTCCCGGTCATCGAGAAGAACGGGACCCCCGTGGGGATAATCTCCACGAGGGACACGATGAGCATCACCGAGCCCCTCCTCAAGTTCGTCTTCAAGGCGAAGAAGAAGGCGAAGCCGAAGGCGAAGGCGACCAAGAAGGCGCGCAAGGCCACCGCGAAGAGAGCCAAAGCTTAATCCGCGCCGCTCTCGTTCGTTCGGCGCTTGTCCTCACCCTCCTCCGACCTCGCCGGGCTCGAGGCGCGGACCATGAAGGAGGTCAGGGGCTCCACCCGATTCCTCCTAAGGTCGTTCAAGGGCAAGACCGACCAGCTAAAGTCCACGGCAGGTCCCGACGTCGGGAAGCTCCTCCGCTTCGGGGTCGACCGAGGGGCGGCCTGCGCCACTGCCAGGGAGTTCTTCGGGAAGGGGGAGGTAGGCTACATCGCGATCGACGGGACGCAGGGGATGGACCAGCACCTCGACCTGCTGGTCTTCTACGTGGGCGCTTTTGGGTATGCCGGGGCATTGAGGTTCGCCGGAGATGAAATCGAGGTCGGAGACCCCTCTCCCATGACCACATCTTCAGCGGCCGTCTCCGCCTCGATCCCTCTCTCCGAGGAGGACGCATCGACCGTCTTTGGCCAGAAGACAGAGTCGGGGACCGAGGTCGAGGTCGACTCCGAGCGCCTCCCGGGCGCGGTGATGCACCTCGCCGAGTATCACATCGCCGTCCAGTCCCTCTCCTCCCCAAACCCGCCCGGGGTCGTGCTCCTCGACAGGACGCTCGCCGGGGACGTCGCTCACCTCGTCTGGAGCACGAGGGACCTCGTGCGTGGCCACGCCTGCGTCTTGGAGGGGATGACGACCCCCGCGGGCCAGGTGACCAACCTCGATCTGGAGCTCGCGCGCCTCCTCGTCGTGAACCCCGAGCTGGAGATCCCTTCTCCGAGGAGCCAGCTCCTGAGGCTCGCCGCCCTGTCCCACCTGTTCGCAGGCGACGCCCTCACCGCCGGGGAGATCCTCGTCGAAATCGGGGCCGACGCGACCCACCTGCCCGTCCTCGAACAGGACCTCGCGGAGCTAGAGTCGGAATACCACCTCTTCGAGGCCGCCGAGCCGGGCAAGTTCAAGCTCGATCCCAGGGTGAAAGACTACTGGGCCCGCGTCCTGGCCGCGGCCGAGCTGGTAGCCGGCCACGTCTTCAACCCCGAGGGAGGGCACCCCCTCAGGATCTCCCTGGGCGAGGGTGGAGAGAGGTGGATAACCGCGGACGACATCGAATATCTCGTCCTGGTGATGGTGCTCGAGCTGACGCGGAGGGCGTGGTCCGGCGCGGTCCTCCCGATCGGCCTCACCAAGGACTCGGGCGCGGCCGAGCTGGTCAAGACCGTCGTCCCCGTCCTCCGCGACTCCGGGCTGGAGAGCTTCGGCGAGATTCCCAACTTCAACAGCGACAAGATGCTCCTCCAGACCAACAGCGTGGTCAACGCGGCGACCGTCCCGACCCCCTGGCACACCATCGACATCGACGCCGCGTTCAGGACGATGGTCCGCGTCCAGGACGCCTCCCTCCCAAAGGGAGAGGCGAGGGTGAGGGGGGCCTACCGGAACGTCATCTATCCCGAGAGGACCTTCGTGAAGTGCTACATCCAGCTCTGGAGCAGCAAGAACGAGCCCTCGGTGAGGTCCCACGTCTTCGCCTTCGACCGGCCTGCGTACCCAGGCTACGACCACTGGGGGGAGATGCTGATACACAACAGGGACAATGAGATCGACGAGCGGATATCTCCCATCCTCCACTTCAAGGAGGGCTCCGCGATGACCAATCTCGCGATGTCCATCCTGTTCCGGATGTCCGGGGAGGTCATCCCGGAGGCCCTCGGCCACAACTACCCCTTGTTCCTCGCGGACAAGAAGGCCAAGTTCGTGCTCAAACAGAACAGGGCCGCGTACCTCGGGGCCGTCGACGTCGAGATGGCCAAGTCCGACCTCGACCAGCAGGTCCTCTTCTCCCAGAGGTTCAGGGACTACCGGAGCAAGGTCGAGTCCCAGAGGAAGTCAGGAGGCGTCTAGGCACGGAGGTGTTCGACGACCTGGGCGGGGAGTTCAAGGGGAAGCTCAGGGAGATCGCCTCAACCACCAGGCAGACCGCGGACGGCTCCTCGACCGTCACCTTCAGGACCGCGAGGATAGAGTGCGACTACACCCCAAACGTGATCAAGAGGTTGGCCACCGGTCAACTCGTCGCGATCCCCAACGTACAGACGCTCGGCGCGGACAACATCTTCTCGGTCTACGAGATCGCCGACGTCTTCCCGATGCACTACTCTATGCTCACGCTCGACACCTCCCAGCCGCAGCCCATCCGCCGCGAGTTCATGGAGTTGATAGAGAACGAGTGGAAGAGCGGCTCCAAGAGCACCTGGATCGAGATAGTCGCCGCCCCAATTGGCTACGTGATGAGGGAGAAGGGCGAAGAGATAGAGTTCGAGCGCAAGGCCGCCGCCCCCCTCGCGGGGAGCCCGGTCAAGCTCCTGAGCAAGGCCTCCGTCAAGAAGCTGATCTGCTACGACCCACCCAATGACCCTGCCGACTACCAGCTCGGCCACCTCCTCGGGATGGCCGGCGGCTCCGTGGAGTTCGCGGTCAACATAGAGAAGCTCCTCCACTTCCACTGCGGCGTGTTCGCCTTCTCCGGCAGCGGTAAGAGCAATCTGACTTCGATGGTGATTAGGAAGGCCCTAAAGGTCGTCCCCGACCTCAAGGTCGTGATCTTCGACGTCTCGTCGGAGTACGGGATCCACATCCTCGACGTCCTCAACGACTATCCTAGCCAGGTCTTCTTCACCGACTCGTTCAAGGGCGCCAAGAAGCCCGAGTCGGAGTACTTCAAGCGCCACGTCTTCCCCGACTCTCTCGCGCCCTACAAGAAGGAGCTCGAGGGCAAGATATCCCAGCTCTTCGCGGACAACAAGGTCGTCTTCGCCCCCATACCCTTCGCGGGCAAGGACGCGATAGCCAAGTTCAGCAGCTACGGCGGCCTCATGGAGATACTCGCGGGGGCCCTGGAGGACAAGTACGGCCCGACCCAGCAGAAGCTGCTCATCCCCCAGGTGATCGCCAAGATCCAGTCGTTCATCTCCGCCGAGGGCCTCACCCCGGACAGCCGGTTCGACGCGGGCACGGCCAGGCTGATCGCCCAGGTGGAGCCGCTCCTCTCAACCCTCAGGGACAACAGCTCGCTCAAGATGTCCTTCGAGACCCTCAAGAAGGTGGTCGAGGACGGCGGGCTCAAGGCCGACACGGACGACCCATGGGAGACACTGCCCGACGAGATACTCTCGACCGAGAAGGACTCGCCCCGCGTCTTCGTGATCAACCTCCCCGAGGCCGAGGAGGCCAGGGCTCAGACCGCGGAGGTGATCAACCAGGTCTTCAGGAGGAGGAAGAGGAGCTTCAGCCTCTCCCCCCAGGTCCTCTTCATCGTGGACGAGGCGCAGGAGTTCATCCCCCAGGACGCGAGGAAGGGGGACAACGCCTTCGAGTCGAGCAGGATGGTCGAGAGGCTCCTCAGGCACGGGCGGAAGTACAACCTCTACTGCTGGGTGAGCACCCAGAGGATCGCTCACCTCAACACCAGCGCGCTCCAGCAGCTCCACAGCTACTTCATCTCGACCATGCCCAGACCGTACGACAGGCAGCTGGTCGCCGACAGCTTCGCGATAGACGACGCCTTCATGGACCGGACACTCGCCTTCCAGAACGGCGACTGGCTCCTCACCAGCTTCAAGGCCACGGCGACCCAGAACATCCCGGTGTTCTTCCACGCCGAGAACAACGAGGAGACGCTCAGAAGGTACCTTTCCTCGTGACTTGGATGGCTCCCGCTCCTCTTGCGGAGACTAGACGGGTAGGATGCGTCTCTAGAACGTGGCAATCGCCGTGCTCGTGGAGCTGAAGGCCAGCGCGGGCACGGTCCACACCGTCGAGTAAAACCCGGCCAGCCTGACCGCCGGCCCGCTCATGACGTAGCTGCCCGAGGAGTCGAACCCGGTCATCGTGCAGACCCCGCTCCCAGCAGGGAACCCTAGGAGGGTGCTGCAGTCGTCCTGGGGCGTCGGCGGGGGGATGTGCGACGTCCCCTCGTAGGTCCCCGCGGCGTCGAGCGAAGACGGGGTCATAGAGCTGAGCGAGATCGACCCCTGGTCGATTGCTATGCCGGTCACCAGGTCTTCGAACTCGGTCGAGTCGAGGCCCAGGACTCCTGACACCGGGGTCGAGCCGCCGAGCGTCCCAGTGATAGGCCCGCCGACCTGGGAGCCCTGCCAGAGGATCGTCCCCACGTTGTAGGTGGCCGCGAAGACCACCGACTTGTCGAGCGCCGCGACCACTATCGGCTTGCCGAACGGGTTGAAGTATGGGTTCTCGAAGAACAGGACCGTCAGGTCGTGTGTGGTAGACCCCGGCCTCGTGACCTGGACGTCCGCCGCACCGCCGAACAGCACAGGTAGCTCGCCGCAGGCCTGGGCCCCGGCGCCGGGGCAGACCGCCGCGGCACCCTCGACCCCGCCCACCTGGGATATCGTCAAGGAACTGGTGATGACTGCGGTCCCTGAAGCCGACATCGGGATCCCGAGCGTCTTGCCCTCCAGCTGGAAGCTGGCCGTCCCCGTTATCTTGGTGCCCTGGACCTGTGCGTTGAGCGAGAAGGTGACGGTGGCCCCCGGGTCCAGCGGGATTCCACCGATGGCGGCCGCCCCCACTTGCCCCCCGCTGACGGAGTATGTCTGGTCTCCAAGGTCCTGGACCGCGCCGAGGTCGGACCCGACCGAGAACTTCAGGACGGCCGGAGCCTGGGTGCCGGCGCTCGCGAACGCTGCGCCGTTGCCGAGGAGGAGGATGACCGCCATCGCCGCCAGCGAAATCCTCTCCGCACCGAGGTGCTTCATCTCTGCCTCCAGGGCCGCGCCGGCATATATCGGTTCGCCAAGCCGAAGCCTTAACAAGCATCCCGCGCCATTTTCCCAGTCCGTGCTGGACAAGAACGAGGTGGCCAAGCTCAGGTCGAAGCTCACCCCCGAGCAGTACGAGGTCTGCGTCAACAAGGGGACGGAGGCCCCCTTCACCGGGGAGTACTGGGACAACCACGACAACGGGACGTACGGGTGCGCCGTCTGTGGCGCCGGCCTCTTCAGCTCCTCGACCAAGTTCGAGTCGGGGACCGGCTGGCCGAGCTTCTGGCAGCCCATCAAGAAGGAGGGCGTCAAGGAGACCGACGACTACAGCTACGACATGCATCGGGTGGAAGTGAGCTGCAGTAACTGCGATAGCCATCTAGGACACCTATTCGACGACGGCCCTGAGCCGACCGGGATGCGCTACTGCATCAACTCCGCCTCCCTCAAGTTCGCAAGTCCTGACCGGGAAAACCGTTAAAGGGGCTGCAAAGGGCCGTTTGCGAGTGAAAACCCCATGAGCGCGATCATCGCCCAGAACGGCGACACGATATCCGTCCACTACGTCGGCAAGTTCCCCGGCGGGAAGGTCTTCGACACCAGCATGAGGGCAGAGGCGGAGAAGGCCGGGCTGTTCAACCCCGCCCGCGACTACAAGCCGCTCCAGGTCGTCCTGGGCGCCCATCAGGTCATCCCCGGGTTCGAGGAGGCCCTCGTGGGGATGAAGGTCAACGAGACCAAGGAGGTCACCATCCCTCCAGAGAAGGCCTACGGCAAGACGGGGAGGCACATGATGGCGGGCAAGACCCTCCAGTTCAAGCTCCTCGTGACCAACATCAGGCGGCCCTGATCCCGACTAACATCCGGTGACCACGCGCGGTGATTACGGACCGTGCGTCGAGTATATACTCAGAGCGGCATCTTGCGTCTGCGTGAACTAGGATGTTCGGAAGAAAGACTAACAACAGAGAGAGGCCTCCCGCCGGCGACACCGCCGACCTCCGGATGGCCGACCCGATGGCCGCGTGCTTCGCGTCCAGCGGGGTAAGGATAAGAACGGGCATCAACCTGTGAGTGGGAACTTGGCGAACAAGATCATCGAGGCCGAGAACCTCACGAAGGTCTACAAGGGCAAGGTCAAGGCCGTCGACAGCATCTCCTTCTCCGTCGACGAGGGCGAGATCTTCGGCTTCCTCGGCCCCAACGGCGCAGGGAAGACAACGACCATCAAGATGCTCAACACCGTCGCCTCGATAACGAGCGGCAAGGCGACGGTCGCAGGCCAGGACGTCAGCAAGCACCCCGCCGCCGTCCGAGACTCGATCGGGGTCGTCCCCCAGGAGCTGACCGCAGACGACGAGCTCAACGGGATGGAGAACATCATGCTCTCCGCCCGCCTCCATCACGTCAGGGGGGCTGACGCGAGGAACAAGGCGGCCGACCTCCTGAAGCTGGTCGACCTCGACGGCGCCGCGAACAGGCGGGTCAAGACCTATTCCGGCGGGATGCGCAGGCGCCTCCAACTCGCCATCGGGCTGGTCCACACCCCGAAGATACTCTTCCTCGACGAGCCGACCATCGGCCTCGACGTACAGACCAGGACCAAGATGTGGGAATACCTGCGGACGCTCAACAAGGAGCAAGGCCTCACCATCTTCATGACCACCCACTACCTCGAGGAGGCCGACGGGCTCTGCGACCGCGTCGCGATAATCGACCACGGGACCATCAAGGTCGCGGGCTCCCCCGCCAAGCTGAAGGAGAGCGTGGGGGGCGACGTCCTCACCCTGGAGCTGGCCGACGGGCCCGACATCTCCGACTTCCTGAGGGGCCTTCCCGACGTCTCGAGCGTGGTCACGCGCGACCACTCCTACAGGATCAAGCTGCCGAGCACCGAGAGGGCCCTGCCGGCGATAGTCGACGGGGTCTCAAAGAAGGGCCTGGAGATCAAGAACATCTCCTTCACAAAACCCACCCTCGACCAGGTCTTCCTCGAGATAACGGGCAAGTCGATGCGCGACGAACAGGAGGGAGGGGCAGGCGAGTCCTGGGTACAGAACGTGATGACGGAGAGGATGAAGTAGCATGTTCGACGAGACCCTCGCCCTGACCAACCGGGCGCTCAAGAAGTGGGTGAGGAACCCCTTCACGATAATCCCCGGCCTGGCCACCTCGGCGTTCTACCTCGCCCTCTTCGGGAACTCGTTCAACCCGACGAAGCTCGTCCCCGCCGCCGTGGGCGGCGGGGCCTCGATACTCAGCACGAGCTTCGGGGGCGCCGCGACCTACATCACCTACCTCACAGCCGGGGTGATATGCCTCATCATCGTCTTCAACATGTCATTCGGCGGGATAGACATCGTCCTCGACAGGCAGCTGGGCTACTTCAACACCCTGCTGACCTCGCCCATCCCCCGGGCCTCCATCTACTTCTCCGGGGTCTTCCAGAACCTCGCCAAGGCGATGCTCCTGGCCGTCCTCTCCTTCGTCATCGCCCTCATCATCCCCGACGGCCTGAGGCTGACGTCGAGCTTCGGCATCCTGGAGCTGCTGGGGACCTTCGCGGCGTTCACCCTCCTGGGCCTCGGCCTCTCCTGCATCTTCACCTCCATCGCGATGGCCGCCAGGAGCATCGACTCGCTCGTCGCCGTCGTCAACTTCATCAACCTCCCCCTCATCTTCATGAGCAGCTCCCTCTTCCCGTCCACCTCCTTCCCCAGCTGGCTCCAGTCGATATCCAACGTCAACCCCATCTCGAGGGCAGACGAAGCGGCCAGGATACTCATAGTCGGGGGGAACCCCGCAGCGAGCGGGATGATGGGGACCTTCGCCTGGGACATGCTCTACCTCGTCGGGTTCGTCGTCGTGATGGGGATACTGGGCTACCTCGCCGCGGCGAGGGCGATGAGGCCGGAGTGAGCGGATTGCAGGTCGAGGTCCGGAAGGGCTCCACGGCCAAGCTAGGCCGCGTGGAGGGCGACCTCGGGGTCGCGAAGGGCGCGAAGATAGTCGCTGCCAACGGCAAGGCCGTGACTGTCACGGGCGCGGCCCACTTCGAGGGCGACGCCGAGGTCGACTGCAGCCTCCAGTGCGACTCCATCGTCGTCGACAGGGGGGTCCTCAAGGTCTCCGGAGACCTGGCCGCGACCAGAGGCGTGGACGTCGCCCACACCGTCAGGGTGAGCGGCGCTATCTCCGCCGAGGCGATAGAGGTTGGGGGGAAGATGGACGCGGGCTCGGTCTCCTGCAAGGGGTCAGTCCGTGTGGGCGGAATCGTCGAGGTGGCGAAGGCCCTCGAGGCGGACTCTGTAGACGTAGGCGGGAAGATAGCGGTCCGCGGCGCCGTCAAGCTCAGGGACCTCTCGGTCGGCGGGATGGCAGAGGTCGGGGGCGGGAGCATCGCCGGAAGGGCGACGATAGGCGGGATCTTCGAGAGCAAGGCCCCCCTCGAGTTCGGAGAGATACGCGTCTATGGCAAGTGCGGCCTGCCGGCGGGTTGCAAGGGGAAGAGGATCTCCACCGGAGGCAAGCTATTCGTCGGGGGCGACCTCTCGTGCGAGCAGGTCGAGGTCGGCGGGCTCGCCGAGGTCAAGGGCGGGCTCTCCTCCTCCAAGGTCACCGTCAACGGCAAGCTCAACGTCCTTGGCTCCCTCTCTTTCACCGACGCCCTCGAGATATTCGGGATGGGCGAGGTGAGGGGCGAGACCAAGGGCGTCGACCTCAGGGTCGGCGGGCGGCTCAAGACCAACAAGGCGGTGCTGAGCGGTGCGGCCGAGGTCGCAGGCGAGGTCGAGACCGCGGTGGGGCTCAAGGCCCAGTCGATCCTGGTCGGCAGGGGCTCCAGGTGCACGGGGCCGCTCGTGGGGGGGCGGGTCGAGCTCGGCAGCAGCGAGTACGTCGCGGCGAACTGGTCCAAGAGCTGGGCCGGCCAGATGGCCTCGATACGTCTGGTGGGCAGGATGACAAGCGTCGAGGACGTCTACGCCGACGAGGTCGTCCTCGGCGCAAACACGAGGTGCAAGAGGGTCTTCGCGAGGAACATACAGCTGGGCGCCGGCTCGATACTGGAGCAGGCCACCTACACGGGGGAGCTCCGCCAGGGACCCCACCGCGTCTTCATCACCAAGCCCCCAGAAAAGGTGGAGAGCCTCCCGCCCTTCCCGCTCTGAGGAGACCTACGCGATGACCACCCCGGGGGACCTGTAGTGGCCGGCGGGAGGACGAAGCGCTCCAAGGCAGACCTCTACGCAACGATACTCGAGGTCATCAGGACCTACCCCGAGGGCGAGCGGATCACCAGGATCTCATACGGGGTCGGCGTCCCCGTGGACAGGCTCAAGGCGATGGTCGAGAAGCTCTCCTCAGCCGCCCTGGTCAGGAAGATAGCAGCCGACGGGGACGAGAAGGGCGCCTACTACTACAGCGTCACCCCGAGGGGCCTCGAGTTCCTCGACACCTACAGGAAGATGAAGGGCTTCCTGGAGGCCTTCGGCGAAGGCTCCTAGACAGAAAGCTTCATCTTGGCTCGGGGCCCAGCGCAGGCGTGTCGTCGAGCTCCTCCGCGAACTACAGCTCGGTCTACCTCTTCCTCGGCATCCTCCTCCTGCTGGTCATCAGGCGGTTCAGCCGCGTAATCCGGGGCACCAAGGTCAGCACCTCGCGGACGATAATCTTCGCCGCCTACTACCTCGCCTTCGCTGCGCTCCTGATCGCCGTCTCTGTGGTCTCCGGAGGGGTCTCGCCCGAGTATCTCGCCCTCTACGCGGTCGTCGGCGCCGTAGGAGTCTACGGCTCCTACGCCTTCTCCGACAGGAGGATAGGGTTCTGGAAGGACGCCGACGGCTCCATCTGGTACAAGGGGGCGGTGGTAGTCTACGTCATCTACATCGTCGGGCTCATGGCCAGGATAGCGATCGACCTCGCCTTCATAGGGCCTCAGATCTTCACCTTCGCGCCGACGCCCTCCAGCTCCCTCACCCCCACGGCCGTCGACGCGGGGATGGTGACCGACCTCCTCCTCGCCTTCGGCTCCGGCCTCCTCACCGGGAGGAACCTCAGGGTGATGAAGAGGTACAACAGGATAAGGGCGGGGCAGGAGCAGGTGGGCGAAACTCCCCCAGACATCCCGCTCATCTAGCTCCCATCCTTAATAGCGCCCGGCCACGCGCCCCGAAAGCGATGTCCTCCTCAGGCAAGGCCACGATAGTCACCTACCCCGACGAGTTCGCCAAGGAGGAGGTCAAGGAGCTGGCGGCAGCGGCGGGTTACGAGGTCGTCGCCCTCGTCACCCAGAAGAAGGTGGTGAAGTCGGAGTACGGGGTCGGCGTGGGCAAGGCCGAGGAGCTCCGCGACCTCGTAGGCAGGAACGGCTCCAAGACCCTCATAGTCGACGAGGAGCTGACCTCCTCGCAGGCTTTCAAGCTCGCCACCGTCACGCGCGTGGAGATAGTCGACCGCGACAGGCTCATCCTCAACATATTCGCGAGGAGGGCGAGGACCACCGAGGCTAAGCTCCAGGTCCAGCTCGCCGAGCTGAAGTACGAGATGCCCCGCGCGAGGGACGCCGTCCGCTACTCCGTCAAGGGGGAGAGGGCGGGCTTCATGGGCATGGGCGAGAGCATGGTCGACATCAAGTTCCGCGCCCTCAAGAAGCGGATGAACTTCATCAAGGAGCGCCTGAGCAAGGCCGAGGCCAACAGGGACCTCCACCGCGCGGAGAGGAACAAACTCGGGCTCCCCTTCGTCTCCCTTGCGGGGTACACGAGCAGCGGGAAGACCACCCTCTTCAACCGGCTCACATCCGAGTCCGGGGAGGAGTCGCCCCACCTGTTCACCACCCTCACGACGACGATGAGAGCCGTCGCGCTTGCCGACCCCCGAAGGAGGGTGATGCTTTCTGACACGGTCGGGTTCATCTCCCGCCTCCCGACCTACATGGTCGAGTCGTTCAAGTCGACCCTCGAGGAGCTGACCTACGCCGACCTCGTCCTCCTCATGGTCGACTGCAGCGAGGAGAGGGACAGCATCGCGATAAAGCTCGGGAGCTGCCGCGACGTCCTCGGCCAGCTCGGGGTCGACCCGAAGAAGGTCCTTGTGGTCCTCAACAAGATAGACCGCCTCGAAGGGGCCGCCCTCCGCCACATCGAAGAGGACCAGCTCTTCGCCGGCCTCGACGTCATCAAGATCTCGGCGACGAGGGGCGACGGCCTCCGCCAGCTCAAGAACAGGATAATGGCCGCGGCGTACCCGCCCAGGCCGGCCCCCGCGCTCGCCTAGCCGAAGACCTCGTGAGCGTTCGCCGCGACGACCTCCGTGCTCGTGTGGCCGCTGGGGGCGAGCTTCCTCTCCACCATCCAGCCGTAGGTCCTGTCAAAGTCGCGCTTGGTGTAGGGCACCCAGTGGTTCCACCTCGGCACCCCGATGGCCTTCCTCACCTCCGCCCCCATCTTCTTCACCACCGCCGGCATCTCCGCCAGCGACCTCTCAACCTTCCTGAAGTAGAGCTCCCTGAACTCGTCGGGCCTGTTGTTTATCGCGTCGATTGCCTCGTTGGTCGCCGCGAAGAACCCCCTCAGCTTCTCCGGGTCGTCGTCCTCCCTCACCACGATGGTCGTAGGGTTCGACCTCTTGGTCTTGAGTATCTCGACGAGGGAGGCCGGCTTGCCAAAGTCCGCCCACGGGCTCAGGAGCGACGCCGCCTCCACCTCCCTCTCGAGAAGCGCCCTGAACCTCTTGTGCGGCTCCCCCACCGGGACGAGCTTCGCCCTGTCCCTCGGGAAGTACCTCTCGAGGTCCTGCAGGGTCGTGTAGTATGAGCCCGTTCCCAGCTCTATCGCTATTGGCTTGCCCTCCAGGTCGGCGGGGCTCGTGTACCCTGAGTTCTTCCTCACCCAGAGCGAGAAGGTCGCGTTCATCGTCCCAGGCCCAGGGATCGACTTGGACGCTATCCTCGACCCCTCCGAGGAGAGGACGCGGAGTATGCAAACCCACTCGCCGGCGTGGTAGATGTCCGTCTTCCCCGTCCTGAGTAGATCGGTGTAGAGCGCCGCCTTGTCGGCCGTCCCCTCGGGCGTGACGTCTCTCCAAGTCACCTTGAGGCCCTGCTTCCCGAACAGGCCGAGCTCGTCGGCCACCATCTCCGGGAACGTCCACTGGAAGTTGTACATGTTGACGGCTATGTTGAGCCTCTTGGCCATCTCGCTGACAGGCCAAGCGGAACGGGTCACGAAAAAGGGTTTCGCGGAGGGCGGAGCACCGGCGGGACTCAAAAAGCCCGCCGGCCAGGTTCCGCGCCTAGATGCCCAGCGCGCCGTCGATGGAGAAGACGCCCGCTCCCAGGAACACCAGCACGAGCGCCAGCGCCAGGTAGAGCGCGTCTATCTCGTACGAGGGCTTGCCCTGCGCGATGTAGTCGGCGTGCATCTTCCTCTTCTTCATGATTGAGTTCGCCGCCATGAAGACGACGAAGAGGGCGCCCACTAAGGGGACGAGCAGCCCCAGTATGAGGGCAATGCCTCCACCGAGCTCGAGCGCGGCTGCGGCGTATGCAGCGCCAGCCGGCATGCCCATGCTCTTGATCCACTGGGTCGTCTGGGTCATCCCCTGCCCTAGCTTCGGCCGGGCATGAATGACGAAGTTCGCCCCGACCCACACCCTGAGGAAGAGGGCGAGGTACCCAACGTACGGAAGTAACGGGTCCAATATGCCTGACATTTTCGGTCGCCATCTAGTGGTCTGGTACCTGATATAAACCTAGTAGTATTTGGCTACCATGTAAGTTATCCTGACTGTATCAGGTAAGCCCGGCTTTACCGTCGGGGCCCCATTCCGCGCCACAGGGTTAAATCCGACCTCCGGCAGCGGACGCTACCGAATCTTTGCCCGCGTTCGACCTAGGCGGCAGGCGCATCGAGTACACGGTCCTCCGGGGCACCAGCAGGCGCTACACCTACTTCCGGTTCAGGCCCGACCTCACCCTCGAGGTCGTCGTCCCGCGCGGCGGGGTGAGGGACATCGGAGCCACCATCGGGCAGAAGAAGGCC
>DATJBB010000005.1:0-28228 GCA_035515635.1 Nitrososphaerales archaeon
CTCAGACAACCACGCCGAACTCCGCCAGTAGGCGGACGTAGCTCTCGTCCGACCTCTCCTGCTTGTACCTCCTAAGCGCCGCGACGATCGCGTCGGGGGAGTCGATGCTCAGGGTCCGCCTCAGCCGCGGCGCGAGGCTGCTCCCGACGAACAGGTACTGGGCGGCTGTGGTGACGTTCCTGACCGCCCTCGCCCTACCCGCGGACTCGAAGTCGATGACGCAGGGGGCGTCGCCCTCGACTATGACGTGCTTCCTCAGGTTGCTCAGCTCCCCGTGGTCGAGCCCGATGAGGTCGAGCTTCCTGCACTGGTTGAGGATGCCGTGGGCGAGCTCCCTCACCCTCCGCGCGCTCCCCCTGCCAGACGCCGACCGGACGTATTCGTCCACCCCTACCCCCTTGACGTAGCGCATCGACATCAAGTCCTTGGTGCACCCGAACGCCTCCGCCCCGACCCTCACCCTGTTGGCCATTCGGGTCAGCTTGTACTCCTCGAACATGCTCTCCCTGTTCGCGTCCGCCCTCCGGATCTTGAGCGCGAGCACGTCGGCGCCCCTCCCCCTCCCCTTGACCACGAGCCCGACCGTCCCTATCCCGACGAGCCCGAGCCTCCCTATCTTGGTCCTTCCCTCGAACGTCACCTCCCTGACCCCCAGCTCGATCAGCTGCTTGACCCTCGACCTCGCCATCCTGAGATTGGGGCGGGGGTAGGTGAGGACCGCCAGGTAAGGCATCATCGCAAACCTCTCGACCGAGATGGTCTCAGGGACGGTCTGAGGCTCGACCTGCGCCGTCTTGGCCATGCCTTGTCCCTGGAGCCGCTAGACCCCGACCGAGTCCGAGACGATCCTCGAGATCCCGTCGGCCAGCCACGCTTTCCTGTCGGCCTCCCTCATCAGCTTCGTCCCGTGGAGGACCCTGCCGTTCTTCTTGAGCGCCGCTCCCACCTCCTTCGAGACCCCTATTCTCTCTCCCCTGGACCTGACGACCTCCTCCAGGAACTCCCCGAGGGAAGTGAACCTCCTCCTGGCGATGACCCTGAGCCTCCCGTCTTCGCCTACCCAGACAAGCTGGGCGCTCTTCCTGTTCCTTGACGCGAACCTCCTCGCCCCGTCCTCCAGCTCCACGGGCGGGCCCGGCCTCTCCTCTAGGTCAGACAACGTCTCGCCGAGAGGCAGGACCATGATCGCGCTCGACCCCCAGTTGTCCGACGCGGCCTCCACCCTCGCGAGGGGGAACCCCTCCTCCCGGACGTGCTTGGCGACCTGCCTCGCGCTCCTCTTCAGCTCTCCCCAGAGGGTGTCCTCGCTCAGCTCCTTGTGGTCGAACACTATCGCGTAGACCCTCTCCCGGAGGGCTGGCCTCTCCTTCCCGCTCACCCCTTTGAAGAAACGGATGGACGGCCTGTCAAGGAACGCCCGGGAGGCCAGGACCATCCTCGCCACCGACTCCCTCGATATCGCCTTGCCGAGGTCCCTAGCCCCGTCGATGGGGTCGAACAGCCTGAAGTAGTGCTCCTTCGACTTGGGGACGAACTGGGAGAAGGCGATGAGGGCGCGCTCGAACGTCTTGTTCTCGTAGACCAGGACCTCCGTGGCGTAGCCGCTGAAGCCCTCGTTCTCTATCTCGGCCCCGTACACCCCGACCCCCTTCATGAACCTCTTGAGCAGCCTGACCTGGAGCCTCCCATCCTCGTCGAGGTGCACCCTCACAAAGTCGACGTGGTGGAGCGACCTGTCCGCCGCGCTCTTCCACTCGCCCGGCTTGGCGTCGTAGCATGGGACGACGTTGACCTTGAACCCGTCGACCGTGGCCTCGGTGTACGGGTGCTGCGCGTACTTCTTCCCGGGCTTGTAGCCTCTCAGGGCCTCCCGGCCGACAGCCAACCCCACCTCCTCGAACCTCTTCTCGTCGACCTCGGTCGCGACCTTGACGAAGACGTCGATGTCCACGTCCCTCGGGAGCCAAGTGTCCTTCGCGTACGAGCCTCCCAGAAACACGCCCACGACCTCCCTGTGCGAGACCGCCGCCTCCATCACCGCGGAGAGGACCTTTTCGGCCACCTTGTCCGTCCTCCTCCTATCGGCCTCTGTGGGGACGACCGACCTTCCCGCCTGGGCGACGACCTTGTCTACCGGCGCGGTCATTGCAGCTCGTAGACACTGACGTCTCTATAAGTCGGTCCCCGCGGCGTGAGGGTGCTCGACTTTAGCTTCAGCGACGTTATCGGGGTCCGCCCGAACTCCCTCCCCGAGCACTCCCTGATGAGCGCGGTAAGCGCCTCCTGGTTCCTGGGCGACCTCACCCTGGCCAGGGTGATGTGCGGGTGGTAGTCCCTTTCGTCGCTCTCTCCCACCCCCTCGGTCGCCTCGATGACCCGCCTCCCCGCCTCGGCGAACCCGGGGAGGTCGCCGCGAGCGACGCCCGCCCACACCACCCTCGGCCGCCTCGAATCGGGAAACGCCCCCAAGCCCCTGACCGAGACCTCCATCCTATGGAGCGGTACGGCTCTCACCCTCCTGTCGATCTCGGACACCGCCGATTCAGGTATCTCCCCCAGGAACTTGATGGTGAAGTGGAGGTTCTCCTTCTCGACGACCTTGACGTCAGCCCTGGTCTCCCTGACCTCTTCCTCGACCTTCGTCAGGTTGCCCTTGACCTCGTCAGAGACCTCGAAGGCGAGGAAGGCTCGCAGTCTCTCTTGCTCCCTCAATCGCCCACGCCTCGCACCTATTTACGGTGCGAGCCATACAGGGCCGGAAGGTCGACGGCGAGGGCTCCGTGCTCGAAGGGACCGCTTTTCCCGGTCTCAGAGCTACTAGTCGATGGCGGCGGCCTTGCCACCGCGGGAGAAACAGCGCCAACCCTTGCCGCCGCCCATAGTCCCTCAGATACGTGGCGTTGGGGCTCCTGGTGGTCGCCTTCGTCTCGAACTCCTTTGGGCAGTTGTCCCTCGGATACGCCTTCCTCGGTTTCGCCGTGACGGCCCTAGTCATCTGGTCCTTCGCCGAGCTTTTGAGCAAGTCCCGCGAGTAGCGGAGCGCAGATGCTGATAGTAGCTATCACAGGGATGCCCGGCGCGGGCAAGTCGACCGCGGCGAGGGCCCTCGAGGCGAAGGGCTTCAAGCGGATAGTGATGGGTGACGTCATCAGGGCAGAGGTCCGGAGGCGCGGCTTGGAGCCGGACTCGAAGAACACCGCGAAGGTGATGCTCGAGCTCCGCGCGAGGTACGGGCCCGGCGCAGTCGCCGAGGTCTGCCTCCGGTCGCTGAGGGCGATGAAGGAGGGCGTGGTGGTCGTCGACGGGATAAGGTCGTACGCCGAGGTGGAGGCCTTCTCGAGGGTGGGGAGGGTCAGGCTCCTGGCAATCCATGCCTCGCGGGACAGGAGGTTCAAGCTCCTCACCGAGCGCGGGCGAAGCGACGCCCCGACGAGCAGGGCCAGCTTCGACGACCGCGACGCCCGCGAACTCTCCGTGGGGGTGGGGAACGCCGTCGCGCTCGCCGACGGGTGCCTCTCGAACGAGGACCTCAACAAGGATGATCTCGGGAGGAGGACCGTCGAGCTGGTCGAATCGTGGGTGGCCTCCGATGGCTGAGCGCCCGATCGTCCCGCCGGGCCCTCCCGACTCCGTAAAGGTCGTGCTCAGGGCGACGGTCTCCCCCTCTGAGGACCCTGGCAAGGTGCTGGCAGCCATGCGCCAGGTCCTGGGGAACTGCGACTACCAGGTCGCGGAGGGAGCCGGGTGGATAACGCTCTCCTCCGTCTCCTCGAGGTGCCTCCAGAATCTCCACGACCAGCTCAGGGACAGGCACGTGAGGGACTCGGCGAGGCGCCTGATGCAGGCAAGCATGGAGGGCAACGTGCTCAGCATACGGATCAACAGGCAGGCAGCGGCGGCGGGGGTCTCGGCTCTCTGCTCTAGCGCCGTTGAGTCGCCCCTCGGGCCCCTCAACCTCTCCGTCGAGACGGACTCGCCCGACCAGCTCGTCGACTGGCTGACCGCTCACTGAGCCCTGGGCGGGACCTCGAAGACCATCCCGTCACTCGCCGCGAATGCGCCCGGGAAGACCTCCCTCGCCTGCCTCAGCAGCGCCGAGACGCTCCTGTACCTGGCGCTGAAGTGGGTGAGCGCCAGCCTCCTCGCCCCGGCCCTCTTCGCCACCTCGGCAGCCTCGACGCAGGTCGAGTGGCGCCTCTCCACCGCCTTGTCCCTGTCCCCCGCGGCGAAAGTCGAGTCGAATATCAGAAGGTCGACCCCAGAGAAGAACCTCGCCAGCGAGGCGGACGGCCTCGAGTCGCCGGAGTACCCGACTCGCCTCCCTGGCCTCTTCGGACCCACGACCTCGGACGGCCTCACCCTCCTCCCGCCGACCACGACGCTCCGGCCGTGCTGGAGGCTCGACCACTTCTTCCCCTCCGGCACACCCAGCGCCTCCGCCTTCGCCTTGTCGAAAGCCCCGGGCCTCGGGGTCTCCTCGAAGACGTAGGCGAACGCCTCGACGGAGTGGCTCGCCCGCGAGCACCTTACCACGAAGGCGTCCCTGCGCAGGATGGTCCCCGGCATCGCCTCCACGAACTCGAGGTCGAAGGACAGCCCGATGTGAAGCATCTCCATGCTCGCCCTGACCCACTCGTAGAGCCCTCCCGGCCCGACCAGGGTGAGCTTCCTCCCCCTCTGCGACATGCTCATCGTCTGGAGGAGGCCGAGGAGCCCGTTGACGTGGTCGCCGTGGAGGTGCGTTATCAGGACGACCATCTCCTTGTTGATCCCGATCCCTCTCTCGACGAAGCTCTTCTGCGTCCCCTCCCCGCAGTCCATCAGCACAACCTCGCCCTCCCTCCTGATCGCTATGGCGGGGAGGTTCCTCCCCTTGGTGGGGGTCGCGGAGCTCGTCCCCAGGAACACCACCTCGAGCTTGGTCATGCGGCCTCCCTCCTGAGGACGGATATCGTCCTCGTCAGCATCCTGTGGATGTAGATGTCGTGCTCCTCCTCGACGTCGAACCCCGACCTGCGGGCGGCGGGCCCAACGTCGAAGCTCTTGGGGTGCATCACCACGAGCTTCCTCCCCGCCGGGAGTATCCCCGCAGCGCCCTCCGCGAGCCACCCGATTATCTCGCCCGTGTCCAACCCCCCGGCACTAGACGCCCTGCCGTACGGCACGTCCGTCGCGACAGCGTCCACGCTGTCGAACGGCAGCCGCCGCGAGTCCGACCTGACCACCCCGAGCCACGGCTGAGAGTACTTCATCGAGTTCCTCCTCGCCCCTCTCACCATCTTGCGGGCGATGTCGGCTCCGACGGGCTCAGCCCCGATTATGCTCGACTCGATGAGCAGGCTCCCCGTCCCGCAGAACGGGTCCAGGAAGACCTCCCCCGGCTGAACGCCCGAGAAGTTGACCAGCGCCCTGGAGAGCTTCGGGAAGATCGCAGAAGGGTGGAAGAAGGCCCTGCTCCTGGGCCTCCTCTCCCTCCAGCCCTGCCTCATGGCCATGGGCGCGGTGACCGCGTAGTACGTCCTCCTCCCGCCCTTCCCCACGTAGGCCGAGACCTCCCTGTCCGGCATCTCGAGCGAGACCCTCCCGTCCACCTTCTCGGCGACCGAGGAGATGATGGCCCTCTCTCCCTCCCCGCCGTCCCCCTCGCCGAAGACCCTCACCCTGTACGTCCCCCGCCGAAGGAGCGAGATGACCTCGCCGTCGAGGTCCCCGTCGGGGACGAGCCTCCCGACGCGCCTCGAGAAAGCCACCCTCGACCCTATCGCCTCGGGGTCGGCGCTGGTCTGGGCGACGAGGACGCCCTCCTCCGGCTTCTCGAACTCGGCGTGGGGGTCGAGGTCCCTTACCAAGCTCCTCGCCTCCCCCTCCGGGATGTCCGTCGGCTCGAGCGAGAGCAGAAAGAGGAGGCTAGGTCTTCTCGGCGATGATCGTCCTGAGGTAGGCGGCCATGGGCTCTGATGCGTCAACTGTGCTGACTTTGCTGGGGACCGTGTTGGTCCCTATTATCTCGTCCACCCCGGCCTTCATGAGCTTGTCGTAGGTCTCGCCTAGGAGGACCGCGTGGACGCACGCGGCGATCACCTTCCTCGCCCCCGCCTTCTTCAGGAGGTCGGTCGAGGCGGCGACCGTCCCTCCGGTGGTGATGACGTCGTCGACTATGACGCAGTCCCTGTCCTTGACCGAGAGCTTGTCCGCTTCCATCTTGATTCTCCCGGTCACTCTGTCCCTCGTCTTGCGGAAGTGGATCGCCTTGGCTCCGTAGAGCGAACCGAACGCCTCGGTCCTCTTGGCCGAGCCGGCGTCGGGCGCGACTATCACGGGGTTCTCGAGCTTGACCTGGGTCTTGACGTAGTGCGCCAGCCCGGGGATCGCGGAGACGCTGTAGATCGGCATCGAGAAGAGGGCGAGCCCCTCGGCCGAGTGCATGTCCACCGTGCTCACCCTGTTCACCCCCACAGACCTGAGGAGGTGGGCTACTATCCCGAGGCTGACTATCTCACCCGGGAGGAACGCCTTGCTCTGCCTGGCGTAGCCCAGGTAGGGGATGACCGCGTGGACCCTCGCTCCCTCCTGGCTCATGTGGTGCGCGGCAAGGAAAAGCTGCATGTAGTGCGCACCCGAGGGAGGGTACGTCGCCTGGACGAGGAGGACCTCGAGCCCGCTCAGCTTCTCTTCGAACTTGAACTTGACCTCGCCGTCGGGAAACTCCGTTGTCGTCACGGCGAGGAGCGGGAGGCCCAGCCTCTTGGCGAGCTTGACGCCGAAGTCCTGCGACGCAGGACCAACCATAACCCGCCAGTCGGTCACGGAAAACGGACCCGCCAGCGCGCCGACACTATTTAACGAGTTTTCGCGGAAAACTGCTGGAAACGGGCCATCGATGTTGACAAAGACTTAAGGAATACCGGGCTTGGGACCCAATCGGCCCTTTGGTAGACCAGTTCTGTCCTGAATGTGGCGGGGCGCTCCTCTTCGATGCCGTGAACAAGAGATTCTCCTGCAAGAGCTGCGGGCTGTTCCTCACGCGCGACCAACTATCCGATCTTCGATACAAGGCCAAGACGCTACCAGACGACGAACGAAGGAAGAGGCAGCGGCAGCAGGCCGACTACCTCGACTGGTGGCTGACAGGCAACAAGAAGCAGTGAACAAGAAGAGACGCGAAGCGCAGGCCTAGTGTCGACTCTGCCAAGCTACAGCCAAGGGTCCTTACCTCTTCGGACCCTCTCTCAAGAACTTGTCGACGACGCTGCGAATGTTGTCGCTGACGTCCATCGCCTCGACCTCCTCGGGCCTGCACCACTCGAACCCCTCCGACTCCTCGTTCAACTCTATCTTCGCACCGGACCGCGGGAGCGTCGCAAGGAAGTCCACAGTGACGAAGTGGTACCGCACCCTCCCCTTCGCGTCCTTGATTATCTCGTCCACGACCTGGAAGACCCTGCCCAGCTTGACCTCGACCGAGAGCTCCTCCCTCGCCTCGCGCCTCGCGGC
The DNA here is from genome assembly GCA_035515635.1 of Nitrososphaerales archaeon. Lineage (GTDB taxonomy): Archaea > Thermoproteota > Nitrososphaeria > Nitrososphaerales > Gagatemarchaeaceae > Gagatemarchaeum. The sequence goes on from DATJBB010000005.1 coordinate 7,495, forward strand.
CTCCGCGAGCGTCTCCCCCACCTCCAGCATCCCTCCGGGGAAGGCCCACCTCCCCTTGTTCGGGTCGAATTTCCTCTTGACGAGCAGTATCCGCCCTTCGCGGTCGTATATCAGCGCCCCCACCCCGACCATCGGGCGCGCGGGGTACACCCTGTCGTCTCTCACTCTCACTCCCGCCCGTCCTCCCCTATTTCCGCCTTCGGAAGGTTTGATTAGCCGCCCGGCTGCGATGCGTCGGCTTGGTCTCCGTCGTCAACCTCGCCGTCGGGAAGGAGCTGCTGATCGGAAGGACGGTCAACTCCAACGCGCTTTGGATAGGAGGGCGACTCTACAGGATGGGGACGATGCTCGACCGGGTCCTGACGGTGACGGACTCCCTCGACGAGATATCGTCAGGACTCAACGAGCTCCTCTCCAGGCGCCCCGACTTTGTGATAGTTGTCGGAGGCCTCGGGCCCACGCCCGACGACATGACCCTGAAGGGGATAGCCAGAGGCCTAGGCGTCAGGCTGAGGTTCGACGAGGCTGCCCTCAGGCTGATCAAGGAGCACCTCGAGTCTGTCGGGAGGACCTTCGAGGCCACCCCGGCGCGCAAGAAGATGGCCACCCTCCCGGAGGGCGGGGTACCCCTGGCGAACCAGGTGGGGACCGCCCCCGGGGTCAGGCTGACCGCGGGGAGCTCGGTCATCTTCTGCCTCCCAGGTGTCCCCCGCGAGATGAGGGACATCTTCTCCAACTTCGCCGAGAAGGAGATACGCGACAAGCTGGGCGTGATGCACATCTCCAAGGTGACCATGAAGCTCACCGGCATCTACGAGGCCTCCCTCGCGCCCTCGATCGCCGAGGCCTTCAAGATGCACCCGGAGGCCTACATCAAGTCCCACCCAAGGGGGCTCAAGGGCGGAGTCCCGACCCTCGAGCTCGACATCACCGTCGTCTCCAAGAAGGCAGCGAAGGCCCGCGCCACCTACGCGGAGCTCTCCGAGTTCCTGTCGCGGAGGGTAGCCGACCTCGGCGGGTCGATAGCCTCCAAGCGAGAGTCAGTGAAGTAGCGCGCCGTCGCTATCTTTTATTCAGTGTCGCGACATCGCACCAGTGTTGAACGTCATCTTTCTCACAGGGACGGCCGGCGCCGGCAAGTCGCTATTGGCGGCCTCGCTCGTCAGCTGGTACCACGAGAAGTCGCAGAGCGCCATCACCGTCAACCTCGACCCCGGGGTTGGCGCCCTGCCCTACGAGCCGGACGTCGACGTCAGAACGATGATCGACCTCCCGGAGATAATGAAGGACTACTCGCTCGGCCCAAACGGCGCCCTTATCCTCGCCAGCGACCTCATAGCGAGCAAGCTCCCCGAGATACAAGACGAGGTCGACTCTGCCAACGCAGACTTTGTGATAGTCGACACCCCGGGCCAGATAGAGCTCTTCGCGTTCAGGGAGAGCGGCCCCTTCGTCGCCAAGGGCCTTCGAGCCGATTCCAAGGCGGTCCTCTTCATGATAGACTCCCTTCTCGCATCCTCGCCGAGGAACTTCCTCTCCCTCCTCCTATTGGCGACCTCGGTCCAGCTGAGGATGGGGCTCCCTTTCCTGCAGGTGCTATCCAAGACCGACATCAGTAGGAACGCCAAGGAGATAGTCAGGTGGAGCAGGGAGTCGGCCCAGTTCGAGGAGGCAATATCAGCGACGAGGTCGGGGGAGGCCTACACCTTCTACGCCCAAGTTTTCAGGGCCCTGAGGAACGCGTCGATATCGCCAGGGCTCTTCCCCGTCTCGGGCTACACGAGGGACGGTTTCATCGCCCTCGTTGGCGAGCTCGCGCGCATCTCCAAGGGCGGAGAAGAGCTGGAAGAGCCCTGATTCCGACGACCATGCAGGAAGGCCAGGGCGGTAGCATGGACGAAGCAAGAGATAATAAGTACTTATGCCCTTTTGCCCCCATGGGAAGCATCAAGGTTGTCATCGGCGACGGAGTGGAGAAAGAATTCAGACGCGTCGCGATGAAGAGATACGGATATGGAAAAGGCGCGTTGAGCGAAGCCGCCGAAGCAGCCCTAAGCGAATGGTCATCGAGAGAGGATACGGAGGTCTCCCTGCCGCCAGGCTTGGAGGATCCTGCGTCTGCAATCGAGGGGCTGCTAAAGCATGTCAAAGCGAGCTCCGTCGAACTACAGCACGAGGCGACCAAGATTAGGGTGAAGAGAGCACGTGCGAAGACTTCTAGTTGATGCGAACATCTTCCTAGAACTGGAGCTTGGCCAATCAAAGTCTGCAGAATGCAAAGGGTTCCTTTCGAAGGTCGCAAACGGGAGGCTGAAGGCAGCCACCACCGATTTCATTCTTGACAGCGTTGCAGTGGTCATGGAAGACCGGGAAAGCCCTGCTTCCGACATTAGAAAATTCTTTGCGAGCCTGATCCTCTACAAGGGACTCCTCGTCCACAACCTCGACCTCAAGGGGAGGATTCTGGCGACAGAAGAGATGGACGGCAATGAGCTCGACTTCGACGATTCGACATCCCTCGTTGCGATGAGGAGGCTTGGGATCAAGGAAATCGTGTCTTTCGACCGCGACTTTGACAAGGTTCCAGGGATAGAAAGAGTCGAACCGAAAACAGCGTTGGCTAGAATGTAGGTTCTTCGTACCCTCTTCGGGTACAATAGGAACAGTTTTCATCGCCCTCGTCGGCAAGCTCACACGCATATCCACGGGCGGCGGAGAGCTGGAAGAGTCCTGGCCGACAGCCCTCGAAGGCGAATAGTGTCGAACTGGGTTGCGGCTCCGTCTGGACGAGCGAGGTCTTGCCCCTGCCTTTCCTCGCCACCCAGAAAGAGCCGACCGTGGTCACGATGTTCGTGAGGATGATGACGTAGGTCACGATGTTGAGGAAGATGGGCGCGAGGGGGAGGTTGTCGTTGACCGCTATTATGGCGAGGGTCGCAGGCGTGAGTCCCTGCGCGCACATCAGGACAATCACAGACCTGCTGCTGGCCATGGGGGACTTTCTCGTCGAGACGGTAGCGGCCAAGGTCCGGAAGGCGAGGAGGATGGTGAGGAGGAGGACACCATCCTCCAGGTATGAGAGAACCCGGGTCGGGTCAATGGAGAATGTCAGGCCCAAGAACACGAAGAAGAAGGTCTCCAGGAGGAAGGAGATCTCCCCCTGGAAGGTGCCCAGCTGCCGCTGGAGGGGGTCCATGTCGAACGGCCTCTTCTCGAAGAGGGAGTTCAGGAGCTTGTAGCTCCCCAGCATGATGCCGAAGACCAGCGTGGACAGGATCCCGCTCCCTCCTAAGGCCGAGCTGATCGAGTAGGTCGCGAAGACCAGACCCATCGTGAAGACGTAGGTGTACTTGTTCTCCTTCAGCCTCTGCAGGACGAAGAGCCACGCGAGGGAGAGGACTGCCCCCGACACAATCCCGACGGAGAAGTTGGATGCGATGGTGGATAGGGCGCCGGCGATGCTGGGGTTGGCGCTCTGGTAAGCCCCGACGAACGTCGTGAAGAGGACGACCGAGAAGACAGAGTTCAATACCGATTCGAGAGAGACGAAGGTCACGGTGCTGTCGTTGAGGTGGAGCCCTCTCGAGAGAGGGACTACCACCGCTGCCGTCGTCTCTCCTCCCACGATGGAGCCCAGGATCAGCGACTGGATGAGGTCCCAGTGGAAGAGGTAGCTGGTTACGAAGCCTATGGCGAAGGTGCTCGGGATGACGTAGAGGACGACCTGGAGGAAAATCCTCCCGCTCTCCGAGAAGACCGTCCTCACGTGGAGGTCCATCCCACTGTAGAAGATTACCATGATCAGCGTGAGCGTAGCAATCACCCCCAGGACCGGGACTAGCTGGAGCCCGGAGACGACTTTCAGGACGGGCCCGAGGAGGATCCCCACAAAGATGAGGAAGAGGAAGGACGGGATGCCCGTCCGCTTGAAGAAGAGCTCCCCACCGAATCCGAGGACTATGACCCCGGCCACTATCGCGAAGACGAGGGTGGTGTCAGCCGTGGGTCGTCACCGATGGCTCGGCCCCCGCGGCTCGCGGCCTCAAGGTCCCAATCCGAGCCAGCGGGCAGGTGAATCAATCGGGCAGGTTCTCGTGACCATTTGCTCACACTTGGGGGCATAGTAAAGCGGCTTTTCATATATATCGATTCAATCACGTCAGGGAGAGGTGGATCCCGCCGGACGCGCGGGCCGGAGCGCCCTCCTCGAGCGCAAGGACTTATCTCGTCCGACGAATTCGAGGTCGCGTGGCTGTCGCAACCATCGAACTGGCCTTGACAGCCTTCGTGGCCGTCATGCTCTTCTCGCAGATACTCTCTCTGAAGGCGAAGGTGCCCTACACCCTGATCCTGGTGTTCGTCGGCGTCGGGATTACGGCGTTGGCCACAATCCCTTCCCTGGGCTCGAACTCTGTCACGAGCACGGCACAGAGCGTAATCTCGCAGATGAGCTCTTTCTACACCACCCTCGTAGAAGGGGGACTCTTCGTGGGTCTCATCGTCCCGCCCTTGATTTTCGAGGCCATGATGCACATCAAGGCTCCCGACTTGAGGGCGGTGATCAGGCCCTCGGTCATCCTCGCGACTGGCGGCGTCGTCGTCGCCACGGCCGTTGGAGGATTGGTTCTCTGGCAGTTGGCGGGACTGTCGCTGACGGTCTCCTTCCTGTTTGCCACAATTGTGGCGCCCACCGATGTTGTAACCGTGCTCGAGGTGTTTCGCCGCGCGAACGTCCCTTCGGAACTCGCCACGCTGATGGACACTGAGGCAGCGTTCAACGACGCAACTGGAATCGTTATCTTCACACTCGTCCTGTCGTCGATAGGGCTGTCGCGAGTCTCTGTCCTCTCGGGCCTCTCCGTCTTCGCTTTCACCACATTGGGAGGTGCTGCTGTCGGCTTCCTGATTGCATTCGCGGCCAGACGAGTCAGCGCTTCGATTGAAGACACGGTGGCGGAGGTGATTCTTACAGTCTCAGCCGTCTACGGGTCATACGTATTCGCGAGCGGGCTGGGCGTCTCTGGATTGATTGCCGTGGCAGTAGTCGGGTTGTACTTTGGCAACGTGACGATGAAGGCGACCATAGAACAAGACACGCGAGACGCCGTTCTGTTGTTCTGGCAGATAGCGGCATTCATCGGGAACTCCGTGGCCTTCCTCCTGATCGGGTTCGAGACCAACCTCGTCCTCCTCTCCAACTCCTTCTTCCTGATCGTAACGGGGTACCTGACGGTAACGCTCGCCAGAGCCGCCTCGGTCTATCCGATACTCGCCATATTCAATCAGGTTCGCGAGAAGATACCCATCGCCTGGAGCAACGTAGCCATGATGGGCGGGGTGCGCGGGGCTCTCTCGATCGCCCTGGCCGCGTCCCTGACCGGCTCGGCCGTTCTCTCGGACTCTGACATCCACACCATCACGACCATGGTTCTCGGCGTAGCCTTCTTGTCAATCGCGATTCAGACGCCGCTGTTGTCGCGGTACATCAAGAGAAAGTTTGGGAATCAGCAAGCCGTTTGAACCAGTACCTGGCTTCGTCGCGGCAGCACCGGACCTCCGCTGGAGCAACCAGAAAGGATTCGAGACGAAGGCGGGCCTTACGCAGACGTGCTTAACGTCATCTTTCCCAAGGAGAAGGCCAAGTCAGTAATGGCTGTGGTTACGTCACTGGAACCCGACGAAGGAGGAAAATCGGAGGATGTATTCGAGGTTGAGGATAGGTATCGGCGAGTGATGCTGTGGTGGGACTAACCGATGTTCGAAAGAACTCCATGGCGGTCACCAAATAGCGTAAAAGCGGCGTGCGCAAGCCCCAAAGCTGCGAAAAAGTGTATTTCCTAACGAAAAACAAACCTTAAGACCCTCTCCCGCGACGAGGTGAGCTGTCATGGGTTTCAGATTCAAGGGGTGCTACACGGCGGTAGTCACCCCATTCGACGCCAAGAGGAAGGTCGACTGGGAGAAGCTTCGTGCGCTCGCGGAGTTCCAGCGGGAGCAGGGCGTGAGGGGCGTCGTCCCGGCGGGCACCACCGGCGAGAGCCCCACGATCAACTGGGAGGAGCACTACCGCGTCATCGACTCGTACTTCGAAGCGGTCGGCTCCTCGCTCGAGACAATCGCGGGGACGGGCTCCAACAGCACGGAAGAGTCGCTCGAAGCGACCAAGCACATCGCCTCCCGCGGGATGAAGGCCGCCCTCCTCGTCGACCCTTACTACAACGGCCCGAGCTCCCTCGAGGTGAGGAAGGAGTACTACGAGCCCATCGTCAGCGCCTTCCCCGAGGTAGAGATGATCCCCTACGTAATCCCCGGGAGGACGGGCACGCAGCTCCTCCCGCAGGACCTCGCGATACTCGCCAGGGAGTATCCCAACCTGCAGGCCGTCAAGGAGGCGACAGGGAGCGCGGAGAACGCCCGCCTGACCAGGAAGCTCTGCGGCCCCGAGTTCTCGGTCCTCTCCGGGGACGACGACAAGACGCTCTCCTTCATGCGCGACGATGCGATACTCTGCTCGGGGGTGATCTCGGTCATCTCCAACGTCGCCCCGAGGGCAGTCGAGGACCTCGCCGAGGCCGCCCTCGCGGGCAACATCGACGAGGCGGACAGGCTGGGGACGGCGCTCCAGCCCCTCTTCTCGATGGTCACCGTCAAGACCGACGAGAACACATCATTCGGCCCCGTCCCCGTCAAGGCGAGGAACCCGCTCCCCATCAAGACGATGATGAACGTCCTCGGGATGGAGGTCGGGCCTTGCAGGGCCCCGCTCGGGCGCGTCACGAAGAGGGGGCTCAACCACATCCTCGAGGGCCTCCGCAAGGTCTGGGCCAAGAACCCCGAGATCCTCGAGCCCATCGAGAAGGCCTTCGACGTCTCGATCGACAACAGGCTCCGAGAGGACAAGTACTGGGAGGGCCTGGCCTACGGTGCTGGCTATGAGTAGACAGGCGGGCGGGCCGCTCAGGCTCTGCATCGTCGGCGCGACGGGCAGGATGGGGAGCCTGGTCGCAAGGGAGGCCTCCCCCGAGAGGTTCGTGATCAAGGGCGCGGTGGCGGGCGCCGACGACCCGGGCGTCGGCAAGACCCTGCGGGAGCTCGGTGCGAAGGACGTCGACACCAAGGTCTCCCCTCCCTCGCGCCTCCCGGACCTGCTCCAGGCCGCCGACGTCTGCATCTCGTTCACGAGCGCCGCGGCCGAGATGAGCAACTACAGGGCCGTGGCTGAGAGCAAGGTACCCTACGTCTCGGGGACGACAGGCCTCACGGCCCAGCAGAGGCGGGAGGTCGAGACAGCGCTCACGGGCAGGCTCCCTGCCGTGATAGCCTCGAACTTCTCGGTCGGCGCTAACTTTCTGGTCGCGATTTCGGCCGCGCTAAAGGCCCTCCCCGGGAGCTTCGACGTGAGCGTCGTGGAGGCCCACCATTCTGGCAAGGTCGACGCCCCCAGCGGGACGGCGCTCAGCATCGCCAAGGAGGTCATGGAAGCGAGGGGCTACACAAAGACTGTGAGCGGGAGGAGCGGGGCGTCCAAGCGCGCCCCTGACGAGCTCGAGGTCCTCTCCCTCAGGGGGGGCGGGACCCCGGGGATACACACCGTCCACGCCTTCGGCCCGCACGAGATGATAACGCTCGAGCACCTCGCCTTCTCGAGGTCCGCCTTCGCCCTCGGCGCCCTCCACGCCGCGGAGTGGGTCACCGCGAAAGAGAGGGAGCCCAGGGTCTACGGGATGGCCGACGTCCTCGGCCTGAAGCTCTGAGACTAGTTCTCGTAGAGGAATTCGTGGGCCTCCGACAGCCCGTTTGTCAGGACCTCATAGCCCCCCTCCTTGACCAGGATGGTCTCGCCTATCCTGCAACCGCCGATCTTTAGGTTGTCGTGCAGGGTGATGCAGGGCTCTATCGCTATGACGTGCCCCGCCCTCAGCTTCGCGTTCGGCTCGTCCCTCCCCGGCTCGGGCGCCCAGGGCGGCTCGTAGACGTTCAGGCCTACGCCGTGCAGTATGGGCTGGATCCTGCTGAAGGAGTACTCGGAGTACCCGTACTCGTCGACGACCTCCGCCGCCGCGTCCCTCAGCCTCTTTGTCGTCGCCCCGGGGCGGGTCGCCTTGAGCGCGGCAGAGTAGGCGTCGTACGTCGCGGTGTAGACGCGCTTCTGCGCCGGGCTCGGCGTCCCAATTATCGTGGTGGTGGTGATGTCGGTGTTGTATCCTTTGAACAGGGTGGCGTACCCCATGATCAGGAACTCGCCCGACCTGACGACCCTGTCCGAGTCGTGCCTCGTCATCAGCCCCGTGTTCGGCCCCGCGAAGGTCGCGAGCGACCAGGACATCCCCTCGGCCCCCATCTTCCTGGCCGCGTACTCCGCCTCGGCCGCTATCTCGTACTCCCTCAGTCCAGCCCGGGCTGACCCGAGAGCGGCCCGAATCGAAGCCTCCGTGACCTTCGACGCCTCGCGCATCAGCTCGACCTCCCCTTCGAGCTTGACCGCCCTCTCCTCGGCGACCGCGCCTCCCGCGTCGACGAGGTCCACCCCCTTCGCTGCCTTCCGAAGGCCGTGGAACCCCTCGAGGCCGAGCTGGTCGTACCCCACCTTCGCGCTGTTGTAGTCCCTGAAGACCTCCGCGACCTCCTCCGCCCGCCCGAGGGTGTGCATCACCCTCATGTCGCCGACCCAGGGCATGTAGTGTTTCGCGCGGGTGTAGTCCCCCGCCACGGTCAGGACGACCACGTCCCCGCCCACCGTGACGAACGACGAGTAGCTGTTCTGGAACCACATGCTTACGACCGGCCGAAAGTCGGCCGCGTACCTCACGTTCTCTATCCTGTTGAGCAGCAGCGCGTCGAGCCCCTCCCTCTTCATCAGGGCGACGAGCTTCCCCACCTTCTGCTTCCTCAGCTCGGCCGTGTCCACACCTCGCCGCGGCATGCTCGGCCTCTCGCCCCGGCACCGTCTATAAATCATTGGGGGCCCGCGGGAGGGGCGATGCCCAAGAAGAATCCCGGAGGCCCGGCTGCCCTGAGGTCCCTAGTCGCAGGGAGGCGGGCGGTCGCCGTCCCGGGGGTGTTCAACCCCGCCGTAGCTCTCCTCGCTGAGGAGGCGGGCTTCGATGCGCTCTATCTCTCCGGGGCCGCCTTCGCCAACTCGCTGGGCATGCCAGACGTCGGGGCGACCACCATGACCGAGGTGGCCGAGATGACCCGGAGGATCCTCTCGGCCGTCCCCTCGCTCCCGCTCATCGTCGACGTCGACACGGGGTTCGGCGAGGCCGTCAACGTCGGGAGGACGGTCCGGGAGATGGAGAGGGCGGGCGCCGCCGCGGTCCAAATCGAAGACCAGGTGATGCCCAAGAGGTGCGGCCACCTCGACGGAAAGGAGGTCGTCGACCCGAGGGCGATGGTCGAGAAGGTGATTGCGGCGAAAGAGGCCGCGAAGAGCCTGCTTGTGATAGCCAGGACCGACGCGGCCGAGAAGGAGGGGCTCGACGGCGCCGTCAGGCGGGCCACCCTCTACCGGAGGGCGGGCGCAGACGTCATCTTCCCCGAGGCCCTCAGGACCAAGGCGGAGTTCATCGAGTTCGCAAGGAGGGTGGATGGCCCTCTCCTCGCCAACATGACGGAGTTCGGCAAGACGCCCTACACGACCATCTCCGAGTTCTCCGAGATGGGGTACAAACTGGTGATCTTCCCCGTCACGGTCTTCCGCGCCGCGATGAAGGCGGCGGGCGAGGCTCTCGCGGAGGTCGCCAGGTCGGGCACACAGAAGGCCATGCTCGGCAGGCTTATGACCAGGGACGAGTTCAACGCGCTCGTGGGGTACTCGACCGCCGAGCGCGAGGACAGAGAGGTCTCGAAGAAGGCCTCTCGTGTTCGATAACGCTTAATATCGAGATTGCCTCTGCGGTTGTCGAATGGCAGAGATGCTCCGAGCCCCTCGCGGGCTCGACGGGGTGGCCGTGGCCGACACCACCATAGCAAAGAGCGACTCGGACGGGACGCTGATCTACCGAGGCTACGCCATAAAGGATCTCTTCGACAAGTCGACCTTCGAGGAGTCCACATACCTCATACTCTACGGGAGGCTCCCGAGGAGGAGGGAGCTCGAGGAGTTCTCCTCGAAGCTGAGCAGGTACTCAATGGTCCCTCACAACGTCTACGACCTCGTCAAGGCCATCCCCCGCGAGGCGCACCAGATGGACGTCCTGAGGACGGCCGTCTCCGGCCTGGGAGCTACGGAGGGCGGGATATCGTCGGAGGAGCAGAAGCTCTCGATCGTCGCCCAGATGCCCACGCTGGTAGCAAACTGCTACCGCCTGAACAAGGGGATGGAGCCGGCCGAGCCAGACCCCTCCCTCAACCTCTCCGCCAACTACCTCTACATGCTGACGGGCAGGAGGCCGACCGCTTACGAGGCCTGGTGCTTCGAGAGGATGCTCATCCTCTACCTCGAGCACGACCTCAACGCCTCCGCCTTCACGGTGAGGGTGGTCGCCTCCACGCTTGCTGACATCTACTCCGCCTGCACCGCGGGTTTGGCCGCCCTCAAGGGCCCTCTCCACGGCGGCGCCAACGAGGCCGCCATGCAGATGCTCCTCAAGATAGGGTCCGCTGACAAGGCAAAGTCCTACGTCCAGGGGGCGTTATCCCGCGGGGAGAAGATAATGGGCTTTGGCCACAGGGTCTACAAGACGGTCGACCCTCGCTCCCAGCTGGCGAAGGGCCTCTTGCTCGAGCTCCTCCAGAAGGAGGGCAAGGGGCTAGAGCTCTACAAGCTCTGCGAGGCGGTCGAGAAGGCAGCCTGGGACCTCAAGAAGCTCCCCGCCAACGTCGACTTTTATGCCGCGCCCCTCTTCAGCACCCTCGGCATCCCCGTCGAGACGTTCACGCCGATCTTCGCCTCGAGCAGGATCGTGGGCTGGGTCGCCCACTACAACGAACAGCTCTTGGACAACAGGATCTACAGGCCCGACGCCATCTACAAAGGCGAGAAGGGGCTCAAGTACGTCTCCCTCGACGACAGGGACGGCCTCCGCTAGGCCTTCACGACACAGGCTCCCATCAAGGCCGAGGCGTCCCATCTCTCAAAGTTCGCGACGATATCTCGCACCTTGTCAGCTTGCCCGGCGGTCAAGAGCCCCTCTGTGAGCTCCACGAACTTCGCCCCAACCTCCTCGTCCGTCATCGGGTTCATGGGGTGCCCCCTGGGGTCGTCGACCTGCTCCTTGAGGGTCCGCCCGTCCTCTAGCTTCACGGTCACCCTGCACGATATGCTGCCGGGGTAGCCCATTGTCATCGTCTTGTCCTCGGCGACGACCACCTTCTTCATGAGCTCCCTCCTCGCCGGGTCACGGAACTTCTTCGGGGCGAACGACGCCTCGTCGACCGCGCCGTCGAGGAGCGCAGCCGCGACTATGTAGGGGAGGCTGTGGTCGGCCGTCTCCCTCGTCTCCGGCGCCCACTTCTCGTCGTCCTTGCCGAGGATGGTGTACCCCGCCTCGCTCGTCTCCACGCCCACCACCGAGACCTTCGCCAGACCCTCGGCCCCCAAGCTCTTCCTCAGCGCGAGCGCAGCCCAGATGGCGCTCTGGGCGTGGTACTCCGCTGGAAAGAACTTGATCGACGTCTCGGAGAGTTTGAACTTCCCGTCCCTCCCACCGAAATTCCGCGTGTCGGCCTGGAACCTCCCCGAGACCTGGTTGAAGAACCCCATCTCTCCCTCGAAGATCGGCGACGGCCCCCGAATCCCCTCCCTCGCCAGGCGCGCCGAGAAGACCGCGTTCCGGGCGGCGTTGGCGAACGAGAACCCCTTCCACTCAGAGATCGCCCCCGCCCGCACCTGCCTCATGGCGAGGTGCGAGTTGAGAGAGATGTTGACGGCCTGCGCCATCTCCTCCCCGGAGAGGCGCATGAGCTTCCCCGCGGCTAGCGCGACGGAGACGAGCCCGTAGTTGACGTGGTCCCATCCCCTGTGCCTGAGGTTGGCCGCGTCGCAGAGCCTGCACTGGACCTCGTACGCAAGTACCACCGCGACCAGGATGTCCTTCCCCGACCGCCCCTCCATCTCCGCGACGGCGAGGCAAGCCGGGGTGTTGTCGCTGGGATGCGCCGGCTCTCTGGAGAGGTACGTGTCGTTGAAGTCAAAGTACCTCACCATAAGGCCGTTGACCAGGGCCGCGACGTCGGGGGTCGTCTTTCTACGGGTCCCCAGGACGGTCGAAGACTTTGCGGGGTACCCTTCGACCGCGAGCCTCCTCGCGGCCTTGACCGGTGCCGCGCCGAACGCGCCCACCCCGCAGCCGACGGCGTCGAGGATCCTCTTCTTGGCCTCGGCCAACACCCTCCCATCCCTCTCCAGGTCGGAGTAGCTCAGCCCCGAAGCGTACTCGGCGAGCCTCTCCGCAAGGTCCATCGCGCCCGGTTCTGGCCCGTGTGGTTAAGTCGTTTCCTACCCTCGCCGGCTCTTGCCGACCAACCTGTCAGCTGCGTCAGCGACCGTGAGCCTCCCTCGCGCCACATCGCGAGCGAGCTCGTCCACACTGGCGTCCGCCCTCTCCTCGAGGTCGACCAGCAGCCTCCTCCTCGCCAGCTCGGTTATCATCCCCCTGATGCTTCTGAGCCTGACCTCGTCGCCGGCGTCCGAGCGTGACGAGACGAACCTCGACCTCATCCTCTCGAGGACTGCCACCAAGGGCTCTATCCCCTCGTTCTTGGCCGCCGAGACCTTGAGGACGGAGGGGCTCCGCCCCTTGAAGTCCCTCGCCATCGCGAGGAGGTCGACCACCATCTCGTCCGCACCCGGGAGGTCGGCCTTGTTGACGACGTAGACGTCACCTATCTCCATGAGTCCGGCCTTGGAGGCCTGGATGTCGTCCCCGAGCCCGGGCATCAGGACGACCATCACAGCGTGCGCGACCCTCACGACCTCGGTGTCGGACTGTCCTATCCCCACCGTCTCGATCATTATCACGTCCATCCTCGCCGCGTCGAGAAGCTGTATGACGTCCGCGACCGCGCCCGAGAGCCCCCCGGCCCAGCCCCTCGAGGCCATGCTGCGGATGAAGACGCCCTGGTCCATCGCGTGGTCGACCATTCTTATCCTGTCCCCCAGGAATGCCCCGCCGGTTATCGGGCTCGTTGGGTCGATCGCGACGATCCCTACCCTAAGCCCCTTCTTCCTGTAGCTCTGGGTCAGCCTGTCCACGAGGCTGCTCTTCCCCGTCCCGGGAGGGCCGGTCACGCCGACCACGAAGGCGTTGCCCAACCTGGGGCCAATCGCCCTGAGGAGCGCAGCCGCCCCCTTCCCGTCGTTCTCCACTAAGGTGATCGCCTTCGCGACGGCCCTCCTGTCCCCCTTGGTCAGCCTAGCCGCCAGCTCCTTGGTGTCCAACCTCAGGCCTTCGGGTCGCCTTGCCGCCGCTTTCTCAAGATAAACCTGCCCTTCGCGCGAAAGCATATCACGCCGCGGCGCCGGCATCTCTTTCGTGGCCGGCTCCGGAGGATGGACCCTGAGGAAAGCCTCCTCGGCTCCGCGATTCGTCGACAGGCTCGTCCTCCAACGAAGGCGGCGAGGGATCCTCGACCTGACCGTCCACCTCGCCGTCGACGGGCGGACATCGGACCGGGCCCTCGGCATGCTCCTCCCCCTCGCGGCCGCTTCGACCTCGGAGGGAATCAGGAGGGACACCGGGGTCGTGAGCTGGCTCCACTGGCCCGACCTCGTGACCATCGAGGGTCGCGCGGTGGCAAAAGCCACCGTCTCGGTGGGCCAACGCAAGGCGGCCGAGTCCAGGCAGGTCTTGATGTGCATCACGGTTAGCTGCTTCCCGGAGAAGCCCGTCTCTACCGCCCCTCTCCCTCCCGCGTCCCTCCTCGAGGTGCTCGGCGTCGAGGTCGACCTCGACCTTCTGAGGAACAAGGTGCTCCACGCAGTCAACTGGTACCACGCCGCCTGGGAGAGCGGGTTGCACTCGAAACTCGCGGAGAGGATGCTCCCGACCATCCCATGGATCGGCCGGAAGGTGGAGGTGGCCGTGGATGGTGCCCCCGCCCTGCGGGGGGTGGTGAAGGGATTGGACTCGTACTGCCGCCTGCTACTCGACCAGGGGCCAGGCCAGAAGGGAGGTCTGATTGCAATCCCACCAGCCGCCGAGGCCGTCCGTGTCGTGGACTGACGAAAGACATCCCGGGCGGACGCACACTTTTATCTGGAACCCCCAGGGGCGCCACGAGCCATGCTCTCCAGCCGCAAGGACCCGTATTGGGGCAGGAAGGCCAAGGAGGTGGCGGTCAGGAGGAAGAAGGTCGCCTCCCTCCACGACAGGAGGGCGCTGAAGGACATCAAGGCCGGGTACCGGAGCTGGCTGAAGGACGTCTACGGCCCTTGGATCGATCAGGCCCCCGAGGCCAAGGAGAGGTTCGAGACAGCTTCCGGCCTGCCTCTCAAGCCGACCTACACCCCTGACGACCTGGAGTCGCTCTCGCAGGCCGAGCTCGGCCTCCCGGGCGTCTTCCCGTACACGAGGGGGGTCTATCCCTCGATGTACCGAGGCAGGCAGTGGACGATGAGGATGTTCTCCGGGTTCGGGACGCCCGAGGACACGAACAAGAGGCTCAAGCTCCTGCTCGAGCACGGCGAGACGGGGCTGAGCGTCGCCTTCGACATGCCGACCCTCTACGGGTACGACGCCGACTCGAAGAAAGCGCACGGCGAGGTGGGCAGGTGCGGGGTCAACGTCTCGTCCCTCCGCGACATGGAGGCGATCTTCGCGGGCATCCCCCTCGACAAGGTCAGCACCTCGATGACGATCAACGCGCCTGCGGCCGTCCTGACCGCGATGTACGCGGGGGTGGCCAGAGAGCGGGGTGTCCCCCTCCAGTCGCTGAGGGGAACGGTCCAGGCGGACATGCTCAAGGAGTTCATCGCGCAGAAGGAGTGGGTCTACCCTCCTGAGGCACACCTGAGGATAGTCCGGGACATGATGCTCTACTGCACAAAGCACATGCCGCAGTGGAACTACGTCAGCATCAGCGGCTACCACATCCGCGAGGCCGGGTCGAGCGCGGTCCAGGAGCTTGCCTTCACCCTCGCAGACGGCTTCGGTTACGTCGAGCTCGGGATGGAGGCGGGGCTGGACGTCGACGACTTTGCACCGCGCCTAAGCTTCTTCTTCAACTCCACAATGGATTTCTTCGAGGAGATTGCAAAGTTCCGCGCGGCCAGGCGCATATGGGCCACGGTCATGAGGGAGAAGTACGGCGCCAAGAAGGCGAGGAGCCTCCTGATGAAGTTCCACACCCAGACCTCTGGTGCCTCGCTCACCTGGCAGCAGCCCTACAACAACATCGTCAGGACGGCCCTCGAGGCGCTTGCGGCCGTCCTGGGCGGCACACAGTCGCTCCACACCAACTCCTTCGACGAGGCCTGGGCCCTCCCCACGGAGCACGCCGTCCAGGTCGCGCTCCGCACCCAGCAGATAATCGCGGAGGAGACAGGCGTGACGAGCGTCATCGACCCGCTCGGAGGCTCCTACTACGTCGAATACCTCACTACCGAGTTGGAGAACCAGGCCTACAGGTACTTCGACAGGATCGAGAAGGCGGGGGGGATAGTGGAGGCCATACGATCCGGATTCCTCCAGAGGGAGATCGCCGAGAACTCCTACAGGCTCTCCAAGAGGGTCGAGAGCGGCGAGGACACGGTCGTGGGGGTCAACAAGTACACGGTCACGCAGGAACCACCCATCAGCACACTCAAGATCGACTTCAAGGCCCAGCACAGGCAAGTCGAGAGGCTGAGGAAGGTCAAGGAGGGCAGGGACAACAAGAAGGTCGAGGCCCTCTTGGACAAGCTCCGGAGGTCATACGAGAAGGATGAAGCCAACTCGTTCTATCCTCTCATGGACGCTGTCGCGGCCTACGCCACCCTCGGAGAGATCGTCCAGGTCGGCAGGCAAGTCTTCGGCGAGTACAGAGAGCCGGCCCTCATCTGAAATGCAACTCCCCGGGTATTAACATCCGACGTCCTCGTACCGACAGAACAGTATCATTTGTAAATCCCTAAATAGTCGGCTATTGCCTAATCCCTGAAGATATGACGAAGGTTTCCGATAAAATATCTATCGCAGCACTTTCAGTCAGCCTTCTCTTCCTCATGTCCGCGGTGAGCGTCCCCGTCGCCTTCGCGTCAACCAACCCCAGGGCGACCGCGCCAGCCGCGACTCCTCTTACCGCCCTGCAGGCAAACTGGGCCTCGCCGGACGGCAACCCCTTCAATCAGAACTACAACCCCCAGACGCAGATCAACAGCACCAACGTCCAGTACCTGGGCCTCAACTGGCTCTTCCCGATTCCCCCGCACCCGGCCCCTCTGCTTTCCATAGCGGCCGGGGTAAGCGTCGACACGGCTCCGCTGATAATCAATGGCACGGTTTACGCGGTCACGGAGTACGGCGAAGTCTTCGCTCTCAACGCCGCCAACGGCGCCGAGATATGGGCGGACGTCCTCCCGATAACGACCAACAGCACGTTCGGGCTGGGCGTCGGCTCCTTCACCCTCCACCTCCACGACGGAGACGAGCAGTTCACCACCAAGCTCTTCGGCGGGACCCCCACATTCTGGGTCTCGGCTCCCGACTACAAGATATACGCCATCAACGCCGTGAACGGGCACTACGAGATGAACTTCTCGTACTACTTCGGGATCAAGTCGATTCCCGGTAACAACCCCAACACCGTCTACAACCACTATCCCAGCATGGTGGTGATAGACGAGAACCGCGGGATTGCCATCATCTCCATGATCAGTTCCTCGAGCAACAACGCAGCTAGGTGCTATTACCGCGGCTACAACATACTGGTCAACCCGCCCCAACCCCTGTGGACTGCCTACTGCTCGCCTCCGGAGCCTGGGAGCACCCTGTCGGTCAACCCCAACTGGGACATCCAGCAGGTCAACAACATGACAGGAGCTGAGATATTCTACCCAGGCCCGGCGTTCAACGCCGGCGGGTACATACCAGGCACCGCCGTGGTCAACCTCAAGACCCTGACCCCGAGCGTCATGAACGCGACGCTCTACAACGACTGGGGCTACGCCAACCAGTCCCCCACCTGCTCCGCCTCTGACGGCGGAGGCTCTCCCGGGGGGACCGGAGGCGGTTGGGGCGCCCCGTGGGTGATCGACGAGAAGACCGGGATCGCCTACGTCAACACAGGGAACAAGGGACCCTACACGAGCCCGTGCACTCCGGGACCCGACCTATGGTCCGCTTCCGTCATGGCCCTGAACGACCAGACGGGTCAGTGGATCTGGGGCTTCCAGACCTCGGCGCACGAAGACTGGGACTACGACTGCTCCTGGCAGCAGGTCCTTGGCAACGAGACGATCAACGGCGTCAACACCGAGGTCCTCTGGAAGACGTGCAAGAACGGCTACCTCTACGAGCTCAACGCGGCAAACGGCAACCTCATCTGGGCGTGGACTCCGCCCACCAGCATCATGGCCAGGTGCGCGTACTGCTTCATGCACAACCCGCTCAACCAGACCGAGATGACGGAGGGCTTCTTCAACCCGTCCTACGCCGACACCCTGATGTTTCCGTCCTCATCCGCCGGTTTCGAGAACGAGTTCTCCTTCAACCCAGCCGCCAACACGCTCTTCCTTGCCAGCCAGAACGTCCCAGCGCTGATCCACTACATCACGCTGAACAGCACCAATTACGGCGGGAACAACGGATTCTCATCCATCGCCATCGCCGCCACGGCGTCCAACCTCGACAACTCCACGGTCGAGGCGGTCAACGCGGCGACGGGCCAGATGCTATGGTCCCACTACATCCCGTCTGAGGGGTACCGAGGCGGCCTCACGACCAGCGGTAACGTCGTGTACCTGACCCTCTCATCCGGAGACGTCCAGATGCTCAACGCCCAGACGGGCACGCTGATCAAGGACCTCTACATCGGAGGCCCGCTCAACGTCCTCGCCTCTATAGGAGCGGATGCGGCCGGGCAAATGGAGGTCATCTTCCCCATTGTGGCAGGCCACGTCTCCTGGGGAACTTCCGTCCCCGGAGACATCGTCGCGCTCACCCTCCAGAACGTCCCATCTTCGAGCGGCGGCACCACAATCACCAACACAGTGACCGGTTCGACGATCACAACCGTCACCACCGTCGGGGGCGGCGGAGCGACCGTGACGTCGACCTCCACGACAATCCAGACCACCACCGTGGCCGGCAAGGGTTCGACCGTCACAGTATCGGGCACGGCCACCACGATCACTTCCACAGCAACTAGCTCCACAGGGGTCACCTCTACCACACTCTACGGGGTCGCGGCTGTAGCCGTGATCTTCATCATCGCGACGGGCTATCTTGCCATGCGTGGCAGGAAGCCCGCCTCCTAATTTTTCCCTTCGTCAAGCATAGATCCTCAGGACACCTGTAGCAAGAAGCGGCGCATCTGCTTCAAATCTCGATGCCGATTTTCGAGATTCGACCGATAACGAATACATATCGATAATTAAATCCGTAAATAGTCGACCATTGCCTAAATCTTGAAAATATGAGGAAGGTAAGCACTACTCTAGCAACACTAACTCTTTCGTTGCTCTTCATGATCTCCTCAATCTCTGTGCCAGTTGTAATGGCAGCCACACCCAGGGTGACCGCAGCCCCCGCCGCGACGCCACTGACCACGCTCCAGGCCAACTGGGCCAACGCCGACGGCAACCCCTACAACCAGAATTACAATCCTCAGACGCAAATCAATGCCTCCAACGTGCAGTATCTGGGACTGAGCTGGCTCTTCCCTCTACCTACCCACCCGACGGCTCTGCTGTCGGTGGCCGGAGGGCTAGGTGTGGACACGGCGCCGCTGACGATCAACGGCACGATCTACGCCATCACCCAGTACGGACAGGTGTTCGCGCTGAATGCGGCCAACGGCAACCAGATCTGGACCACGGTCCTTCCGCTCACCCCCAACATGACGGCGGGCATACAGGGCATCACCGGAATCACACTCCACCTCCACGACGGAGCGGAGCAGTTCACAAGCAAGCTCTTCGGGGACACCCCGACGCTATGGTACGCGACCCCCGGCCTGAAGGTCTTCGCCATCAACGCGAACACCGGGGCGATCGAATACAACTTCACCTACTTCACGGGCATCAACATGGTACAGGGCAATGCCGCGACCGCGATCTACAGCCCGATCGCGCCCAACATCCTCGTGGACCAGAACAAGGGAATCGCCATCACATCGGTCGGCAGCCCCGTGTCCTCGGCCACAGGACGGTGCTTCTTCCGGGCGTGGAACATCCTGGTCAACCCACCGGCTCCACTCTGGACGACGTACTGCACTCCTCCTCAGGTCAACTCCAACTTGCCAGTCAACCCCAACTGGGACATCCAGCAGGTCAACAACATGACCGGCGCTGAGATCTTCTATCCAGGACCGGCCTACGACGGTGGCGGCACCATACCCGGCACCGCGGTCGTGAACCTGAAGACGATGTCCGCAGCCCAGCTCAACTCCACCCTCTACAATGACTGGGGCTACGTCCAGAGCGCCGCCTGCACAGCGGCCGACGGCGGAGCATCTCCAGGATCGACGGCAGCAGGATGGGGCGCTCCTTGGATGCTCGGCACGGGACCACTAGCCAACATGGTGTTCGTCAACACCAACAACAGGGACCCGTACACCAGCGCGTGCATGCCTGGGCCTGACCTATGGTCCGCCTCTGTCCTCGCCCTCAACGAGAACACGGGCCAGTGGATCTGGGGATTCCAGACCTCGGCTCACGAGGACTGGGACTACGACTGCTCCTGGTGGCAGGCTCTCGGCAACGAGACAGTCAACGGGGCCAACACCCCAGTCCTCTGGAAGACGTGCAAGAACGGCTACCTCTACGAGCTCAACGCTCTGAACGGTAACCTGATCTGGGCATGGACTCCTCCGCAGAGCATCATGGCAAGATGCCCGTACTGCTACATGCACAACCCGCTGAACTCGACCGAGATGAACGAGGCGTTCTTCAACCCATCACTAGCCGACACACTGATGTATCCGCAGGCTGCGGCAGGGTTCGAGAACGAGCCGGCAGTCAACACAGCACTCAACATGGTCTTCACGGCCAGCCAGAACGTCCCAGGGCTCGAGCACTACATCCCCATGAACCTCACGGACTACGGGAAGACATCGGGCTTCTCCTCCATAGCGATCGCCGCGACGGCCGCGAACCTTGACAACTCGACAATCGAGGGCGTCAACGCCGCGACCGGACAGATGGTGTGGTCCCACTTCATCGCCTCTCAGGGCTACCGCGGAGGGCTGGTGTCCTCGGGCGGCGTGGTCTTCGCGACTCTGTCTTCAGGAGACCTCCTGATGCTGAACGCCCAGACCGGCGGCGTGCTCAAGGACTACTTCATCGGCGGGCCTCTCAACGAACTCGCCACAGTCGCAGCCACGGCCAGCGGCCAGGAAGAGCTGATCTTCCCGATCACCGCCGGACTGGAAACCTGGGGCACAGGAGTCCCAGGAGACATCGTCGCGCTGACCCTCCAGAACGTCCCGTCAGTGGGAAGTACGACCATCACCGCGACTGTGACAGGCCCGACGGTAACCAGCACGACCAGCGTCGCAGGAGGCACGGTCACAACGACCGCGACCACCACCGCGGTGTCCACGGTCGGCGGAGCAGGCTCCACGGTAACCGTCTCAGGCTCTGCAACCACGGTCA
>DATJBB010000006.1:0-53704 GCA_035515635.1 Nitrososphaerales archaeon
GCTATCCTTGAGGCAGGCTCGCTCTCGAGGCCTGACAGTCCGGCCCCATCAGGTACGTCCCACCCTGACATCCAATCGCGCCGTCTAAGGGCCTTCGAACCCGCAGTTGACGCACTTGTACCTGCGGGAGAACTTCCTGCACAGCTCGTCGCGCCAGATGAGGACCTGGTGGCAGTTGGGGCAGCTGAACCTCACGGCCTTGGTGCCCGGGAGGATTGGCCTGTTGCACGAGGTGCAGTGTGAAAGAGAGAAGCCCTCTGGCATGTCGTCAGGTCAGGCCGACCGATGCTGATTTATTAAACTAGAGGATGCCATTCTCATGCTTCTGCGATGACGCCAGAGCAGCCACCAGGCCCGCCTGCGCGGAGGAACACGGGCTCAGTCCTCGGCCTCCTCGCGCTCGTCCTCGCCTCCGGGATAGTCGTCGCCTCGTTCGGCCCCGGGCTCCTCGTCCCGACCGCCCGCTCCACCTCCACGTCCGGCGCGGCCGTCTCCTCCGTCACATCCTCGGCCTCGTCCGCGGCGTCATCCCCAACGTCCCCGCCCCCGCTCTGCGCTGGCCTCACCGCTGCCCAGATCCTTGCGAACTCGAAGGCTGCGAACGCCACGGGGACGGTCCCCCCGGCCTACGACGAGCAGATGCTCATGGGGTTCGAGCAGAACTTCACCTCCGGGGTCAGCTACAACGTCACGCTCAGGGCGCAGAACGACACCTTTGGATTCGGGCCTGCCTACCTCCTGAACGGCCTCACCGACTCGGGCTATTGGTACCAAGTGGGCGTGGCCTGGGACCTCGGAACGGCCTCGGGCGGGCGGTTCGTCCCTGGATTTCGGTTCGTCTATGAGGTCTGGGACACCCAGAGCGGGGCCTCCGTCTACCCGCGCAACGGCGGGACACTGCCCGCGCGCTTCCTCGCCAATGACGGCGACGCCGTCCTCCTCACCCTGAACATGACCCAGGACGGCCAGGTGGCGATGACCGCCTCTGACTGGAACACCTCCTCGAGAGCGTCGGCCTACTATGGCGCCTTCGGCGCCTCCGAGTTCCTCGGGTTCAAGGACAAGGTGACCAGCTACCCGACCTCGCTCCTGACCGAGTGGTACCACGTCGTCCCTTACCTTTGCGACGGCGAGACGGTGGTCTACTCGAACAGCGCCCTCGCCCTCGCGTCCGCATGGATGCGGATCGACGAGTGGAACCTCACGGGCGTCTCCACCACCCAGTTCTTCAATTCCACAGCCGTGGGAGCTTGCTGCGTCTTCGACACGGGGACGCAGGGGGTCGGGTTCTCCGCCCCGGCCGTCTACGAGTCCGTCTCGACGAGCGGGACGACGATCTACTCGGACGCCCACGAGTTCGTCACGCCCTGACGGCCGTCAGACGATTGCGCCACCAGCCGCGAGACGACTTTTCGCGAGACTCGGACCCCGACTAGGAGAAACGCCCTCCAAACGTTTAATTGGTTCCGAGAGAGGATGAGGCTCGTTTGCTGATTTTTGCTCGCAGGTTTCCTTCCCATCTCACCGTTTTCGTGGTCGCGCTCCTCCTGCTCCTCCCCGCGCTCTTCGTCCTGAGCCCGGGGAGCGCCGTCCCGCAAACGCAGAACTCGTCTGCACCGATCCCGACCTCCGCCAAGGCGAGCGCCTTCTCGTCGTACAAGAGCGCGGGGCCTCTCGACCCTAGCACCCCCGTCCTCGTCTCGGTCGCGATTCCGCTCCGCAACCTCCCCCTGCTGAGCTCGATGGTGGAGCAGCTCTCGAGCCCCTCGTCGTCCAGCTTCAGGGACTTCCTCTCGTATAGCCAGGCCAGCCAGCTCTTCCTCCCGACGGAGGCGCAGTACCAGTCGGTCCTGGACTACCTGACCGCGAGCGGGTTCACCGTGCAGTACACCGCTCTCAACTCGATGATAGTCGTCCAGGGGACCGCAGCCCAGGTCACCCAGAGCCTCGGCCAGACCGTCGACCTCTTCACAAACGGGACCTACTCCTACTACCAGACGACGGGCCCGTCGTCCCTCTCCGGGGCCTTCTCCTACGCCTCCAACTCGACAGGCCTCCTCATGCACCCGGACTACGTCAAGGCCTCCGCTGCCGGTTCTAGCCCGATAGCGGCGGGCAACGTGACCTTCACAGAGGGCGGGCAGCCGACGAAGTTCCTCCAGACGGTCTACAACTCCACAGGCCTGATAGCGAAGGGAGACAACGGAAAGGGGTACACCGTAGGCCTCCTCGACTTTTACGGCTACAACGGCGTGGCGTCAGACCTCGCGCTGTACGACAAGACGTACGGCGTCCCCGCTCCCCCGAGCTTCAACGTCTCCGCGATCGGCCCCTACAACCCCAACCTGGGGTCGGCGACCACCTGGGACGCCGAGATAGACCTCGACGTCCAGGCCTCCCACGCGATGGCGCCAGGGGCCAACATCGTCCTCTACGCGGCGAACGGTGCCCTCTCGTTGGCCGCCGCGGTCGCCGGGGTGATCCAAGACGGGCGGGCGAACGTCGTCTCCCAGAGCTTCGGACTCCCCGAGTGGGAGTACTACGAGGCCGGGGCCGTCCCCTACCTCTTCAACTCTGTCTTCACCGACGACTACTACATGCTCGGGTCGGCGATGGGGATGACCTTCCTCACCTCATCGGGCGACGCCGGCGGGAGCGGCTACAGCATAGGCCCGGAGGGAGGCGTCCAGTACCCGGCCTCTTCCCCCTACGTCACCACCCTCGGAGGCACCGCGACGTACATCACGACCGGTCCGAACGGCGTCGAGAGCTTCAACCAGACCGCTTGGTCGAACATCGGGTTCGTCCCCTACCTCGTCAACCAGGGTGGGAGCGGAGGAGGCGTGAGCATCATGGAGCCCACGCCGTGGTACCAGTCGTCCCTCCCAATCCCGCCGACCTTCCCCGCCGGGAGGCTCACCCCAGACCTCTCGACCGACGGGAGCGGCCAACCAGGTACCTTCGTGATCTACCGAGGCGCCTCTCAGTCTGAGGGAGGGACGAGCGAGTCGAGCCCGCTCTTCGCAGGCCTCCTCACGCTTCTGATGGGCTCGCAGAAGGGCAGCCTGGGGCTGATCAACCCCGCGATATACCAGCTCGCCGAGAACGCCAAGACGTACAATGCGGCTTTCGACCCGATCACGTTCGGCTACACCATACCCTGGACCACCAAGGCAGGCTACAACCTGGTCACCGGATGGGGTGCCCCCAACATCGGCGAGATCGCCAGCCTCTATGGGTCGCTCTCAAAGTCCGCGCCCGGCCTTGTGGTCAACGTCGACCTGGTGAACCCGGGCAAGACAAACGTGACCGACTTCACGCCAGGGCAGAGCATCAACGTGGCGGCGACCGTCGCCACCTCCACCGGGCTGGGTGTGACGACGGGGACCTTCACGGCGAGCCTCCAGACGCTCGGCGGCACCTCGCCTCCAGTCGCGCTGGCGTACTCGGCGGCCCAGCGCGCCTGGACTGGGGCCATCACGGTCGGGAACCAGTCAGGAGTCGCCTACGTTGACGTCTCGGGGACCTCCGCGGGCGCGAGCGGCCAGGCATTCGCCTCCACGTTCGTCGGCTACCTGGCCAACTTCGTCCAGCCGCTCTCTCCATACCCGTGGACCTACCTCACCGGCCTCACCACCGCCATCGCGATCACCGACCTCTCGGGCAAGCCGTCCCCCTTCCCCACGACGCCCATCTCTTTCCAGTCCTATTCCATACTCAAGAACACCTACGCCCAGGACGGGACCGCCGTCCTCAACTACTCTAGCGCGAGCGGCTACTACATCGGGATGGTAACGGCGAACCTTACGGACGGGCCGACCACCCTCGTGACCAAGGGGCCCGTCGTGGGGTACCTCCCGTTCATGAGTGGGATCGGTCTCGAGGGCACAGACATCTACCCGCAGGTGGTCGCCGAGCCCGGCTCGGTCGGCCCAGGCCAGTCCCTAGCGATAGTCGCGACCGTGACCGCCCCCGAGAACATCTACCTCGTCACCTCGCAGTCCACGGGCACTACCCTCGGCGCGACCATCGCGGAGGGCGCGAACGTCACCGCCACACTCGTCTCGCCGTCGGGCGCGGAGGTCGCGTCGGCCCCGCTCCTCGAGCGGACGTGCGCGGAGGCGCTCAGGGTCTGCGGCGCGAGCCTCACACTGATCAACGGGTACCTCACCGTCCCCGCCAACGCGACGTCGGGCCTCTACACCATCCTCCTGACGGCTGGGTACAACGACGAGACCACCGGGTTCCAGTACGGCGGGAGCTACTTCGGGCAGGTCTACGTCGCCGCGGGGACCTCCGTCCCGAAGATCACCGTCTCTCCCTCGACCCTGTTCGAAGGAGAGAACCTGACGTTCACTGCGAGCATCACCTACCCGAGCGGGAAGGAGGTGACGAAGGGCCTCTACACAGCGTTGGTCTATCCGACCAACGGCGAGTTCTCCTACTCCCTCCTGATGCACGAGACCTACGCCGCCTCCGGCCTCACCCAGCTCCATTTCGACCCGAGCCTCGACCTCTGGGTCGGCAACACGACCCTCCCGTCGCCCAGCAACGGAGGCGGCGGGGTGGCGGGCGTGGACTCCGCGGCCGAGTTCTTCGGCGGCCCCTACGAGATCTTCGTCACGGGCGTCTCGGCGGACGGCGTCCCCACGACAGCATCGCTCTCGGCCCAGCAGGACTTCGTCGTCCAGCCCTATGTCTTCACGACCGGGCCTGTCTCTGCCGAGCTTCCGCTGCCCAGCAGGATCGCCTTCGCCAACGCCTCGATAAGCGCCGGGTCAACGCGACTCATGCTGTCGAACGACTACTTCATCGGAGACAACAACGTCACCGGCAACGCTGTGACCATCGCCTCCTCCCTGATCAACGGCGACCTCAACGTCCAGGGAGGCCAGACCACGCTCCAGGGCGTGACGGGAGGAAACGTCTACGCCACCAACGCCAACGTCGTCCTTCAGGGCAGCTCGGTCTCGTCCCTCCATCTGGGGTCGGGCGCGACCGCTTCCATCGACGCCTCGTCGACCTTCGGCGCCCTGACCCCCGCCCTCCCCGTCGTCCAGATCTCGTCCCCCGTCTCCAACTCCAGCTACACTGGCAGCTTCAACGCCCAGGTCTCGGTTGATGGCAGCAGCGTGTCAGTCCTCAACTTCATCCTCGACGGGAAGCAGCTCCCGTCGCTGCTAGAAGGGGCCGCGCCTGGCTCGCAAGAGTCCTATCCGATCAACACGACCGCCTTGCCCGACGGGACGCACACCCTGACGGTCGTGGCGGTCCAGTCGGACCTCCTCACCTCGAGCGCGACCGTCTCCTTCACCACGCACAACCAGCTCGCGGCGGTGAACGCCGCCCTCACCTCAGAGAAGGCATCTGCCGCATCGTCCATCGCGTCTCTTAACGGGAGCCTGGCCTCCGCGCAGGGCAGCATCAACACCCTGCAGGGCAACCTTGCCACCGCGAACCACACGATCAGCGACCTGACCGAGCTGATCTACGCAGCCATCGGGGTGGCCCTCGTCGCCGTCGTCCTGGCGGTCTACGCCATCCGCGGCGGAAACGCACCCTGGAAGTACTGACCCTAGCCCGTCACGGTGACCTGGCCCTTCATGATGAGGGGGTGGATCGAGCAGTAGTACTCCACCACCCCTGGGCTCGAGAACAGGTAGCTCCACGAGTCGAGGCGCTTGAGAGTGGGGGAGTTCCCGGTGGCGCCGGACAAGAAGACCACGTTGTGGTTGCCGGGGTCGCAGCACCCGATCTGGTAGTCGAGGTTTATCCAGTAGACCCTGGTGCCGGCGGCGACCGTCAGGTTCTGGGGGTGGAAGGCGAGGTCTTGGATCGTGACGAGCATCGGGACCACCTCAACGTCGAGTGTCTGGTTGTTCCCCTTCACCCCGACCGGAGTCCCCTCGATCGTGACCGTGTAGTTCCCGGGCGCCAGGCTCGATGCCGCCTTCATGGTAACGCTCATCGACTGAGGGTCGTTTGCCAGCGAGATGGTGGCGTTCTCGAGTGTCACCGTGAGCCCGGCGGGCGAGAAGACCTTCATCGTCATGTTCTGGGTGGGGGAGAACCCGAACGCGTTGTTCACTTCCATGGTGGTGTAGTTCTGGGTCTGCCCGGGCGATATCAGCGGCACCGTCGGGGAGACCGTGAGGGTGTACAAGGGACTCGACTTCGTGGTCGTGGAGGTAGTGCTCTGGCAGCACGAGTAAGACGACGTCAAGTAGAGTGCCGCCCCCGCGACCGACACGACGGCCACCAAGGCGACCACGGCGACGACCTTCGACACGCCAGGTCGGGATGCCGGCCTCAAGAGCTCGCCTCTTTGGGGCCAAGGTCGATTCTCGAGATGGCCTCGGCCAGCAGCTTGGCAGCTGCCTCCCTCTCGCCGGCGAGCTGGAGCCTCTCCTGCCTCGCCGCTTGGATCTCCGCGACCTTCTTGTCGGCGGCCTCGAGCCTGGCCTGCGCCTCCCTCGCGGCCTGGTCGCCTTCGCGCGTCGAGCGCGCCTTGCGCTGAGCCTCTATCTCTTCGTCCAGCCCCCGTAGCTTCCCCTCGAGCTCCGCCACCCTCTCCTCAGCCTCCTCGGTGGACGGCCCGCTCCCCGTGATCTTCGCAAGGAGCCCTCGCGACCTCTTCGCCACGTCGAGCTTCGACAGCTTCTCCCTGGCCTCCTTGAGCTCCCTCTCGCAAGAGTCGCGCTCCTCCGTCAGAGAAGAGAGCTTCGCCGTGGCCTTCTTGCCGAGGTCGACGATGGCCTCCCTGGCGTCCGCCTCCTCCTTGAGCGCGGCCTCCAATTCCGGGTCTGGTCCCTCCGCAGCTGGAACCTTGAGGGGGAGAAGGGTCGACCTCCTCAGCTCGCTGAACTCTTGGCCGACCCGGCCGCCGAGCCTCTCCTGGAAGTCGTCCAAGAGCGTGTTCAGGTTCCTCACCCATGCGTCCAGGTCGTACCCTCCCGGCTCGGTCGAGATCACCTGGTGCCCCAGCCTGTCGAGGGCTAGGACAGTCCTCGCCCGGAGCTGCTCGGGGTCGACCGGCGCCTGCTCCTGGAACTGGGCCCTCTTGTGAGTGTGATACTCTTGCTTTTTCTTCTTCTGCTTCCTGCCTGAGAACCCCTTGCTCCCAGAGCGGGGCCTGCCGCCCTCGTGACTCAAGCTCATACCGGCTCGCCCTCGTCTCCCATCCGGTCCGTCTCAGCTTGGATAAATGCTGGCCCCCGCAGGCAAGATACAAATAGGCGTCCCGGAAAGTCTCGCGCTGATGGCGGGGAAGGCGGACTCTGTCCTCGGGCCTATCTACAAGATCCTCAAGGTCTCAACCTTCGAGGAGGCCGTAAAGAAGGTCGTGAAGCTCGTCTTCACCTTCGTCTTGCTGATACCTTTGATCCTCCTCCCGCTCTACTTCTTCTTCTTCACCCTCCTCCACCTCTAAGGGAGGAGGCTGACGCTAGCCCAGCTTCGCTACTTCCTTCCTTATCGCTTCGGCGACCCCGGCCATCTCGTCCTCTGTCAGCTTTATCCTGCCGAACTTGCCCTTCTCCTCGAGCTTCGACGGGATGACATGGACGTGGATGTGCGCCACGGCCTGGTTCGCCGCCTCCCCGTTGTTCTGCATCAACCTGAACCCGTCGGCGTTCATGGCGGGGACGATCGCCGTGGAGACCTTGGAGGCGACCATGAAGACGTCGGCGATCTCCTTCTCGTCCATGTCCCAGAGGGTCTCCCCGTGCCTCTTGGGGCAGACAAGCGTGTGGCCCTTTGAGAAGGGGTTGATGTCGAGGAAGGCCACGTGGTTGGCGTCCTCGTACACCCGATACGAAGGGAGCTTTCCTGCCACTATCTTGCAGAATATGCAGTCTTTCTCGGGGACGCTGGCGGAGTTGTAGAGTGGCTTCGAGGGTCTCTTCAACGGCCGGGGGTCGGCCCATCGGGCTTTTTCTAAGCCTTTCCGTCTCGGAGGAGGGAACCGATATATCGCCTCCTGCCCAGGGATGGACAACGATGTCCGACAGGCCCCCCAGCTCGACGCAGGACAAGAAGAGCGTCAGGACGATGCTCCTCCTCTTCGCCCTCTTCGGGGTCGTCGGCATACTGACGATGCACTGGTCTGTCCCCCTAGGGCTCGTAGTCCTGGTCGCGGCCGAGGGTTTCTTCTTCGTCGCCTACCGCAGGTTCAGCAGAGCCTCGAGGGCCGCCGCTCCGCGAGCCTCGTAGTCGCTTAAATCGCGCGCCACACTTCGCTCCCGTGCGAGGGTTCTGCTGGAGGTGCAGGAGGCGGGTGGGCGGGTTCCTGAGGCCCTCAGCCTGGTGGTGCGCGACCTGCAAGCGACTCTATTGTGGGGTCTGCTCGAAGGAAAGGGTCGGCTGGCTGTTCAAGAAGCCTGTCTGCCCGCAGTGCCGCGTCGAGCTCAAGGAAAGCTAGGGCTGCGCCCCCCATTCCACCGATCCCTGCCAGGTGGTCGTCTGGAGGAGGCCGTCCGTCACCTTGACAGAGTACGTGCACACCCACCCCGGCTCCTGGACCGTGGGGGAGATCACGACGGAGTCCGCCTTCGTCGAGGAGTCGTAGCTGAAGGTGATGTTGGTGTAGGTGGTCGACTCCCCTGAGGCCGAGTTCGGCGCGACGCAGAGCCTCGAGCCAGAGACAGCCGACACCTGGGTCGAGTACGCTACTGTGAAGAACGCCGTGATGCTGCTCTCGTTCTGGCTGACCTTGGTGACATGGCCGTTGGCGAGCGCGACCCCCTGCGCGGGCGTCCCCCAGTAGACTGACCCGAAGGTCGGGGTCGACTGCGCCGTCTGGCCCGGGGTGAAGGTGGAGAGGAGGAGGACGACGCCGACGAGCGCGACGAACTGGAAGGTGACTATCGCTATCTCGCCGCGCTCCAAGGCGGTGGGCCGACTCGCGCCCGTGGAATATACGTTGCTCTGCCTCAGCCCGAGACCTTGCGGAGGGCCTCGAGGAACCTGTCGTTCGTCTCCCTCGCGGCGATCGTCAGCCGCAGGCAGTCCCCCACGGCCGAGGACGCCGGGTAGCTCCTGACCACGAACCCCTTCTCCGTCAGTGCCCTGTGGAGCGCCGCCGCCTTCCCGGCCCCGCCCGGCACCCTGAACAAGACGAAGTTGGTCTCGCTTGGATAGGGCGAGACCGTCCCCATCTTCCTGATCGCGTTGGATACCCTCTCCCTCTCTGACACGATCGTCTTGACGTTCTTCCTCATCTCCGGGAGGTTGCGGATGGCCGCCTCGGCCAGCATTATCGAGATGACGCTGAGGCTGTTCGGTGGCCTGACCAGGTTGAGCTGCCCCACTGTCGCCTCCCCCGCCACAAGGTACCCGACCCTCACGCCAGCCATAGAGAACGCCTTGGAGAACGTCCTGCACACCACCAGGTTGTCGTACCTCTCGGTCAGGCTCGCCGCCGTCTTGCCCCAGAACTCATAGTACGCCTCGTCGACCGTCACGGTCGCCTCTGTCCCTTTCACTATCTTCTCCACGTCCTCGAGCCCCATCGGGTTCCCCGTAGGGCTGTTTGGGTTGCAGAGGAAGACGAGCCTGGTCTTGGGCGTCACCGCCGCGAGGACGTCCTCCGGCGATATCGTGAAGTCGTCGGGGTCGCGGTCGACGTACCTCATCCGCGCCCCCATCACCTCGGACGCGACCCTGAACATCGAGTAGGTCGGGACCGGTTCGACCACCTCGTCACCGTTGTCGAGGACTGTCTTGGTGACGATGTCGAGGCCCTCGTCGGCGCCGTTTGTCACCACGAACCTGTCTACGCCCAGCCCGCAATACCCCGACAGCCCTCTCCTGAGGTCGAGGTAGGTGGTGTCGGGGTACTGGTTGACCTCGAGCCTCTCCGCGACCCTCGAGAGGGCGCCCAGCTCGGCCGAGGGGGCGAAGGGGGAGGTGTTGGTGTCGAGCCTGACAATCTCCTCCGGCTTGAGCCCGACCGCCGCCGCTATCTCGCGGCTCGGGGTCTCCCATCCGTACGGGTCGAACCCCTCGAACATCCTCCTGATTCTCAAGGCTCTACCGACCCGCGCCTTGCTCATTAAAGGCTTGTTCGGGTCAGTACCTGTTGTAGAACCTGGCCATAAGGTTCTTGTTCCACAGGCGGGCTGCGATGCCCCCCGCCGCCGCTCCGCTGATCACGCCGAACACGAGGATCGTTATGTCTGTCACCGGGTCGTGGGGGACGGCCGTGAACTGACTCGGGAAGGCGACCACGCTGACGTAGAAGGCACCCAGCCCGACCACCCCCGTGCTGATCATCATCGTCACCACCAGCCTGGACGTCCTTGCCTTGCCGTCGTCCATCACCCCCAGGGCGGCCCCGAGGACGTCGACCAATACGCCGAAGAGGGTCGCGAACACCAGGTCGACGGGGAAGAAGCCCAGCTTCACCACGGTGATGAGGGCGCCGCTGACGAACCCCACGTAGGACGCTCCGCCCCGCCCGACTATCAGGTAGCTCAGTGCGAGGAGGAGCGACTGGAGGACGATGAGGAAGTCCGAGGTCGGGGCAGGGATGAAGCCGTTCGTCACGAGGATGAGCGCGCCGAAGATCGCGCCGAGGGCGATCCTCCTCGAGCTGCCGGCCATTCGAGACCGCGTCCGCGGGAGCGGATTTAAGGCTTTAACGAACGCTCGTTAGGTCGAGCCCCCCAAGCATCGTTTCTCTGGTTGCCACGCTCGCGGACCGCAGAACCGTTAATAACGTTCTCGCCCGATTCAGGGGAAGCGCATGCAGGTGCAGAAGAGCAAGCCAGGCCCCAACGAGATACTCGCTGTCGCCGCGCGGCTCTTCGCCGAGAGGGGGTACTCCAACGTCTCGATCAGGGACGTCTGCAAGGAGGCCGGTACCAGCGCCCCGATGATCTACTACTACTTTAAGGACAAGAAGGCCCTCTTCAGGGCGGCCGTTAGCGAGAAGCTCAGCCTCCAGCAGTTCATCTCGCGGCTGAGGGAGACCTCTGGGACTAGCGACGTCAAGACCGCCGTCTCCTCCTTCGCCAGGATCTACCTGAGCGCCTTCCCCGAGGCGGCCTTCGACCCCGGCCTCTACATGCGGGAGACGGCGAAGCTCGACAACAAGAGCGCCGAGGTCGTCAGCAGGCAGCTCGACGAGGTCCAGGAAATCGCCACCTCACTCGTCGAGAGGGGGATGCGGACCGGGGCATTCCGGAAGGTCGACGCTGGGGACGCCGCCGACTGCCTCATCGGCCTCCTCAACCACGTCGTCTTCCAGAAGATCCACTTTTCAAAGTCGCTCGACATCGAGAAGAAGGGCGAAGTCATCACCTCCTTCTTTCTGAGCGCGATGAGGCCCTAGCCTCACCAGAACGGCCGCGTCTCGATGAACTTTAGCTTCGCGTCCAGCAGCTCCTTGTAGAACGTCTCCTCGTCCTCGTGCATCTTGGCGAGAATCCTCGCCGCCGTCTGGGGCCCGACTCCGTAGACCGCTTGGGCGATGACAGCCCTCCTCCCGTACGAGAGCACGAGGTCTGCCGCCCTCCTCGCCTTCGCCAGCTCCGCCCGGTCCTCCTCGCTCGTCGCCCCGCCCGATGCCCTCCTCTTCAGGAGCTCCACCACCTTCCCGGAGCTCCAGAAGCTCGGTGTCAGCAAACCGCCCGCGCACCTTTGGCACCTCGGCTCGTCGGCCAGCTCCCCGATTGCGACGTACCCCTGCGGCTCGCCGCACTTCATGCAGACCAGCTCCACCGAGGTGCCGTAGATGCTGAGCTTCATCTTCTCTATCGTCGTCTTCGCCAGCGAGTCGGGGGCTATCAGCTCCGGCGTCTCCAGGTACCTGTACATTATGCTGTATGCGATCGGCGACGGCCTCTCCTTGGACTGGTGCGCCTCCATCGCGACCTCCCCCGCGGCGACCTTGGAGAGGAGTTCCTTCGCCCGCGGCATGTCTATCAGGTCCTTCCCTGTCTCCTGGAGAGTCTCCTCGAATATCGGGGTGTTCTCGAACCGCGTGGGCAGGGAGCAGAGGTTGGGGTGGGCGATGAACTGGCCGCGCCTCAGGGCGCCGAACCGCTCCGCCACCTGCTTCACCCTCGATGGGAACGGGAAGTTCCTCTGCGCAGCGACGGCGTAGGTGTCCTCGAACTCCTTCGGCGACATCCCGAACAGCTCCCTGGCGAGGGACTTTAGGTCGAGGTCCTCCGTGTCCGTCGTGAGCTCGATCAGGAGTCTGTATCCGTCCATGTGCCAGAGCCTGATCAGACCCCTCCTTGAAAGGACCTCCTCGAAGGTGTACGCGAGGAGGCGGTTCACCTTCTCCCCGAAGCACGAGTGGATGATGAGGTACTTTTGCCATCCCTCGAACAGGACGAGCTTGTCGGAAGGGATCGGGACCCCCAGCCTAAGCTGCTCGCTCATCTCGTCCGCCACAAGCCTCGAGCCGGCCTCGGTCACGGGGAGCTCCGTGCTGAACCTCCTCGCGGCCTCCTCGGGGGGCGAACCTGCCACGAGCTCCCCGACCCTCCTCCTGAGCTCCCCGGTCCTCGTCGCGAGGCCGTGCGGGACGGGGATCATCTCGCCGTCCCAGCCGGGGACCGCGGCCAGCGGGTCCTCCACCGAGGTGACGTAGATCTTCCGGTCGTTGGCTATCTTCTCGATCTGCCAGATCTTTCCCTTGAGTATGAAGTGCAGCCCGACCTTGGCCTGGAGGAGGACGAACTCCTCTCCGAGGATCCCCACTGCCTGGTTGGTCGCCACGTCTATGACAAAGTACCTCGTCTCGTCGGGGATGGTCGAGAGGTTCTGGTAGTAGTACTCCCTCGTCCCGCGCGTCCTCGATAGCTTCTCGCCGTCCATCCGGAGCTTCCTGATCTCGCCCATGTACGAGACCACCCTGTCCATCGTCTCCTCGTCCAGCTCCCTGTACGGGTAGCACGACCTGAACTCTGAGAGCAGCGTCTTCCTCTCGACCACCTCGTAGTCCATCAGGTAGCCCGCTATCTGGTGCGAAAGGACGTCCAGGCTCTTCTCGTATGGGACTGTCTCCTCCATCCTGCCCCTCATCGCCTCCGAGACAGCGGCGGTGGACTCGAGGACGTCGTCCGAGCTGACGGTCAGCAGCACGCCCTCCGAACGCCGCCGGAGGCTGTGCCCGGACCTTCCCACCCTCTGGATGAGGGAGGTCACCTGCCTGGGAGACATGTACTGGATGACCAGGTCGACAGACCCAATGTCAATCCCCAGCTCCAGAGTCGACGTGCAGACCAGCGCCTTGACCTGCCCGCTCCTGAACGCGCCCTCGACCCTCTCCCTCTCCTCGCGCGGGAGCGACCCGTGGTGGACCCCGACGTCGCCCCTCATCCTGTTGAGCTTCTCGCCGAGCATCTCGGCTATCGTCCTGCTGTTGACAAAGATCAAGGTCGAGTTGTGGGACCCGATCAGGTCGCTCATCTTGGAGAGCCTAGACGCCATGTCGATGCCGGTGAACGCATCCCTGGAGACCGCCGCGTCTTCCGGCCTCGGAGTTGTGTACTCGACGCTGTAGCCGACGCTCTTGGGGGCCGCCGCCCTGACTATTTCGTGCGGGGACTGGCCGAAGATGAACCTCGCCGCCGTCTGGGGGCTACCGACCGTGGCGGAGAGCGCGACCACTTGAAACCCCCCGGCGACCTTCCTCAGGCGCTGGAGCCCGACGGTGAGCTGCACCCCCCTCTTGCTCTCTACAAGGTTGTGGAGCTCGTCCACCACGACCGCCCTCACCCCCGCCAGGCTGACCCGCATCCTCCTGCCCGGGAGCATCGCCTGCAGTGTCTCCGGGGTTGTGACCAGGACGTCCGGCGGGTTCCTCGACTGCCTCTCCCTCTGCGACTGGGGGGTGTCCCCATGCCTTACATCGAGCGTGAGAGAGAGCTTGCCGCACCAGAACTGGAGCCTCCTCAGCATGTCCCTGTTCAGGGCGCGGAGGGGCGTGATGTAGAGCAGCGAGATGCCGTGCCTAGGCCCCCCTCGCACAAGGTTGCTCAGGAGCGGGAGTATGGCCGCCTCCGTCTTCCCCGAGCCCGTGGGGGCGACGACCAGGACGTTCTTGCCATCGAGTATCAAGGGGATCGCCTCCACCTGCGGAGGGGTGGGCTCCCCGATCCCGCTCTCGACCAGCAGCGCCCTCACGGGCTGGGCGAGCGAGTCGAAGACTTGGGTCATCCAGACACCTCAGCGGACTCGCGGCGCGGATTTATCCGCCACGCAG
This sequence comes from Nitrososphaerales archaeon, assembly GCA_035515635.1. Classification (GTDB taxonomy): domain Archaea; phylum Thermoproteota; class Nitrososphaeria; order Nitrososphaerales; family Gagatemarchaeaceae; genus Gagatemarchaeum. The sequence continues at coordinate 14,219 of DATJBB010000006.1, forward strand.
GCCTCGCACATGCACCCCGCCAGGAGGTAGTCGTACGGGTAGATCCCCGAGCCGTGGCCGTCCGACCAGACGAAAGAGATCGCGTACCTCCCCACCATCGCATAGCTGCTCGCCCGGATGCCGGCCGGGGCGGCCGGGGTGAGGGGGATGACCCGGGAGACCCCGATCGCCGGCGGCTCGCCCTTGCACACGGCGCAAGGGCAGGCCTCCCGGAGGTCGGCGTTGGGGTGGACGCTCCTGTGGCCGTCGCTCCACTCTATTACGACCTGGGACTGTCCTAGCGAGACCTTCCTCGGGTTGGGCACGGTGCTCGTTTCGCCCCCTCGGTCTTGATAAGCCTTGGGACTGGAAGGGTTTATCCCCGTCCCCCCGGCCCCCGGGTCAGCGTTGGCCAAGCTAGACGAGAAGACCAAGAAGCTCCTCCTGGGCAAGAACTTCATCTTCGTCTCCACGATCAACAAGGACGGTTCGCCCCAGCTCACCCCGACCTGGGTCGACACCGATGGGGAGAACGTCCTCATCAACTCGGCGCTCGGGAGGCAGAAGGTCGTCAACGTGGCGAGAGACCCACGCGTGGCCATCGCCGTGGTCAACCACGAGAACCCCTACGAGAGGGTCTCTATCAAGGGCAAGGTGGTCGAGGAGATAACTGGCAAGGCTGCCGAGGACCACATCGACAAGATGTCCCTAAAGTACACGGGCGAGCCCAAGTACCGGCGGAACGCGCCGGGCGAGAAGCGGGTGCTTCTGGTCGTAAAACCGCTCAAGGTCTACTGAGGGGCATCATGCCGACTTGCATCTGTGACGTCTGCAAGCACCTCAACTCCGCCTCCTGCACCAACTGCTCGTGCTGCTCCTACAAGAAGGTCGCCTGCACGGAGAACGAGCGGCGCTAGAAACCGGCGGGCTCTCCCTCTCCGCGCACGTCGCAGACCGCCTCCCTCCCCCTGGCGCTGATCTCGATCCCCTGGGCGACGCCCTGCCTGGCGGGGTAGTCCACCACCCTGACACCTGCCCCGCCGCCCCCGACCTTGTAGCCCCGTTCTGCCTGAGTCTCTGCCCCGTCCCAGACGAACCTGGGATAGGAGAGCGCCTCCTCGAGGCTCATCGAGTAGTCGACGACGTTCGAGACGAACAGAGCGTGGAGCTGAGGGCGGCGCTCCCCGCCGCTCGTCCCCATCGCGAGGCGGGGAGCCTCGCCCGGCGCGTTGGAGAGCAGGAGGGCAGAGAGGGTGTGCGCCGGCCTCTTCCTCGGCTCGAGCTTGTTCGGCCCCTGGAACTTGAAGGCCGACGCCCTGTTGTTGAGGAAGAACCCCGACCTCTTGAGGTAGACCCTCGAGCCGAACGGGTGGAAGAGGCTCTGTATGCACGAGAGGATGTTCCCGCGGGAGTCGGCGACGGCGAAGTAGGTGGTGTCCCCTCCCCTGACCGGCGCGCCGCCAGGCCTGAGCTTCGAGTCGACGAAGCCCCAGAGGTCGAAGCCCGCGAACCTGGGGTCGCCTATGAACTCGTCCTTGGCAGCTAGCGCCTCCCTCGTCGCCTGCGTCACGCTCGTGACCCTCTCGGCCGAGTCGGGCGGCGGCGGGTTCTCAGACTCTATCCTCTTGAGTATCATCAGCGCTGCCGCCCCCATGCTGTTCGGGGGGACCTCGAAGACCTCCCTCCCCCTGTACTCGATGCTGAGGGGGTCGACCCACTCAGGCGTGAACGCGAAGTCGTCCCTGTTGACCTCCGGCAAGTCCGTCCCTATCTCCGCGGCCATCTCCTCCGCCGGGTCGCCCTTGTAGAAGGCGCCCGACCCACCCTCGGCGATGTCCCTCAGGGTGAAGGCCAGCTGCCGCTGCGCCAAGGACTCCCCCGGCTGAGGCCCGAACCCGAGGGCCCCAAAGGCGAGCAGAGCCTCCCTGCTCAGGCTCCCCCTGTACGAGCCGAACCCCCTGGCCAGCCCCGCCGAAACAGGGAAGCCCCTCTCGGCCAGCCTCACCGCCCTGTCGAGGAGCGGGCCGAACTCCAGCCTCCCGAACCTCCTGTGGAGCTCCTCCACCCCGCCGACCATCCCGGGCACAGTGACGCTCCGCCGCCCGAAGAGGGGCATCTCGGTGAACTTCGACCCCCTGAGCGCCTCCACGGTGAGCCCGGAGGGCGCCCACCCGCTGGAGTTGAGGCAAGCTATCTCGCTTGTGTCCGCGCTGTAGAAGAGTGCGAAGAAGTCGCCCCCCAGGCCGCCCAGGTGAGGGAGGACCACCGAGAGCGTGAAGCTGGCCGCCACGGCGGCGTCGAAGGCGTTCCCCCCCGCGCGCATCACGTCCACGCCTGCCTTCGACGCCAGAGGGTGCTCGGTCGCGACAGAGCACCTCTCCGAGACGAGGACCTTGCTGGCCAAATGTGGGTGACTTTGTTCCGCGGGATAGAAAAAGCGCTCGACGCCACCGAGAAATAGCCCTCCCCGCCCCGGCGTCCCATGGCCAAGCTCAAGCTAGGCTTCATCGGCCTCGGGATAATGGGGCGGCCGATGGCCAACAACCTCCTGAAGGCAGGCTTCGCGGTCACGGTCTACAACAGGAGCAAGCCTCCCGTCGACTCGCTGGTCTCTAGCGGCGCCTCACCCGCCCGCTCACCCAAGGCCGCCGCCGATGCGAGCGACGTCGTCATCACGATGGTCACCGACTCCGAGGCGGTGGAGCAGGTGGTCCTCGGGCTCTCGGGCGTCTTGGAGGGGGCGCACCCCGGGCTGATTCACGTCGACATGAGCACCATCGCCCCCAGCACCACGCGGAAGGTGTCAGCCGCCCTGGCCGCCAAGGGAGTCCCGTCGCTGGATGCCCCGGTCAGCGGGGGCGACGTGGGCGCGAGGGAAGGGACGCTGACGATAATGGTCGGCGGGCAGAGGCAGGCCTTCGACTCCTGCCTCCCCGTCCTGCAGGCGATGGGGAAGAAGGTCGTCTACATGGGACCGTCGGGGGCGGGCCAGCTCACAAAGCTCGCCAACCAGATCCTCGTCGCCTGCAACACCGCCGGGGTGGGCGAGTGCCTCAACTTCGCCAAGAAGGCGGGCCTCGACCAGAGCGCCCTGATCGAGTCGCTCTCCGCCGGGGCCGCCTCCTCGTGGAGCCTCGTCAACCTCGGGCCGAGAATGGTCAGGCGAGACTTCGCGCCGGGCTTCAAGGTCAAGCTCCTCCAGAAGGACCTGAGGTACGTCCTCGCCACCGCGGACGAGGTGGACGCCCCCCTCCCAGCGACCGCGCTCATCCACGAGCTGTACGCCCGGCTGGAGGCCAAGGGCCTCGGGGAGGTCGGGACGCAGGCGATCATCGCCGCGGTCGAGGGGATGGCCGCCGAGCGCTAGATCGAGGAAGATGAGCCAAGGAATAACTGCGTCAGAACAATTTATAAGATATGAATAACTCTCGCGGCCTCTTGGAGAAGCTTTTACTCCGCATCTCAGGGTGCGCATGGAGTTGACAGAATACCAGATATCTCTCGCGGGCCTCCATGCGAGGAACGAGAGCACCATCCAGGCCACCCAAGACTGGGAGAGGAGCAGGATAAACGAGGCCGCCCTCAAGGCGAGCTTCGAGAAGGACTGCTCTTCCCTCGTCGCACTCCAGCGGTCGGTGGGGGTCGAGTACGTCACGGACGGGCAGCTCACCCTCGCCTGGCAGGACTTCTTCCGGCCCATCAGCTCGGGCTTCGAAGGGCTCGAGCCCGGACCAATGGTGAGGTGGTTCAACACCAACACCTTCTTCTACAAGCCGATAGTCAAAGGGGAGATCTCCAGCGACGGCAGGGCGCTCTCGAAGGCTGTCGAGAGGCGGGCCATCGACCGGGGTGGGGCTGCCAAGGTCATCCTCCCGGACCCACTGACCTTCGCCGAGCTCGCCGAGGACAGGCACTACCGCTCGAAGGAGAAGCTCCTCTTCGCCTACGCCGACGCCCTGAGAGAGGAGCTGGGGTCTCTCGCCTCTTCGGGCGTGAAGTACGTTCAGTTCTCGTCCCCCAGCCTAGTCTACAGGCTCGGACAGAAGCCTCTGTCGAGCGCAGGGCTGAAGCAGTTGGGCGAGGCCGTGAGAGCTGCCCTCAAGGGCATCCACGTCAGGAGCGGGTTCCACACCATCTTCGGGGACGCCGCCCCATACCTTCCTTCTCTCGTCGACGTGATCCCCACCGACGACCTCGGGTTCGACCTGACCGAGACAGACGACTCCTCCCTCCCAGGGTCGGGCAAGGGGCTCATCGCCGGCATCGTCGACTCCAGGACGACGTACCTCGAGGACCCCGCCTCGCTGGCCGGGCGCGTCGAGGGGATCGCCGACAGGACCGGTGCGAAGACGATAACCCTCTCGCCGTCGGCGGACCTGAGGTTCGTCCCCAGGGTCAGCGCGGACAAGAAGCTCGAGCTGCTGGGCCGACTGAGAGAGAAGGTCAAGGGCGGCGCCGCGAAAGGGAGGCGTTCCAACTGACAAAGGCCTTCCCCACCCAGGAGATAGGGAGCCTCCCCAAGTTCGCGTGGAGGACCAAGCCCTTCAGGCAGATGGCCATCTCGGACGACGACATCGAGCTGGCGAAGGTCTGGGGCGACAGGCTAGGCGTCGACGGGCGCGCCGACCTCTACAGGCTTCTCGCCAAGCGCTACGCCTTCAGCGACGAGGAGAAGAAGAGGATAGTGGACTTTTCGCTCCTCTACGCCATCAGGATGCTGGAGACCGCGGGGGCGGGCCTCGCCGAGGAGCCGGGCCTCGACCTCGTATGGAGCGGCGAGCAGGCGAGGACGGAGATGTACGAGACACCCGTCTCGAGCATCGAGGGCTTCGAGTTCGTGGGCAAGGTCAGGAGCTTCGACAACAAGTATTGGAGGATGGCCTCGATACGCTCCCCTCCAAAGTACAGGCAGAACTACCACCTCGACGAGCTCCTCTTCACCATGGAGAACTCTGACCGGAAGGTCAAGGTCCCCGTCACCGACGCCATCACCATCATGGCCTGGTCTGACAACAACTACTACACGGGCAAGTGGGCCAAGCAGACGAACCTCTCCGCCTCCAAGAGGAGCTACAGCGCGAGGCGGGAGTTCACCCTCGAGCTCGCCGCGATCATCAGGAGGGTCATACGCGAGCTGATCGAGAAGGGTGTCCAGGAGGTGCAGATAGACATCCCTGCGGCGACCCAGTACCAGACCCGGGACGACATCAAGCTGGTCACGGAGTCCTTCAACGAGACCACCAAGGGCCTCGACGCCACGTTCAGCGTCCACAGCTGCTTCCCGCCGAGCACGGGGTACGGGATACTCTTCCCAGACCTGATGGAGATGAAGAAGTGCGAGCGCTTCTCCTTCGAGTACGGCAACCGCGACACCTTCGAGAGGGGCCTCGACCCCAAGGCCCGCGCGGGGTTCGAGGACCTCAAGCTCTTCAAGGAGTACGGCTTCAAGAGGCAGCTCGGGGTCGGGGTGGTACACATCCACACCGACACCCTCCCGAGCGTCGAGGTCGTGAGGGACAGGGTCCTCTACTCGGCAAAGGTGACCGGCCTCCCTCCGGAGAACCTGTACGTCAACCCTGACTGCGGCCTCCGCACGAGGCGCCCAGAGGTCGCGCAGAAGATGCTCGACCTGGTGGTGGCGGGCGCCGAGCAGGCGAGGCGCAAGGCCGCTTGATCCCACGGGTCACGACCATAGGGAGCTACCCTACCTTCCCCCGCGCCGACGACGTCGAGTACTACTACACCATATCGAGGCACGGGCTCGCCGGCGAGGTCGTCGACCCCTACCTCTGGGCGCTGGAGGAGGCGCTCAAGGACTTCACCTCGGCGGGAGTGGACGTCCCGTCAACGGGCCAGTCCCGGGGCGACCTCTACTCCCTCTTCCTCGACCCCAAGTTCGTCAAGGGGGTGACCTGGCAGGGCGCCGACGCTTTCGTCAACGGGAAGATAGAGAGGACCGGCTCGATAAGGGCCTCCGACGTCATCCACGCGAGGAGCGTCCTCCCCTCCCACTACGACCTCAAGGAGCCGATAACCGACGCCTACACCCTTGCGCGGTTCGCGAAGATCAACACCGGGAGCTACGCCGACACGCGCGAGCTCGCAAAGGAGATCAACAGGAAGATAATCATCCCAGAGATCGAGGACATCCAGAAGACCAAGGCGGTCTCCTGGATACAGCTCGACACGCCGACCCTCGCCGCCGAGTCGTCTGCGCCCGACTACATCCAGGGGCTCTACGAGGAGGTCGCCTCGGCGGCCAAGGTCCCCATCGTCGTCCACGCCTGCGGGGACGCCACGAGGATCTTCTCCTCCCTCCTCACCAAGCTCAGGGTGGACACCATCTCCCTGGACTTCTACCACTACCCGAAGCTCTTCGAGGAGGCCGGGAAGAAGAGCTACGACCAGAAGATAGGCCTTGGTTGCACCGACAGCCAGAGCATGAGGATAGAGACCGTCGACGAGACGAGGCGCCTGATCGCCTTCGCCCAGGTCAGGCTCGGCCTCGACAGGATCCAATTCGTCCACCCCCATTGCGGGCAGCGCAACCTCAACCGCGAGGTGGCCTACGAGAAGAACGTCGTCCTCGCCCTCGCGAGGGACGACGCGTGCTTCGGGACCGCCGAAGAGGCCTCGTCCTCCCACCTCACCTCGAAGGAGTACGACCCCGAGGGCTACTTCCTCGTCTCGGTGAGCCGGGAGACCAAGGAGATAGTCGTCTCTTCGTACACCTACGACCACAAGGCAAAGAAGAGGTACCGCTCCAAGTCTGCCGAGCGCCTCTTCCAGACCCTCAACGAGGAGGCCGACTCCCTCGGCCTGAGCAGGAGGCACCTCTCCTACCTCACCCTCGAGCTGGGGAGGGCGGAGGCGTCCATCGCCGCTGGGACGCAGTCCTACCGCCAGAAAGTGATCGAGTGATTGAGGCTTGCGGAGCGCCTGAGGCGCGGCATCTTCACCACCGTGGTCGAGGTCTTCCCGCCCAACTTCAGCTCAGAGGCGACCAAGGAGCCGCTCCTGGGGCTCAAGCAGAAGACCCAGGACGTCGTATCCAGGGTCAAGAAGGTGGAGAACCTCGCAGACTGCCTCGTCGTGGCCGACATGAAGGACCTAGGGCGGCTCAAGCTCTCCAGCGTCTACACGGCAGCCACGCTCAAACAGGAGCTCGACCTCGAGGTCATCCCCGTCATCGCGGTCAGGGACTCCAACCGCTCCGCCGTCAGGACTCTCTTCCTCTCCGCCCTTTCCTACGGTCTCGACTCGGTCATGCTGGTCTGGGGGGACAAGTACCTCGACGGCGAGGGATCGGCCAACGTCTACGACTACCCTTCCCTTTCGCACGCGATCAAGGAGATGCGTACGCTCGCCGACCGCGCCAACGTGGACGCGACCATCCTCGCCCCGGTGAACGTCGCCACCCTCGACACCAAGAAGGGTGCCGAGATAGCCGCCTCCAGGATAGCGAGCGGGGCTGACTGCCTGCTCGCCCAACCGCCCACCTCTGACGCGTCCGTGGCCTTCCCGGAGCACCTCCGCCTCGTCACCGCCAGCGGCCTGAGGTCGAACATCCTCCTGAACGTCTTCCCCTTCAGGGACAGGGAGGACATCGAGGCTTGCAGGAAGAGGTTCGGCTGGAGGATCCCTCAGGAGGCGGACAGGCTCGCGGACGAGGGGGGCGAGGCTAGGCTGATCAAGGAGTCGAAGAACGTCGTCGAGAAGATGCGCGAGGACCGCCTCCCAGGGGTCTACGTCTCGACGAGGGGACGCCCCGAGCTCGCGCGCTTCATCCTCGACTAGCGCCGAACACCTAAATATCGTCCGGGGCTGGGGCGGGAATCCCTGATGAAGGCCCTGATTCTCGCCGGCGGGCAGGGCTTGAGGCTCAGGCCGCTGACCGACGACAGGCCCAAACCCCTCGTCGCCGTCGGCGGCAAGCCCATAGCCGAGTGGCAGCTCGACTGGCTGATCAAGAACGTCGACCTCGAGTCGGCGACCTTCCTCTGCGGCTACAAGTGGACAAGGCTCAAGGAGCGCTTCGGGGACAGCTACCGCGGCGCCAGGATCGAATACAGCGTGGAGGAGGCGCCTCTCGGGACGGGCGGGGCGTTCCGCAAGGCGATCACGGCGGCCGGGCTGGGCGACGAGGAGGTGGTCATGATGAACGGGGACATCGTCACCGACCTCCCGCTCAAGAAGATGGTCTCCAAGCACACCGGGGCGAGGGGGATGCCCACTATAACGATCCTACTGGTCCCCTACAAGTCGAGGTTCGGCATAGTCCACATCGACGCCAAGAACATGGTCAGGCGGTTCGAGGAAAAGCCGGCCTTCAAGGATGTCTGGATAAACGGCGGCATCTACGTGGGCAACGCGAAGCGCCTCCTCCCCTCCCTCCCAGAGACGGGGGACATCGAGAGAGAGACGTTCCCCGCCCTGGCAAAGTCCCACAAGGCGATGGCATATCCCTACCGGGGGTTCTGGTCGCTCATCGACTCGATCAAGGACATCCAGGAGTTCGAGAAGGAACTCAAGCGCCAAGGCGCCCCCTGAGCCCTTCGGCGAAGGGCGAGTTTAAATTCTCGTGGGGTGCGTCCCGGCGGCGTTGCTCCGCAAGAGGTCGGCCTTGTCGAAGGTCCTCGTGGTCGTCATCGTCGTGGTCATCATCGCCGCGGCGGGGGCCGGAGGGCTGTACGTGCTCGGCTCCCCAAAGTCCTCGACCGCGACGAGCAGCGCCTCGCTGGCCATAATCGAGAGCGACCCAGTCAACCAGGTGGACAGCCTGAGCCCGGCCAACGTCACCGTCCCGCACGACACCACGGTGACCCTGGCGGTCCAGGACGGAGACGACGCGCCGCGGACGGTCATCATCAGCGCCTTCAACGTCAACCAGACGATAGACTCGGGCACCACGCAGAGGATCACTTTCGCCGTCGCGGGGCCCGGCACCTTCCAGATCTATGTCCCTGCCAGGCCTGCCGAGAACGGCCTCAAGGCCAGCCCGTCCATAACAGGTTACCTCATAGTCTCCTAGAAGCCGGCCGACGGCGCCCTCTCGTCCGCAACCCTTATTATAGCACGAAGGAGTGCGTCCTTTGGTAAGGGTCGATAGATTCCTTGCCACAAAGTTTTGTCGCGAAGCTAAAGAGCGCCTCTCAGGCCTACACCTTCCGCGACTTCATACTCCTGCCGGGCCGAAGCGAGGTCGAGCCCAGGGACATCGACCTCTCCTCCAGGCTGACCAAGAACATCAGGCTCAGCCTCCCATTCGTCTCATCGCCGATGGACACGGTCACCGAGTGGAGGATGGCCGTTGAGCTGGCAAAGCTAGGCGCCGTCGGCGTGATCCACCGCAACATGAGCATCGACGCCCAGGTCGCCCAGGTCAAGAAGGCAAAGGCGGCCAAGGTGAAGGCGAAGACGGTAGACGACAAGGGCAAGCCGCTCGTGGGCGCCTCGGTCTCCCCACTCGACACGGCCCGCTGCGAGGCGATCGACAAGGTCGCCGACTTCATGGTAGCCGACGTCGCGCACTTCCACAACTCGAACGTCCTCAAGGTCGCAGCCAAGCTGCTCCCCAACCTCAGCAAAGACTTTGTCGCTGGCAACATTGGGACCAAGAGGGCCGTCCACGACATCCTCGCGGAGCTCCCCAGGGTGGACGGGTTCAGGGTTGGCATCGGCTCCGGCTCGGTATGCATCACGTCGGAGGTCACGCGCGTCGGGGCTCCGACCCTGTTCGCAGTTTCCGAGGTCGCCACCGCGGTGAGCGAGGCGAACGCGAACGTCCCGATAATAGCCGACGGCGGGATCAGGGGGGCGGGAGACGCCTCCCTCGCCCTCGCCGCCGGGGCGTCGACCGTGATGCTCGGCTCGATGCTCGCAGGGTGCGACGAGTCTCCCAGCAGCGTGGTGGTCAAGGGGGGAAAGAAGATGAAGGTCCACAGAGGGATGGCGAGCTCGGCAGCCAGGGCGGTCAGGTTCGCCCTCGACAGGTACAGCGTCCCTGCCAAGGGGCTCGAGGAGGGCGTCGAGGCGTACGTGGCATACTCCGGCAAGACGGAGGACACGATATCGCGCCTTGTCAGCGGGATGAAGGCCTCGTTCGGGTACTCGGGTGCGAAGAGCGTCGAGGACCTCTGGAGCGTCGCCAACTTCGGTTACGTTTCACCGCAAGGCACGTCCGAGCTCGGAGTCCACTCGCTGACGCTAAAGTGACTTCCTTGCGCGCGTCAAGCTTGACAGCCGCCGCGACCAAGGACGCCCCTTCCCGGGCCAAGCCCGCCAGGAAGGACCTCCAGCTCCTCCGAGGAGGGGTGGCCGTGCTCGACTTTGGGGGGCAGTACTCCCACCTCATAGCCAGGCGGATACGGGGGCTCGGGGTCTACGCGGCGCTCCTTCCGTTCGACACCTCCGTGAGGTCACTCAAGGAGATGGGCGTCAAGGGAGTGATCCTCTCGGGCGGCCCATCGAGCGTCTACGACCAGGGGGCTCCCCATCCCGACAAGGAGGTCTTTTCGGGGGCGGTGCCCGTCCTGGGGATCTGCTACGGCTACCAGCTGCTCGTCCAGGGGCACGGGGGGGACGTCAAGAGGGCGGCCAGGCGCGAGTACGGCAAAGCGAGCCTCAAGATAACGGACAGGACGAGCCTCTTCAAGGGGATAGACAGGGAGAGCATCACGTGCTGGATGAGCCACGGGGACTCCGCCACCAAGCTCCCCCGCGGCCTCGCCTCGCTCGCCGTCAGCGACAACTCACCGTACGCGGCGATCCGCTCCTCGGACGGGGTCCAGTTCGGCGTCCAGTTCCATCCCGAGGTCGTCCACACCGAGCACGGGAGCAAGATACTATCGAACTTTCTCTTCGGCGTCTGCCACGCCGAGAAGAGCTGGTCGATGGAGGGGTTCGTCGAGGAGACGATCGAGGAGCTGGCCAAGACGCCCGAGGGGAGGGTCCTCTGCGCAGCCTCCGGAGGGGTCGACTCGTCCGTGGCCTCGGTCATGCTCAACCGGGCCCTGCACGACAGGCTCCAGTGCGTCTTCATCGACACCGGCCTCCTAAGGGAAGGGGAGGCGAGGGAGGTCTCCAAGTTCCTGAGGGACGACCTTGGCGTCCCGCTCGAGTTCGTCGACGCGTCCAAGAGGTTCCTCGACGCCCTCAAGGGAGTCTCCGACCCCGAGGAGAAGAGGAAGATCATAGGCAGGATTTTCGCTCGGACCTTCGAGGAGTACGCGGTCAAGAAGGGCCCGTTCCGCTACCTCGCACAGGGCACTCTCTATCCTGACGTCATCGAGAGCGGCCAGACCAACGCCCCCGCGTCGGTCATCAAGACCCACCACAACGTCGGCGGCCTCCCGAAGGACCTGAAGCTCGCGCTGATCGAGCCCCTGCGGGAGCTCTACAAGGACGAGGTCAGGGCGGTCGGCTCCCTCCTGGGCCTCCCGTCGGCCGTGATCGGGCGCCACCCTTTCCCCGGCCCTGGCCTCGCCGTGAGGATCATAGGCGAGGTCACCCCTGAGAAGCTCCGGGTCTGCAGGAGCTCCAACCGGGTGGTCGAGGAGGTCATGCGAGAGGAGGGGCTCTACGACAAGGTGTGGCAGGCCTTCGCCTACGTCGGAGACGACCGCGTCACCGGGGTGCTGGGGGACGCCAGGCGCGTCGGCTTCCAGGTGACCGTCAAGGCGGTCGAGTCTGTTGACGCGATGACCGCCGACTGGTACCGCCTACCCCACGCGGTGATGGAGAAGATCTCGAGCAGGATAACCAACGAGGTGGACGGTGTGGTGAGCGTCGTCTACTCGATCTCTTCGAAGCCGCCAGCCACCATAGAGCCCCAGTGAGCGCCTTGCCAGAGTTCCTCGGACCGCAGACCGAGCTTGCCGAGCTCCACGTCCACCTCGGGAGCTCGGTCGACCCCGCAGTGATGTGGGAGATAGCGCACGCGCAGGGCATCCGGCTCCCCACCAAGGACTATTGGCGGTTCGTCGACCTGATAACTGTCAACCCCAGGAAGGTGAAGTCCTTCGAGGACTACCTCGCCCTCTTCCACTGGACCGAGCTCATCCAGTCCAGCCCCGTTGCCATCGAGAACTCGGTCTACCATACCATCGCGGGGGCCTACAGGAAGAACAACATCACCCTCCTCGAGCTGAGGTTCAACCCAATGAAGAGGAACCGCGGGGGCGAGAGGGACCTCGACCAGATCATGATGGCCGCCGTGAGGGGGATCGACCGGGCTTCGCTGGAGTACCCCGTGAGGACGGGGATCATCGTCTGCCTCGACAGGACCTTCGACGGCCACCTCAACGAGATACTCGTCGAGAAGGCGCTGAAGTTCAAGAACAGAGGGGTCGTCGGGATAGACATCGCCGGCTCCGCGAAGCGGGGCTTCCGGTACGCCGACTGCAAGTCGCTCTACAGGAGGGCGCGCAAGGAGGGCCTCGGCCTCACAGTCCACGCCGGCGAGGACGAGGGGCACCGCTCCGTCCGCGAGGTCCTCGAGCACCTCGAGCCTCAGAGGATAGGGCACGGCGTCAGGGCGACGGAAGACGCGGCGACGATGGACCTGCTACGCGAGAGGGGGGTGACCCTCGAGCTCTGCCCTTCGTCCAACCTCAACACGCGCGTGGTGAAGGGGGTCGGCGACATGAAGCGCGTGTTCAGGGCCATCAAGGCGAGCAAGGTCAAGTACACCATAAACACCGACGGGCCCGAGATGCTGCTGACCAACCTGAGGAACGAGATCGACTTCCTCGTGAGGAACGGGATCGCCACGAGGGAGGATGTCCTCAGGGCGAACAGGAACGCCTTCGCGGCGTCCTTCGTCCGCTAGTCGCAAACTTATCAGGCTCCGCCGACCGCCGCGCAGCAGGATGACCGGGGGGGACGAGGTAGACGACGAGGTGCTCGAGGAAGGTTCCTACTACCTCTCGAAGCTCGAACTCGACGCCGAGGCCATCGCTCAGAGGTTCGAGATCTCGCCCTCCCAGGTCCTGCGGCACAAGAGGAGGTTCGAGGGAAGGCTGAAGCGAGGAGACGCGGTCGAGACAAACACAGACCTTGAGTTCTGGAGGAGCGTCAAGCACGAGGCCGAGGGGAACGTCAAGGTGACCTTCGTCAGCGAAAAGGGATTCCACCACGGCTGGAGGTCCGACCTCGAGAAGCTCGACAGCCGGACCCTCTTCGAGATATTCGAGTCCTGCAAGAGGTTCCTCGACATGGACCCCAACGCCAGGTTCCTGGAGTACTCGCCCCCGAAGAACTACGACCCCCTCGCCATGCAGCGCGAGGTGAGCAAGGCGGTCACGGTGGTGAGCTCCATCCTTGAGAAGAGGTCGAAGGCGGGGGGGCAGGGTTGAAGATCCCGCGCTCCACGAAGGAGTCGGAGGCCTTCCTCCGCTCGCTCGTCCCCGACCGGCCCGAGGTCTCGGTCAGGCCGATGTTCGGGAACCTCTCGGCATTCGTCAACGGCAACATGTACGCCGGGGTCTTCGGCGACGACCTGTTCGTGAGGCTCTCCGAGGAGGACGCCGCAGCCCTCCTCAAGGTCAAGGGGGCAGGCCCCTTCGAGCCAATGAAGGGGAGGGCGATGAAGGGCTACATCGTGGTCCCAAGGGAATGGAGGAATGACCCCGCCAGGGTCAAGCCGTGGGTCTCGAAGGCCCTAGCGCGGACCGGCAAGATGCCCGCGAAGGCCAAGAAGCGCCAGCCATGAAGTACATGACCGACGCCCACCTGAGCGGGCTCGCCAAGGAGCTGAGGGCGAAGGGGTTCGACTGTGAGACGGTCCACAAGCTGATCCGGGGCCACGAGGACTCGCGCGAGAAGATAGGCGACCCCGAGATAGTGAAGTTCCTCTCCTCCAAGCACAAGTCGATCACGCTCATCACGCTGGACAACGAGCTCGCAGAGTACTGCTCGACCCTCGACATCCCCGTCGTCAGGGTCCAGGACGTGGTCTCGCGCTACATCGAGTCCGAGGCGTCCCGCCCCTCAGAAAGGCTTTAACACGGCGCCACGACCGCGGGACTCATGGCAAAGACATACACTCTTCCGCCGCTGCCCTACGCCTACAACGCGCTGGAGCCTCACATCTCCGAGCAGATAATGAAGCTTCACCATGACAAGCACCACAACGCGTACGTCACCGGCGCGAACGCCGCCCTCGACAAGCTGGAAAAGGCGCGGGCCGGCGCGATGCAGATAGACCTGAAGGGGACGCTGAGGGACCTCAGCTTCAACATAGACGGGCACAAACTCCACTCGATATTCTGGCCCAACATGGCCGCGCCGGGCAAGGGGGGCGGATCGCCGGGCGGGAAGGTCGCGGACAAGATCAACGCCGACTTTGGCGGGTTCGACAAGTTCAAGGCCCAGTTCAGCGACGCCGCAAAGGCGGTGGAGGGCTCGGGCTGGGCGCTCCTGAGCTACGACAGAGAGATAGACTCGCTGGTCATCACCCAGGTGGAGAAGCAGAACTTCATGGAGCTCGCCGAGGCCAGCATCGTCCTCGGGCTGGACGTCTGGGAGCACGCCTACTACCTTCAGTACTGGAACGACAGAGGCAAGTACGTGGATGCCTGGTGGAACGTGGTCAACTGGTCGGACGTAGACCAGCGGCTCTCCAAGGCCTCGAAGTAGGTCGTGGAGAGCGCACTCCTCCTTTAATCCTTGGAGGGGGCTGCCGGCGTCGGCGTAGCCGCCATGGAGTTCACCCTCAACATCCCGAACACCCCGTTCGACCTGAGCCACACCCTTGACAGCGGCCAGGCCTTCAGGTGGACGCAGCAGGGGGGCTGGTGGCAGGGCTACATCCAGGGGGAGATGGTCAGGGTCAGGCAGGAGGGGGACTCGCTCTTCTGCGTCTCCGGGGACGAGCACCTCACCCCAGAGGCCGTCCACGAATACTTCCGGCTCGACGATGGCATCGAGCGCATCTACTCCAAGATAATGAAGGACGACCACATCACCGAGGCCATTCAGAGGTACTACGGCCTCCACCTCATCCACCAGGAAGTGTGGGAGTGCCTCATCTCATTCGTGATCGCCACCAACACAAACATCCCGCGGATAAGGCTGATGATCTCCAACCTCTGCCAGAGGTTCGGCAAGAGGGAGACCTTCGAGGGGTCGGGGTACTCGGTCTTCCCGAGACCAGAACCGCTGGCCGACGCCTCGGTCGAGGAGCTTGCCTCCTGCGGCCTGGGCTACCGCGCGCGCTTCGTAAAGTCGGTCGCGGAGAAGGTCCAGTCCGGGACGGTCGACCTGGAGGAGCTGAAGCTCGCCGACTACCAGCGGGCGAGGGAGATGCTCGTCGAGCGCCTGGGAGAGAAGACTTTCCTGGGAATCGGCCCGAAGGCGGCCGACTGCGTCCTCCTGTTCTCCTGCTGGAAGGACGAGGCCTTCCCGATAGACGTCTGGATGGCCAGGGTGCTGGCCAGGTACTACCCGGGCCTGTTCGACAAGGACGTCGCAAAGCGCCTCGGCGCCCACGTCTCGAACGAGACGAGGCTGTCAGGCGGCGTCTACGAAAGGATCTCCGCGTCGATGAGGGAATACTTCGGGCAGTACGCGGGCTACGCCCAGCAGTACCTGTTCCACGACGCCAGGAAGAGCGGACTCGACTAGGGGCGCTACTTCTTCTTGGTCGGAGCCGCGACGGCGGCGGGTCTGGTTTCGACACCCTGGCCGCCTCCCAGCCAGCCCTTCAGAGCCTCGACGTTGCCCTCGACCACGCTCCTCCGCCTGACATCTATCGAGAGGTCGCCCCGCCTCGCGACCTCCCCAGTGACCCCAGCCGAGGAGAGCTCGCCCCAGGAGAAACCCCTCGCCGGCCTTTCGTGCATCGAGTCGAGGTGCCTCGCCGAGACAGTCGCCATCGGGGCGGGCCCGAGCTTCACCGTCTCCCCCTTGGGGGCCGGGGCCTCTGCCTTGTCCGCCTTCTTGGGCTTTGCCGCCTTCTTGGGCTTCTCGACCACTGCCTTCTTGGGGGCCGAAGCCTTGGGCTTGCTCTTTGTCTTGGCGGCCTTCGGCTTGGCCGCTTTCTTCCCGGAGGAGCTCAACTCTACTGCTTCCTTATCCTGGCGCCCCTGAAAGCGAGCAGCGCGCCGAGGACGGCGACCACCACCCCTGCGGCGATTAATGGCACGCTGTTCAGGACGAGGTATCCCGGAACGGCCAGGGCGTCGGCTCCTATGATCACGAGGGCGATGCCGAACGCGATCTGGCCGCCGCTGCTCATCCACTCTGGGCTGTATGTTCTACCCGAACCTACAATCTGCCCTTGCGGTGGCGTCGTCCTCCTCGAAGGGAGTCCTCCCTTCAGGATGCCTATCGGGATGAACATCACGCCGAATATCAGCAGAATGCCCGCGGTCCCCTGCATCGCGCCGTTCTCGGGGCTCGGGATGATGCAGTAGCACGAGTCTCCCGCTGGGGTCTTGGCGCCGTTGAAGAGGACTATCCCGGAGACTCCTATGAGTGTGAGGACGAAGGCGAGTATCATGTACTCGGAATCCAAGTTTGCCCAACGCCCACATTCGAAATACATTTCTTAAGCGTTTCGAGAGTCCACCCAGAAACGGTCCGACGAGAAAGCCGCATTCTTCTCGAAGAGGTTATATCAGTCGCGAAGTCGTCGTGCCCCGGTCCCCGCGGTAGCTCAGCCTGGCAGAGCTTCCGGCTGTAGTGGTCGGCCTTGGCCGACTCGTCCAGCCTGTTCAGGCCACAGAAACCGGAGTGTCGTCGGCTCAAAAGCGCTCCAAAAGGGCGCGGAGTTGTCCGACCCGCGGGACCAAACCTTCTCTCGGCCTCCGCGCTTCCACGGCCTCGAACCCGGGCCCAGAGCATCCTCGACGGGACGGAGAGGAGCGGGAGCCTGTAGGCGACCAGTATGAAGCACACAGCGAGGACTAGCCAGTTGCTGATTATGTACGGCCCTCCTCCCGTGAACGGGTCGACCAGAAAGTCTCGCGCCCTATACCCGCCGTCGTTCACCCCGCCCCACCACAGGTAGTCGGTGACGTGCCACGTCATGTCCTCAGGCGCGGCCGGCCACAGCGCCAGCTCGAACACGACGAGGACAGGGGCGGCGAAGAGCGTCACCACCTCCTTGAACGTCGAGCCCAGCCCCCTGTTGAGCAGCGCGACGACCAGACCGGCGACAGAGATTGTAAGGTAGGTCGACGCCTGCGTCCCCTTGTCCTGCCCGCTCAGGATGGGCATCAAGCCGATCGAGTGGCTGTAGATGGCTGCGAGGAACGGATGTGTCTTGAACGCCACGTTGTATCCGTTGTAACCGCCGAGGACGTCAGCCACCGACCAGAAGGAGAATCCGAAGAAGCCCACGGCGAAGATGACCAGCCCCAGCGCGCGACCCCACACGGGCACCTTGATTCGGACCCTGAATAGCTTCGCGACCGGCGACCCGCTCCTCTCGAAGGCGTCTCTGACCGGCTGCATGACGGCGACGGAGACGAGGAAGACGGCTACCACAGCCTCGATCTCCTGGATGCACAGCTGAGTCGGAGTGGCCAGGGCGTCTAGCTTGACTGACTGCGCGAGTGTGACCGCCTCGTAGCCGGCGACCATCAGGAATACGACCACCAGCGTCCCGACCACGGTCGCCCTACGCTCTGCCACGATCACGAGCACCGGGGTGGAGAGAGCGTGGTCCCTAGGGCGTGCAAGGAGATCGGCGAGGCTCACGGGCCGCGAATTTTTATTAAACCTTGGCCTTCACGGGCCCAGCGATGCGCAGGCTGGTGCTGGTCGCGGCTGTGCTCGCGGTGTTGGAGACGGCGTGGGCCCTCTACGCCGGGGCGTACCAGGTCAACTTCTGGCTCTTCTACGGGGTCTTGTTGGGGGCCTCGCTTGTCTTCTTCGTGCCCGGGGTGGTCGAGAAGAGGGCCCCCCCGGCGGGCGGGCAGAAACAGCCGGATGGCCGCGCCTAGGGACGCCCCACGGTGAAAGCCATGTCTGGTCCGCCCTTCCGGCTCGCGGCCGCCTTCGCGTCGGTCGCCCTCGGGGTCTCGGTCTCGGTCTTCAACATGTTCGACTGGGCGCAGTACCAGTACTACTTCGCAAAGGCCGGAGGGTCGCCCTCCTCAATCCTCTCCTTCTACGCGGCAGAGGCGATCTCCATCTTCCTGCTGCTCCTCGGGCTCTACCTGGCCTACGCATACGCGATGGCCAGCTCGGGGTCCCGGTCGTCCCTCCTCTCGATAATCGGGAGCGCGCTCTCCGACAGGAGCCTCTCCCGCGCGGCCGCCGCGAGCACCCTGCTCTACGGCGCCGTCTACTCCCTCTCGTCGAGCATCCTCGTCTTCCAGCCCACCGTGAATTTCGCCTCGGCCTACGGGGTGACCACCCCGACCTCATGGAGCTCTGTGCCGTGCTGCGGCGAGGCGGGGACGCTGCCCAAGCTGGTTCTGTACCTCTCGCCGGCCCACCTTGCCGTCCAGCTCGTCCCCCTCAGCCTCCTCCTCCTCTTCATCGTCCCGCCCTTGGTGGGTCTGAACCTCGCCATAGCGCTCTTCTCCGTGAGGAGGACCGTGGCGACCGTGACGGGCAGGTGGATGGTGGCCTGCGGCGCCGCCGTAGGGCTCTTCACCGCCTGCCCGACGTGCGCCGGATTCTTCCTCGCCGAGTCGCTGGGCGGCGTGGCAGCCACCACCCTCTCGGTCGCGCTGGCTCCCTATCAGTCGCTTTTCATCGCCGTCAGCATCCCCCTCCTCGTCGCGATGCCCTTCTTCTTCGCGGCCAGGGTCAGGAGGGCCTCGCCCCTGGCGCCAGTCGGGCCGGGGCCTCGGGCCCCGCTCCCGGCTGGAAACCGTTAAAAGCCTAGGGAAATGCGCGCGCCCCAAGGAGGCATTCTCATTGAGCATGAGGGATTATCTGGCCCTTACTAAGCCCAAGATAGTCTGGCTTCTCCTGCTCGTCGCCCTGGCGTCCGCCGTGATAGCTGCCCGCGCGCTCCCTCCGGTCGTCACCATGGCAGGGCTCTTCGTCGCGGGCACCCTGACCTCGCTGGGCTCGCTCGCCCTGAACAGCTACCTCGAGATGGACGTCGACGCCAAGATGAAGAGGACGCGCAACAGGCCGCTGCCCGGCCACAGGATCGTCAACCCGACCAAGGCGCTCGCCTTCGGGCTCGCCCTGGTGGCCGTCGGACTCCTGACAGCATACTTCACGCTGACCCACCTCGCGACGCTCTTCATAGGTCTGGGCTCTCTCGTCTACGTCCAGGTCTACACGGTCTGGCTCAAGCCCCGGACCAGCTGGAACATCGTCCTGGGCGGCTTCGCGGGAAGCTGCTGCGCCCTCGCGGGGTGGTACGCCATCACGTCGGCCGACCCTCTCATCGCGTGGTCCCTGGCCGCGCTCGTGTTCGTCTGGACGCCCAGCCACTTCTGGAGCCTCGCGGTGATCACAGAGGAGGACTACTCGGCCGCCGGCATCCCGATGCTCCCCTCGGTGGTGGGCGAGAAGAGGGCGGCGAAGTTCATAGTGGCGAACACCCTCCTCCTCATCCCGGTCAGCCTCCTCTTCTACCTCTATCTCACCGGGACAGCCGAGCTGGTCTACCTCGTCGGGGCGGTGGTCTTCGACCTCCTCCTCCTCGCCACCAACATCAAGCTCCTGGTCGCCCCGACCAAGGCCAACGCCCTCCTGGCGTTCAAGGCTTCGAGCCCCTTCCTCGCGGTGATCTTCATCCTGGCGTGCGTCAGCGTCCTCGTCTGACCGCGCGCCGGGAAACTCTTAACTAAGTTCCCAGTCGCGGCATCTTCTCTTGAGCGCAGGCAAGGTCCTCGTCTACGCGACGATAGTCTCCACCTTCGTCCTCATAGTGTGGGGGGCCTACCTGACGGCCGGGAACTGGGGCGGGGACTGCGGGACGGGCAGCGGCTCGGCGGTCAGCGCTGACTGGCCTTACTGCAACGGCTCCCTCGCCGTCCCCAACCCCTACAACGCGGCTAGCTACGGCGCCTTCGTGGAGTACGTCCACAGGACCCTGAGCGTGCTAGTCGGGGTCATACTGGTCGCGACCCTCGTCGTAGTCTCGCGGATGCGGCCGAGGCCCCAGGGGGCATTCAGGGCGCTGGTACTGTCTGCTGTCCTCCTCCTCGTACAGATAGGCCTCGGGAACATAGTCGTCAACTCCGACCTCAACGCCGCCATCACAGCCCTCCACCTGGCCAACGCAACCGCCCTGTTCGGGGTGATGGTGGTATCGGGCGTGCTGATACGGGCCGAAGAGAAGCGCGGCTACGGTTACTGACAAGCCTAAGAGACCCTGCGCCCTCCCCAGGGGCAGATGCGCAGCCCGCCCAAGTTCGCCGCCGACGCGATGCTGGGGAGCCTTGCAAGGAAGCTCCGAATCTTCGGGTTCGACACCGCCTACTTCAAGGAAGGCGATGACTCGGACCTGGAACTGCTGGCGAGGCGCGAGCGGCGGACCGTCCTGACCTCCGACAAGGGGCTCTTCGACCACGCAGAGGCGGCCGGCCTCCGCGCCGTCCTGGTCACCGGCGCCACCGACAGGGCGAGGCTCCTCTCCGTCTTCTCCCAGACAGGGCTTTCGCCCGGGGCCGCCGGGGAGAGCAGGTGCGCCGTCTGCAACGGCGAGCTCCGGAAGATAACGAAGGGAGAGGCCTCCGCTGAGGGGGCCCCGCCAAAGGTCCTCGCCAGGCACCGGCTTTTCTACAGGTGTACCTCTTGCTCGCGCCTCTACTGGCGAGGGAGGCATTGGGCCCGCCTGAGGCGGCTTGCGTCGTCAATCCGAAGGCTTTAACCCGAATGCGCTGCGCGCCATTGGACCGCCGGGGCACCCCATGAGAGCATACCTCGCGGCCTTTGGGTCGGGGATGGGCCACGCCTCGCGCATGGTGACCGTGGCCGAGGCGCTCGTGGCCGCCGGGCACGAGGTCCGCTTCTCGAGCTCGGGCGAGGTGACGATGTGGCTGAGGAGGCGAGGGTTCGAGTGCGACGACGTCCCGCTCGTCGACGTCGTCTTCACCCGCGAGGGTTCGTTCTCGGCCACCGCGACCTTGAGGTCGTCCCCACTGATCCTCGCGCGGTTGGTCAGGCAGGTCGCGCGGGAGGTCGAGCACATAGGCAGGTTCTCTCCCAGAGTTGTCGTCAGCGACTCTGTGGTCTCGACGGTGGCAGCCGCGAGGCTGCTCGGGGTGAGGTCGGTCGCGGTGGTCAACCAGCTGATGCTCTTCTCATCCCCCAGGACCCCAACGGTGGCCGCGGACCTGATAACCGGAGCGTCGAAGGCCATCCTGGACGCGTTCTGGGGGCTCGGCGGCGAGATCCTGGTCCCCGACCTCCCTCCCCCTTACACCATAAGCGAGAGGAACCTCTGGAACGCTGGCGCCTCCTCGGAGAGAGCGAGATACGTCGGTTTCCTCGGAATGACCCCGAGACAGACGGTCCCCTCAGCCCTCCCACAGGGCTGGCTCCAGGAGAAGCGTCGGAAGAGGGTCTATTGGCAGGTCTCGGGCCCCCCGGCCACACGCACCTCCTTCCTCGAGAAGGCCATCGAGTGCGCGAAGGCGATGCAGGAAACGCACCTCTTCGCCGTCTCTGCTGGGAACCCGAGCGGGGACACCGCCCCCTCGGCCGTCCCGGGCGGCTACCTCTACGGCTGGTGCGAAAGCTCTGCCGCGTTCATCGATTCTTGCGACGCGGTCGTCTCAAGGGCCGGGCACTCTAGCATCTCTGAGTTCATCTCCCGCGCCAAGCCCGCCGTCCTCGTACCGATCCAGGCGCAGTCAGAGCAGATAGGCAACGCCGAGAAGGCTCAGCGGTTGGGCTTCGCTGTCTCGCTGGACGAGCGCAGCCTGGGTCCTGGGTCTCTCGCAGACGCCCTCGTCGCCCTCTCCTCGGGCCGCGCGCTCGACAAGGCCAGGGAGATGAGAGATGTCGCGGCGCGCTACGATGCGGTGCGCTCCGTCCTCGATGTCCTCGGCCTGTCATGACCGGTCCTCTTTATCGCGTCGATCACAACGTTCTGGTCGGCCTGGACTCCCCCGAACCTGACCTTCGAGTACTTCGCCATCACCTCCAGCCCCTTCAGGCTCATCTTTGACGTGGTGGGCGGGCCCTTCGGCCTCCCGAGGTTCAGGGAGGCGTAGACCGCCCTCACACTCCCCTCGTCGGCGAGCAGGAGCGGCAGGACGAGGCCCGGGAACCTTCTCGCCACCTTCGCTACCTCGGCCTTCTCAGGGACCCAGCCGGTGAAGGAGACGCCCCGATGGCCGGCCAGCCATCCCCCGACCCTGCCTATGGGGTCGCCGCCGCCCTCGAGCACAACGAGGTCTAGCGCCTGGGGGTCCATCCTGTTGGAGAGCTCGGAGTACAGCTTGGCCACCTGCCTCAAAGCCGAGTCGTCCGTCCTGGAGTGCACCAGCCTCACCGAGTACCCCGCCAGCGCCGCCATCCAGGCCACAGCGGAGCTCCTCTCGCCTCCGCTAGCCAGGCAGGCGGCCCACTCGCCCGAGGTCGGAGACCCCCCAGGGCCCCTCCTGATCTCCACCCCGCACGCCCCCCGTCTGCCGCTCGCCGACGCCCGGAAGACCACCTGAGGGTCCCTCTCGTCGACCTTCGCCCCTTTGACCGTGGAGAGCACCTCGGAGTTCCCTGCCAGGACCATGTCCCCGGCTGCCTCCACCGACGCATCCACCGTCGCCGATATCCTGAACCTCCTCGACCTGGAGAGGTACCTCTTCGCCAGCCAGTCGACCTCCCTGAGGTACCCCGCCATGCCCTCGAAGCGGTGGCCCACAGCAACCCACGCGACGCCGGGGAAGAAGGATAGACTCCTCGCCAGCGCGACCGGGTCCTCGGTCTCGACGACCAGAGAATCGTCGATCCGGTCGCCCTCTCCTGCCTTGAGAGAGAGCTTCCGCATCGCCCCCCTCTCGAGGTCCTCAAACCTCCCCGCGCGGCTCCAACCCACCAACGCGACGGGCCTCATCGTCCCCGGACCGCAGTAAGTGGTTTTTAAGCCGAGCCTGCCCAATTCTTAAAGGGAAACGCGCCGCACCAGAAGAAGATGGCAGGCGGCGGCGCGTCCGAGACGGGCTCCCCGGGAAGGCTCCTCTCCGTGGCGGAGGTGTTGGCCCGGAGGTCGGCCCCCGACGTCTCCGTTCGAGGGTGGGTCTCGGCCAAGGCAGGCGTCGGCGGCATCGTCTTCATCGTCCTGAGAGACGGCACCGGCTACCTCCAGGTCTCCGCCAAGAAGGGCACGGCGCCCTCCGAGGTGGTGGCGGCGATGAAGGGTGTCCCGAGGGAGTCGGTTGTTGCCGTCAGGGGCGCGGCCAGAGAGGACAAGAGGGCGCCGAGGGGGGTCGAGGTGGCGGCGCAGGAGTTCCAGGTCATCTCGAAGGCCGAGCCCTGGCCGATAACCAAGACGGCCGTGAAGTCGGCTTCCTACCTCTACGACATGCGCCACCTCAGCATCAGGGGGCGGAAGGCGGTCGCGACGATGAAGGTGAGGGCGGAGATCATCGGCGCGGCATCCGACTACTTCAGAGAGAGGGGCTTCACCCTGATCAGCGCTCCCAGCTTCGTCCAGGCCGCGGTCGAGGGGGGCTCGACGCTCTTCGAAGTGGAGTATTTTGGGAAGAAGGCCTACCTCAGCCAGAGCGCGCAGTTCTACGAGGAGGCGGCCCTGGCCGGCCTCGAGAAGGTCTGGATATGCCAGCCCGCCTTTCGGGCGGAGAAGTCTCGGACCGCGAAGCACCTCACAGAGTTTTGGATGATTGAAGCCGAGCAGGCCTTCGCCGACCAGGAGGCCAACATGCGGTTGCAGGAGGGGTTCCTCGCGTTCGCGGTCGACAGGATCCTGGAGAGGAGGTCCGACGAGCTCGCGATACTCGGACGGAAGCTCTCCCGGCCCGACCTCCCGCTCGAGCGGGTCTCGTACGACAAGGTACGCGAGCTCGCCGAGTCCAAGGGGCTGCCGTTCGAGTGGGGGGAGGACATACCGGCCGAAGCGGAGAGGGAGGTCTCGATGTCCAAGTCCGCCCCCTTCTTTGTCACCGACTTCCCCCTCTCAGCCCGCTCCTTCTACCACATGACCTATGAGGACAGGCCATACGTCACAAGGTCGGCAGACCTAATAGCGCCCGAAGGCTTCGGGGAACTAGCGACCGGTGGGCAGCGGATAGCCGAGTACTACCCGCTCCTGCAGAGAATCAAGAGCCAGGACCTCCCTGCAGAGGCGTTCTCTTGGTACCTCGACCTTAGGAAGTTCGGGATGCCCTACCACTCTGGCTTCGGGATGGGCGTCGAGAGGCTGACGAGGTGGGTCGGCGGGCTGAAGAACATCCGCTCCGCCAGCCTCTTCCCCCGCACGACGACCAGGGTCTCTCCCTGAGCCTAGCCCGCAGAGGCCGGAGGGGTCGTCCTTCTCCCCCCAATCCTCGTCATCTTCGATAGTAGCCTGTACGCGACGACGATGTTCAGGACGATGAGGGCGAGGTTGATCTCAAAGTCGTAGGAGACGAGGGTCGTCACGACGCCGCTCGCCTCGAAGGCGTTCAGCCCGAAGAAGTAGAGGAGGTTGTAGAGGATTGGCGCTTGGCAGGCGCACCCAGCCATGCACCCTCCAACCACCGTGGTCACCGAGGCCAGGAAGCCGCCGGGCGAGGAGGTCTGGATGCCCCGCCTCAGCCTCAGGCTCAGCGAGTAGACGGTCACCGTGAGGAGGACTGACGCCGTCACCGCGAGAAGGTAGACCATGTACGCCGGCTCGGAGTAGATCACGATACCGTAGTTCTCGAGCGAGACGAAGTAGGCGAACAGGTAGTAGTAGACGACCGCGGCCGCCAGGCTGAGGACGACGTATTTCGGCGACCGGTAGATCATCGCCAGGGCCCTTGCGTTGAGGGCGTATCCCCGTGGCACCTGCCCCGACAACTAGCCTCTCACCCGGTCTCCAAAAGAGCCTGTCAAGTCTTCCCTCCGCTCAGGGCGCCATCGTCGAAGAGCTCGAGGTCGTGGTGTTCCCGGCCGCCACCTGGCTTACCCCGCCTGACGCCTGTGGGAGCTCGTGCTCGATCTGCTGGATCGCGCTCAACTGGCAGACCGGGGGCGTGCTGCTGATCGACGAGCAGACCATGGCGACGTACAGGTCTGCCGCGGCGTACTGCGTCCAGGAGAACTGGTCGTTGGGGTGGGAGAGGTGAGCCAGGACCTGGTCGTGGGTGAGGTTCGCCAGCGGGAACCTCGTCGAGGTGGTCGACGAGTTCCCAAAGTCCTGAGCGTCCGCAGAAGGGACGATGTACCTGCCCCACACCGTGTACGGGGTTCCCGTATACAGGTTGAGCGTCCCGATCATGTCGACCGAGTAGGTGTACGCGAAGCTTCCCGTCTGGGTCGCCTGCTGCTGGAGGAACGCGAGCGACGGGAGCTGGACCGGGTCGGTGATTGGAGACTGATATTCCATCGTCACAAACGAGAGGCTGGTGCTATTGTAAAAGCTACCGAAGACTATGCCTGAGCTGACGTTGTACCTCGACGGCGCCCAGTACACGGTCGGGAGGTCCCCGTCCTGGAGGCTGCTGTATCCCTTGAACAACTGGCCAAAGGTCCCGAACTTGCCGAGCGCCAGGGCCATAGCCCACCTGTTCTCGCCGCAGTAGATGCAGGTGTTCGCCCCGAGGTAGACCACCGAGGGCTTGCCGTTGACAACCAGCTCCGGGCCCTTCACCACGTTTGCGCCGACGAGGTTGGTCAGGGAGTTGTTGAGGAACATCTCGCCGGCTGTCTGGAAGTAGGAGTCGGGCGCCCCGTTGATGACAGCCAGCTCCGTCGAGTTGAACGGCTCGTTGAGGTCGGTCAGCCTCTGCCCAGCCGGCTGCACGGTCGTTATCACCGGGGCGTCGGCGAACGAGGTCGGCGGGATCAGGTCGGCGCCCGTCGCTGTCAGGTTCGTGTAGGTCGTCGTGGTCGTCGAGCTCCCCTGGCTCGACTGGACCGCCCTGTTGATCGAGTTGAGCTGCACGGCGAGGAGCGAGATCACTATCAGGTTCGCCACGCCTATCACCAGGGCGAGGTAGGTGATGCGCCTCACCCCCTGAGTTCCTTTGTCTGCCGTCATCATCAAAAACCGGCCACCATCGTTTTTTCCCAAGCCATGCTTTTATTGTCTTTGTTTCGGGAACCCGCAACTAAGACCCGGCCAATTGTTTGTGATGGACCATGGCGGAATCCCCCGATTCTTAGGTGGCGGTTCGCACAGAGACCCGCGTGGGTTATTCGGGCCCTCGCGAGGCGATTCCCTTATCTTGGTGCGAAAGCCCTGAAACTCGACTTGAGGTACAGCACCGAGACCGGCGGCTTGAAGACGCTCTCCATCGCCTCCCTCGTCATCGCGATAACCACGACCGTCTTCGTGGGGGCGCTCACGGTCAACGTCATGCAATACAGGAACCTGGGAGGGTCGTCGAGCACGGCATCGTCGACCGCCAGCCAGTCCATCGGCCAACCGATATCCGGCCAGGTGGCCTCCCAGCTCGCCGGCGTCACCATCCAGACCCTCGCTGCGGTCGGGAACGGGTCGAGCGGGGTGACCTCCCCGGCCGTGATTACCAACGCGTCTTCCCCCCTGACCTCCGACGGGAAGCCCGAGGTGCTCTATGTGGGCGGCGAGTTCTGCCCGTTCTGCGGGGCCGAGCGCTGGGCGCTAGTCGTTGCGATGTCCAAGTTCGGGAACTTCACCGGCCTCGAGTACATGCTCTCCTCCTCCACAGACGTCTATCCGGACACTCCCACCTTCACCTTCGCTGCGTCCAACTACTCGAGCCCCTACCTGTCATTCGTTCCGGTCGAGTCACAGAACCGCAGCTCCGTCCTCGTCCAGCCACTCACCCCCGCCCAGGGCGCTCTCTTCAGCCAGTACGACAACGCCGCCTCAATCCCGTTCGTCGACTTTGGGAACAAGTACGTCTTGCTCGGAGCGCAGTACTCGCCCGCCATCCTCAGGTCTGGCGGGTCTGCCACCGGGGCGCCCTACGAGTGGAGCACGGTCGCGTCCCAGCTGAACACACCCGGCAGCACGATCGCCCAGAACGTCGACGGCTCCGCCAACCGCCTGATCAGGGCCCTTTGCGTACTGACGGGTCAGCAGCCCATGAGCGTCTGCTCCCAGTCGTTCGCCAGGACAATGGCCTATGCGGCCGGTACGCCGCCGGTCGCGAGCGCGCCCCGGTTCGCCGACGCTCGGCGTCACAGCCAGGCATAGCGCGACGCGGAAAAGGGATTTTAGGGACCGCGACACCCTGCCTTCGACCTTTGGGCGCGTCCTCCATCCTGAACCCAGCCTTCCTCCTCCTGTTCGCACTATCGACCCTGTTGATTGGGGCTGCCTTCGTATACATCTCCATCAAGGCGCCCTTCTACTGGGGTGACGCCTACTTTCCCGGAGTCGCCCTGCTCCTCGCGTTCGCGGTGACGGCCGTGGTGGGCACGGTGAGCCTTCTCCGCAAGCCGGCGAAGACGAGCCAATGACCGGCTAGCCCTTCGAGGACGAGGATGCGGTGACCGTGGTGGTCACGGAGATGTACTTGCAGATGGTCTCGACCCCCGCAGAGTATCCCTGGCCGTTGGTCGAAGTAGTCGAGTTGGAGTAAGTCCTCCCTATAATCCCAGGAGTCGTGGTCGTCGTAAAGTCGACGACGGTCGTCATCGTCTGGGTGGTGTTGAAGGTCGAAGAGTGGGTCACGCCCTGCGCCGGGAAGATCACGTACTGGAGGATCCCACAGTAGACCGTGTTCGAGGTCGGACCGCGCGGATAGAGCGCAAGCGCGCCGGCGATGGCGACCACGACGACTATGGCCGCGACGATCGTGGGGATCCGGTAACCCCTGCCACCGTTGTTGTGCCTACGCGCTGACGTCTCCTCTCACCTCGTCCTTGAGCCGCACTAGCCTAGGTTACCTTCCGTGTAGACGAACCCGCCGTTGGTCCCCGTCAGGGACACGGTGAACGGGTTACCCGAGGTGGCCATATCAATGCCTATCCCGCTGAGGGTGATGTATGTAGTGGTGCCCGGGTTTATGGTGCACGTCCCCGTCGGCGCTCCGGCCTCGGTGGCCATGTCGAGGTAGGAGAAGGACAGGTTGGTGATCACCGAGGGGGCGGTCCCGCTGTCCGTCACCGCGATGTAGTTCGCCCCCGAGCCAGGCATCGATGTCCCGCACGTCGCCGTCACCGGCTCTCCGGCGATGTTGGCAGACACAGACCACGAAGTGATGTGGAGCTGCGCCCCGCCCGACGTGGAGGACTGCGTCGTCGTCATGGTCGCCGTCGACATGCTCGATGTGGTCGACATCACCGGCGTGGACATCGACGTGGTGGTCGATGAGGCTCCAATCATCGAGGACGTCGTGGTGCTCATGGTCGAGCTGGAGGACATCGTCTCGGCGTTCGTGGTCGTTATCATCGTCTGCGCCAAGGCCGTGCTCGTCGTGGTTGTCGTCCCCGCCGGAGCGAGAGCCCCAAAGTAGTACGCCGTCGCCCCTATCCCAACGACTATGACGACGATGGCGCCAGCCACCGCCGCCGTCAGACCCCGGCGCGGCATATTGCTTCCGAAGGGCTGGATGGTTATTAAGGTTAGAGCCGCCCACTGGGAGACTCGGCCCGATGCCAATGGACGACTCTGAGCGCAAACGTATGCTGGCCATCAGGAGGGTTAAGATCGCCGGTCCCGCGCTCTTCGCACTCGGCTTCCTCTTCTACTCGGCGATCACCGTCTTCCCCCTCGCGGGGATGCCCGCCCCTCCCCTCTCCCCGTTCGCGGGACTGGGTTCGCTCGTCGAGTGGCTCGGGATAGCTTGCGCCTCGGGCGGACTCTTCGCACTGTTCGGCGTCCTCGTGATCGCCATCGCCGCCAGCCCTGGTGACTGATCCCGAACTCCGAAGCTGTGTGGTTGCTAACATTACTGAGGGACGCAACGACAAATTGTTCGGCTATCGCTGAATATTGTGAAATTTGGCGCAAGCCTCAACCGATAAATACGCCAAACCTCCGGCCTAGAAGTCACAACAGTTGCAACAGCTCACCCAACAACAACAGGTACCTATTGTAAAGATAGAGAAGCTAGAAAAGAGATATGGCAAGTTCACGGCGCTGCACGAGCTCAACCTCGACATCATGCCGGGCTCGCACCTTCTCATACTCGGGCCGAACGGCGCCGGCAAGACGACCCTCATCAAGTCGATGATGGGCATCCTGAACTATTCAGGGAAGATAACGATAAACGGGATTGACGTAACGAAGGACCCCAGGGGAGCAAAGCGGAACATCGGGTACGTCCCGCAGAACTATGCGTTCTACGAGTCGCTCACCATCTACGACCACGCCGTCCTGACCACTCGCCTGAAGAACCTCGGCACCGACCAGATCGAGGAGAAGCTCAGGCTGGTCAACCTGTGGGAGACGAGGCGAAGGAGAGTCCGCGCCTGCTCGGACGGTATGAAGCAGAGGCTGGGCATCGCGCTGGCGATGATCGGAAACCCGAAGGTCCTCCTCCTCGACGAGCCCACAAGCAACGTCGACCTGAGGGGCCAGCTGGAGTTCCAGAAGCTCCTTCGCGCCCTGATCGCCCAGGGCAAGACAATGATCACGACCAGCCACCTAACTGGCCTGGGCGAGCTCGCCACGGAGGTCATGGTGATCGACCACGGGAGAATCATCACGAGGGGCCCGCCCGACGAGCTGATGAGCAGGCTCAGCGTCAACGACACGATATTCATCCGCGCCAAGGGAGTGATAGCCGAGAACGTGAAGCGCCTCACCCAAGACCTCGGCGCGACCGACATCGAGATCGACGGCGAGTGGCTGAGGGCAGCCGTCCCCACCAAGATGAAGCTGGGAATGCTAAAGGGCCTTCTCAACAGCGGGATTGCGATCGACGACCTCCTTGTGGAGCGCAGCCAGATAGAGTCTGAGTACGTGAAGCTGATTGGAGCCGGTGCGCCGGGCGTAGACAACGTGCCGAGCACACCCGCAGCAAAGAGGGGAGGGAACTAGGATGGCCGCCGCAGTGAACACGGTCGACTACACCACTCTCTACGCGGTGCTTGCGATCGCCGTCATCTTCGGGGCTGCCACCCTCGTCCTTGCGACCCGCGGGAGGATGAAGCAGATGAACAGCAAGGGCGTATGGGGGATCCTCGCCTTCACCTACAGGGAAGCCATCAGGACCAAGTGGCTGATTATCTTCGGGGTGATATTCTTCCTCCTCGCCGTGGACATACCAGACCTCTACCTCGCCGCGGCCCAGAACCTCCCGCCAGAGTACCTGCCCAGCAACCTCGCCGACCTGATATCTGTCTCCTTCCCGCTGATCCCGCTGTTACCGCTGCCCCTCGGCGCGGTGACCATCGTCGACGAGAGGGAGTCTGGGACGCTCCAATACCTCCTCTCCAACCCGGTCACAAAGGCCGAGTTCTTCATCGGGAGGTCCGCAGGCCTGCTCCTCGCCACGACGACGGTCATAGTCCTAGGGTTCGGAGGCGCGGCGGCGGTCGTCTACTCGATGTCACTCGCAGCCTACGCGCCGATCGTCCTCATCATGCTCTTCGCAGGGCTACTCAACGCCGCGATGCTCGGCATCGCCCTCATCATCTCAGAGTTCTCAAAGCGCAAGGCCACCGCGATGGGCGTCGGCATCATGGTCTGGTTCCTCCTCGCGGTCGTCTCGAGCCTAGACCAGCTGGTCATCACCGTCAGCCTGAAGCTCGGAGCGATCGCTGCCCTCGGCGTGGTGCTCTTCGACCCGGTGGAGTCCTCGCGCCTCCTCACCGTCTTCGGCGCTGGGCTCGGCGCGAGCCAGTTCACCAACAGTGCGCTCGTCGTCCAGTTCGTCCTGAAGAACAGCGCCTTCGACGGGGTCCTCGCCTCGGTCCTGACTTGGATTGGCGTGACCTTCTTCATCGGGTTCCTGATATTCAGGCACCAAGACGCGGCGTAGTAAAGTCAGCACCGCGTGCAGCGGTCGCAGCGTCTTTGGGCTATGTCTTGAGTGGTCCTGCCTAGGATGCCGTCGGAGGAGCTCCTGACTTGGGCTCCCTCGTGACCACCACGGCCAGGACGATCAGCACGATTCCCGACGTTACAAGGGCGTAGGACAGGTAGTTGGTCCCTCCGGAGGACTGACTGCCGGTGGTCGTCGAGGTGGCGACCCCGTTCTCTATCACGAACGCACCCGCGCTCCCCTGCATCCCCGGCTCCGTCTCGGTGTCGTATCGCGGGTTGCCATAGTAGACGTCGTCCTGTAGCTGGATGCTTACCGTCGCATTGGCCGACTGACCTTTGGAGACCCCTGTGTTCGTCGGGGTCAGGTCGAAGGTCATGTTGTTCGGGCCCCAGTTGGCCCCCGGGAACATGTAGGACGCCGTCACGTTGCTGATCAGCGAGTTGTTGATGACGTTGCCGTTACTGATGAACAGGAAGACTATCATCCTGTACGCTGTGATGTACTCTATGAGCCCGGTAAGGGAGTTGACGTGGAGCGTCAGGGTGATGTTGAACGGGCTCCCGACCGCGGCGACCGATGGGTACGAGTAGGCGACCGAGTACGAGGTATTCCCGTAGGTCAGGGCGTTCCCGAAGGAAGCCGTCCCAGTCGTGATCGCGGCCGCGAAGGCACCCTGGGGCGAAATCAGCAGGGCGAGCGTCGACAGAGCTGCCACCCAGCCGAGCGCGCTCTTCCCGTGCCTGATGACCAGCCTCCCATCCTCCTAGAAGGAGATGGTCCCCATCTGCGAGTTGATCTGAGATTCGCAGGCTGACAGGGCGTCCGCCGCTGACAGCGCCCCCGTCCACGCTTTGTTGAGCTGGTTCGCGATGATGGTCGAGGCCTCGAGCCAGCGAGGGAACCCGATGAGCGTCGTGATCGAGTTGGACGTCCAGATCTGGTTGGTGAGGTTTGCTATCGAGAGGTTGGGCAGCCTGTCGGCGACAACGGGAGCCTGGGTCACGGATGCCCTTGTGGGATAGACGTTGTACTGGCCGAGGATCATCGCCTCTTGCGTGCCCTTCGCGGTCGCCCACTGGATCCACAGCCATGCCATCTCCGGGTTCTTCGTGTACTTCGAGACGCCCACGCCAGACCCGGCGTAGGGGTGGAACGCCCCCTCCGGCCCCGCCGGGAGCATCGCGGTTCCAACCATCCCCGGGACGAGCGACCTCTGTGTGTCGTTCATCCATTCGTTGTAACCGTTCCACAGCAGCCCGCACGCCGCGGACCTGTGCGATATCGAGTTGAAGACGTCGTCCCAGGTGTAGTAGTACGAACCTGGGTCGGAGTAGGGCTCGAACCTGGCGAAGTCCTCGAGCGCGGCGATGGCCGCGTCGTTGTTCATCGACGGGATGATGGTGTTCCCGTCGAACTCCCAGAGCGACCCGCCGAAGCTGCTCAGGTGCGCCTGGTACTCGTAGATTACCGAGACGTCGGTCCCGGCCATGCTGACCGAACCGAACGGGGCAGAGACTATGCCGGAGTTGTTGATCCGCTTGACGTTGTCGAAGTGTTCGTCCCAGGTCGTCGGCAAGGTGAGCTCGAGCTGCTCGAACACGTCCGTTCTGTAGAACAGCACCAGCGTCGGAGTGTCGAAGGGGAGGACAGGGACGTTCGAGGCGGAGTTCCCCCCGCTCCCACCAGTTAGGTCTGGAGGATAGGTGGCGATCCTGTCCCAGCAGTTCCTATTGAAGTCTGCCAGGTTGAGCTCCGGGTAGGTCAAGTCGGGGTACGTCTCCATCAGGGTGTATGGCGAGATCGAGTCGTTGGGGAAGACCCCGAGGTTCTCGACGTCGAGGCTGTACGCGTCGTACGAGCTGGCCTTTGTGCTGAACATGAGCGATACCTCCTGGAGCTGGAGCGCGTAGGGCTTGATGTCGTACTGGTCCCTTATCCCCGTCGCCCCGAGGAAGTCGCTGTCCAATATCTGCGCCGCGTACGGCCCGAACTCGGCCTCCAATGTGAGGTTGAGCGACTTGCCCGAGTAGGGCCCGGACACCGAGTGGAGCCAGGAGAGAAAGTCCTGGTAGTCCGTCAGGGTGGAGTACTGCTCGCTCGTCGTCGGGCCAGTCGTGGTCGTCGTCGTTGTCGACGCCGGGGGCGCACCGCCGAGCAGCCTCGGAGAGACATAATCCGCCAGCCCCAGGGAGACGAGCCCCGCCCCAGCGAGACCAAGACCATAGCGCAGAAAGTGTCTTCTATCCAAATCAGTACGTCTCGTGCCCCTTTTCGAGGCCAGACAATTTTCGACGAGCGCCGTATTTAAGCAGTTTGCGCAGAAAACTCGCGCGATAACAAATCCCCAACCAGTATGATATTGAATGGCGCGTCTACTGCTGGCTTAGTCGAATGTTCGCAGCCATCGACCAGATTCTTACTTTGTGGACGCGCAGGGCCGGCACTCCTTATAAGAATGGATTTGCGCGACGAGGGCGAACTAGAGTTGCGTCGGGACTGGGGGTCGACGCCCTGTCGCGCCCTCGATTGGAGCGACGGAGGGCGAGGCGAATAGGATGCACCTTCTCTTCGACGGGACCAACCTCCTGTTCGGCGTTCTCGGCCTCGCCATGGCCACCGCGCCTGCCTCGGCGTCGCTGCTGAGCAGGATGGGGCTCCAGCCGGTCAACCTCAACGGCGTCTGGGGGATGCTGTCCTTGACCTTCCGGGACGCCATCCGGACCAAGTGGCTGATAGTCTTCACGGTCATATTCTTCCTCATCGCGATCAACATCCCCGTCCTCCTCCTCTCGATATACTCGGGCCAGTCCCCCGCGGCGCTCGAGGCGACGTATGGCTTCGGGACGTCGATCTCCGAGTCCTTCCCCCTGATAGCGCTGCTCTCGCTGCCCTTCGGGGCTGTGGCGATAGTCGAGGACAGAGAGTCGGGCGTCCTCCAGTACCTCCTCTCAAACCCGATAACCAAGGCCGAGTTCTTCGCGGGGCGGTCTCTCGGACTCCTCCTCGCGACGACCACGGTGATTGTCCTCAGCTTCGGGGGCGCGGCCGTGGCCTCCTATCCGTCAGATGTCGGGCAGTCATACCTGATCACCGTATCGATGTTCGTGGTGATGCTCCTCAACGCCGTGATGCTCGCCCTCGGCCTGATAGTCTCCGAGGTTACGAAGCGAAAGGTCACCGCCATGGGGATAGGGATATTCTTCTGGTTCTACTTCACCACGGTCTCAGGCCTGACCACCCTGGTCAACGTGGTCAACCTGACCTTCGGCGCCGTCGCCTCATGCCTCGTCGTCCTCGCAAACCCGATAGAGACTAGCAGGCTCGCAGACGTCCTCGCCGCAGGGCTGGGGCAGGCGCAGTACGGGCCGACGGGATACGTGGCGTCCTACGTCCTCGGGGCGAACTTCTTCGTCGTCACCCTCTGCACCCTGCTCATATGGTTCGCCATACTCACCGGGCTGGGGTTCTTCGTCTTCATGCACCAGGACGCAGCATAGCCCGAGAAGCCCGAAATAGGCGCAACGCGAGCGGGGTCGGAGGCGCGAACGAGATGGCGAGGGATGCGGCGAGACAGCACTTGGTCGTGGCGGTCCTATCCATCCTCCTCCTCTCCCTGCTCGGGGCTCCCCCTCTCGCGGAAGTCTCGGCGGCCCCTCGGCCCGCGGCGCCGCCGACTCCCCTTACCGCCCTGGAGGCCAACTGGGCCGCGCCAGACGGGAACCAGTTCAACCAGAACTACAACCCTCAGAACGTCATCAACAGCTCAGACGCCCAAGACCTTGGGCTCTACTGGGTCTTCCCCCTCCCCTACCATCCGATAGCGCTCGCGTCCGTCCTAGGAGGGCTCGGGGTCGACACCGCCCCGCTGATAGTCGACGGGGTCGTCTACGCTGTCACCCAATCGGGATGGGTGTACGCCCTCAACGCCGCGAACGGCCAGGTCATCTGGTACGACCTTCTCCCCATCCTCCCCAACAGCACCGCCGGGCAGACCGGCGCGGGCACCTTTGCGCTCCACCTCCACGACGGCGCGGAGGCGTTCACCACCACCCTTTTCGGCGACACTCCCACCTACTGGGTCGCCGCGCCAGACCACAAGGTCTACGCGATGAACGCCCTCGACGGCGCGTACGAGCTCAACTTCACGATATACACCGGGCTCGGCATGATAGCCGGAAGCAACCCGAACACCCAGTACTCCGCTTACGGGACGAGCCAGCTGGTGATCGACCAGCAGAGAGGGGTGCTCATCACCTCGATGCTCAGCTCCTCCAGCAACAACGCCGCGCGGTGCTTCTACCGGGGATGGAACATCTTCGTCACCCCGCCCGTCCCCCTCTGGACGTCTTACTGCTCGCCTCCGCAGCCCGGCGGAGGACTGCCCCTAGACCCGAACTGGGACCTGGAGCAGGTGGTGAACATGACGGGCGCCGAGATTTTCTATCCCGGCCCCGCCTACGACGGGGGCGGGACGATGCCCGGGACGGCGGTGGTCAACCTCAAGACCCTCCCACCCGCCGTCCTCAACGCGACCCTCTACAACGACTGGGGGTACGCCCCCCAGAGCGCCCACTGCGCCACCCTCGACTCTGGAGGCTCGCCGGGAGCCGTGGGGGCGGGTTGGGGGGCGCCCTGGCTCATCGACGAGAAGACGGGCGTCGCCTACGTCAACACGGGGAACAAGGGCCCGTACACAGGCGAGTGCCAGCCGGGCCCCGACCTATGGGCATCGTCGGTCCTCGCCCTCAACGACACGACCGGGCAGTGGATCTGGGGCTTCCAGACCTCGGCCCATGATGAGTGGGACTTCGACTGCTCCTGGCAGCAGGTCCTCGGCAACGAGACGGTCGGCGGCGTCGAGACCGAGGTCCTCTGGAAGACCTGCAAGAACGGCTACCTCTATGAGCTCGACGCGGCCACGGGGAACATGATCTGGGCCTGGACGCCTCCACAAGACATCATGGCGAGGTGCCAGTACTGCTTCATGCACGACCCGCTCAACCGGACCCAGAT
The DNA here is from genome assembly GCA_035515635.1 of Nitrososphaerales archaeon. Lineage (GTDB taxonomy): Archaea > Thermoproteota > Nitrososphaeria > Nitrososphaerales > Gagatemarchaeaceae > Gagatemarchaeum. Next base: position 50,203 of record DATJBB010000006.1, read on the forward strand.
GACGGAGTTCTTCTTCAACCCGAGCCTCGCCGACACCCTGATGTACCCGAGCGAGTTCGCCGGGTTCGAGAACGAGTTCGCCTACAGCCCGGCCCTGAACTACATCTTCACCGCGAGCCAGAACGTCCCCGCCCTCGAGCACTACATACCGTTCCTCAACGCCAGCGGGTACGGCAAGGCGAACGGCTTCGGGGCGATAGCGGTCGCAGCGACCGCCAAGAACCTCGACAACTCCACCGTCGAGGCGGTGAACGCCTCGACCGGGCAGATGCTCTGGACTCACTTCATCCCCAGTGAGGGCTACAGAGGTGGCCTCACCACGAGCGGGAACGTGGTCTACGCTACCCTTTCGTCGGGGGATATCCAGATGATCAACGCCCAGACCGGGGCGCTGATCAAGGACTTTTACATCGGCGGCCCCCTGAACGTCCTCCCCTCCATAGGTGCGACCTCGAGCGGGCAGATGGAGGTCGTCTTCCCGATAACGGCCGGCGGGGTCACCTGGGGTAGGAACGTCCCCGGCGACATCGTCGCCTTGACGCTCGAGATCCCTCTTGTGACCACGACCACCCTGACGACCACCGCGGTCTCGACCGTCTCGACCACCATAGTGTCGTCGGTGACGACCACCGCCCCATCCCCGCCGACTACTGGCGTCCTGGTCTACGGTATGGTCGGTGTGGCGGTTGTCTTCATCGTAGTGGCCGGATATCTGGCGTTGAAGCTGAGAAAGAAGCCCTCGTGAGGTCTATTTGGCGAACTTCCTGTCGCCCCACAGGACGAGGAAGGCGCCGACGATGGCCACCGCCGCGCCGGCCAGAGAGTACGTGCCGTCAGGGGGCACGATGTTGTTCTGGACGTAGCTCATAATCGTGGGCTGGAGCTGCTGCACCAGCCCGGGGATGCTCCCCAGCCCCTCGGCCAGTGTCGAGCCCAATGAGCTGCCTAACGATGCAATCCCCTGTCCGTACCCCAGAGAGAAGGCGCCCAGGAGGGCCAACCCAAAGCCCAGGAGCCTGCTGATCAGGGACAACTTTCGCCCATCGCGCCACGCTTGATTATTTAAACGTGCCCGAGGATGCCGTCCATGGGCCCGCCCCAGGGCTCCCGAGCCGGCACCTTCCCCCAACCTCTCGCCGCGAGAGAGGTGGTCGGAAGGACCTCGCGAAGCTCCAGAGCCAGGAACGCCGTTCCGACACCAAGATGGCCATTCTTATGCATTCGTTGTTAAAAACCCTCGCCAGGTTGTTTAAAATTGATGAATTCTGGAAAAGATAAATACTGTAGTTTCTGTCGAAGTTTCGAAAACATATGACGAAGGTTTCTAGAACATCACTTGCAACCCTCACTACCGCAGTTCTGTTCCTTGTCTCCGCCATCTCCATCCCAGTCGTCTCTGCAGCGCCGGCGACGACCGCGGCTCCGGCCGCGACGCCGCTGACGACATTACAGGCCAACTGGGCGGCACCTGACGGGAACTCGTGGAACCAGAACTACAACCCACAAACCCAGATCAACAGCTCTAATGCCCAGTACTTGGGCTTGAACTGGCTGTTCCCGCTACCGACCCACCCGACGGCCCTGCTGTCGGTATCCGGAGGGCTCGGCATAGACACGGCGCCGCTGACGATCAACGGCACGATCTACGCCATCACCCAATACGGACAGGTGTTCGCGCTTAACGCGGCCAACGGCAACCAGATCTGGACTGACGTCCTTCCGATCCTACCCAACGCTACCTCTGGTGTGTCGGGCTCCGTCGTCCTGACGCTGCACCTGCACGATGGTGCGGAGCAGTTCACGACGGCGCTGTTCAACCACACACCGACTCTGTGGTTCTCTACACCAGACCTCAAGGTCTGGGCAATCAATGCGAACACTGGGGCGTACGAGATGAACTTCTCGTACTACACCGGAATCAACATGGTCCAGGGCAACCCGGCCACCGCTGTTTACCCGGCAATCGCACCCAACGTTCTCCTTGACCAGAGCCGCGGAATAGCAATCACTTCGATGGGCAGCCCGACGTCTTCGGCGACCGGCAGGTGCTTCTACAGGGCGTGGAACGTCCTGGTGAACCCGCCGACCCCGCTGTGGACTGCCTACTGCAGCCCACCGCAGCGCAACTCCAACCTCCCGCTCAACCCGAACTGGGACATCTCCCAGGTCAACAACATGACAGGCGCTGAGATCTTCTACCCAGGCCCATCCTACAATGGTGGCGGTTACATCCCGAACACCAATGGTCAGGCCGTGGTCAACCTGAAGACGCTCTCCGCTTCAACGCTCAACTCCACCCTCTACAACGACTGGGGCTACATCCAGAGCGCCGCATGCACAGCGGCTGACGGCGGAGCCAACCCTGGCTCTACCGCGGCAGGCTGGGGCGCTCCGTGGCTCGTCGGCACAGGCACCCTGAAGGGTATGATATTCGTCAATACCAACAACAGGGACCCGTACACGAGCGCTTGCAACCCAGGACCAGACCTCTGGTCGGCGTCGATACTGGCGCTGAACGAGACCACTGGGCAGTGGATCTGGGGCTTCCAGACCGCAGCCCATGAGAACTGGGACTACGACTGCTCCTGGTGGCAGGCTCTCGGCAACGAGACCATCAACGGTGTGAACACGCCTGTCTTGTGGAAGACGTGCAAGAGCGGGTACTTCTTCGAGATCAACGCCCTCACGGGCAACCTGATCTACTCGTGGACCCCGCCTTCCAGCATACTGGCCAGGTGCCCGTACTGCTACATGCACAACCCGCTCAACTCCACCGAAATGAACGAGCCATTCTTCAACCCGTCACTCGCTGACACGCTGATGTACCCAACTGCATCGGCAGGGTTCGAGAACGAGCCGGCAATCAACACAGCGCTCAACATGGCCTTCACGGCCAGTCAGAACGTCCCAGGCTTCGAGCACTACATCCCGATGAACCTCACCAACTATGGTAAGACGTCCGGGTTCTCCGGCATCGCCATCGCGGCGACCGCCAAGAACCTCGACAACTCCACCGTCGAAGGTGTCAACCTTGCAACCGGCCAAATGGTCTGGTCTCACTTCATCGCTACACAGGGCTACAGAGGCGGTCTTACCACCTCTGGAGGCTTGGTGATGGCGACGTTGTCATCGGGAGACCTCCTGGTGCTCAACGCCCAGACCGGAGCCGTGATCAAGGACATATTCATCGGAGGACCGCTGAACGAACTGGCGACCTTCGGAGCGACAGCTAGCGGACAGATGGAAGTCATCTTCCCGATCACCGCAGGGCTGGTCACTTGGGGCACAGGAGTCCCAGGGGACCTCGTCGCTCTGACCCTCCAGAACGTCCCAGCATCCGGTGGTAGCACCACAGTCACCTCGACTGTGACAGGCCCGACGGTAACCAGCACGACCAGCGTCGCAGGAGGCACGGTCACAACGACCGCGACCACCACCGCGGTGTCCACGGTCGGCGGAGCAGGCTCCACGGTAACCGTCTCAGGCTCTGCAACCACGGTCA
>DATJBB010000007.1:0-40494 GCA_035515635.1 Nitrososphaerales archaeon
GGGATCGGCCGGATACCTCTGACTTGGGTCCTGAAGTTCAGGATGGCCTACGCTCCCGAGGACAACATGATCTCGACCATCTACCGCGCCACGTTCGACGGCAAGTTCAAGCTCGACCCCGCGGAGGTGGAGGAGGTGGTCCCGTTCGACCGCCCCATGCTCCGCGAGCTGGTGGACGACCAGGACTCCGAGGTCGCCCCGTGGGCGAGGCAGATACTGAGGTGGTACCTCAAGCTCCCCACAGCCGTCGAGGAGGTCAAGTGATTGGCGGGGGCGCGACTAGCCCCGGCCTCCGGGCGGAGCAAGGCCGGGCGGCGCAGAATCAAGGCCGTCCTCTTCGACTACGGCGGCACCCTGTTCAAGGCGACGAAGCCCTGGGATGAGGTGAGGGCCGAGGGTCTCGCCGCGGCGCGCGAAGCCCTCAGGAAGAGCGGGGCCGAGGTCGAGCTCGAGAGGCTGGTCGAGACCACGGCGGCGGTCTTCAAGAGGTATGCCGAGGTCGAGGCGAAGGAGGACAAGGACATCGCCGACAGGATAAAGTACGGAGAGGTCATCGACGAGCTCTTCCCCGACCTCTCGAAGGCGAAGCGCGCGGCGCTTGCCTCCAAGGTCAACAAGGCCTTCTGGGACACAGCGACCAAGAGGTACCCGCTCAGGAAGGGAGCGAGGGAGACGCTCGAAGCGCTCAGGTCGGCGGGCGTGATGATGGCCGTAGTCTCCAACCACCACAACTACGAGTCGCTGGTGGGACACCTCCGGGAGTCAGGGATCCACGGCCACTTCCAGGTGATTCTCGCCTCGGAGAGGGAAGGCGTCCGGAAGCCCAACCCAGCGATGTTCGCGAGGTCGCTCCGGGCCCTTGGCGTGGAGAAGGATGAGGCGCTGTTCGTCGGGGACTCGCCGAAGCACGACATCGTCGGCGCGAGGGCCTCTGGGATAACCACCGTCCTGATAGACGACGGCGAGCGACCGGACAGCTGGGTCCTGGTAGGAGAGGCGCTCGGCCCGGAGGGCGAGCCGGACTATGTCATCAGAGAGCTCAAGGCCGTTCGGGATGTCGTCGAATCGACGCACCGCGGACGTCGGAAGAGAAGGATCTAGCCGCCCGCGACGGCCGGGATGAAGTCCACCTCGTCCCCGTCGTTCAACTCCGTGGCGGGGGTCGCCGGGACGCCCGAGACCAGGTTCAGCATGGTCGGGAACATTGGGAGGAGGAGGGGGTGCTCGCTCACGACGAGGCTCTTCAGGTCGCGGAAGTACGCCGGGCTCTGGAGGACGAAGTGCTCCTCGGAGGCGTCGACTACGTTGCGGGGCATCTGGAAGTACATCACCTTGACCTTGACCGACCCTCCTGAGGGGGCCTCGGCGGGCTTGGAGACGGTCTGCTCTGCCCTGGATGCCGACCCTTCGGCGGTCGGCCTGGCGCCCACGCCGAGCACGACCAGCCCGCCCACGGCTCCCATGAGGAGCGCCGCCTTGAGCAGCTGGCGCCGCGAGGTCCTGGGATCCTCGGGGTCGTCCTGGTCGGGTTCCATTCGCTCAATCGCCGCCTAGCCGCCCGCGGCCTTCACTATCACCGTGCCGTGCATCCACGGGTGGTATGAGCAGCCGTACTGATACGTCCCAGGGACAGTGAAGGTGTACGTGAATGTGCCTGAGCCCTCGATGTTCATGTAGCCAGAGTCGAACTTCGTGGCCCCGGCCGGGATGCTCGCGGACGTAACCGTGTGTGGAGCGACGTCGTTATTGATCCACTCAACGGTGTTGTTCACGCCAATCACCACGGTGATGGCCGCCGGGGAGTAGCCGGGACTGGCGGTGTTCAATTCGGAGCCCTGGGGGATGCTGACGTGCACCTGGGCTGCGGGGCCGCTGCTGCTGGAGGTTGTCGAAGTTGTGGTCGTTGCGCCCACCGCGAACACCCCCTCGTCACCAAGAGGGACGAATTCGAACTGGTGAGTGACGAAGGGGTTCTTGCCTCCCGGGTCCTGGAAATACATGTCGACGATGGCGCCGCCAGAGGGCGGGATGTTGAGGGTCTGCAACCCGTACATGGCGTTGGCTGGATCGCCGTCGATGTAGGTCGTGTTCATCAGAGCACCTATCACGTGGAACGCGCTCCACTCGCTCGGCCCTGCGTCGAGTATGTACAGCCTCACGAGCTTGTTCGGCTGGACAGGGAGGGGATGGGTCACGAATCCGTCGTAGGAGGCGTTGAAGACGACGTAGGTCGGCTTTCCGGCGAGCATGTTGGAGTAGTTACCCGCGTAGTGGCCGTCGGCCCCGGGCTTGTCGTTGAGGAAGAACTCGCTCTGGACGAGCACGTACTGGCCTCCGGTGGCAGGGGGCAATGGCGTCGAGGGGTTCACCACGAACGCCCCGTACATGCCGTTGGCTATGTGCTCGATTGCGGGTGAGGTGCCGCAGTGGTACATGAAGACGCCCGGGTAGTCCACCGTGAAATTGAACGTGATCGACTGCCCGGGGGCGACGGGTTGGTAGTCGGCGGCCCAGTTGACCTGGCCGGCGTGGAAGTCGATGGAGTGCGCCATGGTCGTGAAGTTGTTGATGAACTTGGCGACTATGGTATCGCCGAGGTTGGCGAATATCGTGGGACCGGGGACGGTGCCGTTGAAGGTCCAGGCGTCGTAGGTCACGTTCGTCGCGAGCGTTATCACCGCGGGCTCGGCGATCAGCGTGATGTGCCTTACTGTCGGCACGGTGGGAGCGACAGGCGGAGGCGCCGCGGAAGATGTGGTCTGGGTCGTGGACGCGCTGGACGCGGTCGACGACGCGCTGGCGAGCTGTCCCTGGAGGGACCTAATCTGTTCGAGCTGGCTGGACGACTGGCTCGAGAAGGCCACGCCTATCACTATGAACACCAGGGTCGCTGAGGCCAGTATTCCGGCGAATGTCGCCTCTGAAGCCGCCCGCCTCCCGGCGGACCGGAACCTTCTGTACTTCGCGCAGTCTCTTCTCTTTGCTGTCAACGCCATCGACTCTTGTCGGGACCCACCTTGGGAGATAAGGAGCGGTCCCGATTTTCAAGAGTGGGAATGAGGGATAAGGATTTCACCTAACAACGTTAGGGACTGGTCAGTCAGACGTCTGAATGGGGGTGTTGGAGGTGCCGGTCGCCGAAGTAGCCGGCCACTATCTTCTTCTGACCCCTCCTCAGAATCTCCGTGAGGGTCGAGGTCTTGACCCCAGTGGCAGCGGCGAGCCCTCTGACGCCTATCTTCTTGGGGAAGTCGAAGTATCCTCTCTCGTAGGCCATGTAGAGGACCTCCTCCTGCCTCGCAGTGAGGAGCTCCCTGTCGTCGAGGCTCCTCTTCAGGTCGAGCCTGAAGGGGATCCCCCGCCGCTCGAGGGAGTCCAGCAGCCCCTTGCAAGCCGATTGGTCTCCGAGGATTGTCCAGCTTGCCTTGCCCCTCTCGATCTCGACCGACCCGAGGAAGCACCTTGAGGCGGCCACCTCCTTGCAGATGGTGCACCTCGCCGTCGAGATGGCGCCCTGGATCCGCCCGCTCTTCGACTGGACTATCTCCATCCCCATGACGTCCCTGTCCCGGGCGATGTCGGAGAGGAGCGGCTTCATCTGCTCTGGCTTGACGTTGATCTCGAAGAGGTGCTCGACCATGTCGGGCCCGAGGATCTTGGAGTCGAGTATCCTCGCGCTCCCCGAGTACCGGTCGACGGCCGTCCTGAGCCAGCCGTGGGGGTGACCGCTGCCTAGGACGAGCTCTTCCATCAGGACGTCATCAAGAAGGTGAAGTGGAACGAGGGCATCAGCTCGGGGTGGTCCTGCGGCGTCAGGATTGGGTACCTGTACTCCACCACGCCCTGGGACGCGAAGTTGGACGGGCCCCACCAGACAGAGGGATAGACGTCTATCGTGTGTATCCCCGGAGCGCCGCTCGCGACTATGCTGACCGTCACGTTCCCTCCGCTGTTGAACCCGCACGCGTATCCGATATAGGAGTTGTCGTAGTCGACGGCGACTATGTTGGTGTTGAAGTCCCAGCCCACCCCGTGCATGACCACCTGGATGACTGTGCCCCGGGGGCCTTGGGTCGTGCTCAGTGTGGCGCTCCTCTGGATGAAGAGCGTCCCGTTGGAGTGCTGGGTGAGGTTCCCAATGGCGATGTAGTGGATGCCGCCGAGGTCGGGCGGGACCTTCATCGTGATGGTGAACGACCCGTCGGAGCCGGCTGCGACCGTCCTGAGGGCCTTGCTGACGAGTGTGTAGCCGGCGAGGTTGCTTCCTTGCCTGGTCGTCCAGACAAGCGGGAGCTGGGCGTTGGGAGTGAAGCCCTGGCCGTTGACGGTGATGTTGTCGCCGACGCTAGCTATAGTCGGGGTGACGCTGATCCGAGGCCCGGAGGTCGCGGTGTTCACGGGTACCGTGATCTGAGGCCTGTCGACCGTCGCCACTGGTGCGAACGCCACCGTGGGGACGGATACTGAGGAGGAGCTCGACGCGCTCGAGACCACCGTGGAGGTCGAAGTGATTGTCGTCGTGTGCGAGGACGAGGACATCGTGCCGATGGCGTAGCCGGCGCCAGCGAAGACTATCAGGAGGACGACGACACCCGCCGCCAGGGCGGTGGATATCGCCCTGCGCCTCTCTGGCTCCTGCCTGGAGACGAAGAAGGCGCCCGAGAGGGCGAGGACGGCTACCGAGGCGAGAGCCCCGAGGCCGGCCGGGCCGCTGACGTTGAACGATGCCGGCGTGCTGGAGGACTGCGGGGTGAAGTTCTCAGGGGTGATGGTGAAGTTGGTGAAGTAGGGGATGTAGGGAGCGAACACCGACTGGGTCTCGGAGGCGGGCGGGCCCTGCTGCGGGTTGAGATAGGCGGGGCCCGGGTAGCCCTGGTATATCGCGATGTAGTGGGTCCCAGGCGTCCCCGAGGCGTAGAACGTGAAGTTGGTGCTCCCCGTGCCGGAGAGCGCGGTCATGTAGCCGACGTATTGGTTGTCCCAGTAGAGGTGGTAGCTCGTGGAGTATAGGCTGTCGCTGAGCCCGGAGGCCTGGACGAGCAGGGGCGTGCCCGCCGGCCCGCTCGTCGGAGAGATCTTGAACGACGGCTCGAGGGTGAAGGTCGCCTTGGGAGCGAGGGCGGTCCCGTTGGCTAGGAACGCCTGGATGAAGTGCTGGGCGCCGAAGTCGGCGGGGACCGTGATCTTGGCGGTGAACGAGCCTGTCGAGTTGGTCTGGACCGTGCCCAGCGTCCTTTGGAAGGTCCCTATCTTGATGCCCGTGACCTGGGGTGTGGGGGTGGTGGTAGTGCCTCCCACTACCCAGGTGGCGTTGGACGCAGCCCATTGGAGGGTGAGGCCCGTGCTGGCCGGGAGGCCGGTCCCTGTGACTGTGATGGAGGCCCCGACTATCGCCGCGTTGGGCGAGACGGTGATCCCCGCGGAGGCGGCCGCCGCGCTGGACGGGGCTGCCATCAGGAGGAAGCAGAGGAGGCCTGAGCCGGCCGCCACGGAGACGAAGGCCCGCGGCCTCTGCCGGGACCACCTGGTTGGGTTCATGGATGTTGTCTCGACGGCTCTGGTAATAAGGGGCCCCGGCGATTCTCAGGTTTGGTAACAGTCTGGCAGCCGGCCCTAGCTCAGCTCGGGAGGGCGAACCCGACGAAGAAGCAGGCGGCGATGAAGAGACAGCCTGCGATGACGAGGAGCCTCGAGATCGGCTCTTCGTTCTCGAGGTTCCGGTACAGGTACGACATCATGGCGAAGGAGATGAAGTCGACCCCGAGGTAGAGGGCGAAGGCCGTCTGGCCTTGCGACGTGTACGAGTTGAGCGTCCAAAGCAATACGACCGAGATTGCCTCGACGACCAGTAGGAGGGCGATTAGACGCTCCCCAATCTCCTCGATCGTCGCGCTCCAGGGAATGGAACCCCTCCGCTTCACTCCTTCCACCTCCAACCGAATTCGAAGGCTCGCACCTTCCTCCTTATCATCCCGCTGCCGAGGTCGAGCCTGTAGAGGAGATAGGAGCTCGCGAGCGCGACGAGCGCGAGCCCCGCCATCGACTCCCCGAAGGAGACCAAGGCGCCGGCCGACAGACCTCCCTCGATCACTTTGGCCATCGCGCTGAACGCCCCCGAGATGCAGAAGACTCCCGCTCCGAGGAGAAGGACGAAGATTCCAGAAGTCCAGAGGCCCGCCTTCTTTAGGGAGCTGGTCATCGCCGGGTCTACCGCCGGAGCCGCTCCTGCTGCCCTGACGGTCACGCTGGGGGAGCCCGTCCCCATCGAGCCGGTCTTCGGGAGCCTCCGGAAGACCATCCTGTACGTCCCGGCAGAGAAGAGGGCGACCAAGAGAGCCGTTCCTCCCAGGACGAGGACGGCCTGCTCGTTGGGTATGATCTTCCCCGGTGTCTCGAGGCCCCAGACGGTCAGGACGAGGACCTCTGCCACGAAGATGGCGCCCAAGGTCACGAACCATTTCCTCACGAGGAAGCTCCTCGACTTGCCCCTGTCGATGAACGGGAGGACAGTGAGGGCGACGAAGACCACAGAGACCAGTCCCAGCGCGATGTTGAGGCCTGGCCCCTCGAATATGTGGATCTTCAGCACCTGGTAGATCCACAGGAAGTACCAGTCGGGCTGCGAGACGTACTGGGAGGCGACGAGCGGGGAGTACTCCGGCGGGAGGTTGATCGGGAAGGCGATAGAGATGAGCATCATAGCAGAGCCGAAGAGGGCGGCGAGCTCCAACAGGTAGAAGGTGACGTCAGGGAATATCGGGACGAGGCCTTTCTTCTTCTCGGTCAAAGACTCCACGCCCCTCGCCGGGTCGGCGACCCCGTGGGTCTCGAGTATGTACATCTTGAGGGCCAGGAGCAGGAGGAGCGCGGCGGGGAGGACGACCACGTGGAGGTCGTAGAACCTCAGGATGACCGCCGAGTCAGCCCCACTCCCGGTGACCAAGAAGTTCAGGAAATTGGCGATCGGTGGAGGGAGGGCGCTCATCATCCCGATGCCCACGTCGGTGGCGGACTTGGAGACCACTGTCCAGGGAAGGAGGTAGCCCGTGAACCCGAAGCCGAGGGTGATGAATCCCATCATCATCCCGACTATCCACATTATCTCCCTGGGCCTCTTGTGGACGGAGACGAAGTACCCCCTCATCATGTGGAGGAAGGCGAGCATTATCATCGCGTAGGCCGTGTAGAGGTGGACGGTCTCAAGGAACGTCCCGTAGCTCACGTTCTGGAAGATGTACTGGGTGGAGGCGTACGCCTGCGTGGGAGTCGGGGTGTAGTAGAGCATCATCATCACGCCGGTGACGCCCTGGATGATGAAGGCCACCACCGCGAGGGCCCCGAGCCAGTAGAACGGGTTGATCGAGTACTGTGGCGCGGGCCTCAGCATCTCGTAGTTGAGGCCGAGCCTGTCGTCGAAGAAGCCGACCAGCCTCTCGGCAATCCCTCCGGTCTTCCCTTTGGAGCTTTCCTGGCCGGTCATGCGCTGCTCACCGGTGTTCCTCCCTGGAGGTCGTCGAGGACGTTGTTGCTGCCGGTGTTGTGCCCGAAGATGGTGGGCGGGCCCATCCCTATCGCGGAAATGTCTCCGCTGGACGAGTCGAACGACAGGAGGACCTGGGGGATCGGGCGGGGCGACGGGCCGTCGGTGACCACGCCCCCGTTCTCAATGTCGAAGACGCTGCCATGGCAGCAGCAGTACCCCTGAGGGACGGTCGGCTTGAAGGTGTTGTCGCAGGCGGGAGATGTCCCTGCCGGGACAAGTCCCCAGACGCAGCCGAGGTGCTGACAGAACTGGCTGAAGGCGACGATGTCTCCGTCGGGGCCCACGCCGCCCTGCGCCTTGACCCCGAGCTTGACAAGCAGGTTGGGCGTCTCTTCTAGGGGATAGTTGAACGAGATCGGCTTCCCACCGGCGAGGTCGCTGATGTTGGCCACGACGACCACCGGAAAAGGCGAGGAGGTCGTCGCGGTCGAGGAGGTGGCGGACGTGGTCGAGGATGCGGAGGTCGTCGAAGATGACGATGAAGAAGACGAGCTGGCGCCGCTCGTGGAGGACCCCACGGTCGTCGTGGAGACCACGGTCTTTGTGACCGTCTTGGTCGCCGTCGACGCGGGCGGGGGGGCGGGGGGAGGGGCTGACGGCTTGATCAGCGTCTGGGCGACCGAGGCGATTCCCGCAGCGAGGAACACCACTCCGAAGGTCATCGCCACCCTGAGGAAGTGGCGCCGTGGGTTCTGAGGGGAAGGTGAGCCCTCGGCACCGCGTTCCTTGTCCGAACTCTGGGAGTCGTCCTTGGATGCCATGGGCGCCAGTCCCTCGAATCTACTTGCGCGGGACCCTCATGATATAGCCTATGATCAGCCCCACTATCAGGAGGATAGCCATCCCGGCGTAGATGTCGGTCGGGATGCTGAGGGCGGTCGTCGTGCTGCTGGAGGTGGCCGTGCTTGTCGCAGTGCTAGTCGCGGTGGTGGTCGAGAGCACGGTCGAGACCGTGGTGCTGACGGCCGTCGTCGTGACGTTCTGGACTGTGGCGGGCGGGAGCGTCAGCAGGGCGAAGCCGGTGTTGGGCGGCTGGGCCTTGTCCGCTGCGTTAAGAGCGAGCGCGAAGTTCGTGCCGGTCTGGAGTGCCGGGAGGGACGACGCGCTGAATGTCCCCATCCACGTCCCGTTGACGCCCGTGTACTTCATCGTGACCTGGGCGATGGTGCCGCCTGGGTTCTTGGCGCTGCCGAAGCTGTTGGTGGTCGAGTTGAAGAAGCCCCACCCTACTGTCGCGGTGACCACGCCTCCCCTCGTGACGTTGTCAAGGACGCCCGCGAACCCAGGGGCCGTCTCCGCGTAGACCGGGTAGGTGATCGTGGCCTTTACGATGACGTTCTGGCCGTTGTAGAAGCCCGTGACCGAGGACCCAGACTTGGCGTCGAGGAGCTGGACGTTGGTCACCAGGGTGGCCGGCGAGAGCACGTACGCAGGGCCGCTCCACTTGAAGGTGGCGGTGTTGCCGTAGGCGTCACCCGCTGTGGCGCTCACCACCCAGGGGCCGACCGCAGTGTAGTTCCACGAAGGCTGGAACTTGCCTATGAAGAATCCGGTGTTGCCTCCAGATCCGGCGTAGTTGCCCGCCTCGGCCGTCGGAGCGTGCCACGACGCGTTCAGCTTGGTCCCGTCGGGGTAGTTGTAGGTGACGTAGGCGCCCTTCGAGGCGTTGGTCAGGGGCACCTCGTTGGAGGCGTAGACCACGTAGAACCTAGGGAAGAGTTTCGCACCTCTCGGGTCGCCCGATATCTCCACGCATGTACCGCCCGTGACCATGTCCATGCTCACGAGGAGCTTGTTGGTCGCGTAGATCGAGGCGCTGCTCATGACGGTCGAGCCCTGCTCCAAGAAGATGTTGTACGTCCCGACCTGGTTGAAGGCGGACTTGAAGCCCAGGGCGGTGTTGCCGAAGGTGGCGTTCTGGGTCTGGCCGGCCGCCGTGAAAGTGAACGTGAGGGGGACCTGGGTGCCGCTAGGCGTCACGACCACCGCGTTGTACGATCCAGCGCCAGGCGCCGTCACTATGATTGTGCTGGTCATCCCGAGGTTGACCGTCCCCTGGGTGACGGAGATGTACTGCGTCTGGGCGAAGGCAGGGGTGCTCCATGCCATCGCTGACATCACGAAGATCAGGATAGAGCCTAGGAATAGCCGTAGGCCTCGGCGCGGATTCGTCGTTTTTCGCATAAACCCCCGCTTGAAGAGATTCGCTAATAAGGCTTGGACATGATTGCCAAAAGTGAGAATGAGGGAGGCTACCCTTGGGCCTGTCTGGCCAGGAGGGCGGCGACTTCCTTGGCCCAGACACCCGTCTCCCGGTTGGCGCGGACCTTCCTGAGGTACTCCTTCCAGGTGATTTCTCCGTAGGCCTCCTTCCAGATGGAGTAGCCAGATTCTACGTTCTTCCTGGCTGCGGCGTGGTACCTGCAGAGGTCTGACGAGGGGGCGCAGCCCCTCGAGCAGAGCAGGCACTTCATCTCAGACCTCGGTGAGCTCCCTCGGGCTCGTGGTTAGGATGGTGCAAGAGTCCTTCGTGACGACGACGTCGTCCTCGATCCTCACCCCGCCCTCGCCAGGAAGGTATATCCCCGGCTCGACGGTCATGACCATGTCCCTCTTCAGCGTGAGCATGCTCCTCGGCGAAAGGCCTGGGCCGTCGTGGACCTCGACCCCGATAGAGTGGCCGAGCCCATGGATGAACCGACCCTTGAACCGGCTCCGGTCGATGGTCTTTGCGGCGACTCCGTGGACGTCGTCTCCCTTCGCGCCCTCTCGGATCGCGGCGGTCGCCTTTGCCTGCGCTTCGAGGACCTTGGCGTAGGCCTCCCTCTGGCTCGTCGCCGGCCGCCCGAAGAAGAACGTCCTCGTGATGTCCGAGCAGTAGAGGCGGTACCTCGCTCCTATGTCGACGAGGACGTTGTCTCCTCTCCTGAGGCGCGTCTCCCCTGACGAATAGTGGGGGAGGGCGGAGTGCTCGCCGAACGCCACGATGCTGTCGAACGAAGGGGAGTCCGCGCCGTGCTCGACGATGAGGTAGTCTATCTTCGCCTTGAGATCCCTCTCCGTCATCCCACCGCGGAGGAGGCCGGGTACCTCGTCCACGACCCCCGAGATCAATCGGGCGGCCCTGGAGATCGCGGCCACCTCGTCGGGGTCCTTGACGAGCCTCGTCTCCTCGAGGGCCCCGGAGACGTCCGCGAGCCCCCTGGAGCCCAGGGTGCTCCCGATGCTCAGGAAGTCCCTGTGCGAGACTCCAGCGAAGTTGAGGCCGACCCTCCTGCATCCCCTGAGGATGGAGGAGACGAGGCGCCTCCGCTCGGAAAGGCCGGGCGTGGAGTCCACGTGGACATCGTAGCCTTCCTTCTGCCTGGCGGCCTGCTCCTCCAGCGGGTTGGTGAGCACCTCCACGCGCCCGTCGGGGAAGAGGAAGAGGGCGTTGTTCTCGAAGAGGCCGCTCGTGTACCCCGAGACGTAGAAGAAGTTGGGGTCGGGCCGGTCTCCGTTGAATATCGCGACCGCGTCGAGGCCTGCCTGGGCGTTCTCGAAGATCCTCTTTAGCCTTCCGTGCCGGGGCATCCTAGCGGGGGTTCACCTCCCCCAATAAATCGGTTGAATCCCCTACCGCATGTCCTTCATCTCGTCCTTCTCCCTGAGGAGGGCGACGAGCATGTCGAGGTACTGTGCGAGCTTGGAGCCGAAGGTCTCCTCGTCCCAGCTCGCCGAGGCCGTGGTAAGGAACTCCTCTATCGAGTCGTACTTGGCGCGGGCCGCGGCTCCGAGCCTGTCGGCGAGCATCTGGCTCCTCGCGGCCATCTCCTTGGCGTCGGGGTCTTCGGGGAGGGCTAGGTCGTGCCTCCTCACGGAGGCAAGCGCGAAGGCGTTCCGCGACAGAGCTGAGGAGTCCGCCAAGGGGTAGCCCGAGGGCGCCTCGGTGACCCAGCCGCTGAAGAACCGGAGCGCCTGCCTCCTCTCTGACTCGAGCATGACGGCGAAGACGACGTCGTCGACGATGACGTTCTGAAGGTGCGTGAACCCCTCGACGAGGTAGCCGGTCTCCCTCTCGTTCAGGCCCTCGCGCTTGCTGACCTCGGTGATTACCGCGTTGGTCACCTTGTACCTGTGGGACGGGGAGCGCCTCTCTGTGTGGTAGATGTGGGCGAGCTCGTGGAAGAGGAGCCCTCCGAGCATCTCGGAGTGGAGCGCCCACTCGGCGACTACGATGTGCTGAATCCCGCCCTCCTCGTTGGCGTACCCCATTATCTCGAGGTTGGGGTCGACGAGGAGCCTTACCTTGGAGCGGACGCGGTACCCTGCCTTGTTCATCCGGTCGAGGGCCCAGTCGAGCTCCTCCTGGAGGGTGCGGTCGCCTTTCGATAGGGACAATTTTTGGCTATCCAGTCGTCCCTTGCTAACTCTGCCTACTTCAGGGGGACGTAGAGGCTCGAGCGGCTCGCGCCGATGCCCGGGGTCCCGTGGACGACCTTCTTGTTGGTGATCGCGTACTCTCCCAGGTAGTGGCCTATCATCTCTGGCTTTATCACGACCATGACGAACTCCTTGCCCGTATAGACGCTCACGGTTGCGCCGACCATCACCGGGAGGATCACCATGTCCCTCGCGTGGGTCTTGATCTGGCCCTCGAGCTTGCCGTCTTTCTGGGACCGGACGTCCTCGAGGAGCTTCCTCTTGTCGTCGGAGATGCCCCTGTTGAGGGAGCGCCTCGCCCTCGAAGGCAGGAGCTCGAGGATGGCCTCTGTGCTCATCGTGTTGAGCTGTTCGACGGTGAAACCCCTGTAGCGGAACTCCTTCGGCACGGCTCCGGCCCCTCCCTACCTCTCCTTAACCTCGACGGAGGTCCTAGCGAGCCTCTTCCTCCCCGTCTTGCGCGGGGCGATCAGCCCGACCTTCCTGCCTGGAGGAGCGTTCCTCGAGGTGCTGGTCGACTTGCCAGGATGCTGGTGCCTCCCGCCTCCGAACGGGTGGTAGACGACGGCCATTGCGATGCCCCTCATCCTGGGGTAAGGCCTGCCCGCGGCGCGCATGGCGTGGTGCCTCGGGCCTGCCCTGAGGAAGGGCTTCTCGAGTCTCCCTCCCCCGGCGACCTCTCCTATCGTCGCCCTGCAGTCGTCGCGAATCAGCATGCTCTTACCGCTCGGGAGCCTGACTATGGCCTTGCCGTCGCCCTTGGAGAAGAGGATGGCAGAGCCTCCAGCAGCCCTCACGAGCTTCCCGCCGTCGCCCGCGCGCAGCTCGATGTTGGAGATCCTCGTGCCCTCCGGTATCCTCTTGAGCGTCAGGACGTTGCCGTTGGCGACCGAGGCGTCGGGGCCGACCTGGACCTCGTTCCCGACCGCGAGGCCGTTGACGGCGGGGACGTACGAGATGGCGCCATGGTCGCCGTACTGTATCTGCGCCAGCGGGGCGGTCCTTCCCTTTTCGTCGAGGAGGGCCTTGACCGTGAGCTTGCCCTGGTGGTCGGCGGCTTCGGGGGCGATGAGCGGGTACCTGACGGGGGCGACCTTGCCCCTCGGCGAGACCCTGAACTGGATGCCGCCCTTGCCGCGCCTTCTCTGTAGGATTCTCTTGCCCATCTTTTACACCAGCCCCAGCTTCGTGGCGAGGTCTGTGGCCGACTCCTCGGGGGTGAGCCTGACGAACGCTTTCTTCCCGCCCAGCGACCTCATCGTGTTGACGTCCCTGACCTTGACCTCGTAGAGCGCTTCGACCGCCGCGGCGACCTGCTTCTTGGTAGCCTTGTCGTCGACCATGAAGCAGAGCTTGTTCTCGCGGGCGATCTGGTCGAACGTCCTCTCGGTGACGTATGGCCTCAGGATGAGCTTCTGCGCGTCCTCAAGCCTCAACCTTGATCCCCTCGTTGTTCTTCCCCAAGGCATCCACGGAGGAGGCCGTCCAGAGGGTGAGCCTGCCCGCCACCCCGCCCGGAGCTAGGGGGAGGACGCTCAGGCTGTCGACCCTGGCGACCTCCAACCCCGGTATGGACGCGGCGGCCTTGCCAACGCCCCTGTCGTTCGTTATCACTATCAGAGGCCCGACCTTCTTTTTGGTCGTCCTCCCGCGCATCCTCGCCTTGCCGGAGCGCCGCTTGACGCCGCCGTAGATCCGCTTGAGCTCGTCGGAGAGACCGAGTGACTGGAGGAAGGACTCGAGGGCGGCCGTCTTCTCGATCGCCTCGACGTCGTCGGAGACCACCACGGGGAACTTTAGCTTCCCGGCCTTGTGGCCGCGCCAGGCGACGGCGTTGGCGTCACCGGTGAACGCGATCGCAGTGTCCAGGGCTAGCTTCCTCTCCTTCACGTTGATCTTGCGGTAGATGACCTTCTCCGACCTCGGGGGATGGGGCAGGCGCCCCTTGACGGTGCTTGCGACCCCTCCAGCTTGCCCGGACCTGTTGGAGCCGGCGCCCTTGACCCTGGGGATCCTCGAGATGCCCCTGCCGGTCGGAGGGTTGCTCGTCTCCGCGCTTGTCCTCTCGCCCGCCATCGGGTCGCGCCCGTACGGCTGAAGGCTGTGCGAGTTGAGTATCCACCAAGCCCTCGAGACGAGGTCGGGGCGGAGAGGCGTCGAGAACACCGCGGGCAAGTCGACGGAGGCCCCGGGCTTGCCGCTGATGTCGATTACCTTGGCGTCTGGCATCCGCTCCTACCTCGCTGTCCTCGTGCTGACCTCTAACACCTGGACGGGCGCCGTCTTGGCCTTGGGGTGCGGGCGCATGGGCTGCCTCACCACGACCACCCTCCTGTTCGAGCCGGGCACGCTCCCCCTGACGAGGGCGTAGTCGGTGGTCAGGTCTCCAAAGTGCTCGAAGCCCCCCTTCGGGGTGATGGGGCCGTCCTTGGAGTTCGATATCGTGAGAATCCTCTTACCACTCTCTGTCCTCTGGTGGAAGCCATGCTGCCCGGCCCTGGCGACGGTGTACATGACGGCCGCGGGGTGCCAAGGTCCGATGACTCCGACCGCCCTGACGCTCTTCCTGGACTTGTGCTGCTTCCTCTTTATCCCCATCCTGGTGACCGGTCCCTCGTAGCCGTGGCCTTTCGTCACGCCGATGACGTCGACGTAGCCCCCGGCCTTGAAGACCTCTGAGAACTTGACGGGCTTGCCCATTGCCTTGACCGCGTAGTCGAGCTGGGCCGCTGTGTCGCCCCCTCCCACCCCGACCTCGAAGATGATCGGCTCCTTCTGCGAGAGGCCGGCGTCCCTCGGAGTCATCGAGACGATGGCCGCCACCCTCGTGACCCCGGCGAGCTTGGGCTTCCAGGCTTCTGCGAACTTGTCGGGCTCGAGGCCGGACTTCTTCTCGACGCGCTTGGGGAGGGACTTGGCGTAGGTCTCTCCGACCGCCTTCTCCGCCCCGTTCTCCCTGACGTAGAGCCTGACGCCGACGACCGCGGCATCGGGGACGGCCAGGACGCTCGTCGGGTTGAACCTGGGCTTGCCGAAGTTGGGGGTCTTCTCCCTGTCGTCGACGGTGATCGTGTGAATCGTGCTCACCTTGACGGCTGGGAACCCGAGGAGGTTGGGTGCCCCGCCCTTGACCTTGGGCCAGTTGTGCACGGTCGGGAAGAAGTCCCCGACCCTGCCCCTGGGGATGTAGGCGAGGCTGCCCCTACGAGGTGCAGAGTGCTTTCTATGGCCCATCCCTAGTTCACTTTGGAAGATTACCCGGATTTTTTTCCGTCTATAAAGTTATGCTCGCTAGGAGCGGTGGCCGGCGGAGCGGGACTTCGCCTTCTCGACCTCGAGCTCGTACTGGAGGGCCTCCATGAGCACTCCAGTCCCCTTCTTCCGGGAGAGGGTCCTGACCAGGTCTCTCTCGGTGACGAGCGCGAGGCGCCCGGTGGGGGCGTCCTCGACGACGAGCCCGCCTATCCCGAAGATCATCATCTTGGACGCAGCGTCCCTGATGTCGTCGTCCTTGCTGACCGTGATGACCTCCCTCGTCATGAACTCGGAGATGGGGACGTCGAACCTCGTCGGGACGCTCCACGGCGCGTCGCCGCTCTGGCCTGGGCCGCCCCTGTTGGCGAACTTCGCGACGTGGCCGAGGGCGTCCTTGTTGGAGAGTATCCCCTTGATGTCCTTCCCGCCCTCGTGGAAGGCGGGGACGACAGGCAGGCGCCTCACCCTGTGCTCGGACATCAGCCTCACGGCGGTCGAGAGGTAGGCGCCCTGGCCGATGGTGACGACGTTGGTGTTCATCACCTCGGAGACGGCGACCCCGACCTCGTCGGAGCTCGTCCCCATCAGCGAGACGAGGTCGCGGAGGGTGACTATGCCGTTGACGACCCCCTGCTCGTCGACGACGGGCATCCCGCCGAGGTTGTGGAACGTCATCTTCTTGGTTATCTCGGCGAGGCCGTCGCCTGGCTCGACGCAGACGCTGTTGTAGACCATGATCCTCTCGACCGGTATCTCGAGGGACTCGAGGACGTCGTCGGTCCTGACGTCCGGCCTGGAGAAGGCGAAGTTGAGCGAGTCGATGATGTCCTGGGCGGAGATCATCCCCATGATCCTGCCCTTCTCGTCGACGACGGGTAGGTGGCGGAAGTTCCTCCTCTGCATTATCAGGGACGCGGAGAGGACGCTCTGGCGCGGGGTGACCTTGATTGTCTGCCTGGTGAACAGCCACCAGAGGTCTTCGGTCTTGCTCGGCGTGCAGATCCCTCCAATCTAGCGGCGGCTACTCTTCGACGGGGATTTCCTGGGGCGGTATCGGCGTGGCCACCTTCTGGTCGCCTGCCCTGAGAATGGTGAACTTGGAAGAGAGGACTGTGTCGAGGAGGGAGCGCGGGAGAGAGAAGGCCAGGAAGAACCTTTCGAGCTCGCCCTTGAGGACGTCGACGTCCGAGGTGTTGAGGTGCCTGTACTCCTTGACGAGCGGCTTCGTGTACTTGCTCGTGAAGAAGAGGAACTTGACCCTGGCCAGGAGAGGGGCGGGGATGATCGCGGCCAGCTCCTGCTCGCTCGGGTAGCGGAGCCTCGAGACCGCGTCCAAGGCCTCCTTGGAGAGTTGCCCGTCGGAAGCGGCGGTCTTCAGGTAGGCGAGAATGTCCTCGGCGCTCGGCGGGAGGCCGAGCTGGGTCGGGTCGACCTCTCCCCTGATGTAGAGAGTCCCGCCGACCAGGCCGGTCGCGGCGAACTTGCCCACTGGCCTGTCCGAGTTCGAGAGGTTGAGGACGGCGAGTATCCCCCCGGCCATGTACTCGCCCAGGTAGTCGTCGGCCGTCTCGCCTATGATGAAGAATGGCCTCGCCTGCTTGTACTCGCGCATCTGGATCGCGGCCCTGTTGCCCACCGAGCCCCTGACGAAGATGTAACCGCCCTGCAGGGTCTGCCCGGCGACGTCCCTTGCGCTCCCGTGGACGACGACCGATCCCGCGTGCATAGTGTCGGCGAGGTCGTCGGAGACGTTCCCGAAGACCTCGTAGGACACGCCGTCGTTGAGGTTGGCGAGGCAGTTGCCCGGGTAGCCGTGGAGCTCGACCTTGAACTTCTTCCTCGTGCCGTCCTCCTGCTTCGTCGAGAAGCCCATCCCGATGTACCTCTGGCCGCTGACGTTCTCTATCCTGGCGACCTCGCTCCCCGACCTGTAGGCCTTCCTCAGGAACTCGTTGATGTCGCCGAAGCCGACGCCCGTCGAGTCGAGCCTGTGGACGGACGCCGAGGTCGACGAGGGGACCGCCGCCTGGGCGGGCCCGGCGGTGCCGCCGTTCCCTCCCTTTTGGTAGGAGTAGATCTTCCTCCTCGTGCCGTGCTCGAGGATGCCCTTCTTGACGGATGCGAGGAAGAACGAGCCGGGCTCGGGCGCCCAGACCACCGCGTCCTTGGAGAGGTTGCGTATCTGGACCTCTTCGCTCGCCACGTAGAACCTGTTGGCGTCCTCGGCGACGAGGAGAGGCCGGAACTTGGACCTGTCTGTGAGCGCGAGCAGGTAGGTGTCCTTCCCGTCGGAGTAGCCTGCGACGACGGCGAACGGGCCGTCGAGGCGCGCGCCCCTGTAGCGGATGAGGAGCTTCCTTACCTCGGGCGAGAACTGCCTCTCGAACGGGTTGGTGAGGAGGGTGGCCGCCTCGAAGAGGGATATGCCCTCCACCCTGACCAGGTGGTCGAGGAGGCGGGCGATAACCTCGCTGTCGGTCCCCACGTGGCTCCTCAGGCCCCAGGAGTTGAGCTGCTCGAGGTTCGCTCCGTAGGAGCTAATGTCGCCGTTGTGGGCGATGGCGCAGTCCATCGAGGCGAAGGGGTGCGACCATATCGGGTAGCGGCCGGGGGAGTTTGTGGGCTGCCTAGTGTGCGCTATCCAGGCGTCGGCCTTCTTGGTGTCGGCGTCGAGGTGATACTCCTTCGCGACCTCGAGGGGGTAGCCCACCTCCTTGAAGACGTCGAGGTATCTGCCGTACGAGAAGACCCGGCCGTCGATCTTCCCGTCGCCGAGGAGCTCGGAGTTGATCACGTCCACAGTCCTCTCGAGGGCGCGGTTGTCGGGGGTGCTCACCGTCCCCTCCCAGATGCCGAACCTCTCCCTGCCTCCGGCGGGTGCGGGCATCATCAGCTGGACGTCCTTGGGTGAGCTGAACGAGTCTGAGAGGTGGTCCGAGAGGGAGTCGGCGACGCCCTTGTTCCTCACGAAGGCCTTGACCTTGTGGGAGTGGTCGCCGTCGCTCAGCGAGGGGTCGAACAGCGCGAACCCGGCGCCCAGGTCGCTCCCCCTGTACTTTATGCACTGTATACCGGCGAGCGGGGTGAGGTTGGAAATCTTCGGGGCGCTGTCCTTCCTGATGACGCCGAATATCCCGCAGCCGTCCTTGTAGACGGGCTGGCCGTAGGTCGTGTCGTAGGTTGGGTAGTCGCCCATCGTGCTCACGCCGCTCCCGCGGGCTTGATGCCCAGCTGCCTGCGTATCTCGGGGTCGAGCGCCACGGTCCTGAGGATCTCCCTGTTGCCCACGAGCGAGGAGGCGACGCTGCTCATCCCGGCTGCGCCGGCGAGGAGCTTGATGTCCTTCTCGAATGCGACGACCAGGTTCTCGAGGTGCTCGATGAGCTTGCCGATCTCCAGCACGACCTCCGCGTCGTCCTCGAACCCGACGGCGACGAGGGCGGCCTTGCCGAAACCCACGCAGTCGGCGCCCATCGCGACGAGCTTGACGACGTCCTCCGAGCCCCTCACCATGTTCCCCTCCGCGAGGATGTCGAACCTCCACCTGACGTCCTTCTCTATCAGCTGGTGGTCGAGCTCGGAGACAGAGAGCTCGAGCTGGAGGTCGCTCTCCTCGTCGTCCTCGTCCACTATGAACCCGTGGAAGGCCTCGAGGCCCTTTATGTTCCGGCGGACCCAGTCGAGGGCCGCAGTCGATGAGGGTATCCTGAGGTAGGTCGCCCCGTGCCTCTGGTCGCCGGCCACCGCGGGGGAGCCGGACTCGAAGGACTTTACGTCGACCGAGACCACGGCAGAGCCGGGGCCGATCGGCCCGGAGCTTATCACGCGCTCCGGGTGCTTGCCCCCTCTCAGGCGGCCCGAGGGGTCGTCGTAGAGCAGGCCCATCGAGGAGGCGGTCCTCGCGAAGGCGGCCCGGACGCTGTCTGGGACGTTCTCAGGGAGGTGGGTGAAGAAGAAGGGCGCGGCGAGCCTCACCCTCCCCTGGGCGAGGTAGGTGACGATCTCGATCTCCTCTCGGTAGGGGTCGATGCTGGGGCGGGTGACCTGGGCGCCGTCGGTGACCACCCAGTCGGAGAGCCTGGAGGGGGTCTCGACGAAGGGCGGGCCGATGGAGCCCATGCTCGATATCTGCGCCTCGCCAGGCGACTTGCCGGTGGTCCCGGCGAGCTCCCATAGCGCGGTCGACCTGGCGGGGTCCCAGAGGTTCAGGCCGCGGGGCGGCGCCGTGGGAGGAGGGGCGGCTGGCGCCTGAGAGCCGCCGGTGCGCTGCTCCGCGTCGAGCCCGATTATCTTGAGGGTCTCGTGGTTCAGAGAGCCGTTGTGCATGAGGAGGTCCCGCCTTGACCTCAGCTCCTCGAGGTTCTCTATCCCCATCAGCTCCATGATCTGGCGCATCTCGTCCGTCCAGCCCCTGACCATGTTGGCGAGCCAGGTCACCGATTGGTCGAACGACAGCACGCGCACGGGCGTCTCGGATATCTTGTTGGTGAGTATCGCGGGGCAGAAGCCCAGGTGGCACTTGTGGACCATCAGGCAGCCTATCGCGAGGAGGGCGCCCGTGCCCACGCTCGTGATGTCGGCGCCCAGGGCGATCAGCTTGAGCGAGTCCTCGGGGCAGCTGACGCGCCCCGCCGCGATGACGGTGAAGTCTTCCCTGAGCCCCTCCTTCCTCAGGATGGAGTCGACGGAGGCCACAGCGAGCTCTATCGGGACGCCCACGTTGTTCTTGACGACCGATGGGGCGGCGCCCGTCCCGGCGCCCTGGCCGTCGATGATTATCCCCGCAGCCCCCATCCTCGCCACGCCCGAGGCGATGTACGGGATGTAGTTGGTTGCGCCGACCTTTACGAAGACAGGCTTCCTGGTGGCCTCCTTGAGGCCCAGGATCCTCTGGCCGAGGTCCTCTATCGAGTAGATGTCGTGGTGGGGCGCCGGCGATATGGCGTCGGTCCCAACGGGGATGCGCCTGGTCTCCGAGATCGGGGTGGTGACCTTCACCCCCGGGAGGTGCCCGCCGATGCCGGGCTTGGCGCCCTGCCCGATCTTGATGACCACGCCCTGGCCCTTGGAGAGGCTGTTGATGTCGACCCCGAACCTAGCCGAGGCCCACTGGACTGTGATCCTGCTGCACTCTGCGACCTCCTTGAGGAGGCCGCCCTCGCCCGTCCCCGCCATTATCCCTGTGATGTCGGCGGCTTTTGCGATGGCCGCGTTGGGCACCCCCGAGAGGGCGCCGAAGGACATGTCGCCGAGGTACATCGGCGACGATAGCTTGATGGGCGAGCCGGCCGCGAAGCGGGTCGACGTGTCGACCAGGAGGTCGTGCTTGGGGCTGTCGCCGTGCTTTAGGTAGAGCTGGTCGAGGACCCTGCCCGTCCTCTCGGACTCTGGGAGCCAGAGCTCGTTGGTCGCGCGGCCGGTCTCCGAGAGCTGGCGGATGTGGAGTATCTTCCACTTGGTCCAGAATTCCCGGGCCCTTGAGGCCGGGATGGGCATGTAGCTTTTTAGTTCGAGTGTCTTCCTCTGCGCCAGGCTGGAGATTCTTACCACCTGATACCTATAAAGTAAATCGAGTGGCTCCAACCCGATAAAAACGTTGCCTAAAGCTGTCGAAAATTGAGCTATTTGGTGCCTCTTGGTCGTCCGCATCAGTTGACCCGAGGAGGCCATTCACACGAAGTGTGGGAGGTCGGGGCTCGAGAGGAGACCCAGGAGGTAGAGCCCGGCGAGCATCGCCTCCTCGGAACGCACCGTGACGACGTTCTGCTCGGGGAAGAGGTTGATGGCGTAGCCCACCTTCGAGCGGAGGTCCTTGCCCAGGGACTCGAAGAGCCCGCGCGAAGGGGAGCCGAACATAAGCATCACGCCCTTGGCGCCCTGGAGGTCGATCCGGAGGGCCCGGGCGACCTTCGCGACCGGGTCGCCAAGGCGCGAGGTGGCGACCTTGAGCGTGTACGAGGTGTCGGCGAGCATGGCGGCCGCCCCCGAGGCCTCGACGGTGTAGCCCCAGTAGCCCGGAACGTCACGCCGCTCGGCCGGTATGCCCTCCACCCCCGAGCGCGAGGAGGAGGCGATCCTGACGGTGATCCTCTTGTTCGGGGGCTGCCTGTTCCTCAGCGAGACGGGCAGGTCCAGCCCCGCGTCGACCGAGAGGCCGTCGGCCAGCACGACGCCCTCCCTGAACTCCCCGGGGCGGAGCCTGTCCAGCGGGACCTTCTCCTTGTGGGACGGGATGCGGAGCGGAGGGAGGAGGCCGGCGAACCTCAGGTCGTCGCTGAGCGGGAAGAGGCGGCGCCTGAGGTATTGCGGGGTCTCGAGGTACTCTAGGACCTTCTTGATGAGGGCGGACTCGCCCCGCCCACGGGGGTCTTGGAAGACCCGGATGGAGTCGACCCCGAAGAGCGAGCAGTACCTCGCTATCTGGCCCAGCTTCACGGTCTTGTCCCTGAGGGAGGGGTGCTCCTCCAGGACGGTGTCGGGGAGGGCGACGCAGACCCTCTTCCCTGAGAGCGTCATCGCCCGGGCTCGGGGGCGCCCGTGATATGAGAAGTTAGCTTATTTGGTCTGGGCGCGCAGCGGTCACGCGATGGCGTCCCCGGAGGTGCCGGCCAGCGACAAGGAAAGGATCGAGTACCAACTGAGGGGCAAGACGCTCATGGTCTACATGTACGTCCTCAAGCAGGGCAAGCCTTTCGGGGTGAGGGAGGTCCAGCGGGAGCTCGGGTTCTCCAGCCCCAGCGTAGCGTTCCACCACATCGAGAAGCTGACCAGGCTGGGGATAGTCGAGCAGGACAGCATGGGGAACTACGTCCTGGCAAAGAAGGTCGACCCGGGGATCCTCCAGGCCTTCGTCAACGTGGGCAGGTTCAGCCTTCCCAGGCTCGGGTTCTACGCCGTCTTCTTCACCACAGTGGCGGTGGCCTACGTCTTGGCCGACTACCGCTACTTGGACCTATATGCCCTGGTGGGGACGGTGGGGGCGGCCGCCGCGTTCTGGTTCGAGGCTGCAAGATTGTGGAGGAAGAAGCCGTTCTAACGGTTAGAACTAAGTATCCCATCAGGCGCCATGGGGGCAGATGACGCCGGGATGAGGGGCGGGTTCTTCGCCGGGGCTGCCGGAGGCCTAGCCTTGGCTCTCCTCCTGGTCGGGCTGGCCTCCTACGTCCCCGGCCCCAACGCCGCCTTCCAGGGAAGCTCGGCGCCGGTCCAGACCTCGACCCAATCGGTATCGGTATCCGCCTCTGCCACGTACGCTGCCAGCGCAGCCACGACCACGACCACCCTGGCGGGGCCCGGAGCGTTCGCCAGCTCCACGACCTCGGAAGCGAACCGGGGAGAGGTCGGTCCTCAGACGGTCGCTGCTCCCACGGCCGCGACGTCGACGGTCACGGCCACCGCGACAACCGCGGTAGGCGCTCTGGCGGGGGCTGGAGCCACCGCGACCCTGGCGGGTGGTCAGACGACCGTGATGACCACGGCGGTCTCGACCACGACGGTCGTGGCGTCTGGTGGCTCGTCGGGGGCATTGCTTTCGCTGGGTGGGGTCGTCACCCCGCAGGCCCAGAAGCCGGCCTCGTTCCTGACGACGATGCCCGCCGAGGGCATCGGGAGCCTCTTGGCGACCATCTCGCCGATCTTGTTGGGGCTGCTGATAGCGGGACTGGTCTTCGCGCTCTACACCAGGCGCCAGGACTCGTCTAGCTGACGACGGTCTGGGACTGCTCTCTGAGGAAGGTCAGGAGGTAGCTGGGGCCCCCGATGCCCTTGCCAGTCGAGCCGCTGGCCTTCCACCCGACGAAAGACTGCGGGCCTGGCCATGCGCCTGTGGTCGCGCCCCCGCTCCTGTTGGCGTAGACCACCCCGAACTGGATCTTGTCCATGAACTCTGCCACCTCCTTCTTGTCCTCGCTGAAGATCCCCGCGGTGAGGCCGTAGTCGGTGTCGTTGGCCTCGTCGATCGCTTGCTTCAGGTCCTTGAACTCGGCGACGACGAGGAACGGGACGAAGAGCTCTCTCTTGAAGAGGGGGTTGTCTGGTGAGAGGCCCGTCACCACGGTCGGCTGGACGTAGTAGCCGTTCTTGCTAGCTCCTTCGGTCAGGACGTTCCCACCGAAGAATATCTTCCCGCCGTCCTTCTTGGCCTGGTCGACCGCCTCCGCGAAGGTCTTGACCGCGGCCTCGTTGATCACAGGCCCCATGAACGCGCTCTTCTCCCTCGGGTCCTCGACCTCGACGGACTCGAGCCTCTTCTTCAGCATCTGGAGGAACTCGTCCTTGACCTCGCTCTGGACGTAGACCCTGGAGTTCGCGCTGCACTTTTGGCCGCTGTAGCCGTAGGCGGCCCTGACGATGCCCTCCACGGCCTTCTTTAGGTCGGCGTTCGCGGTGACGATCGCGGGGTTCTTGCTCCCCAGCTCCAGGAGGACCGGCTTGACGTATGGCTGGTGGGTAAGGAAGTCCCTGTAGAGGGCGAGCCCTACGGACCTCGACCCGGTGAAGGTGATCCCCGCGACGTCGGGGTTCTCGGTGAACTCGGTCGAGAAGTTGGGGCCGGGGCCCGTCACGAAGTTGACAGCCCCCGCGGGAACCCCGGCGTCCCGGTAGACCTTGTAGAGCATCAGTCCGGTGAGGGGCGCCTCGCTCGTGGGCTTGAGGACGACCGTGTTGCCTGTGAGGATGGCTCCGGTGGCCATCCCGTTGGCGAGCATGAAGGGGAAGTTGAACGGGGAGATCACAGGCCAGACTCCGAGCGGCTTGGCGATGATCCTTCCGTGCTCTCCCTGCACTCCCTCGGTCTCCTTCGAGTAGCCCTTGTTCTCCTCCATGACCTTCGTGTAGAGCCTGATGGCGTCTATCGCTTCCCACGCCTCGGCGAGCGCCTCGAGGCGGTTCTTCCCGACCTCGTATGTGATGGTGGCCGCTATCTCGAACTTGCGTTCGTCGATGAGCTCGGCGGCCCTCCGCATTATCCTGACGCGCTCGCGCCAGGGGGTCGCGCTCCACGGGGGGAAGGCCCTCTTCGCGGCCTCGATGGCCTGCCTCGCGTGCTCCCTCTGCCCGACCGGGAAGTAGCTCACGACGATGCTGGTGTCGATGGGGCTGCGGTGGGCGAACTCGCCCGCGGCGGACGAGACCTCACCCGCACCGATGTGCATCTTGTGGTGCCTGCCGAGCTGGGTCGACGCGAACTTCTTGATGGCCGCCTCGTACTTGGGGTGGATGCTCTCGTCCGCGAAGAGCGTAGTGTAGGTGATCTTCCTGACGGCCTTGGGCACGAAATTTCGTCCTCCTGAGATTCTACTTAATCTTTCCTCGGGGCCGAGGCCGCCTGCTCGAGGACGGGGGAGAACTCCTGCAGGAACCGCGACACGACCTCCTTCTTGACCTGGTCGAACGGAAGGTCTCCTCCGAGGACCCTGCTCATGGAGGTCATGCGTTCGGGGTCGAGCCCGCAGGGCTTGATGAGCCTGAAGTACGATAGGTCGGTGTTGACGTTGAGGGCGAAGCCGTGGTAGGTCACCCAGTTGGAGACCGCGACGCCGATGGAGGCCACCTTCCTCCCTCCGACCCAGACGCCGGTGTGCCCCTCGACCCTCCCCGAGTCGACCCCGAAGGCCCGTGTGGCGGCGATGAGCACGTCCTCGAGGGTCCGGACGAAGGCGTGGACGTTCGGAGTGGGGAGGCGGACGATCGGGTACCCTACGAGCTGGCCAGGCCCATGGTAGGTCGCGTCGCCTCCTCGCTCGACCTGGAACACCGGGATGTCCTGCGGCTTGAAGTTCTCGGGGGTGGTCTTCCTCCCGAGTGTGATTACGTGGTCGTGCTCGACGACTATCAGCGTGTCATCGGCGAGGGCGCCGCTTATCCTCTCCTCGAGGAGGCGCCTCTGCAGCTCCCATGCATCGCCGTACTGCATCCTCCCGACGTCGAGTACTCTCGTCTGGGACACCTCAGAGCTTGACCTGGTGTATCGGCCTGCCCGCGGCCGCCTCGGCGGCCTCCATGAGGGCCTCCGGGAGCGTCGGGTGCGGGTGGATCGTGAGAGCGATGTCCTCGACCGTCGCGCCCATCTCTATCGCGAGCGCCGCCTCGCTGATCAGGTCGGACGCTTCCGGACCGACTATCTGGACCCCGAGTACGAGCCCGTTCTGGGCGTCCGAGACGATCCTGGCGAAGCCCTCGGGCTCGCCCGCCGTTAGGGCGCGGCCGAGGGCGGCGAAGGAGAACCTGCTCTTCTTCACCTGGTGCCCGGCCTCGATGGCGGCGGCCTCGGTCATCCCGACCCCGGCGATCTCCGGGTCGGTGAATATCGCCCAGGGGACTGTCTTCCAGTCGGCGGCGCTGGGCTTGCCCGCGATCACCTCCGCGGCGACCATGCCCTCTTTGGAGGCCTTGTGAGCCAGGAGCGGCTGGCCCCTGACGTCGCCGATGGCGTATATCCCTGGGACGCTCGTCTTCATCTGGGCGTCTGTGACGATGTAGCCCTTCGGGTCGGTCTTGACCCCGAGCTTGGCGAGGTCGATCCCGCCGGAGTTGGCGCCCCTGCCCACGCTGACCAAGGCGACGCTGGCCTCGACCGTGACCTCGCCGCCGGGCGTCGAGACCTTCGCCTTGGCTCCGCCGGGCCCCCTCTCCAGGGAGACGACCTTCGAGTTGAGGAGTGTCTGGGCGCCCCTCTTCTCGAGGTTCCTCTGGACGAGCCTGACGAGGTCGGCTTCGGTCCCTGGGAGGAGCTGGCCGGTAACCTCGACTATGGTCACCTTGGTGCCGAGCTTCTGGTAGACCCCGCAAATCTCGAGCCCGATGTACCCTCCGCCGACTACGAGCATGCTCTCGGGGACCCTGTCGAGGGCGAGGGCCTCCGTCGAGCTGAGGACGACCTTGCCGTCGAACTCGAGCCCTGGCAGGGTGAGGGCCCGGGATCCGGTCGCGATGACGACGTTCTTCGTCTCTATCTCTTCGGAGCCCTTCACTGTCCTGACCTTGACGCTGTTGGGGGAGGCGACCTCGGCCTCCCCCGTGATGACCTCGACCTTGTTGCCCTTGCAGAGCGTGGCGATGCCGTTCTGGAGCTGCGAGACGACGCTGGACTTCCACCTTTGGAGAGCCGGGATGTCGACCCTGATGCCGTCGGCCACGATCCCCATCGTCGCGCCGCCCTTGGCCCTGTCGTAGAGCTTGGCCGCGGAGATGAGCGCCTTGGAGGGGATGCAACCGTAGGCCACGCAGATGCCACCGAGCTGGTCCTTCTCGACGAGTATGGTCCTCAGGCCCAGCTGCCCGGCGCGAATCGCGCAGACGTATCCTCCGGGCCCGCCGCCGATGACCACGACGTCGGCCTGCTTGGTCAATGTCGCCGTTTGCGCGGGGCCGGCGTGGCCCGCTTAAACCTGCCGGAGGAGACCTGATGGCCTACGCCTTGTCTGCCTTGGAGTAGATCTCAGGGGTGCTCGCGTACGACAGCCAGGGCTCGTACTTCGCCACCTTGCCGTGTATGGCGTCGAGGTAGGTCTGCTGGATCTTCCTCGTTACGGGGAACTTGCCGCTCCCGATGACCCTGTTGTCGACCTCCCTGACCGGGGTGACGTTCGCCGCGGTCCCGCAGAAGAAGAGCTCGTCTGCGGTGAAGAGGTCTTCGCGGATGAAGTCCTCTTCCTTGAACGGGATGCCGTTGTCCTTTGCAATCTGAATCACAGAGTCCCTGGTTATGCCCTCCAAGACCCCGGCGCTCTTGGTGGGGGTCGAGAGGACGCCGTCCTTGACCCTGAAGATGTTCTCGCCCGTCCCCTCGCCCACGAGCCCGCTCGTGGTGAGCAGGATGGCCTCGTCGAAGCCGGCCGAGATCGCCTCAAGCTTCGCGAGTATCGAGTTGGCGTAGTTGGCGGAGCACTTTGCGTGGGGAGGCAGCGTCCTGGGGTCGATCCTCGACCAGCTAGAGATCGTCGCCCTGATGCCCTTCTCAGCCCCCTCGTCGCCCAGGTAGGCGCCCCACTCCCAGGCGGCGATCGCGCCGGTTATCTTGTTCTTGAGAGGGTTCACTCCCATCTCGCCGTAGGAGCTGAATACTATCGGGCGGATGTAGCAGTCGTTGAGCCCGTTCTGCTTCACCAGGTTGAGGCACCCCTGGACGAGCTGGTCCTCCGTGTACGGGACCTGCATCCGGTAGACCTTGGCGCCGTTCATCAGCCGCTTGATGTGCTCCCTCAGCCTGAAGATGGCGGGCCCCTTGGGGGTGGAGTTGGCCCTGATCCCCTCGAAGATCGCGTACCCATAGTGCAGGGCGTGGGTCAGGACGTGCACCTTGGCGTCCTCCCAAGGGACCAGTGCACCATCGAACCAGATCTTCTTTGTCGGCGTGAGGGCCATTATCTCTGCTCTGTGGAGACTGCCCTGTAGGTCGTCACTTGGCTAATAACTTATCGCCCTGGCCAAGGCCTCGGCCACCCCCGTCGTCGAGGCCTTACCGCCCAGGTCGGGAGTCCGGGTGGTCGTCGAGAGGACCTTGTTGACGGCCGCCCTGATCGCGGCGGCGCCCGCCGAGCAGGACGTGTCCTTCCTCGTGGCGGCTAGCCAATCGAGCATCATGGCCGCCGTGAGGACCATCGCCACCGGGTTGGCCACGCCCTTCCCGGCTATGTCTGGGGCAGCCCCGTGGACGGGCTCGAAGAGGGCGAAGCTCTCGCCTATGTTGGCCGAGGGCGCCATCCCGAGGCCCCCCACAAGCTGTGCTGCCTCGTCTGAGAGGATGTCCCCGTAGAGGTTGGTCGTCACGATGACATCGAAGGAGAGCGGGTCGCGGATGAGGTTCATGGCCGCGGCGTCGACGAGCATCTCGCTGAAGGCGACCCTGGGGTGGGACTTGGAAACCTCCCTGCAAACCTGCGCAAACAGAGCGTCGCTCTTCCTGAGGACGTTCGACTTGTGGACGGCGACCACCTTCCGGGCGCCTCCCCTCTGCTCGGCCGTCTCGAAGGCGTACTTTGCGATGCGCTCGGAGGCGCGTCGAGTTATCGTCCTGAGGGCGACCACGCCGCCGTCGAACTCGAACTCCTGGCCCTTGTAGAGGTCCTCGGTGTTCTCCCTCACTATCACCATGTCTATCCCGGGCTTGAGGGAAGGGACGTTGGGGAGGCTCTTGGCCGGCCTGATGTTGGCGTAGAGGTCGAGCATCTGCCTGAGCTTGACGATGACGTCCGCTGCCGTCTCGCCCACGGGAGCCTTCAGGCAGGCGTCGGAACCTCGGATCGTCTTGACCGAGGAGTCTGGGAGCGGGACGCCGACAGACTTCTTGCATTCGTCCCCCGCCGGAGAGTCCTTGATGGAGAGGCGGATCCCCACCTTGTGCTCCAGGGCTTCGAGGACGGCGAGAGTCGCCTTGGATATCTCTGGGCCGACCCCGTCACCGCGTATCAGGGCGACGTCGTAGGCCTTCTTGGCGTTCTTGGACAACCCGCTACCGGGTCGTGGCCTTCGCCTGCATCGCTTTTAGCCTCTGCCTGAGCCTCTCCCTGACGAACCCCAGCGAGCCGCCCCTCTTCATCTGCTCGATGGCGGCGTCGGTCGCCAGGATGGGGAACTCCGCACCGCGAGTCACGTCCATCACTCTCCTGCCGTCCAGGTCGATCACGACCTCGTTCCCGACCCCTATCTTCGAGGTGTCAGCTACCTGGATGGGGAGGAGCCCGTTGTTGAGGCAGTTGCGGAAGAAGATGTCTGGGAAGCTCTGGGCGATGACCGCGATGACGTTGTTGTACTTTATCGCATAGACCGCCTGCTCCCTCGAGCTCCCGCAGCCGAAGTTGTCTGCCCCCACCACGATGCTCTCCTTGTTCGCCCTGCAGGTTTTGGCGAAGTCGGGGTCGTAGCCTTCGAAGGCGTGGTCGGCGAAGAACTGCTTGTCCCAGCTCTCCTGAAGGAGGTAGGCGGGGATGATGTAGTCGGTGTTGATGTCGTCTCCGAACCGCCTCGCTACCTTTCCTCTGACCTGCATCTAGTTCTCACCCGCGGGGAGGTACTTCCTCGGGTCTGCAATCCTTCCCTCGACGGCAGTGGCAGCGGCCACCGCTGGCGAGCCGAGGTAGATGAACGCCTCCGGGGACCCCATCCTGCCCTTGTAGTTCCGGTTGCTCGTGCTCAGGCACCTGTCGCCGGGGCCGAGGATGCCCATGTGCTTGCCGAAGCATGGGCCGCAGTTGGAGGACTCGATGTTGGCGCCCGCGTCAGCGAATACCTTGAGGAGGCCCTGGTCCATCGCCCAGTTGTACACCTTCCTGCTCGCGGGGATGACGATCAGGTCGGTGTCCCGGCCGACCTTCCTGCCCTTCAGTATCTTCGCCGCTACGGTGAGGTCGGCCTCCCTCGCGTTGGCGCACGAGCCTAGGAAGACGGTGTCTATCGGGTCGCTGACCTGGGTGACCGGCTTGGCGTTGGCCGGCGAGTGAGGGAGCGATACGGTGGGCTCTATCTGCGAGGCGTCGACGTCGACGGTCTTGGCGTAGACGGCGTCAGGGTCGCTCTTCGCCATGATCCCCCGGATCTCGTCCGTCATCTTCATCTTCCTCCTCGCGAGCGCCTCGTTGACGTAGGCGACCGTCTTCTGGTCGGGGTTGACTATCGCGGTCCTTGCGCTCATCTCGACCGAGAGGTTGCATATGGTGAAGCGCCCCTCCATGTCGAGGGAGTCGATGGTCGGGCCGGTGTATTCGGCGACGCGCTTGGACGACCCCCCCTCGCCCATCATCCCCAGGACGTGCAGGACGAGGTCCTTGGCGTAGACCCCTCTCTGGAGCTTGCCGCTCACCCTGAACCTTATCGTCTCGGGGACCGTGAAGGAGTAGAGCTCCCCGGTGGCGAGGAGGTTCTCTCCCTCGGTGGTGCCGATGCCGAAGGCTAGCGAGCCGAGGGCGCCCTGGGTGCAGGTGTGCGAGTCGGTCGCGACCGCTATCTCCCCTGGGAGGACGAACGCCTCCTCAGAGGCGACGGTGTGCTCTATCCCGTCGCCCTCCTTGTACATCTCGATGCCCTGGTCCTTTGCAAAGTCGGCCATCAATCGGATGCCCTGGCTTACCTTGATGGAGCACGATGGGACGGTGTGGTCCGGCATGAAGGCGATCCTCGAGGGGTTCAAGACCTGCATCTTCTTCCCCGACTCGGTGAAGACGTCCTCGAAGTCCTTCTCGAAGTTGAGGATGGCCGGAGGGCCTATCACCTCGTTAAAGTAGAGCTTGTCGATCGGGAGTGACTCGAGGAGGTCGCCCGCCCTGGCCTTCCTCCCCACCGCGCGGGAGACTATCTTCTCCGTTATCGTAGAGCCTGTCATTTTCCTTGGTTCCGCCTAGACCCCTTCGATCCTGGAAGGCTCGCTGGCCGGGGAGATCGAAGTCGAGGGCTGGCTCTGGAGCTTCATCGCCATCAGGGCGTTGATCCCGCTGACTATGGCCTCCACGCTGGCCACCACGATGTCCCTCTTCATCCCGCGCCCGGACGCGGTCAGGCCGGCGCTGTCCTCGACCTTGACCGAGACGTCCGCCACGGCCTGGGCGTCTCCTGTCAGTGCCTCTAGCCGGTACTCCTTGAGCTTGACGATGTCGATGGTGCTGAATATCTTCTGGATGGCGTTGACTGCGGCGTCCACCGGCCCCGCGCCGACGTCGGTCGCCTCATGGAGGTTGCCCCTGACCAATAGCTTCACGGTGGCGCTGGGGAGCCTCTTGATGCCAGTCACGACCTCGAGACCCTCGAGCTCGACTATGTCCGCCGACGCCGCGCTGCCGCCGCCCATTATCTGCGTGGCCAGCTGGTAGAGGTCGCTGTCGGTGATGGTCCTGCCCTGGTCTCCCATCTCCTTGACCCTCTCGACTATCAGCCTCAGGGCGTCCTCTTTCGGCTTGAGCCCCATCATCCTGAGCTGATAGGCGATGCCGTGCCTACCCGCGTGCTTGCCCGCCTGGAGCCACCTGGTCCTTCCGACCATCGAGGGGTCGAAAGGCTCGTAGGTGGAGGGGTTGCTCAGTATGCCGTGGGTGTGGATGCCCGACTCGTGCCCGAACGCGTTGTCCCCGATTATAGCCTTGTTCGGCTGGATGACCACGCCGGTCAGCCTGGAGACCAGCCTCGACGTGTCGTAGAGCATGCTGTAGTTGATGCCAGTCCTGTAGCCGTAGAGGTTGTAGCACCCCATCACGAACTCCTCCAGTGAGGTGTTGCCTGACCTCTCGCCGATGCCGTTGATCGTCAGGTGTGCTTGGTCTGCCCCCGCTACGACGCCCGCGAGGCTGTTCGCCACGGCGAGGCCATAGTCGTTGTGACAGTGGACGCTGATCATTGCGTCGGAGACCGAGCGCGCGGCCTTGACGTAGTCGGCCATCTTCTCGGGCGTCGCGATGCCCACCGTGTCGGGGATGTCGAACCTGTCGATTCCGGCGTCCGTGACGGCCTTGACCACCTGCTTGAAGAAGGGTATCTCGGTCCGAGTGGAATCCTCGGCGGAGAACTCTACCTTGACCCCGAAGCTCTTCGCGTAGCGGACCATGTCGGCCGACTGCTTGACCATCTGCTCCCTCGTCAGGTGGAGCTTGTGCTGGAGGTGGATGTCCGAGGAGGCGAGGAAGACGTGGACCCCCTTGACCCCGCAGTTGATTGCGGTGTCAATGTCGACCTTCTCGGCCCTCGCGAGGCCTGAGACCTCCGCCCTGAGCCCCGCCTTGGCTATCCTCCTGACTCCTTCCTGCTCTCCCTTGGAGGTTATCGGGAACCCGGCCTCGATCACATCGACGCCGAGCTTGTCCAGGGCTATCGCTATCTCGAGCTTTTCGTCCGGCGTCAGGGACACGCCCGGCGTCTGCTCCCCGTCCCTCAGAGTGGTGTCGAGGACTCGGATGGTGCGCTCGGTCATCTTGAGGCACCCTCCTTGGGGAGCGCAGCCACTCCGGTCCTGGCGATGTCGAGCACGTTCGACTGGCCGAGCCTCTCGACGAACTCGTCGATCTGCTTGGCCGAGCCGACTATCTCCGCGACCACCGAGTGCTTCGACGAGTCGACTATCCGGCAACCCGTGTTCCTCTGGACCTCCGCGACTGAGATCTTGTCCGTGTTGATCTTCACAAGGGCGAGCTCCCTCGCCGTGACCTCCTCGGGGCCGTAGGTGTGAGCCTCCAGAATGTCGATGACCTTCATCAGCTGTTTGGCGACGTGCTCTACCGCAGCGTCGTCCCCGCTCAAGGTCATGGTCATCCTGCAGTCGGCGCCACCGTTGGTCACCCCCAGGGTGAGCCCCTCTATGTTGAGGCGCATCAGCCTGACCAGGTGGATCACCCTGAAGAGGGTGCCAGGCTTGTTCTCGACGAGGGTCGAGAGGACCTTCGACGACCTGGTCAAAAGATCGCCATCTCCTTCGACGAGCCGTAGACCGTGTCCTTGATCCCCTTGCCCGGCGGCATGAAGGGGAAGACGTCCTCCTCGGAGGAGACCGGGACCTCGATCACGGTCGGGCCCTCCATCCTGAGGCCCTCTCGCATCGCCTTGCCGAACTCTTCGACGGAGCCCACGGTCTTGGCGTGGGCGCCGTACGCCTCCGCGAGCTTGACGAAGTCGGGGATGTTGGGGAACTTTATCCCGATGTAGCGCCTGTTGTACATTATCCTCTGCCACTGCTCGACCATCCCGAGGCTCCTGTCGTTGAGTATGACGGAGACTACCGGGAGCTTGTGCTCCACGGCTGTGGCCAGCGCCTGCTCTGTCATCACGAAGCTCCCGTCGCCGTCGAAGTCGACCACAGGGACGTCGGGGGCGGCGAACTTCGCCCCTAGCGCCGCTGGGAGGCCGAACCCCATCGTCCCGAGCCCCGTGGAGGTGATCCAGGTCCTCGGCCTGAGGACCCTGTAATGGATCTCGCACCACATCTGGTGCCTCCCCACTCCCGTAGTCAGGATGGCCTCGGGGGGGAGGATGTCGCGGAGCTTCTTGACGACCTTGGGGCCCGAGAGCTCGGCGTACGAGTCCCTGTAGGCGGGGATTCCCTTTAGCTCCTCGCGGACGTCGTTGACGCGCTTGAGCCATGGGTTGTCGCGCGGGTCCTTGCTCTTGGTTATCTTCCTCGCGACCGCGTCGAACAGCATCCCGAGGACCTGGTTTGCGTCGCCAAGGATCGAGAGGTCGACGGCCTTGTTCTTGTTGAACTCGGTCGGGTCGGCGTCGATGTGGATTATCTTCGCGGAGGGGGCGAACTCGGAGAAGTTGCCGGTTGAGCGGTCGGAGAACCTGACCCCGACCGCCACTATGAGGTCGGACTCGGAGACCAGCTTGTTGGCCTCCGCCCTGCCGTGCATCCCTATGGGCCCCAGAGAGAGAGGGTGGTCCTCGGGGAAGTCCCCCTTGCCCTGGAGCGTCGTGATCACGGGCGCCCTGATCAGCTCGGCGAGGGCGGCGAAGGGCTGGGCCGCGTCTGCAATCCTCACCCCGCCCCCTCCCCACATGATCGGCCTCTCGGCCTTGACTATCATCGCGGCCGCGCGCTCCACGTCCTGGGCGTCGACGAGGACGCTGGACCTGTACGCCCTGATGTTGACGCTGTCGGGGAAGGTCATCTCGGCCTCCTCCTGCTGGACATCCTTGGGGAGGTCGAGGAGGACGGGGCCAGGCCGGCCGGTGTTGGCGATGTAGAACGCCTCCTTGATCGAGAACGGCACCTCGGCGGCGGAGAGCGGCTGGAGGGTGTACTTTGTGATGGGCGTGGCGATCCCGACGACGTCGGTCTCCTGGAACGCGTTCCTCCCCGTCATGGCCTTCGCGACCTGTCCGGTGATCGCGACCATGGGCGAGGAGTCGGCATAGGCGGTCGCTATCCCGGTGATCAGGTTGGTCGCACCGGGCCCTGAGGTCGCCGAGCAGACGCCGGGCTTCCTGGCCACCCTGCCGTAGGCGTCCGCCATGTGGGCCGCGATCTGCTCGTGCCTGGTCAGGATGTGCTTGATGTTGGAGTCCCAGAGCGCGTCGTAGAGGGGGAGGTTGGCTCCGCCCGGCATCCCGAAGATGTACTCTACCTTCTCCTTCTCTAGGGCCTGAACGGCGGCCCGGGCGCCTGACATCTTTTCTGTCATTCTATGGATTCACCACTATCGACCTTTGATTTCTGCCTCGCGACTGAAAGACCTCGGGGCGAGGCTTTAGACTAAAGCTGTGGATGCAACTCTTCCGTCGAGCGAAAAGCATGGCATACTCGAACTTCCGTTCCCTGTTCGTTGCATTAAAGGCATCGGGCCACCTCCGTTATTTAAGGGTGGTGAATTGTTGGCTTGTCTGTCGACGTCACAGGCCCGATTCGAGATCGGGCTGGGTGGAACTCCCGAAAGGCGCCCACACTTAAATATAACGAGCGTTATACTCGTTCTCGCATGATCCACCCCTACGAGATTGTCGCGAAGTCGGCGCTCCCGGCCTTCAGGGCGATGGTCTCGAAGAGGATGACGGAGGACTACGGGATGACCCAGCAGGAGGTCGCCACGAGGCTCGGCGTGACCCAGGCCTCGGTCAGCAACTATGCGAGGAAGGCGAGGGGGATGATGCTCGACCTTGAGGTGGACGAGAACATCAGGAAGGCCGCGGACGGGGTCGCGGCCGTGCTCGCGTCTGAAAAGCCTGACCACCGCGAAGCCCTGCGGATGATGACAGAGGTCTGCGACTACGTCAGGTTCAACCACGTTCTTTGCGGCCTGCACCAGGACCTCGAGCCGGGGTTCAATACCGACGGGTGCGTCGCCTGCTTCGGGAGCCTCCCGCCCAGCAGCGGGACGATCAAGCTCACCGCACCCTCCTGAGATAACATAAAGCGCATCCCATCGAGGGGGATGGCGCATCGCGCTTGATGGAACCAAAGCCCGAGTGGCTCACGGTCCTCCCGCCCGACGGGGTCGGGGACGAAGGGGAGAACTACCGGAGGCTCAAGGGCCTCTTCAAGGAGCTCAACCTTCACACCGTGTGCGAGGAGGCGCACTGCCCCAACGTTGCGGAGTGCTGGGGGAGCGGGACGGCGACCCTCATGCTGATGGGAGACGTCTGCTCGAGGGCCTGCAGGTTCTGCATGGTCACCCCGGGGAGGCCGACAGGAGAGCCCGACCCGCTCGAGCCGGAGAACGTGGCGCTGACCCTCTCGAGGATGGGTCTGACGTATGTGGTGCTCACCTCCGTGGACAGGGACGACCTCCCAGATGGCGGGTCGGGGCACTTCGCCAAGACCATACGCGCGGTCAAGGAGATGAACCCCGGGATCCTCGTCGAGGTTCTCATCCCAGACTTCCAGAACGACCTCGACCAGATCAGGACGGTGGTCGAGGCGAGGCCGGACGTGATCGCCCACAACGTCGAGACCACTCTCTTCCTCACCCCGAGGGTGAGGGACCCTAGGGCGGGGTACTGGCAGTCGCTGTCCGTCCTCAGGACGGTCAAGAAGCTGGATGGGAGGACGTTCACGAAATCGTCGATAATGCTCGGGCTGGGCGAGACGGAGGAGGAGGTGAGGCTCGCGATGATGCACCTGAGGGACGCCGGCGTGGACTTCCTCACCGTGGGGCAGTACCTCAGGCCTTCGTCGAGGCACCTCAAGGTCGAGGAGTTCGTCGCGCCCGAGACGTTCCGGCACTACAAGAAGGTCGGCGAGGAGGAGTACGGTTTCAAGTACGTCGCGTCAGGCCCGCTCGTGAGGTCGAGCTACAGGGCCGGAGAGCTGTTCGTGAAATCCCTCGTGGAGAAGCGCAACGCGACGATTAACGAAGTCTTCATCGAATAATCAAAAAGCCTTATTTGGCGGAAAAAATCGCTCGCCCCAAGCCGAGCTAGACCAGACTTGGAAATGCTCCAGGTGATTAGGGCGGACGGCGAATTTGATCCTAAAGTCGAACCAGACCTGAGCCATGAGGACCTCCTCAGGATGCACAGGTACATGCTCACGGTGAGGAGGTTCAACGAGAAGGGGATGTCCCTCCAGCGCCAGGGCAGGATCGGGTTCTTCATGGAGTCGACCGGCCAGGAGGCGTGCCAGATCGGGATGTCCTACTGCCTCGGCACGAACGACTGGGCCTTCCCGAGCTACAGGGACCCCGGGACGTGCCTGGTGAGGGGTGTCCCCTTGAGCGCTCTCTTCGACCAGATAATGGGCAACTCCGCGGACGAGAACAAGGGGAGGAACATGCCGGTGCACTGGGGCTTCGCCAAATGGAAGATGATCTCGATGTCGAGCCCCATAGGCTCGAAGCTCCTCCACGCGGTGGGGGTGGCATACGCGTCCAAGTTCAGGGGCGAGAAGTCAATAGCTCTGGTCTCGTTCGGGGAGGGGGCGACCTCCCAGGGGGAGTTCCACGCCGCGCTCAACTTCGCCGGCGTCTGGAAGACCCCGGTCGTCTTCTTCTGCGAGAACAACCAGTACGCCATCTCCTTACCCACCAGGCGGTCGACCGCGTCGGAGAGCATCGCGATCAAGGCGGAGGCGTACGGGTTCGACGGAGTCCAGATAGACGGGAACGACGTCTTGGCCGTCTACAAGGCGACGAAGTCGGCCATCGACAAGGCGCGGTCCGGAGGCGGGCCGACCCTCATCGAGGCGGTCACATACAGGATGGGGGGCCACTCGACCTCCGACGACCCGAGCATCTACAGGAGCCAGGAGGAGGTCGAGATGTGGAGGAGGAGGGACCCGATAACGAGGTTCACCGCATACCTGATGAAGAAGGGCGCCCTCACCGAGCAGGCCAGCCAGAAGATAATGGCGGAGATCGATGCGGAGATGGCGCGTGTCGTAAAGGAGCGGGAGGCGATACCCCCGCCCGACCCCTCGACCCTCTTCACGGAGGTCTATTCAGAGATGCCGTGGCACATCCGCGAGGAGGCGGAGGAGTTCATGGCGAACGAGGCAGACCGCGGGCAGAAGGGCGGCGAGTAGCGGTCGCATTGACGCTCTCGAACATAGTCCAGAGCGTGAACGAGACGCTCAGGACGGAGATGAGGAGGAACGCCAACGTCGTCCTCCTCGGCGAGGACATCGGCCGGGACGGAGGGGTCTTCAGGGCGACGGCGGGGCTCCTCAACGAGTTCGGCCCCCAGAGGGTCATCGACACGCCCATCGCCGAGGACGGGATCATAGGGACGGCGATCGGGATGTCGGTCAACGGGCTCGAGCCCGTCGTCGAGATCCAGTTCTTGGACTTCATCTACCCAGGGTTCAACCAGATCGTCAGCGAGCTGGCGAAGCTCAGGTACAGGTCGGCGGGGCACACCCCCGCGCACGTCGTGATAAGGGCGCCCAGCGGCGGAGGCATCAAGGGCGGGCTGTACCACTCGCAGAGCACCGAGGTCTACTTCACGCACACCCCCGGGCTCTATGTGGCCACGCCATCGACGCCGACGGACACGATGGGGCTCCTCAGGACGGCCATCAGGAACCCAGACCCCGTCATCTTCTTCGAGCCGAAGCGCGTCTACCGGACGGTCAAGGAGGAGCTCCCCGCGGACGAGGAGTTCGCCATACCCTTCGGCAAGGCGAAGGTCCTCAGGGAGGGGACCGACGTGACGCTGATATGCTGGTCGGCCATAGTCCACACGTGCAAGGAGGCGGCAGAGCTGGCCTCGAAGGAGGGGATATCGGTGGAGGTCATCGACATGAGGACGCTGATGCCCTTCGACCTCGAGACGATACTGGCCTCGGTCAGGAAGACGGGGAGGGTCGTGATCGCCCACGAGGCCACCAAGATATCGGGGTTCGGCGGTGAGATCGCGGCGCAGATCGCGGAGCGCGCCATCGACTCGCTGCAAGCACCCATAGTCAGGATGGGAGGGTTCGACACCCCGTTCCCCTACGCGCTGGAGAGCACCTACCTCCCGAACCCGGAAAGGGTGCTTCGGGCGATCAAAAAGGCCGCTGGCTACTAGACTTCTTTTAAGCACCCCAGGAGTGCCTCCGGTGAAGCAAATGGATCTCAAGTTACCAGACATTGGGGAAGGGGTGGCCGAGGGTGAGATCTTGAAGTGGTTGGTAAATGCGGGAGACAAGGTCTCGGAAGAACAACCCCTCGTAGAGGTGATGACTGACAAAGTAAACGTCCAGATTCCGTCGCCGTGGACTGGCAAGGTCTCCAGAATTCTCGCGAAGGAGGGTGACATCGTCAAGGTCGGGCAGGTCATCATCTCAATCGACTCCGAGGGAGGGTCTCCCGCTCCGACGTCGGCCCCTGCGAAGACAGGCGCACCACAGGCCAGCCTGCAGCAGCCCCAGGTGTCGCCCCCGCCCCAGGTCAGGACGGGCGCAGAATCGGTCCTCGCCACGCCGGCGACAAGGAGGATGGCGCGCGAGATGGGCGTGGACATCACACGGGTGCGCGGGTCGGGGCCCGGTGGGAGGATAACCGAGGATGACGTCAAGAGAGCGGCCGGCCAGGGCGCGGGGACACAGGCGACGACCGTGACCGTCTCGATGGCGAACGCCAGCGAGGAGAGGGTGCCCCTCAGGGGGCTGAGGAAGATCGTCGCCGAGAGGATGTCCAGGTCGATCCACACCACAGCGCAGGTGACTCACGTCGACGAGGCCGACATGACCGAGCTGGTCGCCCTGAGGGAGTCGCTCAAGGCAGAGGGAGAGAGGCGCGGGGTGAAGCTCACCTACCTGCCGCTCATCGTAAAGGCGGTCATCCCGGCGCTGAAGGAGTTCCCCTACGTCAACGCCTCGCTCGACGAGCAGGCCGGCGAGCTAGTCCTGAAGAAGAGCTACAACATCGGGATAGCCACCGACACGGAGAACGGGCTGGTGGTCCCGGTCGTGAAAGATGCGGACAAGAAGGACGTCTTCCAGATAGCGGCGGAGATCCAGCAGCTCGCGGCGAAGGCGAGGGCGGGGCAGCTCACGCTGGACGAAGTCCACGGCTCGACCTTCACGATAACGAACCAGGGGTCGGTGGGAGGGCTGTTCGCGACCCCGATAATCAACTACCCAGAGTCGGCGATCCTCGGGACCCACAAGATCGCGAAGAGGCCGGTGGTCAGGGACGGGAGGATAGAGGCCCGCGATGTGATGTTCCTCTCGCTCAGCTTCGACCACAGGATACTCGACGGGGCATACGCGGCCAGGTTCGTCAACAAGGTGATGAGTGTCGTCCAGGACGCGACGCAGCTTCGCGCAGCGACCCAGTAGACCTCGCTCAGCCCTCGACGAGCGTCTCGGTGCTTCTTACGCCCTTGATATCGTTGATGAGCTCAGATATCTTCCTGATCTCCGGGTAGCCCGCGCCCTCGCCGAAGGCGATGATGTCGTACCTGCCGTAGCCCAGGAACGCCTTGCGGACACCCTTGACCTTCCTGGTCGCCTGTAGGACGTCCTCGGCGTCGAGGGGGGTCGTCTTGATGAGGATGCACGTGTTCAGCACCATCACTCCTCGACCTCCGGGAGCGTCTCTGTGAAGACCACGCCTCCGAGCCTCATGGTCTTGGTGACCGCCCTGGCCAGGTGCTTCCCGTCGGCGGCCTCGACGTCGACTACGATGTCGTAGCGCCCCAGGACGGCGAACGCCCTCTTCACCTCGGGGATCTGCCTCAGCTTCTTTGCGAGCTCCTCCATCCTCCCTCGCTCTGTCCTGATCAGGATGCACGCGGAGATCAAACCAATCGACCATTGGGCGGAGGTGGCCATGGCGTAATAAAGCGTTCTCGGCCGCGAACTGTGTTTCGATGGAGACGTCCGAATCCCCGACGCATCGGGGACGATCCGCTGAAGATTCGAGGGGGTCTTCAGCATTCGATACTGCCGCCGGGTCAGCTTACTGGATCCGCCCTCGAGACCGGTTGGCGGTCAGAATAGCAGGTCGACCAAGGAATCCATCGTGGCGTCCCGGGACCCTCGGGCCGCGGCACGTCCGGATTCGTTCGCGCCGGGGTAGTTGAAGAACCGCGTCCCTGGCGAAAGGCGGGGCTGCGGCGCCGTCTCGTATTCCAGCATTGGTCGGACATGCCGACCGGTTCCGTACGGGGATTCCCCTCTGACCTCTTGTTCCAGTACTTCCTGCGCCGCCTGCAGCGGTGTCTTGGGGCTAAAGTTTGGGTTCATGCTTTCAGCCGCTTGGACCCGAGCCGCTATTATCAGATTTATCCGATTTCCAGAAGAACTCCATGTCTGGTCTGATTCGACTCGGGTTTCCAGCTCGGCATATCCCTGGACCAGACCGGTCCGACCCCGGTCGCTGGATCTCGCCGCGCGAGGGCTCGGGACGCTCGCTGGCCGCTCAGGTTACCTGGTCGTT
>DATJBB010000008.1:0-6112 GCA_035515635.1 Nitrososphaerales archaeon
ATCGTATCAAAATGTCTCAGCTCCTCGGCCATCATAGACACCTTCTCGAGGAGCGAGAGGTACGCGCCAGAGTTCTACGTCGTCGAGAGGCAAGCAAACCCCTCCAACTTCCTTTCGGCGACCGACCACAAGGTCGTCCCAGACCTTGCAGTCCACGAGGTCGCGAAGTTCGCCGCCAAGCACAAGACGCGCCTCGCCTTCGGCCTGACAGACACGGAGGACTTTGTGACCGCCGGCGGGAGGGACATAGTCGAGAGAGAGACCGGCGTCCCGTTCGTCTGCGTCACCAAGGAGTTCGCCGTCGAGGCGAGCAAGGCCGACCAGCGCCTGTTGTTCGAGAGGATATGCCCCGAGGCGAACCCGCGCAACAAGGTCTTCGACCCCAGAGAGTACGGGGACGAGGCCCGGGCGGTCGCAGACTTCTCCCGCCTCCTGGGCGAAATCGAGGGGGGCGTCGCGATCAAGCCCGACGCACCGGCCCGCGGGGCAGGGGTCGGGGTCTCAGGCAGCGACTTCTTCACCCAGGAGGAGGCGGTGGCCTTCTTCAGGAACGTCTATTCGAAGGGAAGGGTCGTGGTGGAGGAGAGGATCGAAGGCGAGGAGTCGAGCTTCCACGCCTTCAGCGACGGCAAGCACTTCGTCCCCGCGCCCCTGACGCGAGACTACAAGCGCGCCCTCGACGGTAACGAGGGCAAGCTGACCGGTGGGATGGGGAGCTACCGCTCGCGCGGGGACTCCCTC
The DNA here is from genome assembly GCA_035515635.1 of Nitrososphaerales archaeon. Lineage (GTDB taxonomy): Archaea > Thermoproteota > Nitrososphaeria > Nitrososphaerales > Gagatemarchaeaceae > Gagatemarchaeum. The sequence goes on from DATJBB010000008.1 coordinate 742, forward strand.
CCCTTCCTGCCCCCCTCCGAGTGGGAGCGCGTGGTCAGGCTCGAGGAGGCGGCGTTCAGGAGGTGGAAGGGCAAGGGCTCCAACCCCGGTCTCCGCGGCATCGTCCTCTACGACGCCCTGATGCACACAAAGGGTGGGTTCAAGATCCTTGAGCGGAACAGCAGAGGAGGCAACACGGAGCAGATCTGCTTCCTCACGACGATGCTCGACGACTATGTCGACGTCTGCTACCGGATGATCGACGGCAACCTCAAGGGGATCAGGTTCTCGAACAGGGCCTCCGTAGTCACTTGCTCCGTCCCGCTGGGATACGGAACGGGCGCGTCCTCAGCAGTTGACGTGCAGGTGGACATCAGGCGCGCCCTTTCCCTCGCGAAGAGGAGCGACGAGGTCAGGATCTTCCCGATGGACCTCAGGCTGGAGGACGGGAAGACGGTCATGGGCTCGTCACGCTCCGTGGCGGTCGCAGGGATAGGCAAGACTGTCGAGGATGCAAGGGCGGCCTCCCTCCGCGGGACGCGCGCCCTCGTGGGCCCGTTCAGGCACAGGGGCGACGTGGCCAGCCCAGAGGACATCAGGAGGAGCAAGGCCCACCTCCGCGCCGTTAGGACTGCTCAGTAGACCGCAACGCCCATCTGGAGGCCGATCCTCCTCAGCCTCTCGACCCTGTGCTTGACAGAAGGGTGGGTCGAGAAGAGCTCGAGGAACGAGCTCCCCTTGAAGGGATTGACTATCCAGAGCGAGGCCGTCGCGGGCGACGGTCCCCCAGTCGAGGTCGCGCCTCCTCTCGAGATTGGCCTGGTCTGCGCCTTCGCTGTTATCTTCTCCAGGGCCGAGGCGAGCCCCCCGGGGTTCTGGGTCAGCTTCGCCCCGTACTCGTCTGCGTTGTACTCCAGACCCCTAGAGATGCCGAGCTGGACGAAGGTCGCCCCGAGAGGGACGAGTATCACGGCCGCCATGAGCATCAGAGGGTTCCCGCCCTGCCTGTTGTTCCCCGTTCCGCCGAACATCATGGAGTAGAGCGCGATGTTCCCTATGTACGAGATCACGCCGGCGATGGTCGCAGCCACGCTCGACGTCAGGACGTCCCTGTGGACGACGTGGCCTATCTCGTGCCCTATGACCGCCTCCAGCTCTGGGACGGTGAGTGTCTGGAGTATGCTCGAGGTGGCGACGACGACCGACTTGCTCGGCCCCCGCCCTGTCGCAAAGGCGTTGGGCTGCGGCGAGTCGACGATCCCCACCCGTGGCGTCGGGATCTGTGCCCGCTGCGCCACCCTCTGGACGACCCCGTAGAGCGTCGGGTTGTCTGATTCTTGGATTATCCTCGCCCTGCTCATCTTGACGACGATGGTGTCGCTCCAGTAGTAGGAGACGAAGTTCACCACCCCTGCCAGGACCAGCCCCAGGAGGGCGAAGAGGAGGGGGTCGCCGAAGTAAAGCCCGATAGCGTATCCAATCAGCATCAAAAGCCCCGTGAGGACGAAGAAGAGGAGCGCCATCCTCACGTAGAGTCCCAAACCCAAGACCACCTAGGAAATTTTCCGCGAGGCGGCATTCGTAAAAACCTTTTCCGGAAAGCGTTTATAGAATCGGGCGGGCTTCTCCCCAGTCTTGTCTTCGGACGACGAGTGGATCAAGCGATGGAAGAGCATGATGCCCTTCGGCCCCTGGTCCTTCCCCGAGGTCGAGGAGATGATGAAGGAGATGGAGAAGAGCTTCATGTCCCTCGGCGACATAGAGAACCTCCCCAAGGATCTGGTCAAGGAGAAAAGGGCCAAGGACGGGAGCATCACGAGGGAGGTCGGCCCCATCGTCTACGGTTACTCCATGACCGTCGGCCCCGACGGCAAACCCGTCATCAGGGAGTTCGGGAACGTAAAGCCCGGACCACACAAGAACTGGCATCAGGCGCTCTCGGACGAGAGGGAGCCCCTCGTGGACGTCGTCGACGGCGAGAATGAGGTGAGGGTCGTCGCCGAGCTCCCTGGGGCGAGGAAGGAGGACATCCAGGTGGCGGCCAAGGGCAATGTCCTGGAGATATCCGCGGAGACGAGGACTCGCAAGTACCGCAAGGAACTGGAGCTCCCGACCCCGGTCGAGGCCCAGCCCTCAAGGTCGACCTTCAACAACGGCGTCCTCGAGGTCACGTTCCAGAAGCGAAAGGCCGGCTCCAGGCGCTAGGTCAGCGGTACGGGCCGCCCCCGCCATCCTGTTTGATCTTGGCGAGCGCGTTGAGGGCTGGGTCCTGGAACCCGCTCAGCTTGGCGAGGAATCCGGCCAGCTCGAGCGACGTCACCACCCCCTTCAGGCCACCCGAGTCGTTCACCACGGGGAGCTTCCTGACCCCATAGGCGCTCATTATCTCGGCTGCCTCGGCGATGGTCGCCTTCGAGTTGACCGTCACCACGGGCGTCGACATGATGTCCCTTACGTAGACCTTGGCCGGGTTCGCCCCCACCGCTATGACCTTCTCAATCATGTCGCTCGATGTCACTATCCCGACCACAAAGTCGTCCTTCGCCACTATCAAGCACTGCTCGCTCCTCTTCGCGATGATGGCAGCCGCCTTGTTCACAGTGAGGTCGGGGTCGACTGCCTCGGGCTTCTTCTGCATGATCGAGTCGACTTGAGCTTCCATCCTTTCCTTCCCTTTCCCATCGCGGATTAAACGTTTGGAGTTAGCCGAGACGCGATAATATTACTCAGAAGAATCCGACAAACCCTTATTACACGAAAGCGCCTAAAACACGCCAATGGCAAAGATGATGTCCTGCGAATGCGGCTGGACCCTCATCACCCCGATGGGAGAGAGCGACCTCAAGAAGCACGCGATGATGCACGTCGCCGACGCTCACCCAGGGATGAAGATGACAGACGCGATGATGGCCAAGATGATGAAGACGGTGTAGCCAGAGGCTACACCTCCCTCTCCCTTTTCTATCTCGGGAACGCCGACTCGAGCTGCTGCCTGTCCTCGGGCTTCATCTCCCAGCCGCTCGCCCCCGCGTTCTCCGTGACGTGCGCCGCCCTCGAGGCGCGAGGTATTGCGAAGACGTTCCTTCCGGTCACGAGCCAGTTGAGCGCCACCTGCGCCGGAGTCTTGGAGTATTCCCTGCAGACCCGCTCCATCTTCTGTCTCGCCCGGGGCAGCTTGCCGTGGCCCAGCGGGTAGTAGCAGATGATCGAGATGTTGTTGCCCTCGCAGTAGGGGAGGAGGTCTCCCTCAATGTCCCTGTGCGCCAGCGAGTACTGGACCTGGTTGGACGCCAGCTGCGACCTCTTCAGAGCCTCCTGGGCCGCCTCGGTCTGCTCGAGCGAGAAGTTGCTCACCCCTATCGAGACGACCTTCCCCTTGTCCTTCATCTCCTCCATCGCAGCCATGGTCTCTGATATCGGCACCCTGCTGTTGGGGAAGTGGACCTGGTAGAGGTCGACGTAGGGGGTCCCGAGCCTTCTCAGGCTCCGCTCGAGCGCCCTGACGAGGGCGTCCCTCCGCAGGTGGTTCGGCCAGACCTTGGTCGCGATGAAGAGCTCGTCCCTCTTCTTCCCGCGAATCGCATCAGCGACCAGAGGCTCCGTGCCGTAGAGCTCGGCGGTGTCGATGAAGTTCATCCCTGCGTCGAGCCCCGCCTTCATGGCCTCGACCTTGGTCCGGGCCCCCCTCCTCCACCTGAGTCCCCTCGCCTCGAATATCCACATTGGGTCGTAGTATGTCCCCATCCCGACCTCGGAGACCTTCATCCCGCCGCCGAGGACCTTGAAGTTCAAGCGCCCATCGCTCAGATGGCCTTTCTCGACCTGGCCACATCGACGACCTCCTTGTGGTCGTCTCTCGTCTCCGGCGGTAGCTTGCCTGGGTCGAAGTAGTCCGCCTTTTCAAAGTCCGCCCCGAGCTTGCCGAGGCCGTCTATCTCGACATCGTAGACGAAGCAGATGTCCCAGTGCCTGTCCCCGTAGGACTGGACGTCGGCGAGCTGGACCTTCTTCGCGGCGGCGCCAAGTTGCTCCATCACCAATCTCTTCGCCCCGGCCGCCGGGTCCTCCCCGTAGTAGAGAACCGCCCCGGGGATACACCACTTGCCTGCCCAGCGCTCGGGCTTTGTCCTCCGAACGAGGACCATCTTCCCTCCCTTCTTGATGAAGGCGAACGACGAGATGTGTACCATCTCCTCTGGCTGGGTACCTTCAGGCTGCGGGACGAGGCGGGCCATCTTAGGGGAACTCATGGGACCACCGACCACCCGGGTGCGATATAAGCGGTGGACCGGCTCAGGCTAGCTTCCTGACCCGCGCGGGCGCGTCGGCCGCTGTGAAGGGGTCGCCGTGGCCCGGCAGCACCGTCTCGAAGCTCAGCGCTGAGATCTTGACGACCGACCTCTTCGCCTCATCCATGTCCATCGTGAAGCTGCTGTTCGGACCCGAAAGGCCCTCCTTCTCGGACACCACGGTGTCGCCCGAGAAGACGCTCTTGGTCGCGGGGTCGAGCAGGACGATGCTCCCAGGGGTGTGCCCGGGTGTGTGGACCACCTCCAGCCTCCCGACCTTGTCCCCTTCCTTGAGCCTCACATCGACCTCCGCTGGGGCGACCTTGACGAACGCCCCCAGCAGGGCAGCCATCGCGCGCATCCCGCCCTTGGGCGGCGGATACCGGTTCTTCTGGGTGACGTAGTCCACCTCCGACTCGTGGGCGGCGAGCCTCGCCCCTGTCGCCCCCTTGAGCTTGGCAGCGCCCCTCGAGTGGTCCTGGTGGCCGTGGGTGAGCACGATCATCGTGACGTCGGCGGGCTTCCTGCCCATCGACGCCACCTCCGCCAGTATCTTCTCCCCGTTGGGCTGGAAGCCGCAGTCCACCAGCGTCAGCTTGCCGTCGGGCTGCTCCACCAGGTAGCTATTGGAGAACCCTGGGACGCGGCGGACGCCCTTCGCCACCTCAGCCAACGGAGCTGTCTGCGTGCCACCCGAACTTAACCGTTCGCGCGCGGACTAAGACTGGTGGTGGACCGGAGGGGACTTGAACCCCTGGCGTCGGGGAGCTCGCGCTCTCTCCCGCGTGCAAGGCGGGCGTTCGTACCAACTGAACTACCGGCCCATCGCCGGTGAGCCCGATGGGTCCGCTCTTATCTTTTCCAAAATAATTAAAGGCGAACCGCGGGGTGCCGAGGACTAGCGGGCCGGTAGCTCAGCTTGGCTAGAGCACTCGACTGATAATCGAGAGGTCAAGGGTTCAAATCCCTTCCGGCCCACTGTTCAAAAATAGCTTAGAATGAGTTCCGTTTGTCAAGTTAAGCGATGTTCGAGCTTTTTCGGAACCCTCTTGTAGAAACCCGGGATTTGAACCCTTGACCTAGCTGGCAATCCCTGCCGGGTC